>JACPFM010000084.1:28045-67143 GCA_016182965.1 Deltaproteobacteria bacterium | reverse complement strand
GGGCGCAGGCGCGGGCGCGGGCGCGGGCGCGGGCGCAGGCGCGGGCGCGGACGCAGACGCGGGCGCGGTGCCGACCGCGGTGCCGATGCTGATCTGCAGCTCCGCCAGGAGCTCCCCCGCCTCGTTGCGCGCGAGGTTGCCGACCAGTAGCGCGATCGCCACGCTCACCTGCCCCGAGGCCTTCGGCAGCGGGATCGTCCGGGTGACCTCGTCGCCGCCCTCGGCGCGGAAGGCGACGATCGCATTGCCGCCCGCGAGCTTCACGACGATGAGGCCGCGCCCGGCGACCCCCGGGCCTTCGAGATCGACGCGCACGCCGAGCTCGGCGGAGATCGCGGCGCGGATCTGCTCGGCGGTCACGCCGGCGATCGCGCCCTCGACGCGGAGCACGAGGCGCGCGTCGGCCGGGCTCTCGGCGTGCGCGCGGGTCACCAAGAAGGAAGCGCTGACCGGGACGAGCGCCACGCAGAGCGCGAGTGCGCGAGGGAGAAGCGAGGCTTTCATGCCCCGTGGTGCCCGTGCGGATCGGATTCGTTCACAGAGCCCACCAAGAAGTGCTCACCAAGAAGAAGACCAAGAAGAGTCACCAAGAAGACGCGTCGGCCTCGAGCGCGTCCAGCAGCTTGCGCGCCTCGGCCTTGCGGTAGCCGCCTTCGACGGCGCCGTCGGCGAACGGCTGCAGCGCCGCCATGCCCTCGTCGCGCCTGCCGAGCTTGAGCAGGCAGATGGCGCGGTTGTAGCGCGCCTCGGCGACGAACCCGCCGCCGGAGGACGCCGCGAGGTACGCGTCCCACGCGGCGAGCGCGGCGCCGTACTTCTTGTCGACGAAGTGGAGCGTGTGCGCCTTCTGGTAGCGCGCCAGGTCGAGGGCGACGCGATCGATCGACGCTGACGGCGGGGCGGACGCGACCACCGACGGCGCGGCAGCGACCGGCGGAGACGCGACGGTCGATGTCGCAGCGACCGGCGGCGGCGCGCTCTCGACGACGGGCGCGGACGCGCTCGGAGCGGTCACCACGACGGTCGGCGCGACGCTCGGGAGCGGCGCCGCGGGCCCACCGACGGGATTGCGCGGCGCCGCGCTCGGCGCGGTCGGCGGTGGCGGCGCCGTCTTCGACGTCGGGAAGATCGCCACGAGCCGCCCAGTGGTCGCGGCCCACGCGGTGCCGATGACGAAGGCCGCGGCCAGCGGAAGGGTCCACGTCAGGAGCCGCGTGCGGCGCCGCTTGCTCTCGCGGTGCGCCGCCAGCATGCGCGTGCGGGTCGCCTGCAGCGCCTCACGATCGGCGTCCGCCGTCTCCTCGCGCAGCGCCGCGGTGGCGCGGTCGAGCCCGTCGTCGCTCATCGCGCACCTCCCAGCTTCTCGCGCAGCTTCTTGCGCGCGTGGAACACCCGCGTGCGCACCGTCGCCTCGGGCGCGCCGACGATGGCGGCCACCTCGCCCGCGGTGCGCTCCTCGACCTCGCAGAGCACGAACGCGACCCGCTGATCGAGCGGCAGCTCGTCGAGCGCGGCGGTCAGCCGACGGGCTAGATCGGCGCGCTCGGCGTGGTGCTCGGGGGTGCTCGGCGGATCGACGTCCTCGTGCCCGTAGCGGCTCATCGCCGCCCGGCGCCGCGCGGCCCCTCGCACGTGGTGGCGCGCGTGGTTGACCGCGATCGACACGAGGAAGGTGCGCAGCGTGGACGCCCCGCGGAAGGAGCCGATCGCCGAGGGCAGGGTCAGGAAGACCTCCTGCAGCAGATCGTGCGCCGCGGCATCCTCGCCGACCAGCCGGCGCGCGAACGACAGCACCGCCGGAGCGTGGAGATCGTACGCCTCGCCAAGCGCCTCGGTCTCGCCACGGCGCAGACGGTCGACGAGGTCCTCCCTGGAGTCCATGAGGCGCGGGACCCCCGTAGCGCAACCGGAGTGGGCAGCCATCGCTCCCGTCCGTGCCCGGACGCCGGCGTTTCGTTCACCGGCCCGCGTCGTCGCCGCGGCCGGCCCGTTCCTGCTCGCGCCGGCTGGGTCGAAGGTCGAGGGTCGAAGGTCGAAACCGGCCGGGATTCCTCGAGATCTACCTCGAACTTCGACCTCCGGCCGTCGACCGGGTCCGCGGAGCCGGCGAGGCGGCGTGGCCGCCGATGGGGCTCCAGTCCGTCCCGCGATCGGCCGCGCCGGCCGGCGTCCAAGCCACCGCGCGGATGCAGACGAGCGGAGCTGGAACGGACGGTCGCCGGCGGGTGCTCATCGAGCACGTGCGCCCGGAGATCGACGGCGGTCGGTTTCCCATCAAGCGCGTCGTCGGCGACCGGGTCGACATCGAGGCAGACGTCTTCGTCGATGGTCACGACGTGCTCGCAGTGCGCCTCCTGTACGCCGAGGAGGGCGCGCCCTTCGTGGAGGTGCCGATGGTGGCGCGCGGCAACGACGTGTTCGCCGCGAGCTTCGCGGTGCCGCGCTGCGGGCGCTACCGCTACACGGTCGAGGCGTGGGTCGACGCCTTCGCCACCTTCCGCCACGGCCTGATGAAGAAGGTCGCCGCCGGGCAGGACGTGCGCGTCGAGCTGCTCGACGGCGGCCGCCTCGTCGCCGCCGCCGCTGCGCGCGCCGCGGGCGAGGACCAACACCTGCTCGCCGCGCTCGCCCGCGAGCTCGAGGGGGAGCTCGGCACGATGCAGGAGCGCGCTGCGCGCGTGCTCGACGAGCCGATCGCCGCGGCGATCGCCCGTCACCCCGATCGATCGCTGAGCCCCCGCCATGCGCGCGAGCTGAGCGTCGTCGTCGACCCCCCGGAGGCGCGCTTCTCCTCCTGGTACGAGTTCTTCCCGCGGTCGTGCGGGCGCGACGCTCACGGCACCTTCGCCGACGCCGAGCGGATGATCCCCTACGTCGTCGAGCTCGGGTTCGACGTCATCTACCTGCCGCCGATCCATCCGATCGGCGTCCAGTACCGCAAGGGCCGCAACAACACGCTCGTCGCCGGTCCGGGCGATCCAGGCTCGCCGTGGGCGATCGGCGCCGCCGAGGGCGGTCACACCGCGGTGCACCCCTCGCTCGGGACCGTCGCCGACTTCGAGCGCTTCGTGCGCGCCGCGAACGAGGCGGGCATCGAGGTCGCGATCGACATCGCCTTCCAGGCGTCGCCCGATCACCCGTGGGTCAAGGAGCACCCCGAGTGGTTCCATGAGCGCGCCGACGGCTCCATCCAGTACGCGGAGAACCCGCCGAAGAAGTACCAGGACGTCTACCCCTTCGCGTTCGACGGCGACGCGTGGCTGCCGCTGTGGGACGCGCTCCGCGACGTGTTCCTGTTCTGGGTTCGGCGCGGCGTGCACGTCTTTCGTGTCGACAACCCGCACACCAAGCCGCTGTCCTTCTGGGAGTGGTGTCTCGCCGAGGTCAAACGCATCGAGCCGCGCGCGGTGTTCCTCGCCGAGGCGTTCACGCGGCCCAAGGTGATGCTCGGCCTCGCCAAGCGCGGCTTCTCGCAGTCGTACACGTACTTCACCTGGCGTACGACCAAGACCGAGCTCGAGACCTACCTGGGGCAGGTGACCGGCGGCGACGCCGCCGAGGTGATGCGTCCGAACTTCTGGCCGAACACGCCGGACATCCTCCCCGAGGAGCTGCAGCACGGCGGTCGACCGGCGTTCCTCCGCCGCGCGGTGCTCGCCGCCACGATGTCGAGCAACTGGGGCATCTACGGCCCGGCGTTCGAGCTGATGGAGCACGTGCCGCGCCCCGGCTCCGAGGAGTACCTCGACAACGAGAAGTTCGAGCTCAAGCGCTGGGATCTCGACCGGAGCGACTCGCTCCGACACGTGATCGCGCGCCTGAACCGAATCCGCCGCGAGAACCCCGCGCTGCAGGCGAACCGCAACGTCGCCGTGCACCGCACCGACGACGACTTCGTGGTCGCCTTCAGCAAGCGGAGCGACGACGGCGAGAGCATCGTGCTCACCGTCGTGCTCCTCGACGGCCACCACCCGCACGGCTGCTGGCTCGATCTCGACCTCGCCGCGCTCGGCGTGGCCGACGACGAGACCTTCCAGGTGCACGACCTGCTCGGCGACGGCCGGTGGCAGTGGCACGGCCGCCGCGCGTACGTTCACCTCGACCCGCGCGTCATGCCCGCGCAGGTGTTCCGCGTCCGCAAGTTCGTCCGCAACGAGACGGGGTTCGAGTACTACACATGAACGCGCCCAAGCACGCCGGGTGGGATCTCTTCGGTCGCGATCGCGCGCGCCTCGGCGACATGCTCTCGGAGTGGATCGCCGCGCGCCGCTGGTTCAAGAGCCGCACGCGCACGCGCGTCGGCGCGGACGTCATCGAGGTCGTGCCGGTCGGCCCGCTCTCCGCGGCGTTCGTGCGCATCGTCTTCGCCGACGGGGGGCAGGAGGTCTACATCGTGCCGCTCGCGGAGGCGACCGGCGCCGAGGCCGAGCGGGTGCGCCGCGACGACGCCCAGGCCGTCATCCTCGACGATCACGACTCGCTCGTGCACGAGGCGCCCGCCGCCTTCGCCGAGGCGATGATCGACGCCATGCGCGAGAGCCGCGAGCTCCGCGGCACGCACGCGGCGCTTCGCGGAAGGCCCGGCGTCGTCGATCTCGGAGGTCTCCCGAAGGCGGAGGTCGGGCGCGCCGAGCAGACCAACACCGCGGTGCGCTTCGGGCAGCGGGTGATCATGAAGATCTACCGGAGCACCGTCGCCGGGCCGAACCCGGAGGTGGAGATCCTCCGGTTCCTCGCGCGAGAGGGGGCGCGTCACGAGCAGGTCCCCACGCCGAAGCTCGCGGGCGAGGTCGATCTGGTGGACGACCGCGGCGGGCAGGCCGCGGTGGCGATGGCGCAGACCTTCGTCGAGAGCCGCGGCGACGCCTGGCAGGCCACGCTCTTTGCCCTCTCGTCGCTCCTCGAGCAGGCGCGCGGCGCCCCGAGCGACGCGGCCCTCGCCGGCGAGATCGCGCGCGCGCGCAAGCTCGGCGCCCGCACCGCGGCGCTGCACCGCGCGCTCTCCTCGCCGAGCGAGGACCCGGCGTTCACGCCCGAGCCCGCGTCGCCCGCCGATCTGTCGGCGATGATCGCGGTCGCGCGCGCGAGCCTCGAGCACATGGTCTCTGCGCTGCGGAAGACCAAGCTCCCCGACGAGTCGCACGCCGCCGCGGCGCGTCTCCTCGCGCACGCCGGCGATCTCGACGCGCGCCTCGTCGAGGCGGGGCGGCTGCCGATTGCGGCGTTCCGCACGCGCGTGCACGGCGACTACCACCTCGGTCAGGTGCTGGTCACGCCGGAGGACGACCTCGTGATCATCGATTTCGAGGGGGAGCCCGCGCGCTCTCTCGAGGAGCGCCGGCGCAAGGGGCTCGCCGTCCGCGACGTCGCCGGCATGCTCCGCTCGTTCGACTACGCGGCGGTCACCGCGCTGCGCGCCGCGCGCGAGCCGGAGCGCGCGCGGCCGTGGATCGACGCCTGGCGGCGCGCGGTGTCCGACGCCTTCGTCGCCGCGTGGCGCGAGGGCGTCGCCGGCTCGCCCGCCGCGCCGGCCGACGATCGCGATTCGCGTGCGCTGCTCGATCTCTTCCTCATCGAGAAGGCCGTGTACGAGGTCGGCTACGAGCTCGATCACCGACCGACGTGGGTGTCGATCCCGATCGAAGGGCTGTTGTCGCTGCTCGAAGCGAGGTGACCATGGCCAAGAGCGACATGCGTCCGCCCCGCCTGCCGTCGCAGTCGCGTACCGCCGGTGACGGTACGCCGCCTATCGGGGAGGTCGATCTCCACCTGTTCAACGAGGGCACGCACGGCCGCCTCGACGAGGTGCTCGGGGCACGCCTCGGGACCTTCCGCGGAGCGCGCGGCGCCTGGTTCGGCGTCTGGGCGCCGAACGCGCACAGCGTCTCGGTCATCGGCGACTTCAACGACTGGAAGCCGGAGCCGCTGCGCCGGCGCGGCAGCTCGGGGATCTGGGAGGGCTTCGTGCCGGGCGTGGTGCGCGGGCAGGCCTACAAGTACCGCCTCGAGCGCGACGGCCGCGCCTGGGACAAGGCCGATCCGATGGCGCTGCGCTACGAGCCGCCGCCGCGAACCGCGTCCGTCGTCTGGGAGCTGATGTACGACTGGCGCGACGCCTACTGGATGGCGCGTCACGACCTCGCGTCCGCGCTCGACGCGCCGGTGTCCATCTACGAGGTGCACCTCGCGTCGTGGCGGCGCGTCCCCGAGGAGGACGACCGCCCGCTCACCTACCGCGAGCTCGCGCCGCTGCTCGCCGACCACGTCGAGAAGCTCGGGTTCACGCACGTCGAGCTGCTGCCGGTGATGGAGCACCCGTTCGGCGGATCGTGGGGCTACCAGGTGACGGGGTACTTCGCGCCCACGGCGCGGCTCGGCGCGCCCGAGGACTTCGCGTTCCTCGTCGACACGCTCCATCGGCGCGGCATCGGGGTCATCCTCGACTGGGTCCCGGCGCACTTCCCCAAAGACCCCCACGCGCTCGCCCACTTCGACGGCACCGCGCTCTACGAGCACGCCGATCCCCGACAGGGCTTCCACCCGCACTGGACCAGCGCGATCTTCAACTACGGCCGCAACGAGGTCCGCTCGTTCCTGTCGTCGAGCGCGCTGTCGTGGCTCCGGCGCTACCACGCCGACGGTCTACGCGTCGACGGCGTGGCCTCGATGCTCTACCTCGATTACGGGCGCGAGCACGGGCAATGGGTCCCCAACCGCTTCGGCGGCAGGGAGAACCTCGAGGCGATCACGCTGCTCCGGCAGGTCAACGAGCAGGTCCACGCCGAGCACCCCGGTATGCAGACGTTCGCCGAGGAGTCGACCGCGTGGCCGATGGTGTCGCGCCCGACGTACCTCGGCGGCCTCGGCTTCGGGTACAAATGGGACCTCGGGTGGATGCACGACACGCTCGCGTACTTCCGCGAGGATCCGATCCACCGCAAGTACCACCACGGCAAGCTCACCTTCCGGCGCATGTACGCGTACGCCGAGAGCTTCGTGCTCCCGCTGTCGCACGACGAGGTCGTGCACGGCAAGGGCTCGCTGCTCGAGAAGATGCCCGGCGACGACTGGCGCAAGTTCGCCAACCTGCGCCTGCTCTACGCCTACCAGTGGGTGACCCCGGGCAAGAAGCTCCTGTTCATGGGCGGCGAGCTCGCCCAGCGCCGCGAGTGGAACCACGACGGCTCGCTCGACTGGCACCTCGAAGGCGATCCGCGCCACGCCGGCGTGATGCACCTGGTCGGCACGCTCAACCACCTCTACAAGACGATCCCCGCGCTGCACGAGCTCGATCACGATCCGGCGGGCTTCGAGTGGATCGACGAGAGCGACGCCGAGCAGAGCGTGCTCTCGTTCGAGCGCCGCGATCGGCAAGGCCGCCGGGTCATCGTCGTGATGAACGCGACGCCGGTCGTCCGTCACAACTACCGCGTCGGCGTCGACCAGCCCGGCGCCTACCGCGAGATCCTCAACACCGACGCGCCGGTGTTCGGCGGCGGCGGGCAGGGGAACCTCGGCGGCGTCGAGGCGTCGCCGATCCCCGCGCACGGCCGGCCGCTCTCGGTCGTGCTCACGGTCCCGCCCCTCGCGGTCGTCCTCCTTCTGCCGATTCTGCCGGGGGCCGCAGGGCCGGCCGCGGTCACGACCGAGACGACGGGATCACCCGCAGCTTGATCCACTGCGACGGGCGCCACTCGGCGTAGACGATCGACCCGGCCGGGCACGTGCCGATCGGGCGGATCTCGAGCGGGTCGACGTGCGCGTGGTCGATGGCCTGATCGACCTCGTGGCGGTACAGCGCCGGCTTCGCCTGCACGCAGCGCGCGTGGTCCGGAAGCACGAACGCCGCGCCCGTCTTCAGGTCGTGGGCGCTGACGAATCGCATCGGGCTGCGTCGTTGCGCGCGACGTGCCATTCGCCGCGACATCGGGTTTCGCGCGGGTTTCACGCGGTCGCGTGCGATCGCCACGGGCACGTCCCACACAGAATCGTACGCGGGCACGACGGCACGACCTCAACCTGGGCGTCGGCGCGGCCGTGAGTCGCCGTAGCGCGGCGGTTCGGACTTGTCGTGCTTTCCGTGCGCCGGCTTCGCGTGCGTCGGCTTCGCGTGGGTCGGCTTCGCGTTCGCCGGCTTCGCGTGCGCGGACTTCGGATGGGTCGGCTTGCCGCGCGGCTTCGTCGTCGACTCGCGCGACGTGGGCTCGTGCGAGCGCGGCCGTTCCGCAGGCGGGGGCTCCGGCCGCGAGCGCGGCCGTTCGACCTGCGGAGGCCCGGGTCGCGAGCGCGGCCGTTCGACACGCTCCGGTCGCGGTCGCGGGCGTTCGTGGTGCTCCGCGCGTGCGGCGTGCTCCGGTCGCGGGCGTTCGACGTGCTCGACGCGCTCGCCTCGCGCGTGCGGCGGGGCGTGCTCCCGCGCGTGCGGCGGGGCGTGCTCGCGCGCGTGCGGCGCCGCGTACTCTCGCGCGTGCGGCGCGCGTTCGCGGCGGATGGTGACGCGCCCGTCCCGGGCGTCGACCTGCGACGCCGCGGCCTCGAAATCGTCGGCGATCTCGGCGGCGATCTCGACCGTCGACGCGCGCGGTCCGATGCGGATGCCGCCGACGTCGACGCTCTCGATGCCGCCGCGTCGACACACCATCGCGAGCAGACGCTGCGGCGTCGCGCCGTGCTCCCGGCCCGTCGTGATGCGGAACGGGGCCCACGCGCGGTCGGTGCGATCGCGGCGCGCCGGGTGCACCGTGCGCTTCGGCGTCTCTTCCGGCGGCGGGATCGCGCGCACGTCGCGTGGCTCGGCAGGGCCGGCCCACCGCGTGCGTGCGAGCAGGCGAGCGACGGTGCGCGCTACCTCGTCGCCCGAGGCGAGCCGCTTCGCGAGCGCCCACGTGCTCTCGTCGAACCCTGCGAAGCCCTCCGGCGGCGGCGCGGTGAGCGCCTCGTGCACGCGATCGGCGGCGGCCTTGCGGATCTCGTCGGCCGTCGGGATCGGCGCGAAGCGCGGCGTCACGTTGGCGCGCTTGAGGAGGAAGCGCGTGCGCGCGAGCGTCGGCGGCGCGACCAACAGGATGCTCTCGCCCTTGCGACCCGCGCGACCGGTGCGGCCGCTGCGGTGCGTATAGGTGTCGGCGTCGGTCGGCGGCTCCATCTGGATCACGCGCGCGACGTCCTGCACGTCGATGCCGCGCGCGGCGACGTCGGTCGCGATCAGCGCGTGCAGCTCGCCGCGCTTGAACGCCGCGAGCGCACGTTCGCGCTCGCGCTGCTGCATCTCGCCGGAGAGGGGACGCACCGCGAACCCGACGTCGAGGAGCGCGTCGGCGATCTCGGCGACGTCGGCCCGCGTGCGCGCGAAGACCAGCGTCTGACCGTCGGGCTCCGACAAGAGGAGGTTGTTCAGCGCGGAGAGGCGATCGCGCGGATCGACGAGGTGGATGATGTGCTCGATGTCGGTGTTCGCCGCGCCGAGCGCCGTGCCCTCGACGTGCACCGGCTCGCGCTGCACGGAGTCGGCGAGCGTCTTCACCTCGCGCGGGAAGGTCGCCGATACGAGGTGGGTGCTCCGCTCCTTCGGGGTGAAGCCGAGGATCCGCTCGAGATCCTCGCGGAAGCCCATGTCGAGGAGCCGATCGGCCTCGTCGAGCACCACCGCGTGCGTCGCGCCGAGGATCACGCTGCCCCGCTCGAGGTGATCGAGCAGACGGCCCGGCGTGCCGACCAGCACGCGCGGGTTCTGCTGGAGCGCGCGCCGCTCGTCGCGGTACGAGGCGCCGCCGGTCACCGAGGCGACGCCGAGCCCCGACGGGGCGAAGAGCCAGGTCAGCTCCTCCTCGACCTGCTTGGCGAGCTCGCGGGTGGGCTCGATCACCAGGGCGCGGATGCCGTCACCGGTCACGATCGCGTCACGGATCGCGAGGCCGAGCGCGACGGTCTTGCCCGAGCCCGTCTGGGAGCTGATGCGTAGGTCGCGACCCTGCACCGCGGGGGCGAGCACCGCCGCCTGCACGGCGGTCAGCGATTCGTACCCCTTCGATGCAAACGCGGTGGCGAGCTCCTTGCCGAGCTGCGCCTCGAGATCGTTCATCCGCGCTCGTTAGCAGGAATCGGCACGGACCGCACGGCGCGGTCAGAACGGGCGGAGGGAGATCGGCGCGCGTTCGCGGGACGGCCGAGCCGCCAGTCGCGAAGCGGAGAGCTCGGGGACCAAGGCGATCGCCGCCTCGGCCGCCTCGCGCAGCGCGGCGCCCGTCTTCGACAGCGCCGGCGCGGCGCGCACCGCCGCGAGGGCCTCGTCGAGCACCTCGCGGTACCCGGACAGGCTCTGGAAATCGACGCGGAGCCCGTGGGCGCACACCACCGCGGCCAGGGCCTCGAACGTCGCCGCGGCGACGGGCGCGATCGGCCGAAGCACGCGCGCCTGCGCGCGCAGGTAGTTGGGCAGCCCGTACGGCACCACGCGGCCGAAATCGAAGAAGGTGCTGCAGGCCGACAGCAGCGGCGGCACTTCGAGCGGGCGCGCCAGCGTCAGGCCGAAGCGGCCGCGCAGCAGGACGTCGATGCGGCGCACCAGCTCCGCCGCGTCGATCTCACGCCCGATCTTCACCGACCAGGCGTACGCGTCGATGTGGAACCCGAGCTCGACGCGCGGATCGGCGAACCGATCGCGCGTGCGCGCCCGGTAGTAGCGCGCGACGCGCTCGGCGGGCTTGGCGCGCTTCGGGCGCTCGACCGGCGCGTCGCTCGCGATCACGACGTGGCTGTCTCCGCTCGAAGACGCCCGCACGTGCGAGAACCCGCTGCGCTGCACCATGTCGAGCAGGGCCGAGCCCGAGGGGATGAAGCGGCGCGCCCCCGCAGAGAGCGTCGCGTAGAGATCGCCGGGCCTCGTCTCGCGGGTGAGGATCTCCGCTCGTGGAGTCGTCAACAAGAGCACGCCATCGCGCGTGAGCCGCTGGCGCATGGCCTCGAGCAACGCGATCGGATCGGCCGCGTGCTCGAGGACGCTCGTCGCGTACACGAGGTCGAAGCGCCGATCGCCGAGCTCGGGCGCGTCGCTCAGGAGCCGCTGGTAGATCGGCAGCCCGAGGAGCTTCGCGCCGCCGAGCCCGTAGGCGGAGGGCTCGAGGCCCACCACGTCGGCGCCCCACGCCGCACGGCAGTAGTCGAGCGCCACGCCCACGTTGCACCCGATCTCGAGCACCGAGGCGAAGCGATCGAACGGCAGCTGCTCGAGGAGCGGCACCTTCCAGTCGAGGCCGGAGACCAGCTCGAGGTGGTGGTGCAGGAGCAGCACGAACTCGGGGTCGTCGAGGCTCTGACCCGACGACGGGTAGTCGACGTGCGCGGCGATGTCGGGGAAGAACGCGCTCGCACAGCGCGGGCAGCGGGCGAGATCGAGCATCCCGCGCTCGGGCATCCAGTGCAGCGCCTGCAGCACTACGGCGTTGTCGCGATCGTTTCCGCAGCAGGGACACGTCGCGGCGACCGGGGTGGACCGCGAAAGCCAGCGCAGCTTCTCCATGGGACCGCGATCTTTCATACGACGCGGCGACTGTCGTTGCGACCAGCTCCACGCTGCGCGAGCGACACAATCGTGCTTCGGGCCCGCCTGCGACACGTGGTGGCGCTCCTCGGCGTCTCGCGAACGCGACGGCAGCGTTGGAGCGAGGCATACGTCCGGATCGCTTCGCGGTCGACGAGCTCGTGTCGGGGACCTTGCCAAGTAAGTGAACACTTACTATGGTCGCGATCCGCAGTCCCACCGGAAGGGATCCCCCGAACGGAGCACCGATGGCCAACGACTCCTCCACCCTTTCCGGCGCCGAGGCGCTCGCGCTCGCGTCGCTGATCACGCCCACCGAGAAGGGCATCGCGAGCCGCGTGCTCGCCAAGACCGGCGGCGGCAACGTCACCATCTTCGCGTTCGACGCGGGGCAGGGGCTGAGCGAGCACACCGCGCCGTTCGACGCGCTGGTGCTCATCCTCGAGGGCTCGATGAAGCTGACGATCGGCGGCAAGCCCGTCGTGGCGAACGCGGGCGACATCGTCCGCATGCCGGCGCACGTCTCCCACGCGCTCGACGCCGAGGCGCCCGCCAAGATGCTGCTCGTGATGCTCCGCGAGCCGAAGGCGTAGCTTCCGGAGGAAGCCGCCCGCGCCTCGCGCTAAAGTCGGGGAATGGCGTCGTCCGAGCACATCGGCGTCGGTGAGCCACGCGGCGAAGCGCTGCGCGCGATCCTCGACCGCCGGCCGCTCGAGCGCGACGAGGTCTCCGTCGTGCTCGGGCAGCTCGGGCACGCGCTCGTCGACGCACACGACTCGGGGCTCGCGCACGGAGCCCTGTCGACGCACGCGATCTTCCTGACCTGGGACGACGGCGAGCCGTTCGCGCGCGTCTTCGGCTTCGTCGCCGCCACGGAGGACTACCGGCACGTGCGCGACGACATCGTCGGGCTGGCGGGCGTCGCGACCGAGATCGTGGGGGCGCCCCCGCCTCCCGGCTTCGACGGGTGGCGCGCGCGGTGCCTCGACGAGAGGCTGACGGTGCGCGATTGCGTCGCCGAGCTGCGCGCGCTGTTCCCGCTGCCCGGCCATCGGGGAGGCGTTCCCGTCGGGGAGCGGGTCTCGACGCGCCGGTTCGAAGCGCTGGCCCGTCACCTCGACGTCGCCGCCGTTCGCGCGCAGGTCCTCGACCGGCTGCCGGTCGGTAGGCTGGCGATCGGCGCCCTCGGGATCGGAGTCACGATCGCGGTCGCCGCCCTCCCGACGCCCCCCGTACAAGCGCCGTCGGACGACGCGGCGGCGCCGCCGGTCAGCGCGCCGCCGGCCGCTGCCGAGATCGCGTCCTCCGCGTCGAGCGGCCCGGAGCAGCTCGCGATCGACCGCGCGAACTGCCCGCAGCGCTTCGTCGACGATCCCATGGCCGCCGCCCGCAATCGCTCGCATCGCTGCGTACGCGCCGTGCTGCTGCCGCGCATCCTCGACACCGATGCAGCCACGTTGAACGACGAGCAGCGCCACGCGCTGAAGCTCGCGTGCGCGGCGCTCGCGGATCTCGGCTGCGAGATGCGCGTGATGCCGTGAGGGATCTTCGCCGCGCGCCGATCCTGCGCGACACTCCTGTCGCACGGCTACAGCGAGTCCTTGCCGGACTCGCAGCCCACGATGTCCTCTGCGTGGCCGCTCGTGGGCGCAAACAACCGCACCGGGCCCGTGCCGCTGGTCGGCTTTCGTCTGGTCACGGCCAAGTGGTGCCTTCGCGGAGCGCCGTGGAAGCCGGGAGCGGGCGCACTCCGCCGCCTCGACAGCGTGCGTGGAGCGGCGCTGCGCTTCTGACGTCGCGGGATCGGCCCGCAGATGGGCGGCGACCTGCCCGCTGACGCCGACCACCACGGTGACCTGAGGCATTCGACCCGCGTCGCCGCGCCGCGCGAGGGCTGCTGCCCTCACAACGGAGCGGCCGATCAGGCGCGACAGCGGGATTTCTCGGGTGTTCCGCTCGATCGATGTGACACGACAGGGCATCACGTACCGCCAAGTACCAGCGCGTTGGGTAACCAGCGGGTAATGACCGCCTCAGGACTTGCGGCGCATCTTCGCCGCGGTCGAACGGCGGCCAGCCGGACTAGTCGAACGATTGCCGATGTCGGAGGGCCGTCGCTCGGACGGCGTGCGCACCTCGGCCGGAAGTCCGGAATGCGGCCCTTCGCCGCGGCCCTCGATGAGCCCGGCGCGAAGAAGCTCTCGGACACGCCAAGCGAGCACGCGGTCGCCGATAGGGTGATCGACGAGGACCGTTCCGATCACGCGCGACGGCGACGTCCACTCCGCGCTGCACGCGTTCACCAGCTCGGAGTCCAGGCTCGTGACCGGCACGTCCACCAGGCGTTCACCTTCGAGGACGCGAAACCAGTCGCCCGGCGTCGCTCGGACGCGCTGCCATTCAGCGGCGCGCGCGTCGACATCGGCGACGTGACGTCGATGCTCCCACAATCGCTCGGCAGTATCTCGACTGGCGATCGCGATGGAGCCGTAGAACGGCGGAAGGTTCCGCGACTGCAATGGCGGGGATTCGACCTCGAACGTGCGTTCCGGCGCATCGCGCAGGTACCAACACGCACGAAGGAGGACCAGACGCTCGGAGGGATGCGGACCGTGCCAGACGACCACGCTCGTGTCGGTCGCGGCGAGTCTATGAAAAGCCGCCGATTCGTCGAGCTTCCGCGTTTCGCGTGGCGGCAGCTGCTTCGAGTAGACGCGATTCCACCACTCGATGCGCGCCGCGCCGCCGGCATCGACGTCGGCCAACGGCCCGACATTCAGCGCATCGCGAATCACGACGAGCTCCTCGCGACGCTTCAGCTTTCGCAAGGTCTCCCGTACCACGCCACCGGCCGACTCGCCGCTGACCAGATGTATGAAAGCGTTCATGCTCACGGCTGCACCGCCGGCACCACGGCTGCGGCAAACAGTCGGTGTTCGAGGCGTTCGAGCTTCACAGCGATCGCTGCCCCGACATGGAGAATCGGTGCCGATGGTGTCAGCTTGTTCGACGCCTCGCGCTCGCCCAGAACCTTGATTGCCTTCGTGAACGCGCGCACCAACGACTGCTGCTCTGCGAGCTGCTCACCGAAGACCGCGCGGCCGAACTCCGTCATCGGCCGACCGGGCGCGCATCCATACGACGCCCGATCGCTTGCGGCGGCCGTCATTACGAGTGTCGAATCCGTCTTCAGCGCGTCGATGAACACGCCCGACTGACAGCCCGCGACGACGAGCACGCGCCAGCGAATGCCGGCTCCGTCGAGCAACCCGCGAAGCTGCATCGGGGCGAGCGTCTCCATATGGGCGATGCGATTGCTGGGACGGATTGCCAGCCCGGCATCCGATCCGTGGCTCGTCACGAACAGGAACAGGATGTCCTCTTCGCGGTTCATCCGCGACGCGATCGCGCGCAGCGCGTGCCGGATGCTGGCGGTCGAGACCGCGGGCAGCGAGCGCTCGCCGGGATCGTTTGCGAGGGCGATCGAGCGGCCGGCGGTATCGAACCGTCGATCGAAGAGCGCTCGCGCCGCCCGCACCTCCGACGAGAAGACATCTTCGCCACCGTGAGCAGCGATGCCGAGGAAATACAGGTCGTCTACACCGGCGCGCTCCGGCAGCAGCGCCTCTTCGGCCGCGTGCAAACGGTCGCCCTGGTCGAGGAAGTAGCCGGCGACGTCGGGAGGGGAGGCTGCCGCCCGATCGGGCTCCCCGAACCACAGCTTCATGTCGGCCACGGCGTGCATCGGGGCCAGCCACCCGATCGCGACGACGAGGCAACCCGCCGCGATGCGAATGAGCGCCGGCCGGCCAGCGACCTGACGGAGTAGGCGCGCAACCATCGCGAGCGACCACGCCGCCAGCACCGCCGCGATGACCAGGTGCGCCTTCCTGCCCTCGGCCGCGCGCGTCCCGATGAAGTACGCGACGAGCAGCACTGGCATCGCGGCGTAGAACGAGCCGGCGACGTGCAACGTCGGATGCTTTCGCCGGCGTAGAACCTGTCCGCCGGCGAGCGGCCGCGTCGCGACGTACGACACCACTGCGAAGAACAAGACCGGAGCCGTGACCGCGAACGCGGCGACGGTGAGGAACCACGCGCGCGGCGAGTAGTCGACGCATCGCACGAGCAGGGCGATCGCGACGTTCAGCAACGCGAGGGCGAGAGCCTGATCGACCGTGAACACCGCGGTCGAGAACGCGGATCGACGAAGCGCAGCGAGCCGCAAGCCTTCTCGGACGTGGGCAAGGACGGTGGAGCGGCGAACTCGCGGGGCTATGCCACCCGGGGCCGGCGCCTCACCGAAGAGGACGGCGTACCGTTCACGCGCTCGTCGCGCGACGAAGAGGTCGCCGCCACCATCCGCGGCTGCGACCAACTCCGCTCGGGCGTCGTCGCCGACTCTCGCGCGGTACCAGTGCACGATGCGCGCGAAATCGCTGTCGTCGTCGGGAATCGCGGCGAGAGCAGCGGCTGCGTCCGCGTCGCCCTCTTCCACGCGGAGAAGTGCATCGAGCGCGGCGCCGTCGCTCGTGATGCGCCCCATCGACTGGGTCGAATCGAGCAGAGCGCGATGAGTGTTCAGCAGCTCGCGCGCTTCGCCGTGGTCACCGGCGAGCAGCACGCACTTGATCTCGAGCGCGCGAAGTAGTCCACGCAGCCCAGAGAACTCGCGGTCATTCAGGACTGCGCGCGTTACCAATAGCGCCCTCGGGAACTCGCCGTCCCAAAACAGTGCGGTCGCGTACAGCAATGTGAGCCACGGGCGATCGAACCAGCGCGCGCGACGGAGCGCGAAACGAGCAACGGCGCGTGCCCGGCGTGGGTCACCGGCATCGAGAGCGTCATCGATCAGACGAACGCGGCGGTGATGCGCGACTCGACTCGCGATGAACCAGATGAGACCGGCCCACACCACGGCCGCGAGCATGTGAGCGGCCTCGCGCGACACGGCGCGATGATGACACTTCACTGCGACCGCGGCGAGCACCTGCAGCGCCGGCCCCTGCGGTTCGCACCGACCCGAGCCGCGCTCGTGTCGTACGATCCGCCCGACGATGGCGGCACATCCCAGAAGGCCTACGAAGCCGAGCGTCTACCTGGACCAGAGCACGCTCTCCGACGCGTTCCGGGCCGGGCTCATCAATGACCGCAAGCCGGATCGTCTTCGCGGATACGGTCCCCTGGCGCCGTGCGTTGAACGCGTGGCATCCGATGCGGACTTGTGCGTGTCGATCCTGCACGCGCAGGAGCTCGCGGCCTGGGAGGACGTCGCGATGGCTCACGGCCTCGCGAAGTGGCTCGATGGTCTCGAAGTCGTTTGGATGCATGCGACCGAGGCGGCGCAGGCGATCGAGGACGACCACTGGCTCGCCGTCGCCGTCGGTCTGCGTGAGCCGTCGCCGGCTCCGGTCTTCGCACCTTCCTGCTCGCAACGATGCCGTCCATGACCGTGAGCCAAGCTCTCGCATCGGTGCCGCTCGCGAACATGGCTTCGATCGTGACCGCCCTCCGTCTCACCCGGGATCCGAATGTCGACCGCTCGGACGCCTTGCAGAACGCCCGAATGCTGCGAGACGATCGCAATTGGGCGGCGGCGAATCTATCGGAGTCGGAAAAGACCAGGGTGCGCGGGTTGATGTGGCGGCGCGCGCTGAGGGAGGCGGCCGTTGCCGCGCATCGCCGCCTCCGTGGGTCGAGTGATGACTACCGACGCGCTGGTCACGGCGCCGAGGTCCAGGACACGTTCGTCGACTTCGTCGACGCGCACCCGGCGGCGGTGCCGATGCGCCGCGTCGGCGACGCGATGTTGTATGCCTTTGCCGAAGTCGCACAGCGCCGCGCAGAGGGCAGCAAGAAGGAGCGCGAGCTCGCGTCGTCGCTTTATGACCAAGCGCACGCGCTCCTCGGCGCCGCGTACTGCGACGTGTTCACGTGCGACGCCTTGGTGGACAGGTGTCTCGGCGACGTTCGTATCGGCCTCGGATTGCCGAAGCAGCTTTCCGTCGCATGCGCCGGAGGCGAGGCCGCGTTCATCTCGGAGCTGATGACGCGCGTTGCCATCTGACGGGCCGAGGCTGTGCGTGTGCTCGGCGTGTCGAAGTCGACGTCGCGCCGGCGCGAAGGTGATTTCGTCCGAGCGATCAAGGGTCTGCGCGGCGTTCGCTGTTCGATGAGAGCGAACTGCGGCCCGTCGTCATCCAGGAACCGCGAGCGTCGATCCCCGCTGCGACGGCGAGCTCGCGGCCGGAGTGTTCGATCGATTCGATCGCGGCGTGCATGCCGTGGACGTCATCAAGGAGTTGAAGGTCGACCCCCGACACGATCGAACAGGTGCTCGGCCCGTGGGCGCGTCTGCGTGGCCACGTCGTGCTGACCCGCCCCAAGCTCCCGGACGCGCCAACACCGGACGAGATTACGGCGATGCTCTCGCACTCGACCGGATGGCTGCGCATCGCGGTGGCGCTCGCGACGTACGCGGGCCTTCGGTGCGGCGAGGTGCGCGCGCTCGAAGTGCAGGACGTCGATCTCCAAACCGACCTTCTGCGCGTACGCCGCGCGTTCGCGGAGAACGAGGTGCTCACCCCGAAGTCGGGTCACGAGCGCGTCGTGCCGATCGCATCGGAGCTGAGGTCCATCCTCGTCGAGGCGGTCCGCGCAAAGCTCCCGAGGGCGCGGGTCGTCCCCAACGAGCGCGGGCACACGCCGACCCGGCAAGCGGTCCTCACGGCGCTGAAGCGCATGCAGGAGCGCCACGAGCTGCGCACGCGCTCGTTCCACTCGCTCCGTCGCGCGTTCTGCTCGGGACTCTTCCGCGGCGGTGCGAGCGTCGCGGCGGTCCGGCTCCTCGCGGGCCACTCGGACCTCGCCACGACGCAACGCTGCGTGCACGCGTCCGCCGGTGATCTCGCCGCCGCAGTCGCCAAGTTGCGGGTAACCAGCGGGTAACGGTCACTCGCTCGATCGACGGAACCCCGAGAAATCCAGGCCCGTTCTCACCAATCGGTCGGGGAGGCGGGAATTGACCTTTCCTGTACGGAGTCCAGTCCTTGCTGGACGGAGTACAGGAATGGCAGAAGCCCGCCGAGCAGGTTGTGGGCTTCGCCCACCAACAATAGTCGGGGAGGCGGGATTTGAACCCGCGACAACGAGCACCCAAAGCTCGTGCACTACCGGACTGTGCGACTCCCCGGACACGCGGCCGGGGCCGCGTGGTCACGTTCTTCTAGATGGGGAGCGCGCGTCGAGCAAGCGCGGCGACCGGAGGCGGCGGTGTGTGTGTAGGGGGCTGCGGGCTCGGCCTTAGTGGGCGACCGTCCAGCCGACGCGCAGGAGCCAGCTCTCGGGATCGCTCGTGAGCGGGCCGGCGCGGGCGACGGCGTGCGATGGGTGGGCCGAGCAGAAAGGGTCGGCGCCGGGCGCGAAGCCGACCTTGCCGACCTGCGCGAGGTGGCGCGCGTGGTTGCCGAAGACGTAGCGCAGCACGTTGCGGACCTGGGTGGGGCTCGCGAGGACCCGCTCGTGGTAGCGGTCTGCGAACAGCGGGCCGCGGCGCGCCATGAGGCGGTTGAGGCGCAGCGCGACGCGAATGAGCAGCGCCCGGAGGCCGTTGGTGAGCGCGCGGCGGTCGTCGGCCTCGGTGACGAGGTGGACGTGGTTGCCCTGCACCGAGAAGTGCACGACGCGGAAGCCTTCGCGCCGGCGGACGGCGCGCATCGCGCCGGCGATGTGCGAGAAGCAGCGCTGGCTGCGGAGGTTCCACACGCCGTGGCCAACGCGGACGGTGACGTGGTGCGGTCGACGCGCGGACACGGCCGGCCGCCTCGCGTGCGACACGCCGGCCCGGCCGCTCGGCGGACGACCGCGCCGATGCTTCGGCGGCGCGAAGAGCTGGAGCTGGCTTGCGCGGGTCATGTGTCTCGATGAGGATAATTCCGGCGGATGTCGTCTGCAACGAGATTCTCCGGACGTCGGCGTCAGGTGGCCGGGGGTACGGATTGGGGTGATCCCTGACACCTCCGATCGAGGACCGGCCCGACCGCCGGTCGCGCTATCCAGGCACACCCCCGACCGGGTCCCGCCATGCGGAGCAGGGGGATCCAGCCACGAGCGTCCGACGACACGCCTGATCCCCGGTAGCCCGCGTGCATTCGCCTTCGCGTCGCCAGCCGCCTTCGCGTCGGCTACCGCCTTCGTCCGCGTTCGCGTTTCGCGTCGCCTCCGCGATCGCATTCGCCGGACGCGTCCGCGTTCGCCGACGCGTTCGCGTTCGCCGATGCTCCGCGTTCCCCGATGCGTCCGCGTTCGCCGGCGTCCGCGTTCGCCTCCGCGATCGCGTTCGCCGACGCGTTCGCGTCCGCGTTCGCCGACGCGTTCGCGTTCGCGTTCGCCGACGCGTTCGCGTTCGCGTTCGCCGACGCGTCCGCGTCCGCGTTCGCCGACGCGTTCGCGTTCGCGTTCGCCGACGCGTCCGCGGCGCCAGCTCTCGAGAGCCTCCCGAGAGCCTCAAGAGAGCCTCGGGGTTGCGCGCTGGCCTTGGCCAGCACGCAACCCCTCGGGTCGACGCCGCCGCGGTGCGCGTTTGGATACCCCCCCTCGCGCACGCCCGCGGCGACGTCGGCCCGAGGGGGCGAGCCCCCGGAACGCGTCAGCGGCTCACTTCTCGATCGTCTTGCAGCCGAGCACGATCTCGACCTTCGTGGACGTGTCGGCCTTCACGGCGGTGCAGGCGGCGCCGTAGAGCTTCACCTTGGCGCTGCCCTCGACGAAGTCCCAGCCGTCGGCGCGGGCGGGATCGCGGGCGACGGTCGCGGACGTGCCGTCGGCCTTCTTCAGCGAGACGTTCACCTTGTCGAAGTCGGGCGCGCCGCTGGCGAGCTTGGGAACGTCGAAGGTGCAGGCGAACGCCTTCATCTCGATGTCCTTGAAGGCCTTGGTGATGTCGGCCTCGAAGGACTTCGCGTCGACCGCGTAGAAGCACGAGCTCGTGGCCTCGCAGCCGGCGGCGCGCTTGGTGCCGCCGGCGAGGGCGACCTTCGAGAGGTTGGCCGCGTTGCCGGCGAGCTTGCCGTCGATCACGCCGACGACGTAGGTCGACACCGGCTTGGCCAGCTCGGTGCCGGCCTTGGCGACGCTCACCACCGAGTCGATGTCGTCGTCGGTGGCGTTGCACGACGTGGGCTCGCCGTCGGTGATCAGCACGACCGAGCGCGAGGCGTCGAGATCGAGCATCGCCTGCTTCTGGATCGCGCCCTGCAGCGCGGCCTTCATCGGCGTGCCCCAGTAGAACTCGGCGTCGCTGCCGGCGATGGTGGCGCGCATCGTCGCCTTCTGCGCGTCGTTCAGGGGCGCGACGGGCACGAGCGCCGGGTTGTAGGTCGTCGACGCGCAGCGTTTGGCGCCCGTCGGCAGCTCTCCGCTCGCGCAGTTGCAGTCGGTGTAGTTCGTCGCCGGATCGATCCAGCAGCAGGTGATCGGCTTGTCGCCGCGCGGGAACATGTCGAGGCCGGCGCGCGTGGTCGGCGAGACCGCGTCGAACAGCGACGAGAGCGCCTTCTGCGCGGCCTGCCAGCGCGTGGTGCCGCTCGCGATCTTCGCGTGCATGCTGCCGGAGCGATCGAACAGGAAGAGCACGTCGTGCGCGGCCGGCGTGGCGGTGTACACGCCGGTGGCCGCGTCGCAGAACGGCGGAGGCGGCGCCGCGTCTTTCTCGCCCTCGGGAGAGGGAGGGGACGGCGGCGCGGTGTCTTCCTCGGGGCGCGGCGCGGTCTCTTCGGCCGAGCCGGGGTCGGCGGCGGGCTGCGCGTCGGTCGACGCGGCGCCGCTGCACGCGAGGGAGGCGAGGGAACCGAGGACGACGAGGAGCGGGAACACGGCGATCGCGCGCATCGGGCTTCTCCGCCGCGCGGTGAGGCTTACCGCCGCGGTCGGCAAGGTATGAAGGGCGATGTGGGTGGGCGCAATACAAATCGTGACAGGGTGGTCAAGTTCCCAGCATGGGACCGGTTTGAACAGCGCGTACCCAATCTCTGCACGAGCACACTATGCGCACCGAATTCCGATGGCACCGGGCGCCAGAGTCCATGAAAGACAAAAATCCAGCGTACCGTGCATTTCGCCAGTCTCGGCTCGGGCGGGTCGGGTTAGTCTGCCCGCGCACGGTTACGCATGGCGCCTGACCCGAAAAAGCCCGAGTTGATCAGCACCGGCGAGGCTGCCCGTGCGTGCGGCGTCAGCACCCAGACGATCGTCAACTGGATCCGTCAGGGACGACTGCGCGCGGCGACCACGGGCGGCGGGCGTTTCCGCGTGCACGCCGACTCGCTGGTCGAGTTCCTGAAGGCCGGCGGCTTCGAGGTGCCGACCGAGCTCAAGGCGGGACCGCCGCTGATCTACATCATCGATGACGACCCCGCGTGGCTCGCGGCGGCGCGTCGCCAGCTGTCGACGATCGGGCAGGTCGAGACGTACCCGGATGGCTATCGCGGCCTCATCGCCGTCGCTGCGAGGCCGCCGGCGGTCGTGGTGCTCGACATGAAGATGCCCGGCCTCGACGGCGCCGGCGTGCTCAACGCTCTTCGCAACGACGACGCGACGCGCTCGCTGCCGATCCTCGTCGCCACGAGCTTCGAGGAGGAGGCGGCCCTCGCACGTCGCTACGGCGCGACCGCCGCCGTCATCAAAGGCAGCGCACCGAAGCTGAAGGAAGCCGTCGAGCGACTGCTCGTGTGAGCGCGCGCGTGAAGGAAGATCCTCCCGACCCGACAGCGCGTCGCGCCCTCTGGCACGACCTGCGCGGCGTGCTCGCCGCGGCGCATGCCAACGTGGAGTTCATCGGCGCCGCTGCAATCCCCGAGGAGCTCCGCCCGGTGCTCGAGGAGATCGAGCACGAGCTGAGGCTCGTCTCCGACGTGATCGCGCAGCTCGGCGCGCGTGACGCGAGCCGCACGGTCGACGTCGATCTGCGCGCGCTCCTGTGGTTCGCGGCGCGGTCGGGCGCGCGCACGCGCATCGATCCGACGGCGCGTCCGTTCCTCGTCCACGGTCGAGCGTCCGACGTGGCTGCGCTCGTCGACGCCATCGTCGCCGCGGTCGCGCCGGGCGCCGTTGGCACGCTCGACACCGAGCAGGCGACCTGCACCGTGCACGGACTCGACGGCGACGCTGCGCACGCGGCGGTCGCCGCAGCGAAGGCCGTCGGTCTCGGCGCGAACGTCAAGGGCGACGCGTTGATCCTGAAGAATCTCCGAGAGCCCGGCGCGAAGCGCTCGGAATGAGCAAGATGTTCCCGAGGTGAACGGCGGGCGCGCGTGCGCTGCGCCGCGTCGCCGCGATCACCGGCTCGGGCCGCGGTCGCTCGGGGGGCAAACAGCGACGGCACCACCGTTGCTTGATGTCGGGTCGGAGCGCTCCGTCGACGTCTCGTCGCTCGAGGGACGTCGCTGCAACCCGCAGAGGTCGTGACTCGAAAGAAGAGATGCTGAACCCGAACCGTTCCCCGGAGCCCCAGATGGCCACCCAGCCTCATGTGCTCGTCGTCGACGACGACCCCGACATGCTGAGCGTCGCGCAGCGCGCGCTCGAGCAAGCTGGCTATCGGGTCACGCCCGCGCCGAGCGGCAAGGATGGCGTCGACGTCCTGAAGCACGAGCGGCCCGACGTGATCCTCTTCGACTTCTGGATGCCCGAGATGCGCGGGGACGAGTTCGTGGCCGAGGTGTGGAAGGTGTGCCCGAAGCCGCCGCCGCTCGTCGCGTGCTCGGCCGATCCCGACTTCATGGATTGGGACGCGCGCTCGTCCGGAGTCCGTCACGCGATCTCGAAGCCGTTCGACGTCGCGAGCCTCGTGGGCACCGTCAAGAAGGCGCTCTCGGGCGCGTGAGCGCGTCGGCCGCCGTCAGAGCGGCAGGGTGCCCTGCTCGCCGCCGCCGTTGGGGCGCTTGGGCGGCGCGACGCCGAGGTGCTCGTAGCCCTTGCGGGTGACCGTGCGCCCGCGCGGCGTGCGCGACAGCAGCCCGCTCTGCAACAGGTAGGGCTCGTAGACGTCCTCGATGGTGTCGCGCGGCTCGGCGAGCGTCGCGGCGAGGGCCTCGACGCCGACCGGACCGCCCTCGTACACCTCGACGATCGTGCGCAGCAGGCGCCGATCCATGGGATCGAGGCCCAGCGAATCGATGCCGAGGCGCTCGCACGTGGACACGGCGATCGCCTCGTCGACCACACCGCGGCCGAGCACCTGCGCGAAGTCGCGCACGTTGCGCAGCAGCCGGTTGGCGATGCGCGGCGTGCCGCGCGCGCGCGAGGCGACGGCGCGGGCGCCGGCCTCGTCGACCGGCACGCCGAGGATCTTCGCCGAGCGGTGCACGATCGCGGCGAGCTCGTCGACGGCGTAGAAGTCGAGGCGCACCACGTGACCGAAGCGCGAGAGCAACGGCCCGGTGAGCAGACCCGTCCGCGTCGTCGCGCCGACGGCGGTGAAAGGGCGCAGCGGCAGCGAGATGCTCGACGCGTAGGCGCCCTCGCCGGTGACCACGTCGATGCGGAAATCCTCCATCGCCGGATAGAGGTTCTCCTCGACGACCGCGCTGAGGCGGTGGATCTCGTCGATGAACAGCACGTCGTTGGGCCCGAGCCGAGTCACCAGCGCGGCCAGCGTGCCCTTGTGCTCGATCGCCGGACCGCTCGTGGCGTGCAGTTGGACGCCCATCTCCTTGGCGAGGATGTGCGCGAGCGTCGTCTTGCCGAGTCCGGGCGGCCCGCAGAGCAGCACGTGGTCCATCGGCTCGCCGCGCTGCCGCGCGGCCTCGACGAACACCCTCAGGTTGTCGATGTGCGAGCGCTGCCCGACGTACTCCGAGAGCGACGTGGGGCGCAGCGCGCGATCGAACCGCTCTTCTTCACCCAGCGCGCGCGGGTCGAGCGCCTCGCTGGAGGCGTGCGGCGGCGCGTCGTCGGTCTCGGGGCGGGGCTTCTTCCGGCTCGCCATCGCCGGTCCACCCTAGACCAATGCGTCGGCGCGAGCGAGGCGGTCGATCACCGGATGCACAATGACGCCGCAGCGCTGCACGGCACGCGGGCGCTCCGCCGTGGCTTGGCACGTGCACGGACATGCCCGCACGATGACGACGCGTCGCCGAGTCGGGCTCGATTCGACCACCGCTTGGAGGGCGGTGCGCGCGGCGGGCGGCTCGGTCAGTACGGCGGCCAACGCCCTCGGGATCGGCGCGCGCGAGTTGATCGAGCTGCTGCGCGCCGTTCCGCCGATGCGCCTCGGCCTCGAGAAGCGCAAGATCTCGGGCCTGCGCCGGCGACTCGTCACCGGCCCCGACGACGAATCGTCCGGCAGCGACCGCCCGTGATCGGGTGGCTGCGATGGCTGCCCCAGACGCTCGGTCGGCCGTTGCAGACCCGGTCGAAGGTCGTAGGTCGAAGGACGAGACGGAGAGATGGTTCTCGATTCGACCTTTGACCTTCGACCTTCGACCCACGAAGCCGAAGCGGCGAGTCGCTTCCCGCCGTCAGGGCGGTCATCCAGTCACAAACCGGCGAGGAACGCGCGGAGGATCGTCCAGCCCTCGCGCAGCCCGGCGACGGAGGTGCTCTCGTTGCGCTGGTGCGCCTCGCCCTGATCGCCGGGGCCCCAGTTGACCGCGGGCACCCCGAGCTGCGCGAAGCGCGCGACGTCGGTCCACGCCTGCTTCGGCTCGATGCCCTTCACGCCCGCCGCGACCAGCTTCTCGACGAGCGGGTGCGATCGGTACGGCGGCGCGCTCGGTGAGCGATCGACCAGCTCGACGTCGGCGCGGTCGCCGACGAAGGCCCGGAGCTCCGCCTCGGCGTCGTCGAGCGAGGTGCCCGGCAGGAAGCGGAAGTTCACGTTGAGCTCGAACGCGTCGGGGATGACGTTGCGACCGCGCCCTCCGTGGGCGAGCGTCGCGCTCATCACCGAGCGGTAGCGCATGCCGTCGATCGTCCTCTCGACCGGCGCGCGCTCGGCGAGATCGCGCAGGAGCGGCCACGTCTCGTGGATGGCGTTCGAGCCCTCCCAGGGCCGCGCGGAGTGCGCGGTGCGACCGCGGCGGGTGATCTTCGCGTGGATGGAGCCCACGCACCCGAGCTGCAGCTTGCTGTACGAAGGCTCGAGGCAGATGGCCAGATCGGCGCGCGAGAGCTCCGGGCGCGCGTCGAGCAGCGGGCCGAGCTCGTTCTCGGCGAACGGCCCCTCCTCGCGGGAGTAGAAGACGAGCGTGAGATCGGCCTTCGGCGAGAGCGCGCGATCCTCGGCCGCGGCGATCATCAACGCGAGCCCGCTCTTCATGTCGGCGGAGCCCGCGCCGTACAGCCGATCGCCCTCGATGCGCGTGGGACCGTCGTGCTGGGTGCGCACGGTGTCGAGGTGGCCGGCGAGCACGATGTGCGGACCGCCCGTCCCGCGCGAGAGCGGCACCGCGATCGAGTTGGTCAGGCGGAACGGCTCGCCGGCGAGCGGCCAGCTGCGCGATCGCGCGAGCACGTCGTCGCAGAGGCGCGCCTCCTCGCCGATGGGCGAGGGGACGGTGCACAGCCACTTCGTGAGCTCGACCACGTCGGCGCCGAAGGGCGGTTGATCGGGAGGGACGTCGACCACCTCCGTCCCGTATCTTGATCGACGACGGACGTCAGTCCCGATCCTCGTGCGCTCCCCCGTTCGCCTCACCTTCACCGTCGCGCTCGTCGCCGCCGGCGCCGTCGCCTCCCTCGCCTCCATGGGTGGGGCCGCCGATCGTCCGGGCGCGAAGCTCGTCTACGCGCGCAAGGCCGGCGCCGCCGCGTGCCCCGACGAGACGGGCTTCCGCGCGTTGGTCGCCGCGCGCCTCGGCTACGATCCGTTCCGCGACGACGGCGAGCGGACCGTGGTGGTCACCTTCGTGCGCGAGGGCGGGGCGCTGCGCGCGAAGCTCGAGCTACGCGACGCCGCCGGCAAGCCCGCCGGCGCGCGCGCGCTCAGCGGCGCGGAGTGCGCGGAGCTCGCCGGCTCGACGGCGCTGGCGGTCGCGATCGCGATCGATCCGCTGGGCGGCGCCGGGGGCAAGCCCTCTGCCTCCCCGCCCGACGCCTCCGAGTCGTCGAGCGTCGCGTCGGTCGCGCCGTCGGTCTCCGTCACCGCGCCCCCGGAGCCGTCACCGGCGATCGCGCCCGTCGCCTCGAGCGCGCCGCTGCCGGCCACGTTCGCGACCGCAGCGCTCGGCGGGTTCGTCGCCTTCGGCGAGGGACCGCAGATGACCGGTGGGCTCACCGCCGCGGTCGGTCTCCGCACGTCGAAGCTGTCGTTCTCGATCGAGGGGCGCGTCGACGCCGAGACCTCGAGGCCCGGGCCGGCCGGCGGCGAGGTGTCCGCGTCGATCCTCGCCGGCTCGTTCGTGCCGTGCCTGCACCACGAGCTGCTCCTCGGCTGTGCGATCGTGTCCTATGGCGCGCTGCGCGGCGCGGGCGCCGGCGTGTCCGAGGCGCGGAGCGATCGCTCGCCTTGGGGCGCGGTCGGCGCCCGGCTGGGCATCGAGGCGACGATCGTCGGGCCGCTCGCGCTCCGGGCGTACGCCGACGCGCTGGCCGTCCTCACGCGAACGACTCTGCGCGTGCAGGGCGCCGACGCGTGGACGACGCCGCCGCTGACCTTCCTCGGGGCGGTCGCCCTGGTCGGTCATTTCCGATGACGGACCGCTCCGCGTCCGCCCAAGCCCCCGGTGTGGACCTGTCCACGCCCGAGGCCGACGACCGAGGCGCCATCGTGCGTCGCGGCGCGCCTCTCGACTTCCAGACGCTGTTCCGGGCCGAGTGCTCCTATGTCTTCCATAGCCTGCGACGGCTCGGCGTGCAGGAGCGCGACCTCGAGGACGTCGCGCACGAGGTCTTCCTCGCGATCCACAAGCGGCTCGACGACTACGATCCGGCGCGCCCGCTCAAGCCCTGGATCTTCGCGTTCGCCTACCGCTTCGCCTCGGACTACCGGCGGCTCGCCCGCCACCGCCGCGAGCAGATCCGCGACCAGACCGATGACGAACTCGAGCCGATCGACGTCGCGCCCGGCGTCGAAGAGCGCATCGACGCCGAGCGTTCGCGGCGCCTGGTGCTCGACGCGCTCGACGCGCTCGACCTCGACAAACGCGCGGTGTTCGTGATGCACGAGATCGACGGCGCGCCCATCCCCGCGGTCGCCGAGGCGCTCTCGATCCCGCTGAACACCGCGTACTCGCGCCTCCGCCTCGCGCGCGAGCAGTTCGCCGTGCAGGTCAAGCGCCTGCGGCTCCGCAGCGAGAGCGACGCCCGCGCGCGCCGCAACAGGGAGATGCCATGAGCGACCCCGGGCTCGATCGCGATCTCGTCCGGCTGCTCGACGCCGAGCGCGCGCGTCCTCCGGTCGAGGCCGAACTCCAGGCGCGGCTGCTCGCGCGCGTCTCGGCGGCCGTCGCGGCCGGGGCGGCGGCCGGCGCCGGCGCAGGGGCCGCCGCCGCTGGGGGAAGCGCGTCGCATGCCGCCGCCGCAAGCAAGCCGCTGCTGATGGCGCTCTCCACGTTCCTGCTCGGGGGCGCGCTCGGCGCGGCGGTCACCTGGTCGCTCCGCCCGGCGCCCGTGGAGCGGACGGTCACCGTCGAGCGCCGCATCGAGGTGCCCGTCCCGGTGACGGTGGTGGTCTCCGCGCCCGCGGCCCCGCCGTCAACCGCGTTGGCAGCGCCGCCAACGGCGAGCGCGAAGCCGCCGTCGACCGCCGACGAGGACGTGGCCATCCAGCAGATCCACTCCGCGCTCGGCCGCGGCGACACCACCGCGGCGCTCGCTTCGGTGGCCGCCCACGAGAAGCGGTTCCCCAACGGCCAGCAGGCCGACGCGCGCGAGGCACTGGCCGTGCAAGCGCTCGTGCGCGCGGGCCGGCGCGACGATGCGGAGGCGCGCGCCGCCCGCTTCCGGAAACGCTTCCCCAGCAGCTTCTACCAATCGATCGTGAACCAGGCCCTGGCGACCTCGAAGTGACCACCCCGAACACGAGCAGAACGCCGTCACGCGTACGCGACACGATCATCATGTCGGTCGTCGCGTCCGTCGTCGCGTCCGTCGTCGTGTCGGTGGCCCTGCTCGCCTCCGCGTGCTCGAGCACGGTGCAGGACCTCGGTCGGGCGCCCGACGAGCCGGTCACCGAGCCGGCCGCGGCGCCGGCGGTCGCGGAGGGGCTCGGCGGCGGGTGGAACGACTCGGTGCTCGGCCGCGACATCGCGTGCCCGCTCACGCGGCCGATCGAGGGCGATCCGTGCCCGCCGCGCAACACCGCCCCGTGCACCTATCACGGCGCGCCGCCGCCCCCGCCGGACTACACGCCGGTCACCGCGCCCGAGAAGACGACCACCTTCTGCATGTGCACGAGCAACCTGCTGTGGCGGTGCCTGCAAGGCATCACCATCCGCACGC
The DNA here is from genome assembly GCA_016182965.1 of Deltaproteobacteria bacterium. Classification (GTDB taxonomy): domain Bacteria; phylum Myxococcota_A; class Polyangia; order Polyangiales; family JADJMO01; genus JALHOE01. The sequence goes on along the minus strand of JACPFM010000084.1, from coordinate 38,165 downwards.
TCGAACAGCCGGTGCGCGAGGGCGATCCGTGCGTCGATTCCCTGGTCATCGAGCGTCGATGTCTCGAGGGCGAGTGTGTCGGCACGATCTCCTGCCGCTGCGCCGGCGGGCGCGCGAGGTGCACGCGATGACCGCGCGGCGCCGCGTGACCCTCGCGCTCGTCAAAGCCCTCGGGGGGCTCCCGCTCGTCGCGTGCGCGAACGTGCAGGACCTCGGCGCCACTCCGTCGCCGACGCGCGACGCGGGCCCGCAAGGCCTCGAGTTGCGCGACGGGGCGCCGACCCCGCGCGAGGAGCCGGTCGTCGATCACGGCGCCCCCGGTGAGTGCCCGCGCTCGATGCCGGTCGACGGCGCGAGCTGCTCGGTCGACGTCGGCTGGTGCGGCTACCGGAGCGATCCGGCCGGAGGCGTCGCCTCCGGCTGCGTGTGCGGCGCTGATCGCCGGTGGACCTGCCTGCTGATGCGCGACGACCACCGCCGCAACGTGCTGCCGAAGGAGGCCCTGCCGCTCACCGGCTCGAGCTGCACCGAGGGCGCGCCGTGCGCCGAGGGCGTGCGCTGCACGGTCGCGGGCACGCGCAGCTGCGGCTGCACCTCGGCGGGCATCCTGCTCTGCACCCACCTCGCGCAGTAGCGATCGGGGCGAGATCAGGGCGCGGTCGTCGCGGCGGGCAGCGCCGCGCCGATCGCCGCGCCGCTCGTCGCGGCGGGTATCGCCGCGCCCATCAACGTCACGGTGACGCGCGGCGAGAAGGTGCGCACGAGCCACGCGGACGCAGCGGCCGTGAGCACCATCGCGAGCACGAGGCCGACCGCGAACCGATAGTTGCGCTGCGGCGCCGCGAGCGCGAGGAGCTCCGCGGTCGATTCGACGATCAGCAGCGGGCGCGGCTTGCGCGCGCGACGACGGGCGAGGGGGATCGCCGCGGCCGATGCCCGCGCCTGCGCGGCCAGCGCGAACGGCGACTGACGCTCCTGCGTGCTCTCGACCTCGCTCGGCTCGAAGGTCACCGCGACGTCGTCGTCGAGGATCGGCAGCGCGAGCCCGGTGAAGCGCCCCTGCGCGTCGGCCGCCGGCCTCGTCCATTTCCAGGTCGCGTCGGCGTCGGAGAGCTCGACCTCGACGCGCGGCGGAGCCTTCGGCGCGAAGTTGCGGCGAATGGTGAGCTCGTCCTCGGTAGTGTCGCCGAAGGGCGCGTCGGAGAAGGGCGTGTCGGAGAAGGGCGTTTCGGATCGGACGGGCAGAACGCCCGACGAACGCGGCGACGACCAGGTCGACGACGGACCGCTCTGGTCCGCGGCTGCGATAGGCGACATCGGCGACGAGCTCTGCACGGCGGCCTACATGTAGCCGACATGTAGGATTGATCCAAGGCGATCCGACGCCGCTCCGTCCAGAAACGGCCCGGCTGGATTCCAGTGGCCCCGCAACGGGCGAAGGGGCGACAAAAGCGCTCGAGGGGGGCCGGTTCGGCACCCCCTCGGCGATTCGTCACTGGTGGGCCAGCGGGGACTTGAACCCCGAGCCAACGGATTAAGAGTCCGCTGCTCTACCAATTGAGCTACTGGCCCGAATCACTCCACATCACTTCGAGACTTCAAGGCGACTACTGCGCGCTCGGCCCGATTCGAACGGGCGACCGTCGGCTTCGAAGGCCGTTGCTCTATCCAGCTGAGCTACGAGCGCCTTCGATCGCCGCCCGCGTCGCCTCTGCGAACGCCAGCGGCGAGCGGGTCGGTCATGTAAGGGACGGCGTTCGAAGAGTCAAGCACTGATCGTACGAGGGAGATTTTCGGGGCGTTGGACGTGGTCGTCAGTCGTCAGTCGTCCGTCATCAGCCGAGACGAGACGAGAAGAGACCGATGGTCGGGCCTGCCCGTCGACGACCGGCAGCGACGGCGCGCTGACGACTGACGACTGACGACTGACGACTCCCATCAGTCGCGCGACATGAAGATGCGCAGCAGGAACATGAACAGGTTCCGCAGCTGCACGAGGAACACGAGCGCGTCCTCGATCGGGTCGTCCATGTCGCCCTTCAGGACCCACCACGTCTGCCACATCAAGAAGAGACCGGCGAGCAGCGCGCCGACGCTCGCCACCGCGAGCGTGAAGATCTCGGAGTCGAGGACGAACGTGAGGATGCACCCGACCAGCACCACCAGCGTGCCCATCGAGACGATGGCGCCGAGCCAGCTGAAGTCCTTGCGCGAGATGAACACGTAGGCGGTCACGCCCGCGAAGATGGCGCCGACCATCATGAACGCGTCGCGCACCGGCGCCGCGCTCAGCGTCTTGCCCATGCCGGCTTGGAGCTGCGCGATCATCGCCATCGGCGCGAGCTCGACGCCCATCAGGACGGCGACCAGCATCAGCATGATCACGTTGATGACCTTGACCTTCGACAGCCAGCTGGCGACGAAGCTGGTGGCGACGAGCGCGCCGAAGGCCGCGTACATCAACACCGGGTTGTTCCACATCTCGACGACGACGATCGGCGCGGTGACCTTCTTGCCCTGGTAGAGGAACTTCGCCGTCGGCGAGAGCTCGAGCAGCGCGTAGCCCGAGCCGATCGCGAGGAACGCCGCGATGGAGAGCAGACCGTAGACCTTGCGCAGGTAAGCCAGGCGCTCGGTCGAGAGCGGCTTCGCGGCTTCGATCTCGGCCGCAGCCGTGGGGGACGACACCGACGCGGCGCCTGCGGCGGCGTAGGCGGGCTGCTGCTGCCAGCCGGCGTGCTGCGCCTGCTGCATCGGCACGGCCCGTACGTGATAGCCGCCGCTCGGCATCGGCTGCACCTGCAGGTCCATGCCGCTCGCGCGCGCCTGCTGACGGTACGCGTCGATCATCATCTGGTCATGCTGCGCGTTGCCCGTGCTGACCGTCGTCTCCCAACTCATGACCCCTCCGTTGCGACGCGGAATCGAAAGCGCCGTGCGCGCACCGAGCATCGCGCGCCCAGGAGGAGCGACGCAAGGCGTCGCTCGAGCCAGCTCGTCGTTACCGAGGCGTGCGGCCGCTCACGGTGTAACAGAGCAGGCGGCACTCGATCGGTCCGTTCCAGACGGGCAGCGACTTGACCGCGCGCATGGGCATCGCGCGCTCGATGGCCGGGGTGCCCGCGAGGATCGCCACGTCGCGCCCGGCGAGCGCGCCGAACACCTCGCCCATCTCGGCGTACAGGCGCTCCTCGGGCTGGAGGCGCTCGCCGTAGGGCGGGTTGGTGACGATGAACGCGCCGGAGGGCGCGCGGAAGCTCGAGAGCGGCGCGACGGCGAACGACACGTGCGCGGACGCCGCGCGGGCGTTCTCGCGCGCCAGGTCCACCACGCGTCCGTCGACGTCGCTGCCCTCGATCGTGGGCCCCTCGTCTTTGACCCGCGCGCGCGCCGTCTCTCGCAGCGCGGCCATGCGGGCGGCGGCGCCCGCCTCGTGGCTCGCCCACCGCTCGAAGCCGAAGCGATCGCGGAGGATCCCCGGCGCGACGCCGCGCGCCCAAAGATCGGCCTCGATCGCGAGGGTGCCCGAGCCGCACATCGGATCGCACAGCGGTCGCGCGCGGTCCCACCCGGACATGCGCAGGAGCGCCGCGGCGAGCGTCTCCTTGAGCGGCGCGCCGCCGATGCGCGCGCGCCAGCCGCGACGGTGGAGCGACTCGCCGGAGACGTCGAGGTAGACCGTCGCGCGATCGCGGACCAGGTGCACGAACACGCGGACGTCGGCGTCCTGCAGGTCGACCGAGGGGCGCGCGCCGAGCGCGTCGCGCAGCGAGTCGACGATCGCGTCCTTGGTCTTCTGCGCGATGAACTGCGTGTGCGTCAGCGCGCTGTCGCGGCTGACCGAGGAGACCGCCAGCGTGAGCCTCGGCGTCAGCCACGGCCGCCAGTCGATCGCGCGCACGCCGTCGTAGAGGGCGCGCTCGCCCTGCGCGTCGTGCTCGGCGAGACGGGCCAGCACGCGCACGGCCACGCGCGACTCGAGGCACGCGCGCCCGGCCTCGACCAGGTCGCCCTCGAAGTGCACGCCGCCGCGATCGGCGCGGACGCGCCGGAACCGGTGCTCGCGCAGCTCGTCGCGCAGGGCGACCTCGGTACCGCGCGCGGCGGTGGCGAAGAGCTCCATGGCCGCACCGTAGCAGACGGGGCGAGAGTGACTCATGCTTGAGTCACTAGCCCGGCGACACTCCGACTCCCTTGCGATAGTCTCGCGCCACCATGTCGACCGCCGAGCAACCCGTGCCGTCTCGCCCCCCCCGCATCGAGGTCCGCGTCGAGGACGACCGCACCGGCATGGACCCGGTCACCTTCAAGCGCGCGATCACCGATCACCTGCGCTACACGCAGTCGAAGACCGAGCGGAACGCGCACCGCTACGACTGGTACGTGGCGCTCGCGCACGCGGTCCGCGATCGCGCGGTGCACCGCTGGATCAAGACGGCCGAGACCCATCATCGGACCGATGCCAAGCGCATCTACTACCTCTCGGCGGAGTTCCTCCCCGGGCGCTTCCTCCAGAACAACCTGATCAACCTCGGCCTCTACGACATCGCGCGCAAGGTGCTCGCGGAGCTCGAGGTCGATCTCGACGACATCCTCGAGGAGGAGGTCGATCCGGGCCTCGGCAACGGCGGTCTCGGTCGCCTCGCCGCGTGCTTCCTCGACTCGATGGCCACCCTCGGGTACGCGGGCATGGGGCACGGCATCCGCTACGAGTTCGGCATCTTCCACCAGGAGATCAAGGACGGTCGGCAGCTCGAGCAGCCCGACGAGTGGCTGCGCTACGGCTTCCCGTGGGAGATCGTCCGTCCCGACGAGGCGGTCACCGTCGGCTTCGGCGGTCACGTCGACGAGTTCACCGATCGTCACGGGCGCCTGCGCGTCCGCTGGACGCCGGCGACGCAGGTCATCGGCGTGCCGCACGACACGCCCGTCGTCGGATACGGCAACGACTCGGTGCTGTCGCTCCGCCTCTGGCGCGCACGAGCGAGCGAGGAGTTCGATCTCCAGGTCTTCAACGACGGCGACTACCGCAAGGCGGTCGAGGAGAAGGCGATCAGCGAGAGCATCTCCAAGGTGCTCTACCCGAACGATCAGTCGTTCGAGGGCAAGGTGCTGCGCCTCAAGCAGCAGTACTTCTTCTCGGCCTGCGCCATCCACGACATCGTGCTGCGCTACCTGAGCGATCACGTCTCGTTCGACGAGTTCCCCGACAAGGTCGCCATCCAGCTGAACGACACGCACCCGGTCATCGCCATCGGCGAGCTGATGCGGGTCTTGCTCGACGACCACGGCATCACCTGGGAGAAGGCCTGGGACATCACCCAGCGGACCTTCGGGTACACCAACCACACGCTGCTCACCGAGGCGCTCGAGCGCTGGCCCGTCTCGCTGTTCGAGAAGCTGCTGCCGCGGCACCTGTCGATCATCTTCGAGATCAACCGCCGCTTCCTGCGCCAGGTGATCATGCGCTGGCCGAGCGACAACGCCGAACGGCAGCGGCGCCTGTCGCTGGTGCAGGAGTCCGATTGGGGCGGCGAGAAGCAGATCCGGATGGCGAACCTCGCCGTCGTCGGCAGCCACAGCATCAACGGCGTCGCCGCGCTCCACTCGGAGCTGGTGCGCACCGAGCTGCTGCGCGATTTCGCCGAGCTGTGGCCCGAGCGGTTCAACAACAAGACCAACGGCGTGACGCCGCGGCGCTGGCTGCTCCAGGCCAACCCGCGCCTCGCGCACGCGATCACGGCGCGCATCGGCGAGGGGTGGGTCACCGATCTCGGCCGGCTCGAGCGGCTCCTGCCGCTCGCCGAAGACGCCGGCTTCCGCGCGGAGATCCGCCGCATCAAGCGCGAGAACAAGGCCGTCCTCGCGGAGGTGATCAAGCAGCTGGTCGGGCTCGACCTGAACCTCGACTCGCTCTTCGACGTGCAGATCAAGCGCCTGCACGAGTACAAGCGGCAGCTGCTCTGCTGCATGCACGTCATCGCGCTCTACAACCGCATCAAGCGCGATCCCCAGGCGAGCTTCGTGCCGCGCACCGTCATCTTCGGCGGCAAGGCGGCGCCCGGCTACGCGATGGCGAAGATGCACATCAAGCTGATCAACGACGTCGCCGAGGTCGTGAACAAGGACCCGGAGGTCGGCTCGAAGCTGCGCGTGATGTTCATCCCGAACTATCGCGTGTCGCTCGCCGAGCGCATCTTCCCGGCGAGCGATCTCTCCGAGCAGATCTCCACCGCGGGCAAGGAGGCGTCGGGCACCGGGAACATGAAGTTCCAGATGAACGGCGCGCTGACCATCGGCACGCTCGACGGCGCGAACATCGAGATCCGCGAGGAGGTCGGGCCCGAGAACTTCTTCCTCTTCGGGCTCACCGCGCAGGAGGTCGCCGAGACGCACCGGCGCGGGTACCGCCCGGCGGACTACGTGGCGAGGAGCCCCGAGCTGAGGGAGGTCATCGAGCGCATCGCGTCGGACTTCTTCAGCCCCGAGTCGCCCGGCCTGTACGCCAACCTCATCCACAACCTGCTGCAGCACGACCCGTACCTCGTCTGCGCCGACTTCGACCCGTACGTCGCCTGCCAGGATCGCGCGGCGGCCGCGTACCTCGATCAGGAGGCGTGGAGCCGCATGGCGATCGTGAACATCGCCAAGAGCGGCAAGTTCTCGAGCGATCGCACGATCCTCGAGTACGCCAAGGACATCTGGCAGGCGGAGCCCGTGCGCGTCGTGCTCGACTGAGATCGGCAGCGGCAGAGTGTGACGCTGGCTGGCTTCGCGGCGCGGGCTCCGCGCCGTGGAGCAGGTTTTGTAGTGGTGCGTCCGCTCGTGGCGGGCGACGATGCGGGTCGACTCTCAGGGGAGGACACCCGATGCGTGCTCGCTACCTGGCCCCCGTCTGCCTCGCGGTCCTGTCGGTCGTCGGGTGCTCTTCGAGCGGTGATCGTCCGGCGGTGACCGATCCGCTCGTCGTCGTGCAGCGCGCCGGGCTCTCTTCGGCGCCGTCGCGCGCGGTGGTCACGCTGCCGCATCGGTCGGACGGCGCCACGCGCGTCGCGCCGCGGACGTCGCCCGACGCCTGGGTCGAGATCTCGCCGCGCTCCGTCCGCTCCGTCGCCGCGCTGCCCGCCGGCCCGACGCGGGTCTTTCCGCGCGCAGCGCTCGACACCGACGTGGTGTGGATGACCACCGCGCACGGCGCCGAGGAGGCGCGCGTGCTGTCGACCCCGCGAGCGCCGCACACCGCGCGCTATCGGCTGCGGATCGGTCCCGCGATCGAGCGCCTGCGGCTGCGCGAGGGGCGCGTCGAGGCGATCGATCGGAGCGGCGCCGTCGCCGTCGCCTCCGACCCGGCGTTCGCCGTCGACGTTCGCGGCGCGCGCCGCGCGGTCGCGGTGTCGCTGGAGCTCGACGCCGGGGGCGCTTGGATGACCGCGTCGCTCGACGCCGAGGGGCTGGAATATCCGATCGTCGTCGATCCCGCGTGGACGACGGTGCCGTCGATGGCCGTCGCGCGGCGCGACGCCGGCGCGGCGACGCTCTCGTCGGGGAAGGTGCTCGTGGTCGCCGGCGCGAGCGGCACCGGCCCGAGCGATTCGTTGTCGAGCGGCGAGCTGTACGATCCGGTCGCCAACACCTGGAGCGCCGTCGCCGCCGCGCCGCTCGGCGGGCTCCTTCGCAACCTCGTCCCGATCGGCACCGACCGGGCGCTCGCCGTCCGCGGGTTCGAGCGGTGGCGCTACGACGCGACGACCAATGCCTGGTCGGCCGCGGGCAGCCCGGCGGTCTCGCTTGGGCGCGGGCAAGAGACGGTGACGCGCCTGAACGACGGCAGGGTGCTCGTCGCCGGCGGCGACGGGACCTCGACGGCGGAGCTGTACGATCCGGGCGCCAACACCTGGAGCGCCACCGGATCGCTCGCCGGGCAGCGCTTCGGGCACGCCGCGGCGGTCCTCGCCGACGGGCGCGTGCTGGTCGCCGGCGGCGTCCGCGAGGGCGCCGTCCTCGGCGACGTCGAGGTCTTCGATCCCGCCGCGGGCGCCTGGTCGGCCGGCGGCTCGCTCCTCGCGGCCCGCTACGGTGCGACGGCGACGCGGCTGCCGAGCGGCAAGGTGCTGATCGTCGGCGGCAAGGTCGGCGTCAACATGACCGCGAGCGTCGAGCTGTTCGATCCGGCCACCAAGACCGCGACCAAGACCGGATCGCTCGCCGAGCCGCGCACCGAACACTTCGCGGCGCTGCTCGGCGACGGTCGGGTGCTGGTCGTGGGCGGCCTGTACTCGAGCACCAACACGGAGGTGTGGGATCCGGCCAGCGGGACGTGGTCGTCGGGCGGCACGCTCGCCCAGGCGCGCGCGTTCTTCTCCGGCGCCGCGCTCGGCGGCTCGCGTGTGCTCGTCGCCGGCGGGGTCGGGCCGCTGTCGAGCGCGGAGCTCTGGGCGCCGCAGGCCGGCGGCGCCGCGTGCGCGGCGAACGGCGAGTGCGCGAGCGGCGTGTGTGCCGACGAGGTGTGCTGCGATCGCGCGTGCGGCGGCTCGTGCGAGTCGTGCAAGCTCGCGAGCGCCGTCGGCACCTGCACCGCGATCACCGGCGCCCCGGTGCACGCGGGCTGCGGCGCGTACGCGAAGTGCGCGACGGGCAGCTGCGCCACGACCTGCGCCGTCGACGGCGACTGCTCGACCGGGCACTTCTGCGACGGCGGCAAGTGCGTCGCGGGCAGGGCGCGCGCGGCGAGCTGCACGCGCGATCGCGAATGCGCGAGCGGCTTCTGCACCGACGGCGCCTGCTGCGAGTCGCGCTGCGACGGGCAGTGCGAGGCGTGCGACGTGGGCCTCGACAAGGGGAGCTGCGTCCCGGTGAACGGCGCGCCGCACGGCGCGCGCCCCGCGTGCACCGGCACCGGCGCCGGCACCGAGTGCGGCGTCCGCTGCAACGGCGCCAACCGGACGGCATGCGTGCTCGCCGGCTCGACGGTGACCTGCAGCAAGAACGCGTGCACGGGGGGCCTCGAGACGCGCGTCGGCGTGTGCAACGGCGCCGGGGCCTGCAGCGAGTCGCCGCGCGCGTGCGGCGCGTACGCGTGCGGCGAGCTGGCGTGCAACACGCTGTGCAAGACGAAGGCGGACTGCGCCGCCGGTCACTACTGCGACGCCGGCACGTGCGCGCCGGTCGAGGCGCTCGGCCGCGAGTGCGCCGCGGCCGACACGTGCGCGAGCGGCTTCTGCACCGACGGCGTCTGCTGCGGCGTCGCGGCGTGCCCCGCCGGCAGCACCTGCTCGGCGAAGTCGCACGAGGGCACCTGCGCCAAGATCGACGGCCAGCGCTGCGACTCGGCGGCCGAGTGCGGGAGCGGGCACTGCGTCGACTCGGTGTGCTGCGAGTCGGCGTGCGGAGACCAGTGCGCCGCGTGCGACGTCCCGGGCTCCTTCGGCAAGTGCAAGGCGGTCAAGGGCGCGCCGCACGGCGCGCGGACTCCGTGCGCGAAGGACGCGAGCAACGCGTGCGCGAGCCGCGCGTGCGACGGCGTGCAGGCCGCCTCCTGCGACGGCCTGGTCGGCTTCGACGTGACGTGCCGCGAGGCGAAGTGCGAGGCCGGCACGCTCACCGAGAAGGCGGCCTGCGACGGCAGCGGGACCTGCCCTTCGGCGATCACCGCGTCGTGCGGCGGCTTCGCCTGCGAGCCGGGCGCGGCCGCCTGCAAGGTGCGCTGCGGAAGAGACGAGGACTGCATCGCCACGCACGTGTGCCGGGAAGGCGCCTGCGCGCCGCGGACGGCGGTGTGCGATCCCGACGGCCTCGCGGTGATCGAGCTGAGCGGCGAAACGCGCGCCTGCGCGCCGTACGTCTGCCGCGGAGGCGACTGCCTGAAGACCTGCTCGACCACCAACGAGTGCGTCGCCGGCTACACCTGCGATCCCGGCTCGCGCACGTGCGTCCCTTCGGCGGCGCCGGTGGAGGACTCCGGGGGCGGGTGTCAGGTGTCGGGCGGGCGGCGCGCCGGCGTGACGCTGCCGCTGTCGCTCGTCGCGCTCGTCGCCGCCCTGATCGGGCGGCGGCGGCGGTGGTCCGTCCTCGGCGCGCTCGCGCTGCTCGGCTGCGGCGGGAGCCGCGCCAACCGCGAGGC
>JACPFM010000084.1:0-28025 GCA_016182965.1 Deltaproteobacteria bacterium | reverse complement strand
GAGGCCGTCGACGTGGCCGACGCCGCGGCGCCGCGCTCGAGCGGCCGGGACGTCATGCAGCGGCTCGTGCGCATCCCCGGCGCTCGTTCGCTGGTGTCGGCGCGCGCGGCCGGCGGCTTCGCGGGGTCGCTGCAGACCGAGCTGCGCGACGGTGCGCCGCCGCGGGTCGCGCCGCGCGCTTCGCCCGACGCCTGGATCGAGATCCGGGACGAGGCGCTGCCGCCCGGGCCCGGCGAGTGGGTCGACGGCGCGCGCGTGTTCCCCGGCGCCGACGATCTCGTGCTGATCCCGGGCGCGTCGCGGCTCGAGGATCTGCGCCTCTTGCACGCGCCGCGCGACGCGGCGGAGATCCGCCAGCACCTGCGCGTGGGGCCGGCGATCACGCGGCTCGAGCTCGACGAGGGGCGGCTGCTCGCGCGCGACGCCGGAGGGACGGTGCGGCTCGCCGCCGACGCGCCGTTCGCGATCGACGCGACCGGCAAGCGGCGCGTCGGCGTGGTGACGCTCGCGCCCGAAGGCGACGACCAGCTCTTGACCATCCGCTGGTCGCTCGAGGGCTGCGCGTTCCCGGTGGTCCTCGATCCGGCGTGGTCGACGGTCCCCTCGATGAAGCGCGTCCGCTACGAGCACGGCGCCGTGCGGATGCGCAGCGGCCGCGTGCTGGTGGTCGGCGGGCGCGACGCGCTCGACGGGTACCACTCGCAGGCCGAGGTCTACGATCCGATCGCCAACGCGTGGACGCTCCTCGCCGGCGGCGGGCAGGTGATCAACCCGGCGACGGCGGTGGCCGACGACGGCAAGGTCGTGGTCGAGGGCTGGCCGACGTCGCAGGTCTACGATCCGGCGACGAACGTGTGGACGGAGACCGCCGACGCCAGCAAGGCGCGCGCGGAGCCGATCGCGGTGCCGATCGCCCCGAGCAAGGTCCTGATCGCGGGCGGTCAGCAGACGAGCGTGTTCTCGTCCGCGGAGATCCTCGACACGACGACCCTCGTGCGGACGCCGACCGTCGCGACGATGACCGCGGCGCGCGCCGGGTTCGGCGCGGTGCGGCTCTCCGACGGGCGAGTGCTGCTCGCCGGCGGCGTCGGGGCGACGAGCGATCTCTCCACCGCCGAGATCTTCGATCCGGCGACCGGCGCGTTCACCGCGACCGGCTCGATGACCGCCGCGCGTCGGCTCCTGACGCTGCTGCGCCTGCCGAGCGGCAAGGTGCTCGCGGTCGACGCGACCTCCGCCGATCTCTTCGATCCGGCGACGGGCACGTGGTCGGCGGCGGGGACGTTCGCGCGGCACGATCGCGGCGCGTACCTCCTCGACGGCGGTTGGGCGCTGACCGTGGGCGGGCCGAGCTTCGCGCCGAAGACGCTGACCGACGCGTGGGATCCGGTCTCCAACGCCTGGTACTCCGCCGGGTCGATGGCCGTCGCGCGCACCGGCCACGCCGGCGTCGCGCTGGCCGACGGCACCGTCCTGGTGACCGGCGGGCGCGATCCCGAGCCGACGTCGACCGCGGAGGTGTTCTCGCGCCTCTTCGACGGCGCGACCTGCGCGGGGCGCGGCGAGTGCCGCTCGGGCTTCTGCGCCGACGGTCGTTGCTGCAGCTCCGCGTGCACCGGCCCGTGCCAGGCGTGCGACACGCCGAGCGCGCCCGGGACGTGCACCAGCGTCTCCGGCGCGCCGAAGCACGGCGACTGCGGCGCGTACGCGACCTGCGCGGCCGGCGCGTGCAGCGCCACCTGCGCGACCAGCGGAGACTGCGCGGCGACGCACCGGTGCGTCGCCTCGGCCTGCGTGCCCAAGCTGACGAACGGCGCGGCGTGCGCCGCGGCGAGCGACTGCACGAGCGGCTTCTGCGTCGACGGCGTCTGCTGCAACCGCGCGTGCTCGGCGCAGTGCGAGAGCTGCGCCGAGACCGGCGGCGTCGGCACGTGCGCAAACCGCATCGGCGCGCCGATCGGCGGTCGTCCCGCGTGCGCGAGCGGCGATCCGGCCTGCGGCCCGCGCTGCGACGGCACCATCGCCACCCACTGCGTGCCCGCGTGGGACGGCGCGCCGTGCAGCGAGAACAAGTGCGTCGACGGCGTGGAGTCGCACTACAGCGTCTGCGACGGCAAGGGACTGTGCAAGGACGTGAAGAAGGCGTGCGGCGCCTACGCGTGCGGCGGGTTCAAGTGCAACACCAGCTGCGCGCTCACGGTGGAGTGCGCGGCGGGCTTCGTGTGCACCGACGGCAAGTGCGTCGCCGCGAGCGGCCTCGGAAAGAGCTGCCTCGGCCCCGACACCTGCGCGTCGGGGTTCTGCACCGACGGCGTGTGCTGCGGCGTCGCGTCGTGCGGCGAGGGCAAGTCATGCGCGACGCCGGCCGCGCGTGGCCGCTGCGCGAAGCTCAACGGCCAGACCTGCGCGGCCGACGCCGAGTGCGGGAGCGGGGCGTGCGCCGACGGCGTGTGCTGCGAGTCGCGCTGCGGCGGGCAGTGCGAGGCGTGCGACGTCGCGGGCTTCCTCGGCGAGTGCCGGCCGATCAAGGGCGCGCCGCGTGCCGGGAGGCCCGCGTGCGTCGCCGGCACCGACGTGTGCAGCGCGACCTCGTGCGACGGCGTGCGCGTCGACGAATGCGCGGCGTTCGCCCGCGAAGACACCGAGTGCCGCGCGCAGTCCTGCGCCGACGGCCTCGCCACGCGCCCCGCGCGCTGCGACGGCAAGGGCGCCTGCCCGGCGGTGCTGACCTCGCCCTGCAACGGCTACGGCTGCGATCCGACGACCAAGGACTGCCGGACCACGTGCGCCGCCGACGCGGACTGCTTCGGCGACTTCCGCTGCCTCGAGTCGAAGTGCGTGCGTCGGGGCGCGCGCTGCTCGCCCGACGGCACCGCGCTCGTGTCGGCCGACGGCGTGAGCGCCTCGTGCTCGCCGTACGTCTGCGCCAGCGACGCCTGCCGCACGAAGTGCGGGACGACCGGCGACTGTCAGGCCGGCTTCGTCTGCGATCCGGGCTCGCTCGCCTGCGTGGCGCCCGCGGGCGCCACCGAGGACTCGGGCGGAGGCTGCGCCGTCGGCCGCACGGCCGGCGGGCCGCTCCCGTGGCTCGCGGCGCTGTCGGCGCTCGGTCTCGCGCGTCGGAGCCGGGAGCGACGACGAACCGCCATGCGGCGCTGAGCGATTTCAGTCGTCCGGGGCGACCAGATAGAGGCAGACCATCGGGTCGGGCTTCGGTGCTGGCGGCTTCGCGGTCGTCGCCGCCGCGTCGGGCGACGGCATCACCTCGAGGCAGGGCGTCGCGCCCGCGTCGCGCGGTGGCGGCAGCATCTTGAGGCAGGGGCCCGGCCCCGCGTCGGGCGGCAGCGCCACCGACAAACAGACCTCGGGCGGAACCATCCCGGGCGACGCGTCGGGCGCGCGCGCGTCGACCGCCGGCGTCATCCGCGCGTCATGGTACTCGTTGGCCACCGGCGTGAGGCATGCCAGCGGCTTCTCCTGGCAGCCGGTCGCGCACACCGAGGAGAGCGCCGCCGCCACGAAGGCCGCGCGTCGCTCGAGGATCTTTCGTCTGGTGTCGTCCCCCGTCTTCACGACGCGAGCATACAGCGGCTACGATGCCCTCGCCCGGATGCAATTCATCGACCCCAAGCTCCCCAAAGACATCTTCGGATGGCGCTCGCCGCGCCTCGGCCTCGACATGCCCATCGTGCGCTACGGGCGCGCGGGGCACGCGCTGCTGCTCTACCCGACGGCGGCCGCCGACTTCCTCGAGAACGAGCGCTTCTTCCTCATCAAGTCGATCGAGCCGCTGATCTTCGCGGGGAAGGTGCAGGTCTTCTCGATCGACTCCATCAACAAGCACGCGTGGATGAACCCGCGCATCCCGGTCGGCGAGAAGATCCGCCGGCAGGTGCTCTACTCCGGGTACGTCGAGGAGGAGGTCGTCCCGCACATCCGCCGCGTCATGGGCGACCCCCACGCGCGCGTCGCGGTCTCGGGCGCCTCGTTCGGCGGATTCCACGCCGCGAACCAGTTCTTCCGTCGTCCCGATCTGTTCGACACGCTCATCTCGATGAGCGGCTTCTTCGACCTCGAGGGGGACTACCTCGAGGGGCACGGCGGCGCCGACGCGTACTTCAACAACCCGATGTGGTTCATGCGCGAGCTCTCCGGCGAGGGACTCGACCGGATTCGCGACAGCTCCGAGATCCACCTCGTCACCGGGCAGGGGAAGTGGGAGGCGCCGCACGCCAGCGCGCGCTTCTCGGCCCTGCTGCACGAGCGCGGCATCCCGCACAACTTCGACAAGTGGGGGTACGACGTCGACCACGACTGGCCGTGGTGGCGCCGCATGCTCCCGCACTACGTCGGCGAGCGCGTGCGCTGGTGATCAGCCCGCGGCGCGGCGCTCTTCGAGCGCGCGGTGACGTCGCTCGCGCATGACCCGCGCGAGCAGGAACCGCAGCGTCTCGATGTGCGTCGCGATCGCGACCGCCTGACGCTCGAGATCTTCGATCTCCTCGAGGATGCGCGCTTCGTCCGACATGGCCTCTCCTTGATCCCGACCTCGGCCCTCGCCCGAGCGAAGGTGGACGGACCATCCGGCAAGCGCGCGCGCCGGGCCAAGCAACGATCACTTCGGCGGAGCGTCAGCGCCGACGGCCTGCCGGGCGGCCCTCTTCGACCATGCCGTAGCGGCCGGCTTGCGGATCGGGGAGCGCCGCGCGGCGACCAGTGCTCGAGCGCTCCGGCTGGGCCTGCGGATCGGTCAGGCCGGTGCGGCGCCCGGTGACTCGCGGCTGGCTCGGGAGGGTCTCGGAGGTGAGTCGAACCGCGGGCTGCGGAGCCTGCGCGGCGATTTCGCCGGTGGGCGCGTCCTTGGGGGACATGCCGAACGCGCGGGTGCGGCGGCTCGATGGGGACTCCACGTGGCGGCGTAGGATCTCCAGCTCGTGCTGGATGCGCTGCAGCTCACCATGGAGCCGCGCGATCTCCGCGAGCACCTGGGCGTTGTCGATCATCACCCGATCCTCTCCTCTCCCGGAATCCTTGCTCGGAGGGGGACGCCGTGTCGAGCGCTCGCGGCTCAGTTTGGGATGATCGCAATGACGAGGCTGCCCGGAGCCTCAGTTGACGGTCGTCGACGACAAATATGCCGGCGCCGCCCAGCTCCACGGCGAGAAGGTGATCTTCGGGTAGTACATCGTGAAGGAGAAGCACATCTCCTCGGCGGTGTCCTCGCCGTAGCTGACCGCGGTCTTGCCGTCGTTCTTCCACACGCAGCGAGTCCGCACCGTGTCGCCGCTCTTCATCGCGACGCTCGGCAGCGGCGCGAAGAACTGGTTCTCGAAGTCGAAGCCGGGGGCGCTCCCGAGATCGATCGTGCCGCCGCTCGCGGGGTGCAGGGTGGTGGTGATCGACCTCCCGAGCTGGTGCATGTGCGGGAACGCGCCGATGGCGTGCAGCTCGCCGACCGATCCGGGGAGCGTCCACGACGCGGTGATGTCGTGGGTGCTCATCGGCGGGATCGCGAACTTCATCGATCCGAACGCCATGACGTCGGCGTCGTTCGGACGGAGCTCGCTCGTCGAGCACAGATCGAAGCCGGAGTCGTCGGTCTCGCCCTCGAGCGCCGTGAGGTTGTTGTAGTGGATCTGCACCACGAAGTAGGTCTTGCCCGGGCCCGCGGGCAGCCCCGCCTCCTTCGGCAGCTCGAACGATCCGACGCCGGGTGCCCACCCGTAGAGCATGCGGTACCTCGCGATCGTGCCGGCGCCGCACGGGAACGGCGTGCCGTCGACCGGTGCGTCCGACTGCATGAGCAGGATGTGGTGCACGATCTTCGTGTTGAGGATCTTCGGCTCCACCGCGATGACGTGCTTCTTGACCGCGCTGTCGAGCTCCACGCCGTAGCAGGCGTAGACGTCGTGCCGATCCTTCGGCATCGTCCACTTCGTCTTGGGGCGCAGCTGCACGTCGGGCGTGCACGACAGCGGCTTCGGCGGCGGATGCCCTCCGTCGGCCGGCATGCAGGTCTCCGACGAACCCGGCGCGCCGGCCGAGAACCACGCGTTCAGCGTCGCGAGATCGGCGGCGGTGAGCGGGTGGTTCGGCGCCTGCGGCATGCGCTCGGGCGAGTCGGCGGGGAGGTTCACGCGCCGCTTCACCTCTTCCCAGGTCTTCTTCGAAGGGTCGCTCGGCGAGGGCTTCTGCAGATCGGCGAGGGTCACGAGCGACATCGGCGCGCCGAAGCTCGGCGTGCTGCCGTGACAGGTGCGGCACTCGTTCGCGAGCACCGCATCGACGTCGCAGGGCAGCCGGTCGGCGACGGCGGCGTCGGTCGTCTGGATGGCGCCGCCATCGCTCGTCGGCGTCGCGGCCTCGTTGGTGACCTTGGAGCCGCAGCCGATCGCCAACAGGCTCGCCAACCCGACGCCAAGAACGACGCGCATCTTCGACCTCCGAAGCGCGCATCATGCACCAGAATGGAACGCGCGCCAGCCGGTCGACGCGCGGGCCGGTGCGTTGTGGAGCCGACGCTTCGTAGGTCGAAGGTCCAAAGGCAAAGGTCGAAGCAGCGCGAGAGACGGCTCCGCTTCGACCTTCGACCTTCGACCAGCGACGGTCCGGCCACCTCACCGCAAACGATCGTCAGCCGAGCCGCGCGTAGAGCTCGTTCAGCGCCGCATCGAGCTTGCTCGGGTCGGTGCCTCCGGCCTGCGCCATGTCGGGACGGCCGCCGCCGGACCCGCCCACGAGCGCCGCGATGGGCCGGATCAACTCGCCGGCCTTGAACTTCGCCGTGAGCGACTTCGACACGGTGAGCACCAGCATCGCCTTGCCGGCGCTCTCGGCGCCGATGAGGACGATGGCCCCTTCACCCTGCGCGGCGAGCTTGTCGCGGAGCGTATCGGCGAGCTCGCGGAGCGCGCCGGCGTCGCCGATCGGCGAGCGCACCGCGAGCACCTTCGCGCCCTGGAGGGTGCGCGCCTGATCGAGCATCGCCTCCAAGCCACCGCCGCTCTTGCCGCCACCGACGCCGCCGCCGAGGGCGATCTTCTTCTCGAGCTCGGCGACCTTCTTCTCGAGCGCGCGCTCGTCGGCGAGGAGCTTGTCGATCTTCGCCGGCAGCGCCGACAGCTCGACGTTCAGCGCGCGCAGCACGGGGGCGATCGCGCGATCGTTCTTCTGCGCCTCGCGCAGCGTGTTGAGGCCGGTGGTGGCCTCGATGCGGCGCACGCCCGCGGCGATCGCCTTGTCGGTCGTGACGCGGAACATGCCGATGTCGCCGGTGCGGCGCGCGTGCGTGCCGCCGCAGAGCTCGACGGACTTGTAGCGCCCCGCGTCCATCGTCAGCACGCGCACGACGTCGCCGTACTTCTCCTCGAAGATGGCCATCGCGCCGGCGGCCTTCGCCTGATCGATGGGGAGCACCTGGGTGTTCACCTCGGCGTTCGCGAGGACCATCTCGTTGACGACCTCTTCGATCCTGGTCACCTCGGCCTCGGACAGCGCCTTGCCGTGCGCGTAGTCGAAGCGGAGGCGATCGGGGCCGACCAGCGAGCCCTTCTGCTGCACGTGCTCGCCGAGCACGTGACGCAGCGCGAAGTGCAGCAGGTGCGTCGCCGAGTGGTTGCGGCGCGTGGCGGACCGGCGGTCGTGATCGACCTCGAGCTCCACGGTGTCGCCGACGTTGAGCGCGCCGTTCTCGAGCTTGCCCTTGTGCACGAAGGTGCCGCCCACCGGCTTGGTGGTGTCGGAGACGACGAAGCGCGCGCCGTGGTGGCCGACGATCACGCCGCGATCGCCGATCTGCCCGCCGCTCTCGGCGTAGAAGGGCGTCTGCTTGACGACGATCTCGGCCTCGTGGCCGGCGGCGAGGTTCTCGACCTCGACGCCGTGGTGGACGATCGCGACGATCTGGCTGGCGCCGTGCTCGGCGTCGTGGCCGACGAAGGTCGTCGCGCCGACGCGGCCGGCGACCTTGTGATGCACGTCGGCCACCGCCGCCTCGCCGACCTTGCTGCCCTCGCTGCGCGCGCGGGCGTCGTCCATCGACCGCTGATAGCCGGCGGCGTCGACGCTGAACCCGCGCTCCTCGCAGATGACCTCGGTGAGGTCGAGGGGGAAGCCGTAAGTGTCGTAGAGCGTGAACGCGGTGTTGCCGGGGAGGAGCTTCGCCTTGGTGACGTCGGGCTTGGCGAGGGCGTCGTCGAGGATCTCGAGGCCGCGCTTGATGGTCTGGCGGAACCGGACCTCCTCCTGCTCGGCGACGTCGAGGATGGTGCCGCGGCGATCGCGCAGCTCGCGGTAGTCGTCGCCCATGAGGTCGATGACGCGCTCGCAGACCTTGTGGAGGAACGGCTTGTCGATGCCCAGGCGGTGGCCGTGGCGGATGGCGCGGCGCATGACGCGGCGGAGCACGTACTCGCGGCCGCCGCGATCGGGGAACACGCCCTCGGCGATGAGGAACGCGGTGGTGCGCGCGTGATCGGCGATGACGCGCATCGAGACCGCGTCGTCGCTCATGTCGGCCGAGTACTTCTTGCCGGAGATGGTCGACGCCTGATCGACGAGGACGCGCAGCAGATCGGTGTCGTAGTTCGAGGTGACGCCCTGGACGACCGAGGTGATGCGCTCGAGGCCCATGCCGGTGTCGACGCTCGGCGCCGGGAGCGGCTTCATGGCGCCGTCGGCGAAGCGCTCGAACTGCATGAAGACGAGGTTCCAGATCTCCATCCAGCCCATGCCGTCGGGCGTGGGCTCCTCGCCGAAGGTGGCGGGATCGACCGCGCCGGAGCCGTGCCGCCCAGGACCGCCGGAGGCGTGTCCGTGATGGTAGTGGATTTCGGAGCACGGACCGCATGGGCCGGTGTCGCCCATCGACCAGAAGTTGTCGGCCATGCCCATGCCGATGACCCGGTCGTCGCCGTAGCCGGTGACCTTCTTCCAGATGGAGCGCGCCTGCTCGTCGGCGGCGATGCCCTGCTCGCCCTTGAAGTAGGTGACGACCAGGCGGTCCTTGGAGATGCCGTAGCTCTTGGTGACGAGATCCCAGGCCCAGACGATCGCCTCCTCCTTGAAGTAGTCGCCGAAGGAGAAGTTGCCGAGCATCTCGAAGAACGTGTGGTGGCGCGCGGTGCGGCCGACGTTCTCGAGGTCGTTGTGCTTGCCGCTGATGCGGATGCACTTCTGCGACGAGGTGGCCCGCTTGTACGGCCGCGCCTCGCGGCCGGTGAAGACGTCCTTGAACTGCACCATGCCGGCGTTGGCGAACATCAGCGTGGGGTCGTTCGAGGGGACGAGCGGCCCGCTCGCCACGGCCTCGTGGCCCTGCTGCTTGAAGAACTCGAGGAACGTCGTTCGGACTTCGCGCGCGGTCTTGTGGTCGGACATCGTTCGGGGACCTTCTGAGGGGAGGGGGGTCTACCACCTCGCGGCCGCCGCGTCGCCGGAGAGGCGCAGGGTCTGGCGTCGGATCTGCCCCCTGGCCACGGGTGGACGACCCGCTACAGTTCGTCTGCATGCTCCGTCGCGCCGCCCCGGTCCTCTCTGCCCTCGTCCTCGCCGCCTGCGTCGCCGCCTGTGGCGGCGCCAGTGTCGCCGCCTGTGGCGGCGCCAGTAACGCCAGCGTCTTCGACCAGCCACAGGGCGAGTCCGACACCGGCTCGGGCTCCGGCGATGCGTCGGGTGACGACTCCGGCGGCACCCCGGTCGAGGACGGCACCGCGCCGGTCGACTCGAGCACGCCGTCGGTCGACAGCGGCACGGTCGCGACCGACAGCGGCACGCCGTCGGTCGACAGCGGCACCGTCGTCATCGACAGCGGCACCGTCGTCATCGATAGCGGCACCGTCGTCATCGACAGCGGCACCGTCCCCGACCTCGGCGTCGACACCGGTGTCCCGTGCACCGAGCCGAACAGCAAGACGTACCTCGGGCACTGCTACTTCCCCATCGGCCCGCGCGCGTGGAACAACGCGCGCGACGCCTGCGTCGCGGCCGGCGCGCACCTCGCGACCGTCACCAGCTCGGGCGAGATGGCCGTGGTCGGTACGGTGGGCACCGGCGAGCGCTGGATCGGCCTCGCGCGTTTCGGCGGCGCCAGCACCTTCACCTGGCTGACCGGCGAGCCGGTGTCCTTCACCTATTGGAACGCCGGAGAGCCGAACGGCAGCGGAGCGTGCGCGCGCATGCTCGCCGGCGGCCGGTGGGCCGACTACAGCTGCAGCACGAGCTTCACCGCGATATGTGAGAGGGAGTGAACCGCCTCCTCACGATCCCGGTCAGCCCCTACTGCGAGAAGGCCCGCTGGGCGCTCGACCGCGCCGACATCGCCTACCTCGAGGAGGGCCACGCGCCGGTGCTGCACTGGCGCGCCACGTTGCCGCTGCACACGCGCACGGTGCCGGTGCTGATCACCCGCGGCGCGGTGCTCGCGTCGTCGACCTCCATCGTTCGCTGGTCCGACGCGCGCTGCACCGGTGGCGAGCATCTCTACCCGAACGATCCCGCGCTGCGCCGCGAGGTCGAGGAGCTCGAGGCGCACTTCGACGCGAAGCTCGGCCCGGCCACGCGGCGCTGGGCGTACTCGTTCATGCTGCACGACAAGCGGCGGTCGATCGACGTGCTCGGCGTGGCGATCCCCCCGGGTGAGCGCGCGGCGCTGGTCGCGCTCTGGCCGATGATCGCCACGGCCATGATCCGCGGCATGGGCCTCACGCCCGAGGGCGCGGCGCGCTCGCTGGAGCGGGTGAAGGCCATCTTCACCGAGGTCTCCGCGCGTCTCTCCGACGGCCGGCGGTTCCTCGTCGGCGATCGCTTCTCGGCGGCCGATCTCGGGTTCACCGCCCTCTCGATCCCGGTGCTCGCGCCGCCGCAGTACGCGTGGCTCCCGCCGTTCGACACGCTGCCGGCGCCGATGCGCGCCGAGATCGCGAGCTTCCGTTCGACGCCGGCGGGCGCGTTTGCGCTGCGCATGTACCGCGACGAGCGTCCGCGCGGCGGCCGGTTCATGATGGCCTCGGCGTGAGCCAGACGGATCGCGACGCAGACGATCTACGCAAGCTCGGGTACGCGCAGGAGCTCCTGCG
The DNA here is from genome assembly GCA_016182965.1 of Deltaproteobacteria bacterium. Taxonomy (GTDB): domain Bacteria; phylum Myxococcota_A; class Polyangia; order Polyangiales; family JADJMO01; genus JALHOE01. Next base: position 16,950 of record JACPFM010000084.1, on the reverse strand, counting down.
CGAGATGAGCGCGTTCTCGAGCTTCGCCCTCTCGTTCTCGATCATCTCGATCCTCACCGGCGGCGTGGTGCTCTACGGCCACGGCCTGCGCTACGGCGGCCCCTTCGTCATGACCGTCGGCTGGCCGCTGGTCACCGTGATGACGCTCACCGTCGCCGCGTCGCTGGCGGAGCTCGCGTCGGCGTACCCGACGGCGGGCGCGCTCTATCACTGGTCGGCGCTGTTCGGCGGACCGGGCTGGGGGTTCCTCACCGCGTGGCTGAACACCATCGGACAGTTCGCGATCACCGCCGGCATCGACTACGGCCTCTCGGAGTTCCTCGCGCCGGCCCTCGGGTGGCCGGCCGACCGCGCCCACGTGCTGCCGCTGTGCGCGGCGATCCTGCTGTCGCACGCCGTTCTCAACCACGTGGGCGTGCGCGCCGTCGCGCGGCTCAACACGATCTCGGCCTGGTACCACGTCGCCGGCGTGCTCCTGATCGTCGCGGCGGTCCTGCTCCTCGCGCCGAAGCAGCCCGCCGGCTTCCTCCTCGAGCGCACGACCATCGCGCCGCAGGGGTACTGGTACGGGTTCGCGCTCGGCCTCCTGCAGGCGCAGTGGACCTTCACCGGCTACGACGCCAGCGCGCACGTCACCGAGGAGACGGTCGATCCGCGCCGCAACGCGCCGCGCGGGATCATGACCGCCGTGCTGGCGAGCGGCGTCGCCGGCTGGGTGATGCTCCTGTCGATCACCCTCGCCGTGCGCGATCCGAAGGCGGCCGTCGCGGCCGACAACCCGTTCATCTTCGTGCTGCGCGACGCGCTCGGTCGGGTCGGCGGCGCGCTGATCTGGGTGTGCATCGTCGCCATGTGGTTCTGCGGGCTGGCCTCGGTGACCTCGAGCTCGCGGATGCTCTTCGCCTTCGCGCGCGACGGCGGCACGCCGGCCGCGCCGCTGCTCGCGCGCGTCTCCAAGCGCTGGCAGAGCCCGCACGTGGCGGTGTGGGTGTCGGCGGCGGGCGCGCTGCTCGTCGCCGCGTGGTCGGAGGCGCTCTCGGCGATGACCGCGCTCTCGACCATCGCGCTCTACGCCTCGTACGCCGCGCCGATCCTCCTCGGCTGGCTCGCGCGCCGGGAGGGGCGCTTCCGCCGGCTCGGACCCTGGAACCTCGGCCGCCTCTCATCGGTGGTGAACGCGCTGGCGCTGGCTTGGGTCGCGCTGGTGATGATCCTCTTCGTGCTGCCGCCGAACCAGCTCGCCGGGTACACGTTCGCCGGCTGCCTCGTGGTGCTCGCCGTGTACTGGCACGCCTTCATGAAGCAGCGCTTCCACGGCCCGCCGCTCGAGTTGGAGTGAGGCTCGCCGGCGCTCGCACGGACTGACGGCGCTGGCCTTGCCGTTGCACCCCTCGGAGGTGCGGGGTCGCGCGCCGCCACCCCGCATGACCGGGGGTGCGGCCATGAGCCGACCGGCTGGCGAACGCCGTGATGGCATGCGTGGCATCGCTCCGCGCGCGAGCATCGCGTTGCTCGCGACGGCGCTCGTCACCTGCCTCACCTGCCTTCGGTACAGCCCGTTCGAGGTCGAGCTGACGGACGAGATGCGCGACCAGACGGCGAAGAACCTGGCGAAGCTCGCCACGCGGCAGCGGGCCCCGGTCTCCCCGGAGCACCCGCTGAGGTTCGCCTTCATCGCCGACACGCACGGCCATCACGCGAAATGGAGCCGCGTCGTCGACTACCTCAACGGCCGCTCCGACATCGAGATCGTCGTCCACACGGGCGATCTGACCGATCACGGCATGTCTCAGGAATACGAGTGGGCGTGGGAGGTCTTCTCGCGGCTGCGGGCCCCGTTCTTCGCGGCGCCCGGCAACCACGACGGGCTCGCCAACGGGCCGGTGCTGTGGGGGATGATGTTCGGCCCCGAGAACTTCGTCGTCGACTACGCGGGCGTGCGGTTCGTCTTCTTCAACTCGAACCCGAACGAGTGGCACCGCGCCGATCCGGATTTCGACTGGCTCCGCCGTGAGCTCGCGGCGGCGGGCACGGCGCCGAAGTGGATCGTCACCCACCAGCCGCCGAGCTCGCTGCCGCACCTGTCGGAGGCGCAAACGCTGCAGCTCTGGCGCACGCTGCGGCGCGGCGGCGTCGACGCGTACCTCTACGGTCATCTGCACGACGACTTCGCCGCGCGGGAGGTGGAGGGCATCACCTTCGCGAAGGCGCGCGGCGCCGACAACGGCGCGTTCTACGTCGTGACCACCGATGGCGTCCGCGTGCAGCTCGAGGCCTGCATCGTGGACTCGTGCGTGCCGGCGAACCCGGTCGTCGCGCCGGGCACCGATCCGCCGCCTCCGGAGATCATCCGATGATCCGCGCGCTCGCCGCGACGGCCGGCGGGGCCGCCCTGCTCGTCGCGGCCGGCGCGCACGCCGACGCCCCACGCGCGGACGCGCCGCCGGATCGCGATCGCGGCGGATGGTTGGTCCCCGACTTCGCGCGCCTGCAGACCGGCGGCCGCCTCGGGATGATCACCGTCGGCGTGGGCTGGTCGGCGCTCCGCGACGCGATCCACGTCGGCGCGACGTACGGGTGGGTCCCGCCCCGTCACGGCGCGGCCGCCGCGAACCTCGGCTCCCTCGCGCTCACGCTGCGACCGCTCGGCTTCGGCGACGAGGGCCTGCGGGTGCACCCGCTGTACGTCGGCGGCGGCCTCTTCGTCGGCCACAACGTCATGTCGCGCCCCGCCGCGGTCGAGGAGGCGCCGTTCGCGCTGTGGGGGCTGTTCGTCGTCGGCGCGGAGATCAGCGTGCGCGAGGCGCGCGGCGGGTGGATCCTCCGTCACGGCTTCTTCGTGGAGGAGGTCGCGCTCGGACCGCACGTGGCGACGCTGGTCCGCAACGAGGGGATGCACCTGTTCGAGGCGTTCAGCACCGCGATCGGGTACCGCGCCGCGTTCTGATTCCAGTCGTCAGTCGTCAGTCGTCAGTCGTCAGTCGTCAGTCGTCAGTCGTCAGAGAGCGTGAATCTTTCGTCGAGGTTGGTCGAAGGTCGAAAGGTCGAAAGGTCGAACCAGGGGCGAGCCCTGGAACCCCGTGGAAATGGGCTCTCGATTCGACCTTCGACCTCGGACGGATGACTGCTGACTTGGTCGCCCGTCAGGGCGTTCCGACCTGACAGGTCTTCTTGCCGGTGCCGGCGTTCTCCTTGCAGTAGCCGTTCACGCAGTCGAGGTCCGTGGTGCAGTTCTTCAGGCAGTAGCCGGCGATGCCCGCGGGCACCTTGGTGAAGAGCGTCTTGCCGGCGCCGTCGTCCTTCGGCAGCGCCGGATCGCAGGTGTAGCCGCTCGGGCACCAGCCGATCTCGCCGAACTTGCACTGCCGCGAGCAGTAGCCCTTGCCGGTCGCCGTCGTGTAGAGACAGTTGCACGCGTTCGCGTCGGCGTCGGCCTTCGTGCAGGCGGCGCCGAGGGCCTTCGTGTAGACGTACACCGACTTCCTGCAGAGGCCCTCTTCGCGCTGGCAGCGCTGCCCGGTCGGGCAGTCGGCGTCGCCCCAGCAGCCGCCGAAGCAGTAGCCGACGCCGATGAGCTTGCCCGTCGTCGCGCTGTTGCCCCACCCGTAGGCGTTGCAGACGTTCTTGCCGATGCATCCGCTCGGCTTGTCGCCGCTCGAGCCGTCGAACGAGCACGCCGGCAGGCAGATGTTGCTGGTGCCGCTCGCGAGGCAGACGCCGTTGATCCCGTCGCAGCCGTAGATCTTCGTGGGATCGGTGATGGTGCACTCGACGCCGATGCAGACGGGGGGCGAGTAGAGCGCGCCCGCGGTGAAGGCCGTCGCCGCGCACAGCGTGGTGCCGAGGCCGGTGACGTCGCAGGTCGTGTCGTCGGTGCAGCTCGTGCCGACGGTGTCGTCGTACGAGGTGCCGGCCCCGGGCGGCTTCGCGCCGAAGACGCTCTCGCCGCTGTAGGTGGGCGCGTCGACCGGGGTCGGCTCGACGTCGGATACGTCGGTGTCCTCGACGGTGCCCGTGTCCTTGTCGCCGCCGCCGGTGTCCTTGCCGCCTCCGCCGATGTCGGGCAGGCCGCCGCCTTCGGTCTTCGCGCCGTCGGTCGGCCCGCCGTCGCCGTACATGTACGGATCGGGCGTGCCGGTGGCGCAGGCGAGGACGAAGCTGGAGACCGCGGGCAGAAGGAGCAGGCGAAGGAAGGCGGACATCGGGACCTCCGGGCGGCATCCTGCCCCAAGTGCCCGCGCTGCGCCACAGACCGCTGGCGTTCGGATCGGGACGGAGAATTACGGCGATTTGGACTTCACCCGCGTGATGGCCGCCTCGAAGGCGGTCTGGGGCTGGGCGCCGCTCACCAGCTCGTCGCCGACGACGAAGGCCGGAGTGCCGAAGGCGCCGACGCGCCGCGCCTCGGCCACGTCGTCGTCGATCTCCTTCTTGTGCGCCTTGGTCGCGATGGCGACGCGCACCTTGGTGAGATCGAGCCCCTCGGCCACCGCGATGGCCTCGAGCTTCTTCATGTCGAGCGGCGCCGCCCCATAGAGCTTGTCGTGCACGCGCCAGAACGAGGCCACGCCCTTCTGCACCTTGGCCTCGATGGCGAGCTCCGAAGCCGGCTCGGCCATCGCGTGGAAGGCGAGCGGGTTGTGACGGTAGACCACGCGCACGTCGCTCGCGTGCGCCGCGACGGCGGCGGTGAACGAGCCGGTCGGCCCGAGCGCCTTGGCGCAGAAGGGGCACTGGAAGTCGCTGAAGACGTGGATCGTCACCTTGGCCGAGGCCGGTCCTCTCGTCGGCGCGTGCGGGGGCACGACCACGGTGACGTGCTTGCGCGCCTTGACCTTGCCCTTCTTGACGAGCGCTTCGTAGACGTCGCTCCGCGGCGTGCCCTTGAGCACCAAGCGGTGCGCGCGCTTCTTCTCGCGCCCGTGCGTCGCCTTCACGTCGGACTCGGCCCACGACCACTGCTTGCGGCCGTTGAGGAAGAGCGTCGTCTGCGGGGTCGCCGCGGCGTCGACCGCGTCGGCGAGCTCGAGGTCGTCGTCGATGGTCTTGAGCGCCTTGGCGCCCGCGATCGCGGCCATCGCGTCGGCCGCGCTCACGCCGTAGCCGGCCGCGAACGTCACCAGGTTGGTGGGGAAGCTCGCCCACATCGCCTCGGTCGCCTTGGCGCGCTCCGCGAGGCCGGACTTGTCGCCGATGGCGCGAAGGACGGCCGCGGCCTCGCGCCCCTTGGGGGTGGAGGGCACGTCGCGCAGCACGACGCGCGTATCGTCGAGCGCGCCGAGCTCGTCGAGCTTCATGCGGGCGACGCCGTACGGCGCGCGCTCGGGATCGACGAACACCACCGCGGTCACCAGCGCGTCGGACTTGCCGACCGCGGGCGCGCCGGCGACGTCGACGTTGTAGAGCGTGCCGCCGGCGGTCGGATCGATGTCGTCGAAGTGCCGCTCGACGAGCTCGGCGTAGAGGTCTTCGCGCGCGGTGCCGGCGGCGAGGAGCTTCTTCGCCTCGGCGAGGTGGGCGTCGATGATCTTCTCGTACTCGGCGAGGGGGCGCGCGCCGGAGAGCTTCTCGCCGTCGATGTACGTGCACGGCGTGCCGGGCACGCCGAGGTCCTTGGCCAGCTCCACCGTCGCGTCGATCAGCGCGTCGGCGCGCTTGCCGTGCCGCGACACCGCGGAGGGATCGGCGCCGAAGTCGACCGACCAGGTCGACAGCTCGCTCTTCAGATCCTTCTGGTTGGCGAGGATCTTGTCGTGGAGCTTCCAGAAATCGGAGGGGCCGCCCTCGAGCATCGCCACCCGCGCCGCCCGGGCCGCCGGGCGCGCCTCGTAATGGAAGGCGAGGGGATAGTCCTTCCACACGATGCGCACGTCGCTGCCGTACTTCTTGAGGACGTCCTCGAGCGTCGTCTCGAGGCGCGCGGTGAACGGATCCTGGAGATCGCCGAACTCGACGACCGTCACGAGCGCGCGCGGATCGCCGCGCACCGGATCGGTCTCGAGCACCGGCAGCGCAGGCGGCAGCTTGTGCGTCGTCTTCTCGTACGACGGCTTGGGCTTGGGGGGCTTCGTCGGCCGCGCCGGCTCCTCGTCGTGATCGTTCGACTTGTGCCTGAGGTCGAGCACGGCCGGCACGACCAGCATCGCCGCGAGCCCGACGCCCACGACCGCGCCCAGCGTCACCAAGAGCAGCTTGAAGCCCGCGGCGGCCGGAGGCCCCTTGGGAGGAGGCGGCGGCGCCGGGGGCGGCGTGAACCAAGGCGAGCGCGGGTCCGACATGGTGGCCTGGAACGTCCGTGCACGGTCGGTGAACGGTGGGTGAACGGTCCCGGATGGGACCCTCAACGTAGATGGATCCACGGCGGGGCGCTTCCCCCCTCCGCGCGACCGCGGTAACCGGGCGGCCGTGGCGTATCCGCAAGGTGGTCCCCTCCGCGTCGAGCATCGTGGCACGGCGCTCGTCCTCACCCTCGATCGCGTCGAGCGGCACAATGCGCTCTCGCGTCAGCTGATCGAAGAGCTCGGGCAGGCGGCGCGCGCCGCCGCGACCGATCCCTCCGTGCGCGCGATCGTGCTGACCGGCGCCGGCGACAAGGCGTTCTGCGCCGGCGCCGATCTCAAGGAGCGGCAGGCGCTCTCGAAGGACCAGGTGCGCGAGATCGTGCGCCTGTACCGCACCGAGTTCGGCGCGCTCGATCGCTCGCCGAAGCCGGTCATCGCCGCGCTCAACGGCGTGGCGCTCGGCGGCGGGCTCGAGCTCGCGCTGATGGCCGACCTGCGCGTCGCGGCGGCCGGCGTGCAGATCGGCCTGCCCGAGACCTCGCTGGCGATCATCCCCGGCGCCGGCGGCACCCAGAAGCTCCCGCGCATCGTCGGCGAGGCGCGCGCCAAGGAGATGATCCTCCTCGGGCGTCGCCTGAGCGCCGACGAGGCCCTCGCGTGGGGGCTCGTCAACCGCGTCGCGCCGGCCGGCACCCCGGTCCTCGACGACGCGCTCGCCTTCATCGAGCCGATCCTGCGCGGCGCGCCCGTCGCGCAGGCGGCCGCGCTCGAGGCGATCGACGCGGGGCTCGACGCCGATCTGGCCACCGGGATGCAGCTCGAGATCCTCGCCTACGACCGGGTGCTGGTGAGCGAGGATCGCGACGAGGCGCTCCGCGCGTTCGGCGAGAAGCGGCCGCCCAACTACCAGGGGAAGTGATGGCGCCGGGCGCGAAGAAGCGCATCCTCCTCGTCGAGGACGAGCCGCACATCGCGCTCGGTCTGAAGGACGCGCTCGAGTTCGAGGGCTTCGGCGTCCTCGTCGCCTCCCGCGGCCACGAGGGCGTGCGCCTGGCGCGCGAGGAGCGGCCGGACTGCATCATCCTCGATCTGATGCTGCCCGATCTGAACGGGTACAAGGTCTGCGAGGAGGTGCGCCGCTTCGATCGGCACGTGCCGATCATCATGCTCACCGCCCGCTCGCAGGAGGCCGACAAGGTCCGCGGCCTCGACGCCGGCGCCGACGACTACGTGACCAAGCCCTTCAGCGTCAACGAGCTGGTCGCGCGCATCCGCGCCATCTTCCGCCGCGCGCAGCTCGCCCCCGGCACGCCCGAGACGTTCACCATCGGCGACGCCGAGGTGAACCTCTCCACGCAGACGGTCCGGCGCGGAAAGGCCATCGAGCCGCTGTCGTTCTACGAGGTCGAGCTGCTGCGGCTGCTGCACGCCAAGGTCGGCGTGCCGGTGAGCCGCGACGAGATCCTGAGCCGGGTCTGGGGCATCGACGGCAACCCGACCAACCGCACCGTAGACAACTTCGTCGTCAAGCTGCGCAAGAAGATCGAACCGTCGCCCGACAAGCCGACGTTCATCCTCACCGTCTACGGGCAGGGCTACAAGCTGGCTCTTTGAATCACCGGGTCGCGATTCCCGGGCGCCCTCGGGGTCGCTGCTCGCGAAGGATGGGTCGTCAGTCGTCAGTCGTCAGTCGTCAGTCGTCAGTCGTCAGTCGTCAGTCGTCAGTCGGAGACGAGACGGCTTCTCGCGCGGTCTTTGACCAGGCACTCGCCGTCGGGCGGCCGTGAGCCGCTCGCAGCGCCCGCTTCGCGAGTCGAAACCGTCGTCCTTCAGGGGCCCTTGAAGATGAACGGCCAGCGGAAGCGGCCACCCTTCTCGCTCGTGGGAAACGTGGTGCGCTTCACCTCGGCGACGACGCATTCGCTGATCGACGGAGGGCCGGAGACCTCGCGCGGCGTGGCCTCGGTGACCACGCCCGTCTGGGCGACGACGAAGTCGACGCGCACGGACGCGTCGGCCTTCTGCTTGCTGTCCTCCCAGCAGAGCTTTCGGATCTCGACGCGGCGCTTCACCATCACCGCGAGGACCTCCTTGGGCGTCAGGCTCTCGTCGGCCGTGGCGGGCGGCGCGACGGCCGCGCTCGCCGCGCCCGCAGCACCCACGAGGGCCGCGACCGTGAGAAGCTTGCGAGCCGCCGGACGCATCATTGGAGGTCGGCGCAGAATAGCGCAGCGGGAATCGGGGCAACACCTGGGAGGTTTCAGGGGCGTCATGGAGTCGAACACTGGCCAATCGGCCCGAATCGTCGCCGCCGTCGCGGCGATCGCCGGCCTCGCGTCGAGCGCGGCGCTGCTCGCGCCATACCTCGTGCGAGGCGGGTTCTGTGCGCCCGGCGGGGGGTGCGACGCCGTCGCCCAGAGCGGGTACTCCACGCTCTTCGGCGTGCCCCTGCCGTTCCTCGGCGTGCTCGGCTTCACCGCGCTGCTCGCGTTCGTGATCTGGCGCGGCGCCGGCGCCCGCCGGCTCGCCCCGTTCGTCGCGCTCCCGTTCATCGTCGCCGGGGTGCGCCTGCTGGCCATCCAGGCGTTCGTGCTCCACCGGTTCTGTCCGTTCTGCGTGGTGATCGACCTCGGCTCCATCGCCGCTGGCGTCGCGCTGCTCGTAGAGTGGCGGACGGTCGCCCGCGATCGCGAGCGGCCGTGGCTGAAGCCGAGCGTCGCCACGCCCTCCGCGATGATCGCGTTCACCGCACCGCTGTTGATCGCGGCGTCGCGGCCGGCGGCGACCACCCAGGCGATCGCGCCCGTCGAGAACAGCGCGGGCAGGGTCGTGCTCCGCGAGTTCGTCGATCTCGAGTGCCCCTACTGCCGGGTGACGCACGTCGCCTTGAAACAGGCGCTCGCCGGCCGGCCCGACGTGGTCGTCGAGCGCCGGCACGTCCCGCTGCCGAGCCACGCGCACGCGATGCCCGCCGCCATCGCCGCGTGCTGCGCGGCGGAGCAGGGCGCCGAAGAGGCGTTCGTCGACGCGGTGGTCGCCTCGCCGAGCGATCCCGACGCGGCGCTCGGCCGCGAGGTGGCCGCGAAGCTGGGGCTCGATCTGGCGAAGTTCGACGCGTGTCGCGCCTCGGATCGTCCCAAGAAGCGCATCGACACCGACGTCGCCCTCTACGAATCGACCCACGTGCCCGGCCTGCCGACGATCGACATCGGCGGCGAGCGTCACATCGGCGCGCTCGATCCCGAGGGAGCGCGCGCCCTGCTGGCGCGGCACGAGAAGTAGTCGTCAGTCGTCAGTCGTCAGCCAGACCAGGCGCGGTCGAAGGTCGAATCGAGAGCCGCTCCTTCGGGGTTCCAGGGGCTCCGCCCCTGGTTCGACCTTCGACCTTTCGACCTTCGACCAGGCTCGACGAAAGATTCACAGTCTCTGACGACTGACGACTGACGACTGACGACTGACGACTGACGACTGACGACTCTCTTCACCGGCACGATTGCACGCGGGTGACCGCGCTCGGCAGACACGCGCCCGTGAAATACGGCGTGCAGCCGGTCAGCCACTGCGCCGACTTGCCGCACGAAGGGACCACCGTGCCGGACCACCCCGCGGTCAGCGTGCACTTGCCGGAGACCGGCGCGCACTTGCCGAGCGTCGTGTACTGCGGCTCGTCGCTGCCGTTGCAGTCGTAGTCGAACGAGACGGTGCCCGCGGCGGTGGTGTAGGCGACCGTGAAGTAGGTCGTCTGCTTCGAGAACACGGCCTTGTTGCCGTCGTAGCAGTCGGGACCGCACGCGCCGGTCGTCGGCGCCTCGCCGTCGCCGTCGAGATCGATCACGGTGCTCGTGCACGAGCCGAAGACGCAGCGATCGGCGGTGCAGGCGTTGCCGTCGTCGCACGTGAGGTCGCCCTTGCAGATCCTGGGCGCGTCGGCGGCGTCGGCGGCGTCGGCGGCGTCCCTCGCGTCGGACGCGTCGGACGCGTCGGACGCGTCGACCCCGGCTTCGGGCGCGGCGTCGATCGTGTCGCTCGCGGTCGTGTCGTCGCGCGAGGTGTCGGCGGCGCTGCCTTCGGCCGTCGTGTCGACGGGCGAGGTGGTGTCCGGCGGCGACGTCGACGAGTCGGGCGCGCAGTCGATGCAGTCGACGAGCTCGAGATCGCCCGCGCCGGTGAGCGAATTGCAGCCGGCGGTCGAGGCGGCGAGCCCCGCGAGCAGCACCAGCGTCCGACGCATCGTACGGATCATACGGCATGGCGCGCGGCGCGCCGGCTCACTTTTTCAGAGGCAGGACGTTCCGCGGATCGCACACGATGGACACATCGGGCGCCAGGATGCGGCCTGGGGCGAGCTTCGAGCCGTCGATGCCTTCGCGCAGGCGCCTCGCTTCGAGGTGCAGGTGGACGAGCTGCGGCGACCCGGTGTCGCCCACGTACCCGACGATCTCGCCCGCGCGCAGCGTCGCGCCGCGGAGCAGACCCTCGGCCGCGGCGTCGAGGTGGCCGTAGATCAGCACGTAGTCGCGGGTCCGGCCGCCCTCGCGGAGCGTGTGGCGGGTGACGACGGAGAACCCCATGAGCTTGCCGACGTGGATCACCTCCGCGTCGCCGACCTGGTGCTCGAGGGGGACCATCGGGATCGGCGTGCCGCGCTTCTGCGGGATGTCGACCGCCCCGTGACCGACCGCGCGCATGCGCCCGCGACGCTGCTGGTGATCGGGGAGGTCGAGGTCGTAGCCGCTGACGACGTGCTTGCCGCCGGGGAGGACGCCGGGGATGGGGAAGACGTAGGCCTCGTAGTCCGCCGGTCGATCGGGGCGACGTGGGATCTGGTCGTAGACCAGCCAGCGGCCGCTCTTCTCGAAGTGTCCCTGGGCGATGACCTCGCCTTCCGGCGCGCCCTCGGACTCCTCGGCCCACGCCTGCTCGTCCGGCATCACGACGCACGCGCCGTCGTCGGGGAAGGTCGCCGGGGGGCAGTCGGGGGCGGGCGGCCCGTCGTCCTTCTGCGCACCACTGGAAGGGCCACCGGGCGCGACACCGGGCGCGATACCGGGCGCGCCTCCGGGCGCGATACCGGGCGCGCCTCCGGGCGCGATACCGGGCGCGCCTCCGGGCGCGACACCGGGCGGCGCGGCGACCGGCCCCGGGGCCGCGCTGGCCCGCGACTCGAGGACGCGCGGCGACACGCCCAGCAGGGCGAGGAGCACGGCCGGAGCGAGCCAGCGGACGCGAGACGACGGCACGACGACGGAACGATGCCGCATCGAACCCGATTCCGCAAAAGCGCGGCGCGGCGTCGAACGCGGCCGTATCCAGGCCTCCGACGTCAGCAGGGCGGGATGCTGTCGCCCGAGAGCTGCCTCGGCCGGGGCGCCGGCGTCCACAGCGGCTCCACCGGGATCCCGCGCTGGGCACGGAAGGAGACGAGCTCGCGACGAAGCTCGTCGAGGCTCTCGAGGCAGCGCTCGCCGCGGACGTCGAGGCCGCCGCGCGCCCGCGTCTCGTCGACCAGCACCTGCAGCGAGGGCAGCGCGTCCTCGAGCAGGATGGGCGGCGTCGCGGCGAACAGCGCGAAGAGCTCGGGGCCGGGCAGCCGCGCGGTCCGCCGCAGCACGTCGAACGTCCACCCGATGAACCGTCCGGCGCCGCGCATCCGCGCGAACCGCACGACCGCGGAGAGCGCCGCTTCGAGGTTCGTCGGATCGATCGGCTTGGCGCGCACGAGCAGCGCGTCGAGCTTGTCGACGAGGCGCAGGACCGCCTCCTCGGCGTCGTCGAGGCGCAGGAGGCTCATCGCCTTGTCGAGCAGCTCCGCCTCGAGCTGCAGCCAGAAGTCACGCCGACGCTGGCTCTCGGTGCGCGCGACGATCGACGTAGAGCCGTCGCGCGCGCCGCACTGCGGACAGTTCGGCGCCTGCGCCACGTAGCCGGAGCCGCAGGCGCCGCAGGTGCGGATCGACGCGGTCGTCGCGAGATCGCGCCGCGAATCGGGCACGCGCGTGACCACGGCCTCGGTGGCTCCGACCTTGATCCGATCGCCGTCGAGCAGCTCCCGCTCGCCGGTGATCAGCTCGCCGTTCACGCGCGTCCCGTTGCGGCTGCCGAGATCGCGCACGGTGACGCTGCAACCGGCCACGCGCAGGGCGGCGTGCTCGCGCGAGAGCATCGGATCGTCGAAGGTCAGCTGACACTCGGCGCCGCGGCCGATGCGCGTGTCACCGGGCAGGAGCGAGAACTCCTGCAAGTGGATGCGGAGGCGGAAGTGGGGCATGGCGGGTCGCCCACCCAGGCAAACGCCGCGCCCCGCCTGCGCTGCGCCCGACGCGTACGTCGCGGCGCCCGCAGTCGCGCCGCGACCACGGAACCCGACACAGCAGAAGCCAGGACGTGCGCTCGTGCGGGCCGCCGTTGCAGCGCGCGCGCGGAGAGGCGAACGAACGAGGTCATGACCGATCGGTCGCCCCGCCTGTTCCACGAAGCGCGCAACGTCCCGGAGGCGGACGCCGGCGGCCGCGTGTTGGTCATCGGCAACTTCGACGGCGTGCACCGCGGTCACCAGACGGTCCTCGCCCGCGCCGCTGGGCGCGCGCAGGCGCTCTCCGCGCGCGGGACGCGCCCGGAGCTCGCGGTGCTCACCTTCGAGCCACACCCGGCGGCGGTGCTCGGAGCGTCGGCGCCCGCGCGGCTGACGCGTCTCTCGCGGAAGGTGGAGCTCCTCGGGCGTCACGGCGTCGAGCTGGTCGTCGCCCAGCGGTTCGATCCGCGCTTCGCCGCGCTCGGTCCCGAGCAGTTCGTCGACGAGGTGCTGGTGCACTCGCTCGGCGCGCGCGTGGTGACGATCGGCTGGGACTTCCGCTTTGGCGCGCGCCGCGCGGGCGACATCCCCATGCTGCAGGCGCTCGCCCGCGATCGCGGGTTCGAGGTCGAGGTGCAGGAGGTCGTCGCCGACGACAAGGGGCCGATGTCGTCGACCCGCGTTCGCGAGGCGCTCGCCCGCGGCGATCTCGACGAGGCGCGCCTGGTGCTCGGTCGGCCCCACGCCATCGAGGGCGTGGTGGTCTCGGGCGACAAGCGGGGGCGGACCATCGGCTTCCCGACCGCCAACGTGTCCGACGTGGAGGAGGCGCTGCCCGCGTACGGCGTGTACGCGGTCGTCTGCGACGCCGCCGAGGGTTGCACCCGCGCGGGGGCCGGCTGCTCGACCGAGCTGACCGCGCTCGCGCGCGGCGTGGCGAACGTCGGCCTGCGACCGACGGTCTCGGGCGGCGGCGGCCACCCCTCGATCGAGGTCCACCTCTTCGACTTGCCCGAGGACCGGCGCGATCTGTACGGCGACACGCTGCGAGTGCACTTCGTCGCCCGGCTCCGCGAGGAGCGTCGCTTCCCGGGGCTCGACGCCCTTAAGGCGCAGATCGCCGAGGACGCGGCGCACGCCCGGGAGCTCGCCGGCCGTGTTTCGCAGCCCGCGTCGGGCTGCTGGTATTGAACGCTCCCCGCGGATCCCGTAGGTAACTGCGGTGGCGGCGAAGCAGGGGATCTCGCGTGAGGCGCTCGAGACGCTGAGCAAAGACGAGCTCGTCACGCGAGCCGAGGCGCTCGGCATCGACGGCGCGCGGAAGTTCACACGCGTGGAGCTGGTCGACGAGATCACGCGCGCGGTGGGCGTCCCCGACCGCGGCCTGCTCGGGCGCGCGCGCGATCTGCTGCGCGGCGTCGTCGAGCGCGGCCTCGCCCGAGGGGGCGCGCCGGCCCCGGTGATCCCTCGCGACGACGGCGAGCTCGCGCCGCCGGCGCCCGTCGATCCCGCGATCGAGCCGCCGGTCGCGACCGTGACGCTCGCCGAGATCTACCTCGCGCAGGGGCACCTCGCCCGCGCCCGCGCCATCCTCCGCGAGGTGCTGCGCCACGAGCCGAACGACGAGTCCGCCCGCGTGCTGCTCGATCGCCTCGATCGCCGCGCGGTCTCGCCTCGCGATGCGCTCCACGAGGGCGAGCGCCCCGAGGCCTCCGTTCCCGGGGTGATGCCGGGCGCGATGAGCGAGCCTCGAGTTCCGCCGGAGCCCGGCGCGCTGCCCGACGATCCCTACGCGGCGATCGGCCTCGAGCCCGAGGCGTTCGTCGAGCCGGAGCAGCAGCGGTTCGTCGCGGTCCCGCCGATGCTCGACGACGTCGCGCTCCCCGCCCGCTACGACGTCGACGAGTGTGTCGCGATGGCCGTCGATCCGACGACCATCTACGTCTACTGGGAGGCGCGTCGCTCGACGGTCGAGCGCGCGCGGCGCGTGCTCGGGCGCTCGTCCGCGCTGGCGCCGGTGGGCGCGCTGCGCGTGCTCGTCGTCGAGCCCGACACGCGCGGCCCGCGCGTCTCCACGCGCGACTTCGAGGTGATCGACGTCGAGTACGGCGAATGGTTCGTCCGCGAGCTGCCCGCGGGCTCGATCGTCCGCGCGGCCATCGGCCTGCGCGTCGGCGATCGCTTCGTGCCGCTCGCCCACACCCACGACATCGAGGCTCCGCCGGCCACGCCGAGCCACGCGATCGCCCACGAGGTCGTGTTCTGGCGCGAAGATCCCTCGTCCGCCGAGCCGGTCTCGCCCGCGCCCGCGCACCCGGTCGCGCGCGCCGCGACGCCGCTCGCGCGCGACGCGGGCACGCTGGGATTGCCGCCGCTGCCGCTGCCTCCCGGCGAAGACGAGGCCGAGGGGCGCGGGCTCTCCAGCGCGGAGTTGGCGCGACGGCAACGGGTCGAGCGCGCACGGGCCGCTGCGCGGGCAGCCGGCCCGGCGCCCGATGCTCCCGAAGCGCTACCGCGGCCGGGCGCGTCCGAGGGCCTCATCCGCCCGGGGTCGGCCTCCTGGTTGCATGGCCGCTGATTTCCCAATGAGCGTCGCCGGCTCGAGAACGTCCATAGCGAAGCTCTTGCAGGCGCCTGCGCACGCGGTAAAGTGTGCGCGCATGCCGCTTCGCGTGGTCCTCGCCGTGCTGGGTGCGTTGATCGCCCTCTTCGGCGCGTCCGCTCTCACCGAGCGCGTCGCCCACGCCGCGACCCACGCCGAGCCCGCGTTGGTGCACGAGGCGGGTTCGCCCTTCCTCGCCGGCGCTGCGGCCCCGCTGTGCGACGAGCGCGGCGCCTCGGTCTACGCCGCCGAGCCGGCCCCGCAGCCCATCGAGGGCGGCGCGGTGGCCGCGACGACCGAAGCCCCCTGCAAGATGATCGCGACCGCCGCGCCCGCGAGCAGCTCGCGCGACGATCTGCAGCGCACCCCCGAGGTGCCGCACGACTCGACCGTGCTGCTGCCCGCGCCCCTGCCCGCGGTGGTCGGCGCCGTGATGACCGACGTCGCGACCACGCTCGCGATCGAATCGCCTGGCGACGACCACGCCAAGACCGACAATCCGCCGCCCAAGCCGAGCCCCTGGCGGTCCTGAGGTTCGTCGCATCGGCACGCGCGCTCGAGTAGCGCACTGGAGCGACGTCCCAGGACCGATCGCCGGATCGTCACTCGAGGTGTGCGCCCGCGGATGCAGGCGCGTCCCGGTGAGCTCTCCGGCGCGGATCGAGGTCCATCCGCCGCGTCGCACGGCCGACGCGGGGGCTCCGATCGCGCGCAGGCGCAGTGAAGTCCCAGTGGCATGCCGGCGCTGTGCGCCGGCCGCTTCCACGAAGGTCCGCCTGCGGGCGGATCCGGCCGCGTGCGAGTTGCGCGGCCCTCCATCACTCCTGAGGTTCGAATGTCTACCCAGACCATGAACAAGGGGACGGCCGTCGTCGGCTTCGTCCTCGCATTCGTCACAGGCGCCGGCTTCATGTACGCGGTCGATCGCGGCGGCGGCGCGAAGCAGGACGTCGCCACCGCCGACAAGGCGAGCGGCGGCTCCGCCACGGGCGGCCCCTCGTGGAAGCAGGACGCCAAGGTCCCGGTGTCGAGCGACGACCCGGCCCTCGGCCCGAAGACGGCGCCGGTCACGCTGGTGATCTTCAGCGACTACCAGTGCCCGTTCTGCAGCCGCGTCGAGCCGACGCTCAAGCAGCTGCGCGAGCAGTACGGCGACAAGATCCGCGTCGTGTGGAAGGACCTCCCGCTCGACTTCCACAAGAACGCGATGCCGGCCGCGTCGGCCGCGATGGTCGCCTACCTGGCGAAAGGCAACGACGCCTTCTGGAAGATCCACCAGAAGATGTTCGAGAACCAGCAGCAGCTGAGCGAGGAGAACTACGTCAAGTGGCTGGCCGAGGTCGGCGTCGACAAGGCGTCGTACGACAAGCTCAAGCCGCAGGCCGAGACGAAGGTCAAGGCCTCGCTCGATCTGAGCAAGCAGCTCGGCATCCAGGGCACGCCGAACTTCCTCATCGACGGCGAGCCGCTCACCGGCGCGCAGCCGATCGACAAGTTCAAGGCGGTGATCGACGCGCACCTGAAGAAGGCGCAGGAGCTCAAGGGCAAGGGCACGCCCGACGCCCAGCTCTACGCGGCGATGGTCGACAGCTACTACAAGCAGGCGGCTCCGCCGAAGGACGACGACGACGAGAAGGAGCCGCCGGAGGACACGTCGGTCTGGAAGGTCGACATCGGCCACTCGCCGGTGAAGGGCCCGAAGGACGCGCGCGTCACCGTGGTGCTGTTCTCCGACTTCCAGTGCCCGTTCTGCAAGCGGATCGAGCCGACGTTCC
>JACPFM010000085.1 GCA_016182965.1 Deltaproteobacteria bacterium | reverse complement strand
GCTGGGTCACGCCCGAGGCCGAGCAGCGTCGCTTCGACGCGCGTTTCTTCCTCGCCCGCGCGCCGCTCGGTCAGGAGGGCGAGAGCGACGACCGCGAGGCGCTGAAGGTCTACTGGGCCTCTCCCTCGCAGCTGCTCGCCGAGTGCCAGCGCGGCGCGATCACGCTGTTCCCGCCGACGCACCGCACGCTCGAGCTCCTGGTCGGCGCCCGCACCGTCGAGGCCGCCATGACGCTGCCGTCGAGGACCACGCTCGAGGTGATCTGCCCCCGGTTCGTGCTCGAGGCGGGTCTCCCGGTCCTGGCCCTGCCCGGAGATCCGGCGCACGAGGTGAAAACGCCGCGAATCCCAGGTGGGAGCCGGTACGTGCTCGACGACGGCCGGTGGATCTCGCGGAATTCACCTTCGTGAGATCCCAAAATTCGTTGCCCGAGGCAGCGATCCGGGGCACCATCTCCTCGAGATGGAGCCGAAACCCGCGTCCTCGCGCAATCCTCGCGAGCGTTCCACCGCGCGCAGCGCGGAGCTCTTCACGGCGTCGGACGTGGCGCGCTTCTGCCAGGTCGACCTGAAGACGATCCACAACTGGGCGGACAAGGGCGAGATCCCCCACTTCCGTACGCCCGGCCGGCACCTGCGGTTCCGCCGCCTCGACGTCCTCGATTTCTTGCGGAAGTACGGGTACGCGGTGCCCGAGACGCTGCGCCAGTCGAAGCCGCGCGTGGTGCTGATCGACGGCGACTCCTCCTCGACCTCGGCGATCAAGCGCGCGCTCGCGAAGCGCTTCGAAGTGACCGCGTTCACCGACCCGGTCGACGCCCTGGTCTCGCTCTCAACGCTCCAGCCCGACGCGCTCCTGCTCGACATGGACATGCCGGGCTGCGACGGCGTGCACTTCCTCGCGCGCATCCGCTCGCTCGAGGCGACGGCGCACATCCGCAACGTGGTCTTCACCCGGCGGAGCGATCTGCCGAACGCCGCCATGCAGGCGGGCGCGGTCGAGGTGCTCGACAAGTCCGATCTCGGCAAGCTGCGCGACGTGCTCGAGCACGTCACGGGCCTCGAGCGCTGAGACCGTCGTCAGAGAGTGTGAACCTATCGTCGAGACGCCGCCCTCTCGTCTCGTGCTGACGACTGACGACTGACGACTGATGACCCCGTCGCCATGAGCAGCGACGACGCTGTCGCCTGCGATCGCCACCGACGACTCAACCCCCCCGGAACGGCGTCAAGTCCACGCCCGAAGCCTCGATGAACTCGCGCACGTCTTGGCGCTCCGAGTTCACCACCTCGCGCGGCGAGCCGCTCGCCACGATGCGGCCCTTCACCAGCACGTGCACGCGGTGCGCGATGCGGAAGGTCGACGACATGTCGTGGGAGATGACCACGTTCGTAACGCCGAAGATGTCGCGCGCCTGCTCGATCATCTCGTCGACGGTGCGGGTGGTGAGCGGATCGAGCCCGCTGGTCGGCTCGTCGTAGACGATGATCTTCGGGTCGAGCATGAGGGCGCGCGCCAGGCCGACGCGCTTGCGCATGCCGCCCGACAGCTCGGCCGGGAACAGATCGAGGACGCGCTCGCCGAGCCCGAGCTTCTCGAGCTTGTCGAGCACGAGCCTTCGGATCTCCTTCTCGCCCTTGCTGGTGTGCTCACGGAGCGGGAAGGCGACGTTGTCGAGGATGGTCAGCGAGTCGAGCAGCGCCGCGTACTGGAAGACCATCCCGAACTTGCGACGCACGCGGTTGAGCTCGAACTCGTCGAGCGGGCCGATGTCCTCGCCCTCGATCTCGACGCGACCCGACGTCGGCTTCTCGAGGCCGATGAGCAGGCGGAGGAGCGTCGTCTTGCCGGCGCCCGAGCCGCCGATGATAACGTTGGTCTCGCCCTCGTGGCACACGAGGTCGATGCCGTCGAGCACGGTGTGCTCGCCGAACCGCTTGGTCAGGCCGACGCACCGGATCGGCGGCGCACGCTCCGTCGCGGTGGCGACGCCGTTCCCCGTCGGATCGACCTCGGGCTCGCGCTCGGACACGTCAGCCCGGCAGGCCCGCGCGCATCTCGTCGATCGCGTTCTGCACGGCGGCGTGAATGGCGTCGCGGCGGGCCTCGGTGTCGGCCTCGAAGCGGACCACCAGGACCGGCTGCGTGTTCGAGGCGCGCACCAGGCCCCAGCCGTGATCGAAGATGACCCGCGCGCCGTCGACGTCGATCACCTCGCGCACCTTCATGCCGGCGACCTCGGCGCCGACGCGCGCCCGCTCTTGAAAGTGCTTCTTGACCCGATCGACCAGCGCGAACTTGGTCGCGTCGGGGCAGTCGACGCGGATCTCGGGGGTGACGAAGGTGGGCGGCAGATCGGCGAGCAGCTCGCCGATCGACTTGCCCTCGCGCGCGAGGATCTCGATCAGGCGACAGGCGGCGTAGATCGCGTCGTCGAAGCCGAAGTAGCGATCGGCGAAGAAGAGGTGCCCGCTCATCTCGCCGGCGAGCAGCGCCTTCTCTTCCTTCATCTTCGCCTTGATCAGCGAGTGGCCGGTCTTCCAGAGGATGGGGCGGCCGCCGTGCCTGGCGATGTCGTCGTAGAGGGTCTGCGAGCACTTCACCTCTCCGAGGATCGCCCCGCCCGGACGGTCGCGGAGGATGTCGCGCGCGAACAGCGTGAGCAGGCGATCGCCCCAGACGATGCTGCCGTCGGCGTCGATCGCGCCGAGGCGATCGGCGTCGCCGTCGAAGGCGAGACCGACGCGCGCGCCGCTCTTCTTCACGGTGGCGATCAGCTCGGCGACGTTCTCGGGCTGCGTCGGATCGGGGTGGTGGTTGGGGAAGCGGCCGTCCATCTCGCAGTAGAGCGGGACGGGCGTGAGGCCGAGCGCCTTCAGCGTGGCCATCGCCAGCGGACCGCCGGCGCCGTTGCCGGCGTCGACCACCACCGGGAAGCTCTTGTCGTCGACGCGCACGTCCTTGGCGACGTGCTCGACGTACGCGGGCACGACGTCGTAGTGGCCGAGGTCGCCGCGCACCTTCGCGACGGGGACGTCGTCGGCCTCGATGCGGCGGCGGAGCGCCTGGATCTCTTCGCCGTAGATCGACCCGGTGCGCCGCAGCATCTTGATGCCGTTCTCGGGCGCCGGGTTGTGGCTGCCGGTGATCATCAGGCCGCCGTCGACCTCGAGGTGGTGGACCGCGAAGTACAGCTGCGGGGTCGGCCCGACGCCGATGTCGACCACGTCGAGCCCTCCGGCGGTGAGCCCGTCGATCAGCGCCTCGTGCAGGCGCGGCGACGACAACCGGCAGTCGCGCCCCACCGCGACCTTGACGCGACGCGCGCCTGCCTCCCCCGCGCGAGGGAACAGCGTCGAGAAGGCCCGCCCGAGCGCACGGAACAGGTCCGACGACAGGTGCTGGTCGGCCACACCACGGATGTCGTATTCGCGGAAGATCTGCGGCGGCACGTCGAAAGAGGGCATGGGTCCTCCTTCTCTTTCGCGGCGACGGGCAGGACGCAAGGCCATCTGTGCGGTAGGGTCTCCGGTCGTGCGGTTCCTCGCGCTGGTCGTCCCGCTGTCGCTCCTGGCCTGTCGCTCCGATGCGCCCGGCCAGGCACCACCCGCTCCGGTCGCGGCCGCGAGCGCAGCGGCCAGCTCGTCCGCCAGTGCAGCCGCGGACTCGTCCGCGAGGCGGCTCGACACCACCCCGATCCCCGGCCCGCCCGCGCCCGCGGCGATCGCCGGCTGGTGGGTCGTCGAGGCAGGCTACGCCGGGCCCACCGACGATCCGGGCTCGCGCGCCGGCGCGGCGTGGTGGTTCTCCGGCAGCACGCTGCGCCTCCTGGTCGGCGACGCGAGCGACAGCCGAGCGATCACCAAGACGACCGTCGACGGCGACGCGCTCCGCCTCGACGTCGAGGGCAGCGACGTCTTCGTCACGCGGCGTCGCGGCGGCGTCGCGGTGCGCATGGAGGACGAGCCCGCTCGCATCCCGCTGCGCCCGGCGACGCCCGGCGAGACCCAGCGGCTCGAGGCGATCGTCAAGAAGCGCGAGAAGATGGCCGAGCGCGCGTGCGAGAAGGCGCTCGCCTGCTGTCAGGCGGCGCTCGCGAAGAACGTCGCCAAGGAGGGCGACTGCAAGCCGCTGCTCGTCGCGACCGATCTCGAGACGTGCATCCGCGCGATCGACGTCTTCAAACGCAAGGCGGCGACCGCGAACGTGATCGTCAAGGAGTGCCTCCCCGATCGGTGATCAGGGGTGCAGCACGCACCCGCCGATCACCTCGCCGCGCCACTTGGCGAGCATGGCCTCGCGGAAGCGCTCGAGCGGGAACACGTGCGAGACGTGGGGCGAGACCTTGCCCTCGCTCGCCCACTGCAGGATCTGCCGCAGCCGCGGCGGGCGGAGCGACGGATCGTGCACCGTCGAGATCACCGCCGGGCACCCGAGCACGTCGAGGCCCTTCATCATGATCAGATTGGTCGGCAGCACGTTGGCGTTGGGCGCCCCGCGCTGGCCCTTGCCGCGCGCGACGTACGGCGTCGAGGCCCAGCCGACGATCAGGAAGCGCGCGCCGAACTTCACGCAGCGAAGGCTCTCGAGCGAGACGTCGCCGCCCACGCCGTCGTAGACGACGTCGACGCCCGCGCCGCCGGTGAGCGCCTTCACCTCTTCGCGGAAGGGTCGGACCGCCTCGCCCTCCCCCTTGCAGGAGACGACGTGATCGGCGCCCTGCTCCTTCACGACCGCGAGCTTCGCCGCGCTGCGGCCGGTGGCGATCACCTTCGCGCCGAGCAGCTTGGCGAGGTGCACGGCGGCGAGCCCGGTCGAGCCCGACGCGCCGTGGATCAAGACCGTCTCGCCCTCGCGCAGTCGCCCGCGGGTGACCAGCGCGTGGTAGGCCGTCTCGTAGTTGCCGAGCAGGTTGCACGCCTGATCGAACGTCAGCGCGCCGGGGATGGGCAGCACCGCCTCGGCGGGCACCACCGCGAACGACGCGAAGCCGCCCTGCTTCTGGTAGGCGCCGAGCGAGCGCGGTCCGGCGCGGAAGCCGTCGACGAGCACCGGTTGATCGACGGCGAGGCCGGTGACCTCGGCGCCCGCCCACGCGACCACGCCCGCGTACTCGAGGCCCGGCGTGTACGGCGGCTCCGGCACGTGCTGGTACTGACCGCTGGTCATCAGCAGATCGACCCACCCGACCGAGGCGCTCTTGATGACGACGAGGACGTCGCGCGGCGACAGCGTGGCCGGATCGGGCGGCGGCTGATCTTCGAGGGCGGTGTGGTGCTCGATGCCGTCTTCCGGGGTCTCCCCGAGTTCCGACACCACGACCCGGCGACCGATGGGGAGCGAGCGCATGGCCTCGAGCCTAGTCCTCGCGGTCGCCGCCGGACAGGTGACGCGTCCGGCTCTCAGCGGCAGATCAGCCAGTGGTGCAGCCGCGGATGCAGCGGATCGACCAGGGCCGACAGGCTGCCGTCCGGATTCGTCACGGGCACCTCGTCCGCGAAGAAGTACTTGGCGACCTCCCGCTCGCGGCCCTCCAGGGTGAAGGCGTAGTTCTCGAGGATCGCGGGGACGAGCCGCGCCACCTGCGCGACGACGGCCAGCATCCCCGCGAGGGTGCCGCGGCTGACGAGGCGCGCGGCCATGTCCTCGCCGACACGGAGGTAATGCCGCTGGAGGACGGCCGGCACGACGACGCCACGCGCGCCGAGCGCGCGACCCGCGGCACGATGCACGAACGCGGAGATCAGGAAGAACACGCCGAGCCCCATCACCGGCAGCGTGAGCACGCCCACGAGCACGAGCGCGCGGAACGCCCGCTCGGCGCGCGCGGCGGCGCGACGGCGGATCGCGTCGAGGGGCTGGTCGGACACGGCAGGAACGGCCGGTCACTCGCGGCGGATCGTCACCTTCGAGATCGCCGGCTTGACGATCGGGGTCTCGCCGGAGACCGGGACGGAACCGAGCGCGTGCACCACCTCGAGCGGCCCGCACTCGCCGAAGATGGTGTAGGTCGTCGGGTTCTGGGGCGGGTTGTAGTCGAGCCACGCCGGCGCGCCGTCGGTGATGAAGAACTGCATGCCGTTGGTGTTCGGGCCCTTGTTGGCCATGCAGAGCAGGCCGGGACGATCGTGCTTGCCGGTCGGGTTCTCGTCGGGGAACACGTAGCCCGGATCGCCGGTGCCGGTGCCGGTCGGATCGCCGCCCTGCGACATGAACCCCTTCATGATGCGGTGGAAGCGCGAGCCGTCGTAGGCCGGGCGCTTGACCCATTTGGCGGTCGCCGGGTCCTTGAAGGGCTGCAGCCCGCGCGCGAGGCCGACGAAGTTGGCGACCGCCTTCGGCGCCTTGTCGTCGAACAGCTTGCAGGTGAGCTTGCCCTTGTCGGTCTCGAGCTCGGCGACGAGCGGGCCGGTGCCGGCGAGGCCTGCGGTCGCGGTGGCGAGATCGATCGGGCCCTTCACAGGCTCGACCGCCGCGCCCGCGGCGCCGCCGCCACCAGCGGGCGCGCCGCCAGCGGGCGCGGCGCCGGGAGACGTGCTGGGCATTTCGGGCGGCGACTTCTCGCAGCCTGCGAGGACGACGATCAGCGGGAGGAGCAGGAACGTGCGCGACATGGCGCGTTCGTTATCACGGAGCGGCCGGGGGGACGAAGCGGGTGCCGATGCCGATGCCGCGCTTCTTCGCCACGCCGGCGGCGAGCTCGACCACGTACTTGGAGAGGCCGGGCACCGACCGCCCCTCGTCGTTGAGCGGCGGCGCGGTGACCACGCCGATGACGAGGTCGTCCTCGCTCACGAACACCATGTCGAGCGGGATGCAGGTGTTGTGCATCCAGAAGGTCGCGTGGTGCACGTAGGGGAAGTCGAAGACCATGCCCGCGTCGTCGGCGAGCTCGGTGCGGTACATCAGGCCGCGCGACTGGGCCGCCTCGGTCCTGGCGATCTCCACCTTGAAGGCGTGCTTCTTGCCGTCGGGCGTGACGAAGGCGGCGGTGCCGCGCCCGTAGAGCGTCGCGTTGAGGCCCGGGTTCGGGTCGTTCGGACACGTCTTCGCCGCGACGGGCTCGGGGGTCGCCAACGGAGGCGTCGATACCACGGTCGGCGGCGGCGGCGAGGGCGTCACGGTCGCGATGGAGCGCGGCTCCTTCACGATCGGCGAAGGTTCCTCGGGCACGCGCGAGCACGCGACCGCGCCGAGCGCGAAGAGCAGCGACAGAGCGCGGGTCATCGTGCCCATTGTGACCCGCCACCGGCCCGCGAGGGAACCGTTCACGAGACGATGCGCAGGCTGTTGCCGACCAGCAGCTCGTTGTGGCTGCCGGTGCGGTAGCCCTGCAGGTCGAGGGTGACGTACACGAAGCCGTGCTTCTTGCCGGCGGCGACGATGCGATCGCGCACCGCGGGGTCGAGCGCGCGGGACAGCTCGTCCTGCGCGATCTCGATGCGGGCGATCTTCTCGTGCCAGCGCACGCGCAGCTGCCGGAAGCCGAGCGCGCGGAGATCCTCTTCGAGCCCGCCGATCTGCGCGAGGCGCTCGCGGGTGACCTCGGTGCCGTACGGCAGGCGCGACGAGAGGCACGCGGACGCGGGCTTGTCCCACACGCCGAGGCCCAGCGCCTTGGAGTGGCGGCGAACGTCGGCCTTGCTCATGCCGACCTCGACCAACGGCGAGACGACCTTCGCCTCCCTGGCCGCCTCGAGCCCCGGCCGGTAGTCGCCGAGGTCGTCGGTGTTGGTGCCGTTGGCGATGGCCTGGAACCCCTGCTCGCGCGCCCACTTCTCGGCGACGTCGTACAGCTCGCTCTTGCAGTAGTAGCAGCGGTCGACCGGGTTCTTGGCGTAGTTCGGGTCGTCGATCTCGTGGGTGTCGACGAGCTCGTGGCGCGCGCCGATCTCCTTGGCGACGCGGATGGCCAGCGCCTTCTCGGCGGGCGCGAGGCTCGGGCTGACCGCGGTGAGGCCGACGGCCCTGTCGCCGAGGACGCGGTGGGCGACGAGCAGCACGAACGCGCTGTCGACGCCGCCCGAATAGCAGACCACGACCGAGCCGAGCTCGCGCAGACGGTCTTCGAGACGCTTCAGCTGCGGGTCGACTTCGGGAGGCATCGCCGGGGATCTAGCGCCCGAGCCCGGGGAAGTCACCCTTTGCCCGAGCACGCGCCGAGCACGCGTCGAGCCTCGCCGCAGGCGACGCAGCCGCGGCGTTCGCACAGCAGGGCCGCCGCGTCGGCGGCGATCGCCGCGCGCGCGTGATCGACCAACGCCCGGGCCGACAGGGTCATCGCGCGGGCGTCGCCCACGGTCGCGTCGGTGACCAGCCCGGCCTTCCGCAGCGAGGGCTCGAGGCGCGGAAAGCCCTCGGAGCAGTTGTTGCCGCTCTCGGCCTCGATCCAGCGGCGTTCGCCGTCGATGACGACCGGCACGCCGTAGGCGGCCGCCTCGACGTAGGGCACCTCGGCCATGCGCTCGGCGTGGTGCAGCAGCGAGCAGCGCTCGAGGCCGACGCCGAGCATCACGACGCGCGCGTCGAGCGCGTGGAGGCGCGCCCACGGGCTTCGCGGCCCCATCGGATCTTCGATGGGGTGCGGGCGGACGATCTCGGCGGCGCGCGGGCCGATCGCGGCGACGCTCTCGACCGGGTGCGACGAGCGGACCGCGCCGCGCGCGCGCCACACGAGCTCGGCGATCCGGCCCATCGCGTGCGGCGGCGACCACTCGGGATCGTAGATGGGCAGCTCGGCGCGGATGGCCTCCCACGAGGCCTCCGGCACCGGCGGCTCGGTCCACGTCGACGGGTCCATGCGGCCGACGGTGAACGTGGGGACGACCAGCGTGCGGTCTTCGCAGACGTCGAGCACGGCGCGCGCGATCGCCTCGACGCCGCCGGCGACCCAGCCGATCGCGCGCGGCGCGCTGTGGAGCACGACGACCTCGGCGTCTCCGAACGCGGCACGGAGCTGCGCGCGGAGGTCGCTCGGGAGCCACATCAGGTCCATGGCGCCGCGATCGTAGTCCCTCGCCCGCGGGATCACAGGTCAAAAGTCGAAGCGCGGCGCTGATGACGGAGAGCACGTGAACGATCGGACCGGCGCGGTTCCGAGGTCGAAGGTCGACGGTCGACGGTCGAATCGAGAGCGCATTTCCACGACGCTGCGACTGACGACTGACGACTGACGACTGACGACTGCTCAGACGTCGTCGCTCGCTCCGCCGCCGCCGAAGTCGCCACCGCCGCCGCTCGGCGGGCCGTAGCCTCCTCCGCCGCCTCCGCCTCCGCCTCCTCCGCCGCCGCCGAAGCCGCCGCCCCCG
>JACPFM010000004.1 GCA_016182965.1 Deltaproteobacteria bacterium | reverse complement strand
GCTCGCGCACGCGCCGGGCGCGTCCGAGCGTCCGGCGGCCGGCGTCGCCACCGCCTCCTGGCTCGAGACGCTCAACGTCCTGGTCTCGCTCATCGAGAACAACCGTCCCGATCTGCGCGGGCACTCGTCGCAGGTGGCGCGCCTGTCGCGGAAGTTCTGCGAGCGCCTCGGCCTCGCCCCGCGCGACACGGACGAGATCGTCGCGGCGGCCTACCTCCACGATCTCGGCAAGGCGTCGAGCTATCACCTCACCGCGCTGAACGTCGCCGAGTACGAGGGGCACCGCGTCGCAGCCGAGAAGAGCTACCTCACGCCGTCGCGCCTGATGGCCGGCGTGCGGCTGCCCGACGCCACGATCCGCGCGCTCAACCACATGTACGAGCGCTTCGACGGCCGCGGCTTCCCCGACGCGGTCGCGGGCAAGGACATCCCGCTCGGCGCGCGCGTCGTCGCGATCACCGACACCTACGCCGATCTGACGCAGAACCCGCGCAACCCGTACCGCAAGACGCTGCGCCCCGTCGAGGCGAGCGACGTGCTCTCGAAATACAAGGGCACCGTCTTCGACAACAACCTCGTCGACATCTTCCGCAACGTCGTCACCGGCGACGACCTCAAGGCCAAGCTCCTCGCCAACCGAGGCTCCGCGCTCGTCGTCGATCCCGACCCGGAGGAGACGACGGTCCTCGAGCTGCGCATGATCGAGCAGGGGTTCGAGGTCACCATCGCGCGCACCGCCGACCAGGCGATGAAGGCCCTGTCCGAGAGCGAGTTCGAGCTCGTCATCTCCGAGGTCGATCTGCAGCCGATCGACGGGCTCACCCTGTTCGAGCGCGCCAAGCAGATCGATTCGGTCCGCAACGGCACCGCGTGGATCTTCCTGGCGAGCACGACCGATCGCGAGGCGATCGACCGCGGCTTCGCGCTCGGCGCCGTCGACTACGTCGAGAAGCCGGTCAAGGCCGAGATCCTCGTCGCGAAGCTCCGCAAGCTCGTCGAGCAGGGGCAGGGCGGGCGCTCGGCGGCTCGGGGCGTGTCGGGCTCGCTCGAGGAGATGGGTTTCCCGGAGCTCGTCCAGATTCTCGGACAGGGACGGAAGACAGGCGCGCTGAAGATCCGCTCGGCCGGCGAGCAGGGCGAGATCCACTTCGTGGCGGGCGAGATCTACCAGGCGCTCTGGGGCCGCTTGCGCGGAGAAGAGGCCTTCTACGCGATGTGCAAGCTCCGGACGGGTGAGTTCTCCCTCGACCCGAACTTCAAAGCAGATATGCGTCAGGTCGGCGGAAGCGCGGAGGGGCTGCTCCTCGAGGGCATGCGCCGGCTCGACGAAGAGTCGCGCGGAGATGGCAGGTTGCCGCGGTGACGGGTTGACGGGTAAATGAGGGGGCCAGCGGGGGTGAAGGAGTAAAAGTGCCGGGTTCCGACCGGGGGGGACGGGCAGGAACTCGGCGGTGGGAACGAAATCGGCTATCCGCTCGTCAAAGCAATCCCGAGGCCTTAGGTCTCAGTTCCGTTCCCGCGCCCCACCTCCGAACGCCTCCGCCCGCTCGGGCGGCAGGCCACGCGAAGTAATCGCTTCGAACTCTTCATGAAGAAGTCCTCCGCAGCCGCCAGGTCCACTGAAGCCGTCGCCGATTCCACGCCGACCGAGAAGCTCATCGAGCTCGGCCGTACCCGTGGATGGGTCACCTACGAGGAGCTCGACGCCGCGATCCCGCGCGAGGTCACCACGGAGGGACCGGTCGACGACGTGATGTCGTTGCTCGAGGGCGCGCAGATCCGCGTCGTCGACGAGCCGCCGTCCGCGCCCGTGTCGCGCCTGGTCGCCTCGCTGCCCGAGGGCACCGCGGTCGCCGAGGAGGACGACGAGTCGAGCGACGCGCTCACCAGCTACTTCCGCCGCATGGCGCGCCGCGAGGTGCTCGATCGGCAGGGTGAGGTCGAGATCGCCCAGCGCATGGAGACGGGCGAGCGCAAGCTGCTGCTCGCCATCCTGCGGACGACCTGGGGCCTCGAGCACCTCATCGAGCTGGGCGATCGCGTCGAGCGCGGCGAGCAGCGCGTGACCACCATCGTGCGCGAGCAGGACGACGATCCCGACTTCGACGAGGCGGCGATCGAGCAGCGCGTGCGCGAGGCCACGGCGGTGCTGCGCAAGGTCCAGAAGAAGCTGGCCAACGCGCGCAAGAGCGGGTCGACCACGGCCCGCGCCGCCGCGCTGCAAGACCTGTCGGGCGCCGTCACGCTGCTCAAGATGGGCAAGCGCACGACCGAGCAGCTCGTCGCCAAGTTCCACGAGGTCGTGCGCAAGGCGTCGAGCGACGACGGTCGCGCGCGCGGCTCGGCCGACCGTGCCGCCATCGAGCGCGCCCTCGGCGTCGATCGCGACGAGCTCCGCGCCATCGAGCGCGAGATCCGCGAAGGGCAGCGCACCTACCAGCGCGCGAAGGACGAGCTCATCGAGGCGAACCTCCGCCTGGTGGTCTCCATCGCCAAGCGCTTCCGCAACCGCGGCCTGCACCTGCTCGACCTCGTGCAGGAGGGCAACATCGGCCTCATGCGCGCCGTCGAGAAGTTCGAGTGGCAGCGCGGCTACAAGTTCAGCACCTACGCCACGTGGTGGATCCGCCAGGCGGTGAGCCGCGCGCTCGCCGATCAGTCGCGCACGATCCGCCTGCCGGTGCACCTGCTCGAGACCATGAACAAGGTGCTCGGCGCGGCGCGCGGGCTGAGCCAGGAGCTCGGGCGCGACCCGCTTCCCGAGGAGATCGCCGCTCGCGTCGATCTCCCGCTCGAGAAGGTGCGCGGCGTGCTCGGCGTCTCCAAGGAGCCGGTCTCGCTGCAGGCGCCGATGGGCGAAGAGGGCGACGCCGAGCTCGGCGACCTGGTCGCCGACGACCAGGCGCTCGATCCGGGCGACGCGAGCATCGAGGAGCAGCGCGCGCGTCACGCACGCGAGGCTCTCGCCACGCTGACGCCGCGCGAAGAGAAGGTCCTGCGCCTGCGCTTCGGCATCGACGAGAAGGGCGACCACACGCTCGAAGAGGTCGGCCAGATGTTCGAGGTCACCCGCGAGCGCGTCCGGCAGATCGAGGCCAAGGCGCTCCGCAAGCTGCGGCACCCGCGCTACGCGAAGAGGCTTCGGCCGTACATCGAGGGGTGAGGGCGCGTTCGGCGGCTCCGCGGTGAGCGGTCGAAGGTCGAAGAGGTTCTTCGAGGCCTGCCGCTGAGGCCACTGAGGGGCTCGTCCGACGCGCTGCGCGCCGCTCGAGACCGGCAGGTTACGTTCGCGGATCGCGGGCGCTGCTCGGAGGCACCGACCGGAGCGCGGCGGCGCTATCCTTCGTCCATGACCGCCGCCGCGAGAGTCCGCGCGACCGTCGCCGATCTCCTGAACATCCCCGACGAGCTGCGCCGCCACGAGATCATCGACGGCGAGCTCATCGAGAAGGAGGCCGCCTCCGGTCGTCACGGCGGCGCGCAGGGGCGGCTGTTCCGTAAGCTCGGTCCCTACGATCGGAAGCCCGGCGGCCGTTGGCCCGGCGGTTGGTGGTTCGCGACCGAGGTCGAGGTCCAGCTCGCGCCCGACGAGGTGTATCGACCCGACGTCGTCGGTTGGCGCCGCGAGCGGATGGAGCGCTTGCCGGGGGTGGTGCCGATCGTGATCCGACCAGATTGGGTCTGCGAGGTGCTTTCCTCGAACAAGCGCAACGACCTCATCAAGAAGAAGCGCGCGTACCATCGACACGGCGTCCCGTACTACTGGCTCGTGGACCCGGAGCAGGAGACGCTGGCGGTCTACCGGTGGAGCGCCGACGGCTACGTCGAGCTCCTCATCGCCGCCCGCGACGAGCGCGTGCGTCCGGAGCCGTTCGACGCGGTCGATCTGCAGATCGGGGTCCTCTTCGGCGACGACGACGAGGGCTGACCGCTCGACCTTGGATCGCGCGGCCCTTCGTCAGCCGGCCCGAAGGTGCTGCGTCTGCTTTTCGGCATCGACGAGGAGGGCGACCACACGCTCGAAGAGGTCGGCCAGATGTTCGAGGCCACCCGCGAGCGCGTGCGGCAGATCGAGGCCAAGGCGCTGAGGAAGTTTCGGCACCCGCGCTACGCGAAGCGGCTGCGCCCGTACATCGAGGGGTGAGGGCGCGTTCGGCGGCTCCGCGGTGAGCGGTCGGAGGTCGTGGCGCGACCGCGCGCGCGAACCGGCCATGCTCTGCGCCGTGAGCGAGGGCGCGCTATCATGGCGACGTGGATCCGCACCAGCTCGCCGAAGCCCGGAGCCTGGCGTATCACCGCGCGGTCGCCGATCTTCTCGCGCGCGATGCGACCGCACTGACGCGCGCGCAGCGGCGTGTCGACGGCTGGGTCCAAACGGGTGAGGTTCACCCGGAGTATGCGGCTGCCTGGCGCGACATCCTCTCTCGACCGGTGGACGACATTCGACGCATCCTCCTCATGGACGACGAGCGGATGCGGACGCTGCGCTCGGTGACTCCGTTCGCTGGCGCGATCGATCCGCGCACGCGATGGAAGATCTGGCGGTCCGTCCGCGAGGGAACCGCCGCATGAAGCGCGGTGAGCTCGAGCACCTCATCCGCGCTGCATGTCAGATCGCGGACGACGACGAGCTCGTCATCATCGGAAGTCAGTCCATCCTCGGAGCCGTTCCCGACGCGCCGGCATCTCTCCTCGTCTCGAACGAGGCGGACGTGTATCCGAAGAATCATCCCGACCGCGCTGATCTCGTCGACGGAACGATCGGCGAAGGCTCACCGTTTCACGACACCTTTGGCTACTACGCCCAAGGGGTCGCCGAGGAGACGGCCATCCTCCCGCGCGGCTGGAAGACGCGACTCGTTCCCGTCCGCAACGCGAACACGCGAGACTGCACCGGGTGGTGTCTCGAGCCGCATGACCTCGTGGTGGCGAAGTACCTCGCCGGCCGGGACAAGGATCTCCGGTTCGGCCGCGAGGCGCTCGAACACCGCATCGTCGCCGCGGACACGCTGCTGCAGCGCCTCTCCGAGACCGACGTCGACGAGCAACGACGCTCTCTCGCGCGCGCGCGAATCGAGCGCGACGCGAAGAGCATCGGCTGACGCGTCGCGCGCTCTTCAGCTCTTGGCGACGCGCCGGCGGTCGCACGCCACCCGTCCTGACCTGGGTCAACACCGCCACGGGCGGGGTCCGCCTGTTCGGATCGCGCCTTCGCGGTGACCGGCTCTTCGGCTTGTCGACGGGAGGTCCGTGCGGGGCTTCTGAAGTCGCGGGATCGGCCGACGTGGCGACGCAGGTGAGTTCTTGAAGCACGTGCCGCACAAGCGAGGCGCTCGCCACGCTCACGCCCCGCGAAGAGAAGGTGCTGCGCCTGCTTTTCGGCATCGACGAGGAGGGCGACCACACGCTCGAAGAGGTCGGCCAGATGTTCGAGGCCACCCGCGAGCGCGTGCGGCAGATCGAGGCCAAGGCGCTGAGAAAGTTTCGGCACCCGCGCTACGCGAAGCGGCTGCGCCCGTACAACGAGGGGTGAGGGCGGGGGATTCACGGACGTCCGTGAACGCATTCACGGACGGTCGTGAACGATCACCGTGGTGGCAGCGCGCGCCTCAACAGCGGAAGCGCCGTGAACGGCACGCCCTCGATGCGCACGTTCGACTCCGTGCCGGGACGCGTCGCGACGGCCGACACCGAGGCGGTCTTCACCCCGAGCTCTCGCAGCGCCGCCTGGATCTCGGCCGCCGCCCGCCGCTCCCCCGGGCTGCTCGTCCTTCCGCGGCTGGCCGCGCCGTTCTTCTTGCTCGTCGTGCGCTCCGCCTTCGCGAGCGCCTTCAGCTCGCGGACGGACGCCTCGGCCGGATCGAGGCCCCTGAGCGCCTTCGCGTCGATCGCCTTGGGGTTGTCCGCGGCGGGTGTCGCGTCGGCCAGCGCCACGAGCGCGAGCGACTTCTCCTTGCCCCATTTCAGCGCGTCGCGCCGCGACACGCGCGTCACGACGGCGATCAGCTCGTTGGCCGTGCTCGGCGCGACGCCGAGCCCCTTGGAGCACAGCTGGCCGAACCCGTCGAAGCCGAGGAGCTTCGGGATCGGGTCCTTGCGAAGCCGGAGCAGCGCCTCGCCGATGTCGTAGAAGGCCTCGGTGATCTCCTGCTTGCGACGCTTGATCAGCGCGACGTCCTCGCGTGCCTGGGCGAGGAGACGCGCGCGGGCGGCGTCGGCCTTCTTCTTGGCGTTCAGGGCGAGCGTCTTGGGGAGCTTCTTGGTGGCCATCGGGCCGACGGGAGTACACGGCAATGCACGCGTCCTGCAAGGCCGTCGAGCTGGCGACCCTCCGCCGGCGGCCGCCGACCACCGCCGCCTTGGCGCGGCGGCAGGATGCGGAGAAGCCGCCTGGATCTTGCGACGCGCGCGACGCCGACGGGCGCGCATGATCCTCGCCAAGACGCGCGGGCGTGACGACCTGCGCCTCCGCCGTCCAGCGCCGCGCCTACCGGCGCCACCGCGCCGAGCAGACGGTGCTCCACGCGATCGTGCGCGAGCACCTGCCGGCCTTCCTCCGCCACGCGGACGAGCACTACACCCGTCCGCTGCCCGCGTACGTGCGCCGAGCGCGGATGGCCGACGTGAAGCGCGCCGCCGAGCCGCATTCGTCGCCGCTCGCCAACCCGTTCGCGGGACTCTCGGCGGGACGGGTTCGCTCCGCTCGCACCGTCCCGAAGATGTGGATACCTGCGAACCCAGGTGGTTGGCCGGCACGAGCCGGGACGCGCTCCAGGGTTCGCACCGTCCAGCGACGAAGGCGGGCGCCGCTTTCCGCCTCAGCCAGGTCGAGGCGTGGGGACAAAACCGCTTCACTTCATCAAGGTTTGAAGGCAATATGTCCCCCTGGCTGCCCGGGTCTTCAAGCGTGAGGTCGAGCTGTTTCGCCTGCATGGCGGCGGCCTCCGCATGGCCGAAGCTCTGCGCCTCGGCATCAACCGGAAGACGCTCTACGCGATGCGCGACGCCGGCGTCGTGGAGCCCGTCTCCCGAGGGGTGTACCGCCTCGCGTCGCTCGATCCGCTCGCACACCCGGACCTCGTCACGGTGGCGAAGCGCGTCCCGCAGGCCGTCCTCTGCCTCATCTCCGCGCTCTCGTTCCACGAGCTTACGACGCAGGTGCCGCACACGATCGACGTCGCGCTCGAGCGAGGCAAGACGAAGCCGCGCCTCGAATACCCGCCGACGCGCTTCTTCTGGTTCTCGGGGCCGGCGTTCCACGATGGCATTGAGACGCACGAGCTCGACGGCGTGCCGGTCCGCATTTACGACCCGGAGAAGACCCTCGTCGATTGTTTCCGGTACCGGAACCAGATCGGCATGGACGTCACCCTGGAGGCGCTGCGGCTCTGGCGTGAGCGCCGCCGCAAGAAGCTCGACGTCCTCCTGAAGTACGCCCGCATGCGCCACGTCGAGCGCGCGATGCGCCCCTACTTGGAGGCGATGCAGTGACCGTCAAGAACGTCTCGAACCTCGCGGCCTCGGTGCAGGCCCGTCTCCAGAATCACGCGCGCGCGACGAAGCGGCCGTTCCAGGAGCTGCTCCAGTACTACGCGATGGAGCGCTTCCTCTACCGGCTGTCGACCACCCCTCACCGCGCGCGCTTCGTCCTCAAGGGCGCGCTGATGCTGCACGTGTGGGACGCGCCGCTGGCGCGCGCGACGAAGGACCTCGACTTCCTCGGCCGGCTCGACAACGCGCTCGAGAACCTCGAGCGCGTGGTCCACGAGGTGTGCACCGCTGAGGTGGAGCCCGACGGCATGGTGTTCGACCGGGCCACGGTGAAGACCGAGCGCATCAAGGAGGACGCGGACTACGAGGGCGTGCGCGTCCGCTTCGTCGGTCTGCTCGGCAAGGCGCGCGTCGCGATGCAGATCGATGTCGGGTTCGGTGACGTCGTTACGCCGGGCGCGCAGGACATCACGTACCCGGCGCTGCTCGACTTCCCCGCGCCCGCCCTCTCGGGCTACCCGCGCGAGACCGTGATCGCCGAGAAGTTCCAGGCGATGGTCTACCTGCGCACGCTGAACAGCCGCATGAAGGACTTCTATGACGTGTGGCTGCTCGCGAGGCAGTTCACCTTCGACGGCGCGCTGCTCGCGAAGGCCATCGCCGCCACCTTCGCCAACCGCGAGACCACGATCGACGTCGCGCCGATCGCCTTCACTTCGGAGTTCACCGAGCAGGCGTCGACCCTGGCGCAGTGGACGGCGTTCCGAAAGAAGCTCCCGAACACCGAGTGCCCGGAGGGGCTCGCCGAGGTCGTTGCGTTCCTCTCTGAGTTCCTGCTGCCGATCGCGCGCGCCTGCGAGAGTGGCGCGAGCCTTGAGCAGCGCTGGCCAGCGGGCGGACCATGGACGGTCGGCGGGTAACGTCGAATAGCCGCTTCCGCGTCGATGCAGCTACTCGCGGCTGCACGTCGCCGGCGGCGATAATCTCGCGCGCGAGTTGCAGCGCTGAGCGCGGCCTGATCGTCGGCGCGCACCGCGACAGGATCACCTTCCGGCCGTTCCGCGCGCCGGCCGCCGCTGCGACGATGCTCGCCACCTCGGCTGCGTCCAGGCGTTCCTCCGAGATCACGCACGGCAATGCTCGCGTCACGCAAGGCGGTCGAGCTG
This sequence comes from Deltaproteobacteria bacterium, assembly GCA_016182965.1. Lineage (GTDB taxonomy): Bacteria > Myxococcota_A > Polyangia > Polyangiales > JADJMO01 > JALHOE01. The sequence continues at coordinate 88,136 of JACPFM010000004.1, read as the reverse complement.
GCGACACTCCGCCGGCGCGCGCCGCTGTCGCGCCGGAGCGATCACCTTCGTGCAGCGCTCGTCCTCGAGGGTCCAGCCACCGACCGAGCCTGCCATGTAGCCGAGCGCGGTCGCACGAAGAAGGCCGAACGAACTCACAGACGGAGTGATCGGCGGCTCGGTCTCGCGCCGACGACCATGCGCGCGAGCTCATGTACCCCGATTGCTCCGCGGTGCCGCCAGAGCTCGGCTTGTACGTCTGGCGCGTGCGCGACCTCGGGCCGCCCTGATCACGGGACCGACGTCGCGCGGACGCAGGTTCAGCGCTAGCCGACGCGCGCGATGCACGCGCGCAGATCGGCTGGCTCGACGCGGTGGCGTCGCCAGAGGTCCTCGACCAGCGCGTCGACGTCGGCGTGTAGGATCGACGGCGTCGGCCCGAAGCGCGTGACCGTGTTCACCGCGCCGCGCAGCGCCGCGCCGATCAGACCGGTTCCGCCCCCGACGATCGCGTGCACCTCTTCAACGTGGTCGCGGAGCGCCGCCGCGTAGCGCGCGAACGGGGTCGAGGCTTCGCGGCCGGCGTAGTGAATCGACGCACCGCCGCGCAGCGACGAGACCTGCACGAGCAGGAGCCGCGCCGGGGCTGTGAGTTCCGACGGCGGACCGCAATACCTCCGCGATGGCGTCGAGGTCGTCGGCCGTCAGCTTGCCTGCAGCGCGCGTGACGACCACGCGATCGAAGGTGGACCACTCGATGCGCTGGCCGGTCATGGCTCGCGCTCGATCATCGCCGGACCGGCGAGGGCCGCCAAGTGCGCGCGACCCGCGCGTTGTGCCGCGTGAGCGAGGGCGGGTAACGTTCGATCAAGGGGCGAACATGACGAGAGCGACGACCCTCTCTTTCGTGCTGTGGCTACGAACCCGAAGACGCGCGTCGCACTAATATTGCCAGCGCCAGATGCCGGACTTGCACGTCGTGCGATACCCGACTCCGCGGCAATCGAGACAGTTCGGCACGATCGCGTAATCGCACTCGAGCCCCTCGGTCGTGCACGGCAAGCCCGTGTTCGGTGCGACGCGCGGGCAGCGCGTGTCGGTCGGCGGCGGTTCGCATCGCCACACGTCTCCGGTTGGCTTCCGATTGCAGGTGCACATCGTGCCGTCGGACCAGGCGCACTCCGACAAGCCCGTGACGGTGCACGAGGTTCCCGACGTTGGCGCCTCGGTCGGACAGGACGCTGACGAGCAGTCCATGGTGAAATCGCCCCATCGCGTCGTCCCCGGGCGACACTGCATCACGGTGCGGCACCACGAAGCCACCGCGTCGCCGTAGCTGCAGATCAACGGGTTCAGTTCAGGCGGCGTGCACGCGGAGCCCTCGGACGGCGGCGCGTCGGGGCAGCGGGGCTCCGACGTGTCGGGCGTCGCGCCGTCGACGGCCCACGCGGCGTCGACACCCGAATCCGTGGTGGCGGACCCGCCGTCGCTCGATCCGCCGCAGCCGATTGCCAGAACGGCGAGGAGGAGAGCGTGGCGCATGGGAAGTACAAAGAAGAACGAAGCCGGTCGTTTGCGCAACCGGCTTCCGTCCGAAAACGGCTCTCGAGCTCGCCGAGCCGTCGCGTGGCGGGCCCTTCCGCGGTTACTTGCACACCTTCGGGCAGAGGGGGCAGCCGGGGACGTCGCGGCATTCCTTGCCGGTCGTGGGGCCCGCCGGCGGCGGGGGCGGCGCCTTCGGGGGGAGCTTGCCCTTGGCGGCGTCGAGGTCCTTCTGCGCCTGCAGGCGGTCGGCCTCGGTCTTCGCGGCGTCGAGCTTCTTCTGCGCGTCGACGATCTCGGCTTCGAGCTTCTGCAGACGGTTCTTCTCTTCGAGGGCGGCGGCTGCCTTCTTCGCGTCGAGGTCTCCGCGCTTCTTCCGAAGCGTGGCCTCGAGCGAGGCGATGTCGGCGTTCGTCGGGTCCTTGCTGCGCGCGATGGCGAGCTGACGATCGGCCTCCGGCCAGTGTTGCGGGTCGTCGCTGGCCAGCGCGACGCCCGCCTGTCGCACGGCCTCGCGCGCCTCGCGCGCGGGCTGGATGGTGGTGAGGAACACCACCGCGACCAGCGCGCCGATCAGCGCGGCGGCGACGGCCGCGAGCAGGCCCGGGTGCGGGCCGCGACGCCGGCGCACCTCGATCTCCTGGAGAGCGCGTTCGTGCTCCTGCTGGACGGCCATCGCCTCCATCTGCAGTCGGTGCTGCTCGACGAGGCGCCGGCGCTCGATCTCGGCCTCCCTGGCCGCCTCGATCTGCGCGTCTTCGAGCCTCCGCTGGTGCTCTCGCCGTCGGCGCGCCTCCTCGTCGGCGCGCGCGCGGGCCTCCTGCTCCGTTCGCGCGCGCTGCTCCGCCTCGGCGCGCGCCCGCACCTCCGCCTCCGCCGCGCGCGCCCTCGCGTTGCGCTCTTCCTCGACCCGTCGCTGCTCGAGGTGCATCAGCTCCTGCAGCGAGAACAGGACCGACGACTCCTTCTCTTCCTTCCTCTTGTCTCTCATGACGAGTGGCTTCCTCCCGGCCGCTGCCCGAACGGGGCACCTGACAGTGGAACCCGCGACCGCACGCGGCATTGGGTGACCGCTCGAGACGCGAGCACGACCGCTCGGCCCGAGAGCCGACGCGACACCCCGGTCACCGGGATAGACCTGACGCCGCATGACCTCCTTCTTCCGCAGGGGCCTGATCGGCCATACGGCCTTGGTGGTCGCGATCGGCATCGGCGCGTACGCCGGCGGGCTGCCCGCGGTCTTCGGTGCGCTGCCGCGCCTCGACCTCGTGATGCACCTGATCCTGATCGGCGGGGTTGCGTTCTTCCTCGACGGCGCCCTCCGCCATCGCGCAATCTTTCGCGGGCGCGGTTCGCTCGGCGGCGCGATCGTGATCGCGTTGGCCGGCGCGGAGGAGTGGGCGCAGCGGTTCTCGCCGCGGCGCTCCTCGACCTTCTCGGACTTCGCCGCGGACGTCGTCGGCGTGCTCGTGTTCGTGTGGCTCGCACGGAGGATCGGCCGCTCGGCGCAGCGAGCGGACGCCTAGTGTCGCTCAGCAGCGCCCGTCGGCGCACCCATCCGGCGGCGCATCGGCCGTGGCGGTGTCGGCCGGCGCGTCGATGCCCCCGTCGCCGAGGTCGCGATCGGTCGCCTCGGCCGGCGAGCGCGCGCCGCCTTCGCAGCCGCTGCACACGGTGTAGTCGCCGGTATCCGTGAAGAAGTTGCAGCCGGCGCCGAACGAAGCCGCGCAGACGACGGAGGCGATCACCGCGGCGCGGCGGAGCGAAACGGCCGTGCGATGGCGGAGCTCGCGCGTGAGCACCGACGCAGTGTATCCGCTCGCCGCGGCCTCGTCGTGGGGGTAGAAGTTGCTACGGGATGACGGCGCTCGGGCCAGGGATGTACGTCACGCCGAACATCCGCCTCGCCCGCGAGATCGGCGGCGGCGGCATGGGGCGCGTCTGGCTCGCCGACCATCTGGCCCTGCGCTGCTCGGTCGTCGTGAAGTTCGTCTCACCCGAGTACGCGGCGAACGAGGAGGCGCTGCAGCGCTTCTCGCGCGAGGCGGCAGCCGCGGCGCAGGTGAAGAGCCCACATGTCGTGCAGACGCTCGATCACGGCGTCACCGCGGATGGCCTCCCGTACATCGTGATGGAGCACCTCGAGGGTCGAGATCTCCGCGCGGCGCTGGAGCAGTGCGCTCGCCTGACGCCGCAAGACGCGGCCTCGATCGTCGGGCAGATCGCCAAGGCGCTCGGGCGCGCCCACAAGCGCGGCATCATCCACCGCGACATCAAGCCCGAGAACATCTTCCTCTGCGATCACGGCGAGGAGATGTTCGTGAAGCTCGTCGACTTCGGCATCGCTCGCGGCGTCGAGGCAGGGGGGCTGGCCACCGCCAGCGGGATGGTGATCGGCACCGCGCCGTACATGAGCCCCGAGCAGCTGATGGCCAAGCCGCTCGACGCGCGCACCGATCTCTGGTCGCTCGGCGTCGTCGCGTTCGAGGTGTTGACCGGCGCGCTCCCGTTCCCGGGCGACACCATCGCGGCGGTGACGTTGAGCATCTTCCAGGCGCCCCGTCGCAAGCCGTCGGAGGCCTACCCGGCGCTGGGCCCGGCGTTCGACGCGTGGTTCGAGCGCGCCTGCGCGACCGATCCCGACGATCGGTTCGCGTCGGCCGCGGAGCTCGCCGACGCCTTCGTGGCGGCGGCGAACGTGCCGGCGCGTGCGCAGATCGGGAGCGGCTCGGCGCCGCGCACGCTCGCCGACGTCGACGCGGTGACCGCGAAGCTCCCGACGCCCGGCGTCACGGCGGGGCCGGTGTCGGCGAGCACGTTCGGCGCGCAGCTGCGCCCGCGCCGCGCGCTCTGGATCGGCGGCGCGTTCGTCGCGATCTCGACCGTGGCGCTCGCGCTGCTGCTCGCCCGTGGTGGCGAGACGCCGCCCATCGCGGGCCCCGCGGCGGCGCCTTCCGCCGTCGCTTCGGCTGCGGAACCACTTCCTGTACCCTCGACGGTCGTGACGTTCGCGCCGTCCGCCGCTTCGAGCGCCTCGATCGCTCCGAGCGCGCCGACGGCGAAACCGTCGGTGAAGCCGCTGACCAAGCCGGTGGCGCCGAAGAAGCCCGGGAAGCACGATGCGTCGATCTACTGACTGGCTCGTGATCTTCGCGCTCTGTCTGCTCGCCGCGCCGGCGGGCGCGCAGCCCGCTCCGATCGACGTCGAGAAGGCGACGGTCCTCTACAACGAGGGCCTCGAACGCCGCGACGCCGGCGATCACGCGGCGGCGCTCGACCTGTTCCGCACCGCCTACGCGCGCGTGCCCTCGCCGGTCATCGGGCTCGATCTCGCGCGCGAGCACCTGCACTTCGGTCAGCTCGTGCAAGCCCTGGCGATTGCGCAGGCGGTCGTTCGGCTCCCGGTCGCGCCCGAAGAGACCGAGAAGTCCGCGACGGCGCGCGCCGAGGCGGCGAGGCTCGCCGGCGAGCTGCCGAAGAGGATCCCCAAACTGCGGGTCCTCGCTCCGCCCGGAGCGACCGTGCTCGTCGACGGGCGCTTGGTGCCGAGCGCCGAGCTCGGCGGGCTCGCGGTCGACCCGGGCAAGCACGAGGTGATCGTCGCGTCGGCCTCGGCGACGAAGCACGAAGTGACGGTCGCCGAGGGGGAGGTGCGCGACGTGTCGGTCGCGCCGCCGGCGCCGCCGCCGAGCGCGCCGCCTCCCATCGCCTCGCCGCGGCCGTCGTACACGCTGACGTACGTCGGGCTGGCGACCGCCGGCGCGGGCCTGGTCGCAGGAACGGTCACCGGCCTGCTGGCGCTCTCGTACGCGCAGAACGTCCACGAGGGCTGCGCCGGCGGTCGCTGCCCGTCCGATCTCGGCGACGATCTTCGCGCGTCGCGGACGTTGGGCACCATCTCGACCATTTCCTTCGCGACCGCCGCCGGCGGCGTCGTGCTGGCGGCGTACGGCTGGTTGCGGGCGACCGATCGACCGAGCACGCCCCGGGTGGGCGCGGCCGTCGTCCCCACGCCGTTCGGCGTGTCGGCGTCGTTCGTCGGCGCCTTCTGAAGTCGTCAGTCGTCAGTCGTCAGTCATCAGTCGGAAAAGGCGCCGCCGAGGGCGCGCGGGCCGCATCGAGGCGCAGCGCGAGCGACCTCTCGCATGGATGAGCCGGTTTGACGCGGCCCGCCAATGCCGTATGTCCATGGCTCGCTCATGCCCGCCTACCGCTCCTGGACCACCACCCGCGGCCGCAACATGGCCGGCGCGCGCTCGCTGTGGCGCGCCACCGGCATGAAGGACGACGATTTCGACAAGCCGATCATCGCGATCGCGAACTCGTTCACGCAGTTCGTGCCCGGGCACGTCCACCTGAAGGATCTCGGTCAGCTGGTCGCGCGCGAGGTCGAGCGCGCCGGCGGCGTTGCGAAGGAGTTCAACACGATCGCCATCGACGACGGCATCGCGATGGGGCACGGCGGCATGCTGTATTCGCTCCCTTCGCGCGAGCTCATCGGCGACGCGGTCGAGTACATGGTCAACGCGCACTGCGCAGACGCGCTCGTGTGCATTTCCAACTGCGACAAGATCACGCCGGGCATGCTCAACGCCTCGCTGCGGCTGAACATCCCGACCATCTTCGTGTCCGGCGGTCCGATGGAGTCGGGCAAGGCGATCGTCCGCGGCAAGCAGGTGCACCTCGATCTCATCGACGCGATGATCTCCGCCGCCGATCCGGCCGAGAGCGACGCCGACGTCGCCGAGATGGAGCGCTCGGCGTGCCCGACGTGCGGCTCCTGCTCCGGGATGTTCACGGCCAACTCGATGAACTGCCTCACCGAGGCGCTCGGCCTGTCGCTGCCGGGCAACGGCTCGCTCCTCGCGACGCACGCCGATCGCAGGGAGCTGTTCCTCGAGGCCGGTCGTCGCATCGTCGAGCTCACCCGGCGCTGGTACGAGCGTGACGACGCCTCGGCGCTCCCGCGCTCGATCGCGACGCTCCAGGCGTTCGAGAACGCGATGAGCCTCGACATCGCCATGGGCGGCTCGACCAACACGATCCTGCACCTGCTGGCCGCGGCGCAGGAGGCGGGCGTCGACTTCACGATGAAGGACGTCGATCGCTTGTCGCGTCGCGTGCCGCACCTCTGCAAGGTCGCGCCGTCGACGCAGAAGTACCACATGGAGGACGTGCACCGGGCCGGCGGCGTGATCGCCATCCTCGGCGAGCTCGCGCGCGGCGGCTTGATCCACCTCGGCGTGCCCACCGTCCACGGCGCGACGCTCGGCGAAGGCATCGAGACCTGGGACGTGCGCCTCAGCGACGAGGACCACCGCGCGCGCTACATGGCCGCGCCGGGCAACGTGCCGACGCAGCAGCCGTTCTCCCAGGGCGAGCGCTGGGCGCTCGACGTCGATCGCAGCGACGGCTGCATCCGCGATCTCGAGCACGCGTACTCGAAGGACGGCGGGCTCGCGGTGCTCTACGGCAACATCGCGCTCGACGGCTGTGTGGTGAAGACCGCGGGCGTCGACGAGTCGAACCTGAGGTTCGAAGGCCCCGCGCGCATCTTCGAGAGCCAGGAGGCGGCCGTCGAGGCGATCCTCGGCGATCGGGTCGTGGCCGGCGACATGGTGATCATCCGCTACGAGGGCCCGAAGGGCGGCCCCGGCATGCAGGAGATGCTCTACCCGACGTCGTATTTGAAATCGAAGGGTCTCGGCAAGGCGTGCGCCCTGATCACCGACGGGCGGTTCTCCGGCGGCACGTCCGGGCTCTCGATCGGACACGCCTCGCCCGAGGCCGCGGAGGGTGGGGCGATCGGCCTGGTGGAGGAGGGCGACACCATCGAGATCGACATCCCGCGTCGCACCATCCGCGTCGCCGCGTCCGACGAGGAGCTCTCGCGTCGTCGCGCGGCGATGGAGGCGAAGGGCGCGGGCGCCTGGCGGCCGGCGCACCGTGATCGCCCGGTCTCGGCGGCGCTCCGCGCCTACGCGGCCATGGCCACCTCGGCGGCACGCGGCGCGGTGCGCGACGTCGCGCAGCTCGAACGCAAACGCTGACCGATCAGGCTGCGGCGCGTTCGGAGAGGATGCGCGCGACCCCGATCTGCGCGTCGACGAGCGCGTCGAGGCGCGGCTCCTGCCCGAGGCCCGCGAGGACGAGCGGCGCGCCTTCGTGCTCGAAGCGAAGGACCCTCATCGCGCCGGGCACGTCGACGACGCTGTCGATCGGGGCGATGGCGGCGACGGCCTCGGCCCGGTCGACGTCCATGGCGCCGTGCGCGACGAGCAGGCCGCACGCGTCGCCGAGCACCAGACCGGAGAGGCCGTTGCGCGCCGCGACGGCGTCGAGCCAGCGGCCGAGGGCGATCGAGGTGAACGGGGATCGGTGGCGGCGACGCTCGGACTTCATCGACCCCAGGATCGGACGAGCGCGCTCGGTGGACCAAGTTCACTGCACGGCGGTGCGGCCGCGACCCCGCCGGCCCTCCCGCTCGAGGCGAGCGATTAGGGGTGGCTCACTTCCGGGCCTTGGCCTTGAGCGCGGCGAGCTCCTCGTCGATCGCCTTCTCGCGGGCGGCGCGAGACGCCTCTTCCGCGCGTGCGCGGGCCGCCACCTCGCGCGCCTGCTCGGCCTCGAGTCGCTCGGCGTCGTCGACTTGGTCCCGGTGCGCCGGCAGCTCCGCCACCGGGCGCTCGGGCGCGGGGCGCGCGAGCTTCGGACGCACCCAGAACCAGAGGGCCGCCGCGATGGCGGCGATGAACACCAGCCCGAGCAGCCACAGCCAGATCTTCGCGAGCAGCGCGACGATGGTCGCGACGAGCACCACGGCGACGACCGCGCCGATGGCCAGCTTCCACTTGAGGATGCGCCGTGCGCGCGCGCGCTCGACCTCTCGCGCCGCCTTCTCGTCCTCGGTGAGGGTGAGGTCGTCGTACACGCGGCGCGCGGCGTTCTTCCCGGCGGCGAGCGCCGCCTTGATCGACAGGTCCTCCGAGAGCTTCTTCCGATCGGACACGGCGCCCCTCAATACGGTTTGGCCATCATCAAGTAGATGATCGCGACGATGCCGATCGTCTCGACCCAGGCGAGCCACAGCCCCCGCGTCGAGGAGAGTAGCGCCGCGAGCCGCTCGGCGTCCGGCGGCTCCTTCTCGAGCTCACGGCGGATCGCGCGAAAATAGGGCACCGCCAGGGGAAACGCCGCTCCGAAGAGGACGGTCAGCAGGACGATCGAGGTCCAGATCCACCCGCTGCTCCACCAGCGACCGAGGAATCCGGCGGTGATGCCGGCGCCGCGCAGCAGCAGGAAGGAGCCGTACATCAGCCCGCGCGTGGCCGCCGACAGATCGAGCATCGTGCGGATGCGGCTCGGATCGCGCTCGCTCCGGATCTTGAAGGTCACCGTCGCCGTCGCGCCGTGCGCGGCGACGAAGCCGAACGCGCCGAGCACGTGCAGGAATCGCAGGAGCAGATACGAGTTCATCCGTGGGTCGCGCAGTCTAGATCAGCGTTCGCGATTCTCGGACACGCCGTTTCCGACGGCCCCGCATGCCCGGTCGAAGGTCAAACGTCGAAGGTCGAAGAAGGCCCGAGAAATCAGGTCTTGTTCGACTTTCGATCTTCCCTTCGACCCCCATGCGCGAGCACGCGCAGCGTCGGCGTCCGAGAATCCATCCGGGGACGCGTCCGGTGCGCGGCTTACGCAGATGGCGCGCCGCCGAAGCACACGAGGCGAGCTTGGGAACGGGCGCTCGCGGTGCCCGTTCGACACGCGGCCGTGCAACTCGATCCGCTTGCGACGCGTCTCGCGCGGGCACGCCGAGCACGGCGGCGCGTGGCAGGACACGTGCTTCAAGGGCCATCGCCTCCTCGCCTAGCGAGCAGCGAGCACGCCAGCCATGAGCGCCATCAAAAAACTGCCGGAGACGGTCCGCGGACGTGCGCTGGGGCGCAACGACACGCTCCCGTACGAGCGCGATTCAGACGACGGCCACGGCGGCACGCTGCCGCCGCCGCGGCGCGGACCGCTGGTCGACACGAGTGCGCCCACGCAACCCGAGATCTTCGGGATCGACCGTCCGTCGCGAGCGCAACGTCGCGATCCGACCCCGCCGCCGGTCGAACGCGAGCCGCTCCGCGAGTCGCGCGCGCCGCGCCGGCCGACGCCGGTCCGGCCGGGTGCCATGACGCTGCCCTGTCGACGCGAGGCGCCGACGGTCCCCGGCCGGCGGGCCATCGCGCCGCCGCCGCCGCCGGGCGATGCCGCGCCGCTCACGCTCGATGTGCGCGAGGCCGGCAGCGACGCGGCGACGATGCGTCGTCCGGCGCCCCCGGCGCTGCGTCACCACGACAGCCTGGCGCCGGAGACGAGCGGGCGCTACTCGCTGGTGTACAAGCGCCGCCGCGACTGACCGTCAGGTGAGCTCGAGCACCTTGGTCACGAGGAGGTCGATGCCCTTGGCCGCTTCGCCGATGCCGCGCGCCGTCATGTAGGCCGGCGTCGACACGATGCGGTTCGCCTCGTCGACCTCGACCTCCTCGGTCGGGTGGTCCACGTGCCGGGCGCCCATCTTCCGGAGCGCGGAGGCCGTCTCGTCGTCGGAGCCGATCGTCAGGCGCGGGGAGACGCTCGTCCCGCGGAAGATCGCGGCCGCGACCGCGGGCGCGATGCACACGAACCCGAGCGGCTTGCGCTGTGCGTGGACCTCGCGCACGAGCCGCAGCACGTCGGGATGGACGGTCGCGTCGGCGCCCTTCACCGCGAAGTCGGAGAGGTTCTTCGCGGCCCCGTAGCCGCCGGGGAGGATCAACGCGTCGAGCTCGTCGGCGCGCACGGTCGCGACGTCGCGCGCCTTGCCGCGCGCGATGCGCGCCGACTCGACGAGCACGTTGCGCGACTCGCCCGCCGCGACGTCGCCGGTGAGGTGATTGACGACGTGCATCTGCGCCACGTTCGGCGCCGCGCACAGCGCCTCGGCGCCGAGCCGATCGAGCGCGAGCAGCGTGAGGACCGACTCGTGGATCTCGGCTCCGTCGAGGAAACCGCAACCGGAGAGGATGACGCCGACCTTCTTCATGACCGACCTCCTGGCAACTCGGAACAAGCTACCTCAGCAGCGGCATCGGACACCACGTCGCCGATCGATGCAGACCGGGTCGAAGGTCGAAGGTCGAAGGTCGAAGCGAACGCAGGCGTGGTGTCAGGCTCTCCTCGCGCTCGAGGGGTGGCCCGGCCCGGAGGGCCGGCGAGGGACCAATGCTGCGACGAGCGGCGGCGAGCCCCTTCGACCTTCGACCTTCGACCCCGTCGACCTCGCGGCGGCCGATCAGGCGCCCGGGAACTTCACGATGGAGTCCCAGTGGTCCTTGATCTCCTGCGCCGTCCACACGCCTGCGTTCTCGTCCTTGAAGCGCCCGGGCGACTCCATGACCTTGTACGCGTACATGCGGGCGCCGGCGACCGCGAGGACCGTTCCGCTGACCTCGCCGCAGAGATCGGACGACAGGAAGAGGGCGGCCGGCGCGACGTGCTCCGGCGTCATGTTGTCGACCGACTGCATCATGGGCAGGTCCTCGGTCATGCGCGTCTTCGCGATGGGCGCGAGCGCGTTGACCGCGATGCGGTGCTTCTGCAGCTCGATGGCCGCGGTGCGCGTGAAGCCGTAGATCCCCGCCTTGGCCGCCGAGTAGTTCGCCTGCCCGAAGTTGCCGAGCATGCCGGAGACGCTCGTGGTGTTGACGACGCGACCGCCGCCGCCTTGCGCCACGACCTGACGCGCGAAGACCTGGGTGCACAGGAACGTGCCCTTGAGGTGCACGGCGATGACCGCGTCCCACATCGCCTCGTCCATCTTGAGCAGCGACTTGTCGCGGAGGATGCCGGCGTTGTTCACCAGGACGTCGGCGCGGCCGAAGGCGTCGACCGCGGTCTTGATCAGGGACTGGGCGCCGGCGGCCTCGGCGATGCTCCCGTGATGGGCGACCGCCCGCCCGCCGGCCTTCTCGATCTCGGCGACCACCGAGTCGGCGGCCGACGCCGACGCGCCCTCGCCGGAGCGCGTCCCGCCCACGTCGTTGACGACGACCTTCGCGCCCTCGGCGGCGAAGAGCAGCGCCTCGGCGCGCCCGATGCCGCCGCCGGCGCCCGTGATGATCGCGACCTTTCCTTCGAGGATCCCTGCCATGTCGAGGCCATACCGCGTGCGCGCTCAGGTGCACAGCCCACCCGGTTCTGCGCGCGGGGGACGCGGTTGGCGCGGGGTCCGGGTGCGAGTAGGGTCGCCCCCATGGACGTGCAGAGCGTGACCGAGAAGGCGAAGTCTCCCGCGAGCGACGTGCAGGTCGTCGAGCGTCCGTTCGGCGTCGACACGCAGCGCTTCCTCGACGTCGGCCGCAAGGTCTTCCGCGGCGATCCGAGCTTCGTCGCGCCGCTCGAGCTCGACATGAAGGATCGCTTCGATCCGAAGAAGAACCCGTTCTTCGAGCACGCCGAGGGCGCTGTCTTCATCGCGGTGAAGAACGGCGAGGACGTCGGCCGCTGCACCGCGCAGATCGACAAGCTGCACATCGAGAAGTACCAGGACGGCACCGGCTTCTTCGGCTTCCTCGACACCATCGACGATCCCGGAGTCGCCCGGGCGCTGCTCGACGCGGCGGCCGACTGGCTGAAGAAGCGCGGCATGAAGAAGATGCGCGGGCCGATGTCGCTCTCGATCAACGAGGAGATGGGCTGCCTCGTCGAGGGCTTCGACACGCCGCCCGCCATCCTCATGCCGCACAGCCGCAGCTATCAGGGCGCGCTGATCGAAGCGGCCGGGCTCGAGAAGGAGAAAGACGTCTTCGCCTGGAAGTACGAGGTCGGCGAGCCGCCGACCCGCGCGCGCAAGGCGCACGACGAGGTGCTCGAGCTGCCTGAGGTGCGCATCCGCTCGATGGACCGCGCCCACATGGAGCGCGAGACCCGCATGGTCATGGAGATCTTCAACGACGCTTGGAAGGACAACTGGGGCTTCGTCCCGATGACCGACTCCGAGCTGAAGAAGATGGCGGCCGACCTCAAGCTGATCCTGGTCCCCGATCTGGCGCTGGTCGCCGAGGTCGACGGCGAGGCGGCGGCGATCAGCATCGCCCTGCCGAACATCAACGAGATGATCCGCGATCTCGACGGTAAGCTCTTCCCCTTCGGCCTGCCGAAGCTCCTCTGGCGCCTGAAGGTGAAGGGCCCGACCTCGGCGCGCCTGGTGCTCCTCGGCATCAAGAAGAAGTTCCGGATCCAGAAGAAGTACGGCGGGCTCTCGACCGCCCTCTATGTCGAGATGAACGATCGCGGCAAGAAGCTCGGGATGAAGTGGGGAGAGCTCTCGTGGACGCTGGAGGACAACGCGCCGGTGAACCTCGGGATCAAGATGATGGGCGGCAAGGTCTACAAGAAGTACCGCGTCTACCAGCGACCGCTGTGAGCGGACCGGTTCCCTCCGAAGGACACGCGACCACCGGCCCGCCGCCGGAGGGCTCGCTCGACGACTTCCCGCTCCCGGTGCTGTTCACGCACGTCCTGGCGCACCGGCTCAGCGGCTCGCTGGTCCTGAAGTCACCGCGCGGCGGCGGCGAGGGCTCCGACGTGGTGGTGTTCGCCGACGGCGCGCCCACGCGCATCCGCACCGCCAAGCTCATCGCGCCGCTCGGCGAGATGCTCGTCCGCCTCGGCGTCATCGCCGACGTCGACCTGCAGGCGGCCCTGCTCCGCGCGCAGCGCGCCAAGGAGCGCCTCGGTCGGCAGCTCGTCTCCGACAGCCTCGTCGATCGCCGCGTGCTGCTGCGCGCGCTGCGTGAGCAGATCCTCGTCCGGCTGCGGGCGATCGCGGCGTTGCCCTCCGAGACGATCTACGAGTTCCACCCCAACGCCGACCTCCTCGACGAAGGCGCGCCGACGAACCATGTCGCATGCGACGCGCTCGCCGCGCTGCTCTCGCTCGTGCGCGCGTGGCCCGAGCGGCGCCGGATCGACGAGGCGATCCTGCCGTTCCTCCGCACGCCGGTGCGCCTGCACCCGCTCGCGAGGCTCGACCGCTTCGAGCTCGACGACGCCGAGCGCGCCGTGATCGCCAAGCTGAAGTCCTCCGGCGAGCCGAGCCACGAGGCGCTCCTGCAGTCGAGCGTCGCGCCCGAGCGGACCATCCGCGCGCTGCTCTACGCGCTGCACGTCACCCACCACCTCGACGACGGCAGCGGCGCGCCGCCGCTCGACGTCGAGCCGCCCTCGGATCCGGTGGCGTCCCTCCGCGACTCCGCGCTGAACGTGGGGATCGATCCCCTGCGCACGAGCGCTGCGATCGTGGCGCTCGGCGCGGCCGACGACCACCGCGAAGCCCTGGCGCTCTGGCGCGCGGGGAACCTCCAGGCCGCGGAGGTGCTCGCCGCGCGCGCGGTCGCGCGTGATCCGGGCAAGCCCGACTACAAGGCGCTGCTCGGCGTGGTGCTCGCGCAGCAGGGCGGTCGCACGAGGTTCAAGCGCGGGCTGTCGTTGCTCAACGAGGCGATCACCGCCGCGCCGCAGAGCGATCGGGCGCTCGTCTGGCGCGCGACGGTCCTGCGCGACGCCGGCCGCATCGACGCGGCCATCCGCGACTGGCGCGCCGCGCTCGCGGCCAACCCGGCGAACGACGAGGCGAAGATCGCGCTCAAGCGCGCGCAGGTGCACAGCGATCACCCTGAGCTGCGGCGGTCGAGCCGCCTCGCCGCGGGGCGCCCGGCCGGCGCGGGATCGACGACGCCGCGGCGCCCGCAGCCGTCGGTCGGCAGCCGCAACCAGTGGATCCTGCTCGCGGTGCTCGTCGTGTCGACCGTCGCGCTGCTCGTCGTCTACTTCCGGATGAGGGGCTGAGCGAACGGGCCGGGGACGGCGGTCGCTCGCTCGATCCTTCGACCGGGCTTGCGCGGCCGCGGTAGCCTGGAGATCGATGCGCCGTCTCCTCGCCACGCTCGCCTGCGTGTTGCTCGTGATGTCGTGTCGCGACTCCGACCCCGCAGCGCCGCCTGCCGCCGACGCGAGCGGCGACGCTGGGCGCGAGCCGGTCGTCGAGCTCGCCGACGAGGCCGCGCTGTCGGAGCTGTCGGCGTGGCGCGCGATGCCCGAGCCGCGCCGCGACCGCGTGTACCGGCAGCAGTCGAGCGTCGATCGCGGCAAGGGCGGCGGCGGTCTTCGTATCTTCGAGCGTGGCAACAAGGATCTGAACAACTGGATCTGCGCCGCGCCCGACGCCGAGCTCGGCAAGGGTCTGGCGCCGCACGCGTTCGACCAGCCCACCTGCGCCGAGCCGTGGGTGAAGGGCGCGGTCGCGGCGCGGTTCACCGGCTCGGGCACGATGGTCCGATTCTGGATGACCACGCTCGCGATGCGCCTGTCACCCGCCGACGACGAGGTGCTGCGGGTCTACGTCGACGACGAGCGCGAGCCCCTCGTCGAGGCGAAGGTCTCGGCCATCGCCGACGGCAGCGCGGGCGAGATGTTCGCGCCGCCGTTCGGAGCCGGCACCTTCCGCTGGGTGTCGTGGCGCTACCCGGTCGTCTTCGGGTCGAAGCTGATCGTCACGATCGATCAGCTCGGCATCCTCGACAACGTCTATCACCAGACCGACGTGGTGCTCGACGCGACGCCGCGCCTCCGCAAACGAGCCTCCGCGCGGCTCGCCGGGCGCGACGCCGCGAATGCCGCTCTGCTCGCGCCTCCCGTCGGCACGGACGCCCTGCTCGACGAGCGCCGCACGATCGCCAACGGCGAGACGGTGACGCTCGGGATCGACGGGCCGGCCACCATCGACGCCCTGACCGTCGAGCGACCCGAGCGACTCGGGAACGTGGAGGCGGTCGTGTCGTGGGGCGGCGTGGAGGCGATGAAGCTGCCGCTCTCCGATCTGTTCGCCGCGTCGCTCTCGCCGCCCACCGGTACCTCGCTCCCGCTCGTCACCACTGTGGGCGGGGACGGCGGCCAGGCGACGCTGCGGTTGCCGATGCCGTTCGCCGGCCGCGCGACGATTCGCCTGACCAACGGCGGCGATCCGATCGAGGTGGCGATCACGGCGAGGGGGACGCGCGGCGCGGTCGGGGCAACGCGGCTGCACGCCATCCGCGAGCAGACGCTCGCGCCTGCCACCGGCGATCATCCGCTGGTGCACGTCACCGGACCGGGCCGCTGGGTCGGCGCGTGCGCGATGCTCGAGGGCCACGCGATGTCGGGGAGCGACATCAGCGTCGAGGGGCTCAACTTCCTCGAGGGCGACGAGAAGGTCTCGCTCGACGGCGTGCTCGCGCTCCCGGGGACCGGCACCGAGGACTACTTCGACTCGGCGTTCTACTTCCTGGGCGGCGATCGCGCGACGCCGTTCGCCGGCTGGTGGGGCGTCAATGAGGACCGGAGCAAGACACCCTGGTCGGGACGCGCCACGGCGTGTCGCTGGCACGTCCTGAACGACGCGATCGACTTCGCCGCGAAGCTCGACGCCGATCTCGAGATCGGACCGGGCGATCCGACGCTGCTCGACCGCTACCGGACGGTGGCGTTCGTGTATCGATGAGGCTGAGTCGTCAGTCGTCAGTCGTCAGCCAGACATTGAGCGGTCGTGAAGGCTGATGACTGATGACTGATGACTGGCATCACCAACGCGACATCGCCCCGAGGTCGTGGACCTCGACGCCCGCGCCCTTCAGCACGCGGGCCGCGCTGCTGCTGCGCATGCCGCTCGCGCAGTAGACGACGATCGGCTTGCCCTTCTTCGCGAGCTCGCCCGCGCGCACCTGGATGTCGCTCACCGGCACGTTGAGCGCGCCGTCGAGGTGACCGCCCGCGAACTCCGCCGGCGAGCGCACGTCGAGCAGGATGGCGCCGCCGGAGACGAGGCGACGGGCCTCGGCGGGCGCGACCTTCCCGAGACGCGACATGAAGAACCAGACGAGGACGGCAGCGGCGATCGCGATCCAGAAGGCGTTGTCGGGCATCGCGGCGTTGGAGCCGGCTCGGCGGGCGGAGGGTTCGCCCCTTCACTTCACCGCGATCGGGGAGAGCTCCGCCGGCTGGCCGTGGCACCGCGCGAGCGTGCTGCACATGATGCGCGCGCCGCCTCACGACGTGGAGAAGGTCACGTCGAAGGCGCTCTGGCCGTCCTTGCGCTTGGGGGCGCGGATGCCGTCCATCGCGCGGGTGATCTCGTAGAGCCGCAGCTTGGGCGCAACCTGCAGGATGGCCGTCGCCGGCACCGCGCCGTCCTGCACGCGACCGCTCGCCCACGCCTTGTGCACCGCGGCCTCGAGCCCCTCGAGCGGAACCGTCGCCACGTCCTCGACCTTCTGTCCCTTCTGCCACTGCAGCGCGACGTTCTTGTCGGCGTCGACGCGCACGCGGAGCGCCGTCGGCTCCTCCTTCATGATCTCCTTGCCCCTCTCGTTCGGCGCACGCGGCGTGGTCGGCACGCGCGCCATGCTCGTCCACACCGCCGTGACGAGCAGGAAAGAGATCGTCACCATCAGGAGGTCGATGAACGGGACCATGTTCACCTCCTGATCCACCGTCCGCCGCCCGGCCTTGGCTCCGCCCGTCGAGACGCCCGCCATCCCGTCCTCCGCTTCCGCTCGTGACGCGCCGCTCGAGGGTCGAGACGGCGGGCCCGAACGATGGGTACGACCGCCGGGCGACGGCAGAGTTCCCGCACACTCAAAAGGCGCTCGCGGCTGTGCTACACGCCGTGCCCATGAAGGTCCTCGTCACCGGCGGCTCGGGTTTCCTAGGCTCTCACGTCGCCGAGCAGCTCACGAGCATGGGGCACGGGGTCCGCGCGCTCGTGCGCAAGAGCTCGAACACGAAGTTCCTCGCCGGGCTCTCGGGGATCGAGCTCGCCTACGGCGCCGTCGAAGACAGGGACTCGGTCGCCAAGGCCGCCGAGGGCGTAGACGCGATCGTCCACAGCGCCGGGCTGGTGAAGGCGAAGGACGCCGCCGAGTTCGACGCGATCAACGTCGAGGGCACGCGCAACCTCCTCGAGGTCGCGCTCGATCGGCGCAAGCAGGTGCGGCGCTTCGTGATGGTCTCGTCGCTCGCCGCGCACGGCCCTTCGGCCGACGGCACGCCGGTGGCGCACGATCGCGAGCCCACGCCGGTGACCAACTACGGTCGCTCGAAGCTCGCGGCCGAGCGGCTGGTCACCGGCGCCAAGGACGATCTGTCGGTGACCACGATCCGTCCGCCGGCCATCTACGGCCCGCGCGACACCGAGATGCTCGCGTTCTTCGAGGCCATGTCGATGGGCATGCTGCCGATCATGGGCGGCGGCCGGCAGAAGATCTCGCTGATCTATGCGGGCGACTGCGCGCGCGCGTGCATCATGGCGCTCGAGAAGGAGCACGAGAGCGGCCGCGCGTACTACGTGGAGGACGGCGGGGTCTACACGACGGGCGAGATGGCCGACCTGTTCCTCGCCGGCACGGGCAAGCGCCTGCTGAAGCTCCCGGTGCCGTCGCCCATCCTCTACGCCGCCGCGTTCGGCAACGAGCTGCTGGTGAAGGCCACCGGCAAGGCGCGCATCTTCACCCGCGACAAGGTCAACGAGCTCCTCGCGCCGCACTGGGTCTGCTCGTCGGAGCCGATCCGCAAGGAGCTCGGGTGGGCGCCGGAGCTCGGTTGGGTCGAGGGCGCGAAGCGCACGGCCGCGTGGTACCGCGAGAACGGGTGGATCAAGGCCTGAAGAGTCATCAGTCATCAGTCATCAGTCGAAGAGAGAGAGAGAAGCGCTTCTCTCGCCTCGCCTCGCCTCGTCTCGTCTCGGCTGACGACTGACGACTGACGACTGACGACTGCGTCTCAGCCCTGCCGGGCGCGGAGCAGCAGCACCACGTGCACGAGGACGATCACGGCCAGCACGACGCCGGTCGTCGCATGGCGCCGGCGTCGCTGGGCGCGATCGCGGACCTTCGGGTCGCGCAAGCCGAGCCCGAGGCCGGCGTGCGCGATCATCACGAGGAAGGCGATCGCGCCCGCGAGGAACCCGAGCGTGCCGCCGCCGACCGACGCCTCCGATCCGAGCTCGGGGAGCACGAGCCCGGTGTGGAGGAACGCGGCGATCGAGGTGACCAGGCCCGCGAGCACGTGCAGCTTGATCGTCGGTGACTCGGGCGTCGCGCGGCGGTGATTCCGCGCACGGAACAGCAGCGGTACCGACGCCGCGAGGAGGATCAAGGCCGCGGCGATCCAGCCGCTCACCGAAGCCATGGTCGCGGCAGTCTAGACGACCGCTCGCGATTCTCGAACGCAGGTCTCCGGTCTCGGCGCCGGCGACCATCTTCGCCTCTGCGGTTCGTCGCGTCGCTCCGCACGATTCGCGCATCGGCGCACGATCGACCGCGCGGGCGACGCGGCGCGCGCGTTCCTCGCACGAACGTCGCGGGCTGGAGCGCGTGTCCTCACCTCTCGCACCAGGTACGTCCGATGCAGTCCCGTCCCGATCGCGAACCGCCGATCACAGGAGGTGGGGCCATGACCACGTACCTCGACAGACCGAACATGCGCACGCGTAGCGTCGCATCGCTCGCGACGCTCGTGCTGGTCTCGGGCGCGGCCGTGGCCGCGTGTGCGGAGGGGGACGCGAGCTACGGAGCGGGATCGCTGACGCAGCCGATCGTCCTCTCGCCGCAGGTCGACGCGCCCGCGATCGGCCATCAGACCGACGTACGCGCCGCGGCCTCGGGGCAGCAGTACCTCGCCGTCTGGGCCGACAAGGCGAAGATCATGGGCGCCCGCGTGCGCGACGGCGAGGTCATCGACCACCCGGCGTTCGTCATCCACCAGAGCAATGGCCCGACGCGCCCCGCGCCCGCGGCCGGGATCACCGTGGGATCGAACGGCGCCGACTTCCTCGTCGCTTGGACCGAGCAGCGCCTCTCCGGCGGTGACATGGATGTGCGCTTCGCGCGCGTGACGGCGGCGGGCGAGGTGCTCGATCCGGGCGGCTGCGCGCTCGCCGAGACCACGGCGCTCGAGCGCGCGCCGGCGCTGGCGTGGACGGAGTGGGGCTGGATCGCCGCCTTCCGGTCGGGCTCCAAGGTGCTGATGACCCGCCTCGACACGTTCGGACGGGCCTGGGAGGCGGAGACGTTCACGATCGCGACGAACGCGACGGGTGAGGTCGCGCCGGCGCTCGTCCCCGCGGGTCGCGGCGCGCTCGTGTCGTGGGGCGAGGACGGCAAGATCCGCGCGGCACGCCTCGACATCGCCGGTCCGGCGCAGCTGCTCGACGACGTCGGCGACATGATCGGCGGTGAGCTGACCGGCGTCTCGATCGGCTTCACCGGCCGCGGCTATCTCGTCGGCTGGTCGGAGCGCCTGAACAACGCCGGCGCCACGTTCGTGAAGCGGCTCGATCTCGACGGTCACGGGATCGACGCGCAAGCCATGCCGATCGCCGACGCCGGCAATCGCGCGCCGGCGATGATCTGGAACGGCCACATCGCGCTCGTCGCCGTCGACCTCGCCGACGGCACCGAGCTCATCCCCGTCCAGCACCAGAGCTTCGGCTTCGGCGAGCGTGTGAAGCTGAAGGGCGTGCACACGCCGGTGCTCGCGGTCGACCAGGGCGAGTCGCTGCTCGGCTACATGCGCGTCGGGTCGGTCGGCGGAGGCTCCGCCGCGCTCGAAGCCATCGGCGCCGACACGTTCGTGGCGCGCGTCACCGTGGACGGCGCCGTCATCGACGGCACCACGAGGCTCCTCTCGATCGGCAAGAGCGCGCAGCTCAAGCCCGCCATCGCGCTCGGCGAGGAGGGTGGGCTCGTCGCGTGGGTCGACTCGATGAACGCCGATCGCACGGGCATGGACGTGCGCACGGCCCGCATCGATCGAGCCGGCCGCGTAGGCGAGCGGCTGACGCTCGGCACGGCGATCGACGATCACCCGCCGACCGTCGCGACCGACGGACACAAGTTCCTCGTGGCGTGGGGCGACGCCGACGGCGCGATGCGCGTCGCCCTGATCGACGCGATCGGCACCCTCGAGCGCGTCACGCGCCTGCCGTTCGGCGGATCGCAGATGGCCGCCGCGTGGAACGGCGAGACGTACCTGGTCGTCGGCCCGTCGCTGAAGGCGGCGCGCTTCGACCGGTACGGCGTGCCGCTCGACCCGACGGCGATCCCGCTCGTGAATCACCACTCCGCCGCCGCGGCCGATCAGATCGCCCTCGCCCCGGCCGGAAAGGGCTTCCTCGCGGCGTTCCACTGGAACGCCATCGGCTACGACTTCGTCTCGACGCTGCGGATCGGCGCGAGCGGCCTCGCGTCGGGCGTGCCGGTCGCGTACGGGCTCGGGACCTCGCCGGCCGTCGCGTGGGACGGCACCTACCACACGCTCACCTGGCTCCACGAGGGCAGGGTCCACGCCGGGCGCCTGCAGGAGAACGGCTCCTGGAAGCACGACCCGGTCGGCCTCGACGCCTGGGGCGAAAACCCGGTGCTCGCTCCGGCGTTCGGCGGCGGCGTGCTGATGGCGTGGACCGACACGATCGGGCTGCTCCGCGTCGCGCGCTGGAACGAAGGGGAGCTCCACCCTGTCCACGCGTTCGACGCCCCGGGCTTCGACCCGGCGATCGCGACGCGCGGCGATCGCTACGGCGTGGCCTACGAGATCGCGGGCGCCGACCTGGCGCCTGCGGTGCGGGCGCGGATCATCGCGAGGTGAGCGCCGCCCCCCGGGTCGAGGCGAGCGAAGCCCGGGGCGCTCATGGGACGAGGCGGAGTCGGCGTGCGCTGAACTCCGTCTCGTCCCAGGCCATCTCGCGGAGCTCGCCGGCGAGGTAGAGCGCGATCTGATCGCGGTAGTGCTTCGACGAAGGATCGCCGCCGTTGCCGGGCGGGAGGACCGCGCGCCCTTCGTGCGGCGCGCCCGGCACGGCGACCATCCGGAACGCGGGCGCCGCGCGGACCGCGAAGCGCCCGCCGCGCATGTCGTAGTCGCCCATGCAGACGGTCGTGCCGTCGCCGCGCGCGGGGTACGGGCCCGGTGACGAGACGGCGCGCAGCCCGGGGACGTCGTGCAGCGCGTGACGGAAGGTGACGGTGTGCAGGGCGCCCCACCGCCACTGCGACGGGTCTTCGCCGAGCAGGCGGCGCAGCCGACCCTCGGCCATCGCGGCCGCGTCGTGCACGATGGTGGCGCGATCGCGCCCCTCGAGCCAGGTGCTTTCGTCGTCGCCGAGGACGCGCAGGAGCGGGAGCATGGGGGCGTTGAGCTGCTCGAAGTAATGCTCGAACGCGAGCTCGCCGAGATCGTCGAGGAACAGGTGGCGCAGCACCGCCTCGAGGAACACGTGCGTGGCGGTGGCGCCGATGCTGTCCTCGGTGGCCTCGCCGCTCCACGCGCGCATCACGCGCACCAGATCGCGGCCGCGGCGCGGCTGCAGGTCGAGCGCCTCGTCGTCGACGCCGGCGAGCAGCGCGTCGCGCGCCTGCAGCGCCCACGACGAGCGCACGTCGCGCTGGAGGGTGGTGAGGTCGCGCAGGCCCAGGGTGGCGCGGGCGTCGAGCAGCGCGTGGATTCGGGCCTTGCGGAACGGCGGCTCGAAGAGCTCGCCGAGGAAGTGACGGTAGCCCTCGCCGCAGGGGTTGGTGTTCGCGGAGACGACGACGCCCTCCTCGGGGTCGCGCACGAAGGGCAGCTCGTCGCCCGGGACGAACCCGCGCCACTCCGCGCGCGGATCCTCGCCGTCGGCGATGTCGATGCCGGAGACCACGCCACCGCCGGCGCGCCGCGGGATGCGCCCGGCGAACTGCCAGCCGATGTGGCCGTCCTGGTCCGCCCACACGAAGTTGAGCGAGGGGTTGGCGTGCTGGCGCGCGGCCGCGCGCAGGTCGTCGAAGCTGCCGGCGCGCATCAGGGCGAGGCCGGAGTCGAGATCGAGCGTCGCGTCGCTCCCGCTCCATTTGAGCGAGAGCGCCCGATCGGAGGCGCCGACCAGCGCGTCGCCGAGCACGTGGGAGACGATCGGTCCGCGGGGCGTCTCGTGCAGCTCGATGGTGCGCGTGCCCTGGCCGCGGACGGTGATCGTCTCGCGCCGAGTCTTCAGGCGCGCGTCGCGGCGCAGCGCGACGAGGTCCTCGCGATAGAGCTGGGTGTCGTCGCCCCAGCCGGAGGTCGCGCCCCACGCGGCGCGCGCGTTCTGCCCGATCGGGAACGCCGGGATCCCGGGGATGCACACGCCGCGCACGTCGAGATCGCCGCCGCGCACGCGCGCCTCCCAGAAGATCGCGGGCGCGCCGAGCGGCATGTGGGGATCGCTCGCGAGAATCGGGCGGCCGAGCGCCGAGCGCCGAGCGGACACCGCGAACGCGTTGGACCCGAGGTGGATCGAGTCGGTGCCGAGCACGGCGCGGAGCATCTCGGTCGTCGCCACGAGCGGCTCGATCGCGCCGACGTCGCCGCGCGTGACCGTGAGCGGGTGACGCACCGGGCGCAGGTGGGAGGCGCGCTGCTCACCGACCGCGTCGGCGCACAGCGCCCACGCCATGGCGAAGCGGTACGCGAACGACAGCTGGAAGCCGATGCCCTTCTGGATGGTGAGCGCGTCGGCGCCGGTCCACGGCGTGGGCTCCATGTCGAGCAGGAGCATCTCGAGCGGGCGACGGCCGCTCGCCAGGTAGGCGTTGATGCCGGCGACGTAGGCGTCGACCCACGCGCGCGCCTCGGGCGAGGCGATGGCGTAGCTCGCCTCGGCGGCGGCGCGGAAGCTCATCGCGCGATTGAACGCGTCGAGGTCGATGAAGGTGCGCCCGGCCATGGCGCGCCCGAGGGCACGATCGTCGACGCGCCGCGCGCCGAACGTGGCGGCGAGCTCGCCGCGGAAGGCGCGGCGCATCAGCTCGAGCTGGAACAGGCGGTCTTCGGCGCACGCCCACCCGAGGCCGAACGCCGCGTCGTTCACCGTGCGCGCGAAGATGCCCGGCACGCCCCACCGATCGCGCGCGAGGGTGATGGCGTCGTCGAGGCCGCGGACGCGCTCGGTCGGGGTCTCCGGTGCACGCCCGCGCCGCAGCGGCTCGAGCAGCGTGTCGCGCGCCTCGGCCGCGCGCACCAACAGGCCTGCGTCGACCGCCCGCATGAGGAGCGCGCGCACCGCGCGGACGGGACGGCTCGTCGAGAGCTCGCGCAACGCCAGCTCCAGGCGCGGCTTATCGCGTTCAGCCATGGATCAGGCCGATAGCGCAGTGCGTCGCGGGGCGCGACAGCGGCTGATCAGGCGAGGCTCGAGCTGATGGAGACGCGCTGCTCGCCGTCGGCGCAGAGCCGGTGCACGAGGTAGCTGGCGACGTCGCCCGGGCGCGTGCCCGGGCCGAAGCCGGCGTCGAAGCCGAGCTCCAGGGCGAGCTTGTGATCGACGCGCGGGCCGCCGAACAGGCAGATGAACCTCTCGCGCAGGCCGCGCCGGACCAGCGACTCGATGAGCGCGCGGCCGTTCTCCTTGTGGCAGTTGCGCTGGGTGATCACCTGGCTGACGAGGATGGCGTCGGCCTCGAGCGACGCCGCGCGCTCGATGAGCTGATCGTTCTCGACCTGCGCGCCGAGGTTGTAGGCCTCGAAGCCCTTGTACGCCTCGAGGCCCTTCTCGCCGGCGTAGCCCTTCATGTTGAGGATCGCGTCGATGCCGACGGTGTGCGCGTCGCTGCCGGTGCACGCGCCGACGACGACGATCTTGCGCCCGAGCCGGACCGAGATGCGGTGGTCGATCTCCTTCATGTCGAGGCGCGGGACCTCGACCTCGGGCACCTCGACGGCGTTGACGTCGATGGAGTGCGACGACTGGCCGTAGACGACGAAGTAGCTGTAGCCCTCGGCGCACTCTTCCATCGTGGTGACGAGCGGATCGCGGAGGCCGTGCAGCTCGGCGAATTTGCGGGCCGCCTCCTTGGCGCGCGCGCTCTTGGGCATCGCCAGGGTGAAGCTCATCTGGACCATCCCGTCGCCTTCGCGATCGCCATAGGCGCGGAGGTGCTTCGGCTCGGTCTTGTGCATGGGGTCCGATTACCGGGGCCGCGCGGGGCGAGCAACGCCCGCGACGCGAGCTACGTCCTACCGCGGTGCTGTCCGTCATCCTGGGCGCCATCTTCGCGGGCATGGTCGTGGCCATCGTGGCCAAGCTCGGCACGGCGCACCGCTCACCGGGCGCGTTCATCTTCGCGGCGCTGATCGGCGGGCTCGGCGGGCTCCTGGGGCTGTTCGGCGCGCGCATGATCGGCGTCAGTCGCGAGGACGAGCCCACGACGTTCGTGGTGTGCGCCGTCACCGGCCTGCTCGCGACGCTCGTCTACGCGGGCATCTCCCGGATCCTCGTGCGCAGCGCGCGGTCGCATGGCCGCCACTCGCGGCCGTCGACCGCGTTCTGACGGAGCGTCCCGCGCTCAGGTGGCGAGCGGTCAGCTGGCGAGCAGCATCACGGCGTCGGCGACGGCGCGCGCGACCTCTTGCAGACGGCCGAAGTCGACCATCTGGCGAGCGGCGCTACCGTGGGGCTGCCGCGGACGGAGGAGCGCGCCGTCGGCCAGCATCACCGCCGGGACGCCCTCGCGCCAGAACGACCACGGATCGGAGGAGCGGAGCAGCGGGAGGAAGCCCGGGAGGATCACCTTGCGCGCCCGGATGGTGCGCAGCGCGCCGAGCGACTCGTGGACGCGGCGAGCGAGGTGGCGCGAGCGGAGGTTCGACACCACCGCGACGAAGTCGGAGATCGCCGAGGTGCGGCGGCCGATGTCCTCGAGCGCGATCATCGCTTCGATCCGGTCGCCGCGCTCGCGGCACCGCCGCGCGTAGACCCGGCTGCCGATGCAGGAGGTGCGGCTGAAGGGCCGCTCCTCGTTGGGGAAGGCCACGAGGCGAACCGTTCGCGCGAGCTCCCGGCCGCGCAGGTGGGCGGCGGTCGCCAGGAGGAGCGCGATGCCGGTCGCGTCGTCGGGGCCGCCCGGAGAACGACCGTTGGTGTCGTAGTGCGCCCCGACCACCAGCGTGCGATCGGGCTCCGAGACGCCGCGGCGCTCCGCGACGAGCACGTCCACCACGTGCCCGGCGACCTCGAAGCGATCGACCGAGGGCAAGTAGCCAATCTCGCCGAGCCGATCGGAGACGTAGCTGGCCGCGTGCGCCAGGTTGAGCGCGCGCCGTACGTCGCGCAGGTTGCGCGGGCCGATCGCGGCGAGCGCCCGGACGTCGCGCTCGAGCTGCTCGGTCGATTCCATCCACGACGGTCGGTGCAACCGGTGCGCCGCCTCCGCGGTCCCGCTCGGCGGTGTGGCGACGCACACGACGTTCAGCTAACGCGTGGGACGTGGGTCGGCGGACGATCGGGTTGGACCTCGGCGGTGTGCGCTGCGGCGTCGCCGTCGACGACGAGCTCGCCCAGCTCGCGCATCCCCGGCCGAACCTGCCCGCCAAGGACCGCAAGGCGCTGGTCTCGGCGCTCGCCGAGCTCGCGCGCGAGATCGACGCGCGCCGCTTCGTCATCGGCCTGCCGCTCGAGATGACCGGCGAGGAGGGGCGCGCGGCCGAGCGGGTGCGCACCTTCGCGCAGCACCTCGCCGACGCCACCGGCTTGGAAGTGCAGCTGTGGGACGAGCGGCTGACGACGGTCGAGGCGGCCTCCGCGCTGCGCCGCGCCGGTCGCGACGCGCGCGCGCAGAAGGCGCTGATCGACGGCGCCGCTGCGGTCACCATCCTCCAGGCGTGGCTCGACGCGCGGAGGGCGCGGCGCGCCCGCAAGCAGGAGGGCGCGTGAGCCGACGACGGTCGTCTCCGCCCCGCAGCCGTCGCGCGCGCGCACCGCGACCCGGCCCCGCGCGGTGGCCGTGGGCGGTCGCCGTCGTCCTGTCGCTCCTGGTCCTCGTCGTCCTCGCCATCCCCAACAAACGAAAGGGGGGCGTCGGCCGCCCGGTCGACGTCGACGTCGCGGCGAACGACGGCGACGCGGAGATCGTCGCGAAGCTCGAGGCGGCGGGCGTGATCGACTCGTCCACCGTCTTCTCGCTCTACGCGCGCTCGCGCGGGGGCGTCGCCGCGAAGCCCGGGCGTCACCTCCTGAGCGACGACCTCTCGCCGGTCGAAGTGCTCCGCCGGCTGCGCCGCTCGCCCGACGCGGCGAAGGTGCGCGTCACCGTCCCCGAAGGCTGGCACCGCTTCGACATCGCGCGTCGCCTCAAGGACAAGCGCGTGTGCGACGAGGCGTCGTTCCTCGCGGCGGCGATCGATCCGTCGCTGATGAACGAGCTCGGGCTCGGTGCGTCGGCGGAGGGGTGGCTGTTCCCGGCGACCTACGACTTCGCGTCGGACTCCGACGGCGCCGACGTCGTGCGACGCATGGTGGCGGAGGCGAAGGCGCGCATCGACAAGCTGCTGCGGCAGAACCCCGGCGGCGTCGAGGCGCTGAAGCCGTTCGGGATGGGCGTGCGCGAGGCGATCGTGCTCGCGTCGATCATCGAGAAGGAGGCGGTCGTCGACGACGAGCGCCCGATCATCGCCTCGGTGTTCCTCAACCGCATGCGCACGCCCAAGGAGACGGGCGGGCGCCTCGAGGCCGATCCGACCGCCGGCTACGGCTGCCTGGTGTCCCAGCCACCTCCGCCATCGTGTGTCGCATGGCTCTCCGGCGGCAGCACCAAGGTCAACGCGGCGATCCAGCACGATCCGGCCAACCGCTGGAGCACGTACACGCACGCGGGCCTGCCGCCGACGCCCGTCGCCAACCCCGGCGAGAAGTCCATCGCCGCGGTGCTCTCACCTGCGTCGACCCCGTACTTCTACTTCGTCGCGAAGGGCGGCGGCCGACACACCTTCAGCGAGACGCGTGCGGCGCACGACAACGCGGTGAAGCCGGTGATCGGGCACTGACTCCCGACATGCCGATGATGGACGGCTTCGCTCTGTTCGAGCGCGTCCGATCGCGATGGCCGTCCCTCGTCGAGCGACTCGTCTTCCTGGCCCGCGCGCCCATCGAAGCGCCCGCGCACCGAGCGCTCCGCGTCGTGAACGCTCCCGACGATCGGCGTCAGCTGCTCGACACGGTGCGTGGCGCGCTCGGGCCCGAACGCCGCTGACGCCGGCGCCGCTTGCATCGAGCTCGACGAGGGGACGGCCCCCTGGAGGGTGCGCGGTCGCGTCGGCTCCGCTACCTTCGGCGACCATGGCCGCCTCCAAGTCCGAGCTGGGCTTCGTCTCACGACATCCAGGCATCGTCTCCGCGATCGTCGCCATCGTCATCGCCGTCGGCTTCGTCGCGGCGCTGTATGTGTCGGCCGGGCACCACTGAGGTCCTGCTTCCGTGAGCGTCACTCGGCGGCGCAGGCGATCGGACGCGCGCGGCTGACGCTGCCGCGGCCTTCGGCGATCGCCGACCACGCTCCGATCGGCGGCGGCCCTTCGTTCAGGCCGAGCCGCGCGCGTGCGAGGTCGGCGAGATCCTCGGAGAGCCGACGCGACAGCGAGCGCTCACCCCCGTGCAGGGCGAACGGGCGCGGCTCGGCGACGCCGCCCTCGAGGGCGCCCATGCGGTGCGCGACGCGCAAGAGGCCGGGCTGCTGCAGCAGGCCCGCGCGGCCCGCGAGCTCGGTCAGCGCGCCGAGGCCGAGCGCGAAGGCGGAGAACACGCGCTCGGCCAGCGTCTTGTCGCCGGTCTGCGCGATCAGCTCGCGCTCGAGCGCGCGCGCCCTGCGCTTCGCCTCGGCGCTCGGGAGCAACGGCGAGGCGCCGAACGTCGGCTTTCTGCAACAGGCTCTCCCTAGCGCGCGCACCAGCGGAAGCCGACGAACTGGTCCCAGGGGATGGTGGTCGGGTTCTTCACGTACTCCTCGAAGTAGCCGCACTCGGTGCAGACGAAGGCCTCGACGGGCGCCGCGCCCTGGTGCGCCTGGAGGCCGAGGAAGCTGCCGACGACCTGGTTGCCGATCATGCGCGGCTTGCTCGCCTCGCCGTGCGCCGAGTCGGGCAGCGTCTCGAAGTAGCCGATCCGGGCACCGTTGCACTTCGGGCATCGCCACGTCCTCTTCATGACGTTCTCCTGCTCCGAGCCGGGCGTCGCACCCGGCCGTCGTCGGGATGATAGCCGCTGTGCCACCCTCGACATCGATCGGTGATCCGCGCGCGAGCTCGAGCCGCGTCAGCGCCGACCGAGGCCGCCGTCCGGTCGCGCGAGCGTCGTCCGGTATCGCTCGAAGGCGGCGCGCGCCTCTCTCAGCCCTGCGCCGACGAGCTCCGGCCGACGCGCGGCCGCTTGTCGCTCGATCTCGTCGGCGACGCGCGCGAGCGCCGGCGCGCCGCAGGACTGCGCGCTGCCCTTGAGCGTGTGCGCAGCCAGGTGCACGCCGCGCAGATCGCCGCGATGGTGCGCCTCCGTCGCGCGATCGAGCAGTGATCGGGCGCTGTCGAGGAAGGTGGTCACCAGGTCGTCGAACGCGGCGTCGCTCTCGAGATCGCGGCGGAGCTCGGCGACGATCGAGCGATCGACGTCGTCGTCGCCGCCCTCGAGCGCCGCCGCGGCGACGCGCAGGCGCCTGCCCGAGTCGGTACAGAGGCGGCGGATGGTCGCCTCGAGCTCGGGGAGGCGCACGGGCTTGCTCACGTATTCGTCCATGCCGGCCGCGAGGCAGCGTTCGCGGTCGCCGGTCATGGCGCCGGCGGTGAGGGCCACGAGCACCGTCGAGGCGGCCGCGCCGTCGAGCGCCCGCACCGCGCGCGCGACCTCGAGCCCGTCGAGCCCCGGCATGTTCACGTCGACCAGCGCGAGATCGTACCGGCCGGTCGCGATCGCCGCGAGGGCGGCGCGGCCGTCGCCGACGACGTCCGCGTTCACGCCGAGGCGCGCGAGCTGCGCGGTGATCACCTTCTGATTCGGGATGCTGTCCTCCGCGACCAGCACCGCGACCGACGGCAAGGGGCGCGGCGCGAGGGTCGGACGCGGAGGGGGACCGGAGGAGGTACGCGATCGAACGGCTCGCAGCAGCACGTCGCGAAGCACGCGCGGGCGCACCGGCTTGGTGATCACGCTGAGCTGCGGCGCCGCCTCGAAGGCGTCGAGCAGCTTCGAGCCCATGCGCGCCAAGACGACGCAGCCAGCGCGGGGCAACGCGCGCGCCAACGCCTCGTCGACGATCACGACGTCGGCCTCGACCCGTTCGAGATCGGTGTCGGGGTCGAGCACGGACGCCTCGACGCCCATGCCCTCGAGGAGCGACCGCAACGCGTCGGCCAGTCCGGCGTGCTCCGCGGCGATGGCGGCGCGCACCCCGTGAAGGCGCGGCTCCACGGGGAGCGCGACGCCGAGCGGCGACGCGATGGCGAGGTCGAGCTCGATGTCGAAGCACGAGCCGCGGCCCGGCACGCCCTCGCTGCTCACGGTGATCGAGCCGCCCATCTGCTCGGTGAGCGTCTTGCTGATCGAGAGCCCCAGGCCGCTGCCGCCGAAGCGCCGTGTGGACGAGGCGTCCAGCTGCCGGAAGGAGCGGAACAACAGGTGTCGCACGGCCTCCGGGATGCCGATGCCGGTGTCGCGCACCGACACGCGCAGCCGCACCGGCGCGCCGACGACGAGCGGCGAGCCGGGGTCGGCGCGCGACACCCGCACGATGACCTCGCCGCGCTCGGTGAACTTGACCGCGTTTCCCACGATGTTGAGGACGATCTGCGTGACGCGCAGGCCGTCGGCCATGACCCACGCGGGCAGGCCCCGATCGAGCGTCCACAAGAGCTCGAGGCCCTTGGCCGACGCCCGCGGAGCGACCTGCGCGATCGCGGCGGCGAACAGCGGCTCGACCTCGACCGGGTGCAGATCGAGCTCGAGACGCCCGGCCTCCAGCTTCGAGAGATCGAGCAGATCGTTGATCAGCGCGAGCAGCGCCTCGCCGCTCTCGTGCACCGTCTCGAGCATCGAGCGCTGACGCGCCGTCAGGTCGGAGTCGAGGAGGAGCTCCGAGAGGCCGATGACCGCGTTGAGCGGCGTGCGCAGCTCGTGGCTCGTGTTGGCGAGGAACTCGGTCTTCGCGCGCGCGGCCGCCTCCGCCGCCTCCTTCGCCTCGAGGAGTGCGGCCGCCACGCGGCGTCGCTCGGTCACGTCCTGCTTGACCGCGATGAAGTGGGTGATCTCGCCGGTCCTTGCGCGCACGGGCGCGATCGTCTGCTCCTCGATGTAGAGCGATCCGTCCTTGCGCCGATTGGTGAGCTCTCCGTGCCAGACCTCGCCCGCCGTGATCGTCGTCCAGAGCTCGCTGTAGAACGCGTCGTCGTGCTGGCCCGATTTCAAGAAGCTCGTGTTGCGGCCGATCACCTCGTCGGAGGCCCATCCCGTCATCGCCGTGAACGCCGGGTTGATCCAGCGGATACGGCCGTCGCGATCGGTGATTACGATCGCGTTGGCTGCGGACTCGAGCGCGACCTGCTGCACGCGAGCGAGGTGCTCGGCGCGATCGCGATCGGTGAGATCGCGGACGACGCACGTGACGAGCCCATCGGAGCCGGGGACCGGGGCGAGGCCCACATCGACCGGGAACGTCGTGCCGTCGCCGCGTCGCGCCGTGAGCACACGGCCCCGTCCCATCGCGCGCCGGGCGGGGTTGTCGCCGAACGAGGAGCGATGGCGCACGTGATCGGGGCGGATCTCATCGGGGACCAGCGCGTCGATGGGCCTGCCGACGAGCTCAGCGCCGAACAGCTCGGCCGCGGCGTCGTTCGCGAACACGATCGTCCCCATCTCGTCCACGACGAGGAGCGCATCCGGCGCCGCCTGCAGGATCGCGGCGAGCGGGAGCGTGGTCGGATGGGACGCCCTCACGTCCCCACCACGGATCGGCATCGTCGGAAACATAGGGTGCACATCTGGGTGTAGTCCACGCGCGTGTTACCCTCCGCAGGTGCGACCCTGCGAGGCGTGCTCGTTCGTTTGCCTCGAGCGCGCGCAGAACTGCGCGAACTGCGGCGCCCCGCTCGACCACCGTCCTGCCCAGCTCATGGTCGAGGGGCGGTACCGGATCGAGAAGCAGATCGGTCGAGGCGGCATGGGCGTCGTCTACAGAGCGCACGATGTCGCGCTCGAGCGTCACGTCGCGCTGAAGCTGCTCGCAAAAGAGCAGCTCGGCAGCCTGGGGGGCATGCAGCGGTTCCTGTCGGAGGCCCGCGCGCTCGCGAAGGTGAGGAACGCCCACGTCGCCGAGATCTACGCGCTCGGCGAGCACGACGACACGCTGTACTTCTCCATGGAGCTCGTGCGCGGCGACAACCTCCAACGGTTGGTCGAGGCGCACGCCGCGCAAGGGGTCCGTGTGCCGCTGCACCGCGCGCTCACGCTCGTCCGCCAGATCGCCGAGGGCCTGTCGGCCGTGCACGCCGTCGGGCTCGTCCATCGAGACGTCAAGCCCGAGAACGTCGTCATCGAGGCGAGCACGGGCCGGCCCGTCCTCGTCGACTTCGGCCTCGCGAGCACCCAGCGCGCGCTGCAGATCAGGTCTCGCGAGAAGGTCGTCGCGGGCACGCCGGCGTACATGGCGCCCGAGCAGGCGCTCCTCCGCCCCTCGGGGGAGTTCGTCACCGCGCGGACCGACGTCTATGCGCTCGCGTGCATGGCGTTCGAGCTCTTGACCGGGCGCCTACCGTTCGAGGAGCGCAGCGTCGAGGCGATGATCGCCAAGCACGCGTCGGCGCCGTCTCCCGCTCCGTCGAGCTTCGACGCCGCGCTCGCGCCGTTCGACGCCGTGTTCGCCCGCGCGCTCGCGAAGTCGCCCGACGGTCGCCACGAGAGCGTGCGCGCGTTCGCCGCGGAGCTCGAGGCCGCCGGCGCGAAGCTGATCGCCTTCGAGCCGCCGCCCGGGAGCGAGCCCCGGCCGGAGGCGGACACCGGCGTCGCGTCGGTGCTGATCGTCGACGACGATCCGGTCTTCCAGAAGATCGCGGAGACCTGCGTTCGGCGCGGCCTCGAGGGCACGTCCGTCGACGTGCACGCCGCGGGGTCGGGCGAGCTCGCAGGTCATCGTCGTCAGCGCGTCGCTCGACGAGAGCGTCGCCTGCCGCTTCCGCCTGCTCGGGGTCGAGGAGATGCACAGCAAGCCGGTGCCGATCCGAGAGCTCACGGCGCTGGTGCGCCAGATCGCGGAGCGACAGGGCCTCTTGCCCGCCGAGTTCCTCCGCACCGTCGTCGTCGGGGGCAAGGACGGTCCCAAGGACCGCCGCACCTGACCGGTGGTCGCGGCCCGCCGGAGAGCAGCAGGCCGTGCCGCACGGCGTGAGGCGGGCGCGGCGGCTCAGACGTTGAACCGGAAGTTCACCACGTCTCCGTCCTGCATCACGTAGTCCTTGCCCTCGGCGCGGATCTTCCCGGCCGTCTTCAACGCGGCCTCGCTGCCGAAGGCCTTCAGCTCGTCGGGGCGGTAGATCTCGGCGCGGATGAAGCCGCGCTCGATGTCGCTGTGGATCTTCCCCGCCGCCTTGCGCGCCGAGGCCCCCCTTCGGATCGGCCACGCGCGGCACTCGTCGGCGCCGGCGGTCAGGAACGAGATGTAGTCGAGGAGCGCGTAGGCCTCGCGCACGAAGACGTTGCGCGCGGGCTCGCCGAGGCCGAGGCCGTCGAGGAAGTCCTTCTGCTCCTCGATCGGCAGCGCAGCGATCTCCGCCTCGATCGCCCCGCAGATCGCCAGCCACGACGCGTTCTTCTCGCGGCGCGTCTCGCGCAGCTTCGCGGACGCAGGATCGGCCCACGCGGCCTCCGACAAGTTGTAGAGCGTGATCAGCGGCGTCATCGAGAGCAGCTGGATCCCGGGGCCGAGCGCCGCGACGTCCTCGTCGGAGAGATCGAGCGTGCGCAGCGGCGCGCCGCCCTCGAGGTGCGACAGGCAGCGCGTCATCGCGTCGAGCTCCGCGCCCTTCTTCTGCTCGCGCTTCATGCGGTCGACGCGCTTCTCGACGGTGCCGAGGTCGTGCAGGAGCAGCTCGTCGTTGAACAGGCGCTCATCGCGCTCCGGATCCGGCGGCGAGGTGAGCGACGGGTTCTCGAAGCCGCGCACCACGTGCACGAGCACGTCGGCGTTCTTCATCCCCTGGAGGACGGCCGGCGTGAACGCGCCGCCCGCCTTGCCGCCGCTGCTGCCGGCGACGTCGACGAAGGTGATCTCGGCGTAGCGGACCTTCTTCGGCTTGAACACCGACGCGAGGAAGTCGACGCGATCGTCGGGGACCTTGATGTTGCCGAACGACACCTCGCGCTCGGCCTTGCCGCCTGGTGCGAGCGCCGTGAACACCGTCGTCTTGCCCGATCCCGCGAACCCGCAGATGCCTACGTGCATGGGGCGGGCTTACCACCGGGGCCGCCGATGGTCAGCCGGCGGCCGTGGGCCGACGGGGGCGAACCTCGCGTGAAGCGGGATTTCTGCTGCGATCGGGGCGCGGGGGTGGTGATCTCGGGCCAACCCGATGTTCACCGCGACGTCGCCGCTCGCCCGGCTCGCCATCTTCCTCGTCCTCGCCCCGCTCGCGGTCGCCTGCTCCTCGTCGTCGGACGGCGGGCCGTTCGCCGGCGATCTCTCCGCGTTCGGCAAGTACTGCACCGGCGAGCTGAAGGTGGAGAAGACGCTCATGCTCCCCAACGGGCCCGGAGGCTGGCTCGGCGACGGGTCCTCGCGCGGGCTCGCCGGCTCGAAGTTCATCGTCGGCGAGCGGTTCGACAAGTGGCAGGGCTTCATGATCCTCGCCGACAAGACGCCTGCGCAGATCTCCGGCGACTCCTCCGCCGGGCTGGTGAAGGACGTCGACTTCACGTCCGACTGCGCGGTGGCCGGCGCGAAGACGGCGGCGGTGGTCCTTCGCGACTCGACGTTCTACGCGAACGCCGCGTTCACCGGCGCGCCCTGCACGCTGAAGGCGGCGACCGAGCTCACCAGCTACTCGATCATGAGCGACGGCCTGACGGCGACCGTCTCCTCCGCCGAGATCAAGGCGACGTGCTCGGTCGACAAGGCGTACTCGAAGGACCTCGCGTACGGCATGCTCGTCGTGCGCTGAGCGCGCCGCCATGCAGCTCAGCGGATGTCGAGCGTCTGCTCGAGGAAGCCCGTGCGACAGCTGCCGACGCGGAGCGTGAAGCGGCCCTCACCGCGGACCATCCAGCGCAGGGTCTTGCGACCGGTGCTGCCGCGCGAGCGCTGGAAGAAGATCGAGCCCTCGTCGTCGAAGAGGCCGCGCCCCCAGCCGTCGAGGTGACCGACCTCGCGATGCGCCTCGGTCGGGGTGACCAGCGCGCATCCCTCGCAGGTGACGTCGACGTGCAGCGGCTCGTTCCACGGGAGCTTCTTCGCGGAGGACAGCACGAACGTCGGCAGGTACCCGTGGTTGGCCACGGTGACGTCCACGCGGCGCAGACCGCCTCCGACCTCGGTGATCGCGCAGCTCTCGAGCACCACGGCGGGTGCGAGCGCGATGACGCGCAGCGCGTGAGCGGCGTGCCGGCGGCAGACCTCGGGCAGCTGGTCGTAGGGCGGGTTGGAGATGCCGACGCGCGTGTCGAGGCCGCCGACCTCCACCGCGCCGAGCTGCGGGTGGTCCACCGGCCGCCAGGGGCGCACGAGCCGTGAGGCGTTGTGCTCGCGGTCCCACCGTCCGAGGCGCTCGAGCTCCTCGCGCGTGAGGTGCGAGTAGTGGTCGACGAACGGCTTCTTCCGCTCGATCCCGAGCTGCGCGAACAGATCCCACAGCTCGACGACGTACGACACCGCGCCGCGCTGGTGGTAGGCGAAGTCGCTCAGATCGCCGTGCAGGGGTTTGTCGGGCTCGTAGAGGAAATCGTCGTGGCCGCTGACGGTCGGGTAGCCGGTCAGCTCCTCGGCCCACCGCGCGATCTGCCGGAAGAGCGCGAGATCGCCGCGATCCATCTTGTTGTCGGGCTCGTGGCCGAGCGGGCGGATGAACACGCCGCCGAAGGTGTGGAAGTCGATCCACGCGAAGATCTCCGGCGAGCGCGTGGTCTGCTCGATGATTGCGCGCGACTCCGGCTCGCTCGCGGCGAACGGGCCGGCGCCGACCTGCTGCGGCTCGGGGGCCCACATGAACGGGAAGTTGCGGTTCAGGTCGACGTCGTTGTCGCCGAGGAAGCTCGGATCGGGGACGTCGCCCGTGAAGTTCTCGATCGTGCCCTCCGGCCACACTTTGTAGAACGGCCCCTCGTCGTCGATGCGACGCGGGAGCATCAGCCCGGGCACGTCTCTCGACTCGACGAGCTCGCCGGTGGGATCGACCTTGCGCAGCAGCAGCGCGAGGCCGTCTCCGTCGACGTCTTCGCCGAGCCACCGCGGGTGACCGCGGTTGGGGCGGCGATCGCGCGGCGCGCTGCGCGAGTAGCGGCCGGTGGTCAGCACCGACTCCGCGCCGTCGGGCGAGATGCGCGGGAGCACGTGCACGAGCACGTCGCGCAGCCGCGCGCGCACGCCCTCCGGCAGCTCGTGACACGGAGCGTCCGGATCGAGGTGCAGGCGGATCACGTCTTCGGCGATGGCGAGCGCCACGCTCGACCCGCACAGCTCGGTGGCGTGCATGTTCGCGTCGACCCACGCGCTCGGGCGGATGCGATCGGGCTGCGGGCCGATGGTCACGAGCCACAACGGGCGGCCCTCGAGGCTCTCGCCGATGGAGCGAAGGCGCACGAGCTCGGGGAAGTTCTCGGCCCAAGACTGCAGCTGCGCGGTCAGCTCTTCGAAGCCGAGGTAGCGCGTGCGGAAGCCGCGGTGGAGGGCGTCGAGCCGATTCGCCATGGCGCGCGAGGCTAGCATCGCGCGCTCGGCGCGCGTGGCTCTCGGTGGTAGCCTCGCGTGACGCTCAGGCGGGGGGGCGACAGCGGCCTCACTGATCGCGACGCGGTGCAGCAGCGCGCGAGGCGCTACTCGTGCTCCTGCTTGCACGCCTTCGCGTAGCCGAGCTTGCACGCGCGGGCGCGCGCGCGATCGCCGGCGGCCATGTCGACCGTGGTCCCGAGCCCGAGGATGTAGAAGCTCGCGAGCGAGTCGCAGGCCTCGCCGTCTCCGAGCTTGCAGGCCTTTCGATAGAGGACGAACGCGGCGTCCTGGTCCTTCGCGACGCCGTGGCCGTAGTCGAACCGTTGAGCGAGCTTGCGACACGCGCTCGCCTCGTCGCCGTCGCAGGCCGCCTTCCATCGCGCGTGCTCGCGCGCATCCTCGATGGTGACCGATGCCATCCCGCCGGCGAACGTCGCGACGAGAACCGCCCCGGCTGCGAGCCAGAGGTACGAGCGGCGCTCCTTGCGCGCGCCGGCGAGCACGCCCTCCAGATCGCTCGCGTGCGAGCGGGTCGGCGCGACGTCCGAGCGGAGATCGATCCCGAGGACACTCTCGGCGTCGCAGAACCCGCAGCGCGCGACGAGGCCCTCGGTCGCGGGCAGGGGGCCGCCGCAGCGCCGGCACGACCAGCCGCTCCGCGCGTCGCGCGGGGCGCGCGCGCCGAACGCGGCCGACAAGAGGTGCAGCGCGCGGCGCCGGACGAGCGCGGTGCGCGCCAGCACGAACAGCGCGCCCACCGCGAGGAGGCCGGCGAGGAGGATCCACACGACCTCGAACGTGCCGACGGTGTCGAAGCCCGAGAGCCCGAGCGCGGCGATCACCGCGGCCCACAGCGCGAGGCTCGCGAACGCGACGAGCAGCAGCGTCGTGCTCGCCGCGCGCGCGCCCGGCTGCTCGAGGAGGTGCGCGATCGCCCGGCCGATGCTCGCCCGCGACTGCGCGGTCTCGACGTGGGCGCGCAGCCGCGCGCGAACCTCGTCGGGCATCCTCGTCCACGCTCCGCAGTACCGGCAAGCGGCCGCGTCGGCGTCGACGGGCGGGAGCGGCGCGCGGCATGACGCGCACGCGAGCACGTCGGGAGGCGCGACGGGCGGAGCGTTCGATGCCGGCGCGGTGCGCGCTCGAATCGTCCCGAGGAGCGCGTCGACCGAGACCTGCTCGGCCGGGTGCTCCGCCTCGGCGAGCAGCAGCGTGCGACCGTCGCGCAGGCCGAGGTGCAGCTTGCGGATCGGCACCTTCTCTTCGGGCGCGAGCTCGAGGTCGTTGGTGAAGATGGCCGACATCACCAGGAAGAGCGCGTCGCCCACGATCTTCCCGACGGTGAGCCGCTTCTCCGCGACCGTCTCGGCGTGCGTGCGCGCCGGGTCGACGTCGGACCAAGGGACGCGCACGCCCTGGTGCGGCCCGCCCTCGATGGCGAACCCTTCCGCGTCGAGCACGGCGTCGCTCGCGCGCGTGCGCACCGCGTGTCGGATCTGGAGCGCTCCGTACACGGCGAAGTAGGCGCCGAGCGCGGAGGCCGCGAGGTGCAGCCAGCCGGGCTTCGTCGCGAAGGCGAGCGACGCGGCGGCGACGGCGCCCGGCACGATCGTCGTTGCGGCCGCCGCGGTGTTGGCGAGCGATGACGTCCCGACCTGGAGCGCGAGACGGACCTTCACGATCCCTGCATGGGAGCGCCGGCGCGAGCGGAGGGGAAGCGCGACCCGAGGCCGGATCTACTCGACTGAGTCCTTGCCCAGCACCGTCCAGTCGTCGCCGCCGTGACCCTCGGCGATGACCGCGTCCATACGGGCGGCGATCGCGGGCAGCACGGCCAGATCGACTCCCGCGCGGCTCGCCGCCTCGAGCATGAGGCGCGCGTCCTTGCGGGCCATCGACAGCTCCCACGAGGGCGTCGCGAAGTCGCCGTCGAGCATGCGCTTCGCGCGCGCGCCGACCGTGCTGCCGGGGTTGAAGTGATCGAACAGCGTCGCGGCCTCTGCCGGCGCGACGCGCAGCGCCTTGGCGAGCGCGAACATGTCGGCGAGGCCGGTGGTGATGAACATGAGGAACGCGTTGCCGAACAGCTTGAAGGCGGCCGCAGCGTCGACGCGCGGCCCGAGGTCGACGACCTTGCCGGTCATCGGCTCGAGCAGCGGCCGCACCCTGGCCACGTCGGCTGGATCGCCGGAGACCAGCATCAGGCCGGTGCCGGCGAGCGCGTTGGACGGCCCCATGAACACCGGCGCGTGCACGAAGGTCATCCCGCGCTCGCGCCATCGGGCGCGCCGCTCGCCGACGGCGGAGGCCGAGGTGGTCGTGTGATCGACGATCAACGCGCCCCTGGTCATGCCGGCGGAGGCGCGCTCGAGCACCTCGTCGACGGCCGCGTCGTCGGACAGCGCGAGGTGGATGCGCGTCGCGCCACCGACGGCGGCGGCGGGATCGACGAACGCGCGCGCGCCCTCGGCCTCGAGCGCCTGCGCCTTCGCGGGCGTGCGGTTCCACACCTGCACCGCCTCACCGCGCCGGCGCAGCGCGCGCACGAAATTCGCACCGAGGAGACCCGTTCCGAGGAAGGCGATCATCGGCTCTCTGTAGCCAGTTCCTCGCCTGGCGGCACGCGTTCGCCTCCCGCCCTGCTCGACCCGTGTAGGCTGCTCGCGTGATCCCCCTCTCGGCCTGGAAGGCGCGCGGGCGCACGGTGACGACGCCCGCCGGCGCGGTGTTCGTCGTCGACACGGGCGCCGAGCACGAAGGAACACCCGTGCTGGTGCTGCACGGGTTTCCGACCGCCTCCTGGGATTTCGCCGAGGTCGTCGACCTCCTCGCGCGCCGGCGGCGCGTCGTCGCCTTCGACTTCCTCGGCTACGGGTTCTCCGACAAGCCTGCGCGCCACGCGTACTCCTTGTTCGAGCAGGCAGACGTCGCGCTGACGGTCGCCCGTGCCTGCGGGATCGCCCGAGCGCACCTGCTCGCCCACGACATGGGCACGAGCGTCGCCACCGAGCTCTGCGCGCGACGCGCGTGGAGCACCCTGCCGATCGAGCTCGCGAGCCTCGTCCTGATGAACGGCAGCGTGCACCTCGAGCTCGCGCACCTGACCATCGGGCAACGCCTGCTGCGATCGCGCGCCGGCCGGCTGTTCGCCGCGGTCAGCAGCCGTCGCACCTTCGGGCCGCAGATCGCGCGTCTCTGCGCGAGGAGGCCCACCGACGCGGAGCTCGACGCCATGTGGGAGCTGGTCGCGCGGGACGACGGCGCCGCGCGGCTCCCGCAGATCATCTCCTACCTCGACGAGCGGGAGCGCTTCCGGCACCGCTGGATCGGCGCGCTCGAACGGCTCGACGTGCCGACCCTGGTCGCCTGGGGCGAGCGCGATCCGGTCGCGGTGCTCGCGATCGCGCGCGCGCTCGCCGGCGAGATCCCCGGCGCGCGTCTTCGCACCTGGCCCGAGCTCGGGCACTGGCCGCAGCTCGAAGATCCGTCGCGCGTCGCCCGGACGGTGGAGTCCTTCTGGGACGAGCTTCCGTTCTGAAGGTGGGCTCGACGTCTCGGCGCGCGTCCGGCTTCGGGCCGAACGGCACGAAGACCGCGGCGGCCACCGCGAGGACGCCGGTGAAGTGACGCACGGCGTCCAGTCGTGGTACGAGGGGGCCCGCGATGTTCGGACGAATCCAGCGCTTCCTCGAGACGGTCTTCGAGACCTTCCTCTTCAACTCTCGGTTGATCGTCATCCTGGCGGTGATCGGCTCGCTCATCTCCTCGGTGCTGATGTTCGTGCGCGGCGCGATCGTCATCTACCAGACGGCTGTCGAGTTCTTCCATCACCCGTTCGGCGGTCACGACGGCGGCGAGGAGATGTCCATCGCCTTCATCTCGTCGGTCGACTCGTTCCTGTTCGCGACCGTCCTGCTCATCTTCGCGATGGGCATCTACGAGCTCTTCATCAGCAAGATCGATCCGGCGAGCCGCCACGAGGACTCGCGCCCGAACTGGCTCGATCGACGACCTCAAGGGCGCCGTCGGCAAGGTCATCCTCGTGATCTTGATCGTCCGTCTCTTCGAGTCGGCGGTGAAGATGAAGTACGACCAGCCGGTCCACCTGCTGTGGCTCGGGCTCGCGGTCCTCTTCGTCGCGGCGGCGCTCTACCTTCAGCACGCCGGTCACAAGCTCGAGAAGGAGACCAAGGCCGGCCACCACGGGCCCAAGTCGGTCTTCCCGCCGGCGCCGAGCGACGACGCGCCCGGACACTGACGATAATCGTGGTCATCCGCGTGCGCACCGAGGTCGACGCGTCGGACATCCACGTGCCCAGCGCGATGGCCGACGCCGAGGAGCTGCACGGCTGTCAGGCCGCGCTCGCGGTGCGCGCCGCCGCGAAATGAGGTGATCAGCCGCGGGCGCGCTCGAGGTGCACGACGCGCGGGTGGTACTCGCACGACGCGAGGACCGTCGCGCCCGTCGCGCGATGGAGGCGGATCACCGCCGGGCCGTGGGCGCCGGGGCCCGTCTCGAGCTCGACCCACGCGCAGTCCGGGCGCGCGGCGAGCCAGCGCCGCATACCGGCCTCGTAACGCGCGCGCACGTCGGGCGGGAGGTATTCGACGAACACCGTCTGCATCGCGAGCGCGCGCCGGTCGAGCCGCTCGAGCCAGCTCGGCATCTCCTCGGCGTCGACGGCGTGGAGCGAGATCTCGCCCGCGTCGAGCGCCCGCGCGGCGAGCGAGAGCGCCTCGTCGAGACGCGCCGACCGATCGGTCTGCCCGGGCCAGATGCACGCGCGCAGCCAGCGCGCCTCGCGCTCGTCGCGCGCGTCGATCGGCCTTCGATCGAGCCCGAAACGCGCGGTGACGTGCGTGGTCGGGACCAGCGGGATGGGCGCGCCGTCGGGGCTCGTCCACGCCTGATCGACCTCGTCGCCCACGAGGTTGAGCGCCGCGCTGCACCCGAGGTCGACGAGCGCGAGCTCGTCGCGCGGGAGATCGACGAGCGCGAGCTCGCCGCGCGGGAGCTCGCCGAGCGCGAGCCGCCAGGCGATCGAGCGGGAGACCTCGTTGGTCTGCACCGCGCGAGAGCGCATCGTCTCGAGCACCGCGTCGGTCATCGCCGCGGCGAGGGCCTCGCGATCGACGATGCCGTCGCCGCGCTCTTCGGCGATCTCGCGCGAGAGCGGGTGGCCGCGATCGCCGAGCGCCTCGAAGCGCAGGGCCGCCAGCAGGAGCATCGGGCGCTCGTAGCTGGCGTGGAACTCGCGCGCACCCCACGCGTCGAGCACGCGCGCGCGCAGCCGCTCGTCGCTCGCGAAGAGCGACACCGCAGCGCGGAGCGCCGACGCGTAGACCGGGACGCCGCGCTGGGCGACGTAGGCGGCGCTCACCTCCACGTCGTCGTGGAACCCCTCGAGGCCTCGAGCCATGGCGCGACGGTGGGGTCGGGGCGTGCGACGGTCAATTGGCCTTCG
The DNA here is from genome assembly GCA_016182965.1 of Deltaproteobacteria bacterium. Classification (GTDB taxonomy): domain Bacteria; phylum Myxococcota_A; class Polyangia; order Polyangiales; family JADJMO01; genus JALHOE01. The sequence goes on along the minus strand of JACPFM010000004.1, from coordinate 46,345 downwards.
GGCCGTTGCTCGGCACGCAGCAGGCCGGGAAGGTCATCCAGCCGCCGATGGCCACCGTCCAGAGCTCGCCGAGGTCGGGGTAGAACTCCTTCAGGCCGTCGCGCATCGCCTCGATCACGCGCGGCAGGTCCTCGTTGCGCATGCCGACGGGGTTGGTGCTCACGAACGGCAGCGACGTGCGCATCACGCTCTTCTCGGGCAGCAGGTACAGCCCGAACTTCGACGGGTCGTGCGATATCGGCGCGCCGGGGACGAGCGAGAACGGGTGGATCGTCACGAAGTCGATGCAGTCGGAGTTCTCGGCGAGGTAGTCGTACGTCTCTCGCAGCTGCGCCTGGGTCTCCGTCGGGAAGCCGGCGATGAGCATCACCGCCGTCTGCACCCCGTTGGCCTTGCACGCCTTCATGATGCGCGTGGCCGCCGAGCCGGTGGGCTTGTTCATCGCCTTGCGGGTCTCGGCGTTGGCGCTCTCGAGGCCGAAGCGCAGGCAGCGGAGCCCCGATCGGGCGAGCTCCTCGAGCACCTCGTCGGTGAAGTTCGGATCGAGCAGCACCTCGGCGCCCCACTCGACCTCGAGCCCCTCGGCGAGGATCGCCTTGGCCAGCTCGTGCAGCTCGCGTGGGCGGAACGAGTCGACGGGGAAGTCGAACCAGTTGGAGCCCGTCTCGGCGATCGCGGCGCGCATGTCGGCGATGGCCATCGCCGTCGGGCGAGTGCGATACGACGCCGCGGTCTGGCTCGAGATGTTGCAGTACTCGCAGCGGCCCCAGTAGCACCCGCGCGAGAGGGGCAGGGGGATCGGGTATTTGGGGACGAGGTACTTGTCGAGCTCGAGGCCGTCGGCGCTCCACATCGGGATCGGGAGCTTCGTCAGATCGGTGCGCACCGAGCGGCGGTTGGCCGCGCGACGGAACCTGTCGCCGCGGTTCAGCCACGTGTTCGGCAGGTCGTCCTCCGAGCCCTCGCCGCGCACGACCAGCGCGAGCCACTGCTCGAGGGCCTCCTCGCCGTCGTGCAGGATGACGGCCTCGGCGGGCATCACGCTCGTCGGGATGGTCTCGATCTCGGCGTCGACCGCGGTGAGGTAGGCGCCGCCGAAGACGATCTTCACCTCGGGCAGATGCTCTCGGACCAGGTGCGCCAGCGTGAGCGCGGGGACGAGCTGCGAGAAGTAGGTGACGCTGATGCCGAGCGCCTTGGGCTGCTCGCGCGCGATGCGCGGCAGCGCGTGCTCCTCGAGGAACGCGAGGTACGGGTTGCGCTCGGGGTCGCGCACGGCCGCTTCGAGGGCGCCGAAGCTGGCCATCGCGCTCGGGATGGTGAACGCGCGGAAGTTGTGGTCGTAGCGGCCGAACGCCGCCGCGGTCATCACGATGCCCACGTCGCCGATGGTGCGGAAGGCCCAGCGCATCGACTCGTGATCGCGGGCGATGTCCGGCCGGCGCAGCGCGCGCTTGGCCTCGTCGATGTCGCCGATCACGCGGCGGGCGGTCGCGAGCAGCTCTTCGTCGGCGCCGCCGGCGGCCTCGAGCTTCTGAAGGCAGCGCGCGACGTACTCCGGCGAATGGAAGGAGTGGAACGCGTCGATCGCGAGATCCCACGCCCGCACGTCGAACCCGCGCGAGCGGAGGTAGGGCGTCAGGACGGAGATGCCCGAGCTGCACTGGCCGAAGTTGGCGACAGGGGGCGAGACGAGGAGCAGATCCAGAGACATCCGGCGCCTTTCATAAGCACCGGTCGCCGCCGTCGGCCAGCTCGAGTTTCGCCCGAGGCGGCTGGCGCCGAGCTCGAACGCCGCCCACGCGATCCGGCGGGACCGTTTCGATCCGCGCTTCGTGGCGCCTGATCGATGCCACGACCGGCTTCTTCCGCGCCTTGCGCGAGCCGACTCGACCGTGCACTTCCCGCGGCTCAGCGCTCCTTCAACCACACGATCGTCGCGCCCCACCCGCCGCGGTTCGCCGGCGCGAGCCGGTATTCGAGAACGTCGTCACGCCGATCGAGGATGGCGTGCACCGTGCGACGCAGCGCGCCGGTGCCCTTTCCATGGATGATGCGCACCTCGCGGAGGCCGTGCGCGCGGCACTCGTCGAGCCAGTCCGGCACCAGATCGCCGACTTCGCGCGGCGAGAACGTGTGCAGGTCGAGCACCCCGTCGATCGGCAGCTCGGCCACGGCCTCGGGATCGAGGTCGCCTTCGTCGTCCTCGGTCATCGCGGCGGCCTCAGAACTCGGTGAAGTCGGTGGGCTCCCACTGCAATCGGTGGAAGATGAACATCCCGCGCGGCGCGGTCTCGAAGCGATCGCCTGGCTTGCGGGGCGCCTGCTCGATCCAGCAGCACTCGTACGCGGGCATCATCATGGGCGCGATGGTGAACGGCACCGGCCGCAGCGGGTGGGCGGCGAAGCACTCCTTGGTGGTCTTGTACTTCTCGATCGACGCCGGGACCTTCGGCGCGGTCGCGTGCACGTCGCCGCACCCGTCGACGACGTGCGGCTTGGTCGTCTCGAGCGTGGCCCGCGCGCGCACGTCGGCGAAGAGACGGTCGCCGCTCGGCGGGTAGGTCACCTGCCAATCGAAGTCGACGACCTTGGCGACGTCGCACCGGCCGCGACACCACATGCGCTCCCACTGCTTCTTGACGACGGCGTCCGGCAGCGGGAACAGCGCGCGCTCGACGCGCTGCCGCGCGCCAGGGATCGCGAGCACGGCACGAAACAGCACGAGCGACGCGCCGATCGCGATCAGCCCGACGCGGAGCGGCCGACGCGACGGCAGGCGCCGCAGCCCCCACGCGACGAGGGCCAGCCCGAGGATCGCGAACACCGGCGGCAGCTGACGCTCGCGGAGCACGCGCCCGACCACCAGCAGATACGCGAAGCCGATCTCGAGGCCGCCGAGGAGCAGCCCGGAGACGGTGGTCGCGACGACGCGCCCGAGGACCGCCGGCATCGGTTCGCGGAACCCGAGCGGCACGGCGAGCACGACGCCGACGACCGCGCCGGCCGCCGCCGACATGGCGAAGAGACCGATGTTGCCGACGTACCCGGCGCGCTCGACGCCCTGCGCGACGAGGCCGATCAGCGTCGCGATCCCGGCGGCGAGCGCGCCGGGGCGAACCCAGTCCAGCTTCCCCCTGTCCATGCCCGATCACGTCGGTGCGGCCGCAAGAGCGTCAAGCGTGCGCCATGACGGCGCTCGTCTCAGCGAGCGACGTCGGCGGTCGCGGCGCGAGCCGGGCGACGGCCAAAGTCAGGGCCAGATCGCGTCGACGCAGTTGTCGAGATCGACGGTGATCTTCGTCGGCGCCGCGCCCGAGCTGCTGCGCGCGGCAGCGACGTCGATGGCCCCCGCGCCCGAGCAGTCCGCGCCGGCCGCCGCCGTCGTCAGCAGCGGCAACGGCGTGGGCGCCGGGGTGACCGCGCAGCTCTTGCCCTTGAAGTGGTTGCCCTTGGCGCGGAGGAACACGGTGTTCCCGTAGAACCAGTCGACGCAGATGCCGGCGTTCGGGTTCGGGTTGACCGTCGACTGGAAGATGTTGCGACCGAAGGTGTCGCCGCCGAGATCGATGTTCGCGACCGAGGTGCCGACGCCGGAGGCGCTGATCTGGATGCCGTTGCGGCCGTTGGCGGCCGAGACGCTGTCGCGGACGACCACGCGTGAGGGCGTGTAGAAGCGGAACCCGTTGCCCAGGTTCTTCCACACCACGACGCCGGCGAACGTGTTGACCCCGGTGGCGCCGCCGCCCTGGACCACGCCGACGCCGGCGAGCTTGTTCAGGTTGACGGTCACGGTGCCGGTCCCGTTGGTGACCGCGGGCGGGGCCGTCGTCGGGAAGCCGGTCAGATCGGGCTTCCCGGTCACGGTGACCGCGCCGGCGTTGTCGACGACGATGCCGTTGGCGGCGTTCTCGTCGAAGTGCGCGGGCGCCTCGCCGGCGTTGACGGTGACCACCACTACGCCGCCGCGCACGTGCAGGCCCGAGCCGAGCGAGCTGCTGGTCGGCGACACGCCGTTCTTGATCGACTGAACGCCGGCGCCGATCTTCAGCCCGCCGCTCTCGACGTAGATGCCGTCGTTGCGCATGTTCGTGACCGTCACGCCGGTGACGACCGTGGTGTCCTTGTTCGACGAGCCAGAGACGCCGATGCCGGCGTACGCCACGCCCTTGCCGTCGATGATCAGCGACGCGAGGCCCGAGCTCGGTTGCGAGAGGTTGAAGCCGGTGCGCCCGCTGACGACCTCGATCGTCTGGACCGAGGTGGCGAGCTCGCTCCGCACGGTCACGTTCGTGGGCACCGCGAGCGGGAAGACCTCGCCGGAGGCGGCGGTCGCCTTGTTGCGCAGCAGCACCTGCGTCCCGGCGGGGATGGTGCCGCTCGGGTAGGTCGCGTTCAGGAACTGCAGCGCGCGGGTGATCGTCTTGAACGGGCAGGTGGTGTTGCCGGTCGCGCCGGTGTCGGAGCCGCTCGCCGGATCGACGTAGTACTTGCCGTCGGTGACGCCGCCGCACGTGGTGCACACGTTCGCGACGCAGAGGTTGCCGCCGGTGCACTGCGCGTTGGTGCAGCAGGTACCGGGCACGCACGTGCCCGGCGTCGTGCCGCTCGCGCCGCAGCAGATGTCGGCCGGGTTCGCCGCAGAGCAGGCGGTGTTGGGCGTCGTCGTGGTGCCGGGCGTGGCGGCGACGCCGCACTGGGCGAGGACGCAGGTCCCCGTGGAGATGCTGCAGATCGTCGACGTGCCGTAGCCGACGGCCGACTTGCACTGCGCGTCGCTCGTGCACTTGCCGCACATGTTCGGCGCCGAGATCCCGCAGATCTGCCCGGCCTTCCCGGCCGTCGCGCAGCCCGCGTCGGTACGGCACTCGGCCGCCGTGCAAGCGCCGGCGACGCACAGATACGACGTGGTGCTGCTCCCGTACGCGGCCTTGCACGCCCCGTCGTCGGTCGGATCGACGCACGACGCGCACGCGGCGGTCTTGCACAGACCACGCGAGCCGTCGCCCAGCGTGCAGGCGGCGCCGTCGGGCTTGCCAGAGCAGGTCCCCGTCGCCGTGTCGGCGCCGGTGTCCGAGACGGCGCCCGTGTCCGTGACGGCGCCGGTGTCCGTGCTCGTGCCGGTGTCATCGCCGGTCGCGGTGTCGTCGCCGATCGCGGTGTCGTCGCCGATCGCGGCGTCGCCCCCCGCGCTGGTGTCGATCGCGCTCGCGTCGTCGCCGACCTCGCCGATCGCGGACCCGTCGGCGCCGGTGTCGTCGAGGACCGCCTCGGGCATGCCGGGAGAGCCGCCGCAGCCGGCCGCGCCGGCGAGAAGTGCGAGAGTGAAGCCAAAGGGGAGCAAGCGGGAGCGACGCATGCGCGCATTCTCCAGTGACGGCGCCGATTGCGCAAAGCTCGCCCGTTTTCTCGCGGCTTCTTCGGTGGACGCTGGCGATCGATCAGCGGATCAGGCCCCGGGTGTGCCCGAACAGGTTCTCCGGATCGTACTCGCGGCGAACCAGGCGTAGCCGCACCACATCGGGCGGCGCGAAGGCGCGCATCGGGATCTCGATCCCGCCGATGCCGCGCGACACGATGGCGGTGGTCCGACCGAACCGGTGGACGCCGTGCGCGTGACGCTTCCCGACGGCGCCCTGCACCACCACCGGCCTCCCGCCTGGGAGCGCCAGGTGGCCGCCGTGCGTGTGCCCGCAGAGGAGCGCGTCGACCTGCCCCGCGAGGGCCGGGATCGCCTCCGGCGCGTGCGCGACCGCGACGATGACCGTGGCGTCGCCGCACGCCGAGAGCGCGCGCTCGGCGTCCATCGCGCCGGTCCACGGATCGTCGACCCCGAGCACCGCGACGTCTCCGATGCGCACCGCGTCGTCGACGAGCACCTGCACGCCCGCGCGCTCCAGCGCGCGCTCGAGCAACCGATGGTCGGTCCACAGATCGTGATTCCCGAGCACCGCGACCTTCGTCTGCGCGGGGACCTCGCGGACGCGCGCGGCGAGCTCGCGCGCCTTGGCCTCGGTGGCGTCGAGGAACACGTAGTCGCCGCCGAGCGCGAGGACGTCCGGCGCGCACGCCGCGAGCCGCTCGAACGCGCGATCGAGCAGGCGCGAGGGCGTGGTCGGACCGAGGTGCAGATCGGACGCGAAGGCGACGGTCAGGTCCGGTCCCGCGCCGGGCACGTCGACGTGCGAATCGACGAGGCGGACCTCGCAGGCACCCGGCACGTGCGCCCACAGGCGCGCCGGCCAGTCCCGGACGTACGCGCGACGAAGGATCTCTTCGACCACGCCGCGAATCGGCCCGTACGACCCGCCACGACCGCGCGACCGGAAGCGCACGCCGGAGGCAACGCGCGGCGGCACCGTTGTCATCCGAGCCGAGGGCGCAGGTCGTCGCGGCCACTCGGGTAGAGTAGGGGCGTGCGCTCGCTGCTGCTCGCCGCCGTGATCGCCGCCGTGTCGTGCAGCAGGCCCGAAGGTCACGCGACGCCGCTCCCCGTCGTCGCGTGCGACTCGAGCAGGCTCGCCGGCGCGTGGGACGACGTCGATCCCGCCCAGGTCGGCGTCGAGCTCGAGAGCGAAGACGACCTCCTCGCCCGGGACGTCGAGGCGCAGCTGCGGCTGCTGTGGGGACCGGGGAGCCCTCGGGTCGAGCGCAAGAGGAGCGACAAGCCGTGGACGATCGTCCTCTCGACGAGCGACGCCGCGCGGGCGCGGACCTCCGCCGCCGCGCTCGATCGCGGCTACGCGATCAGGCGCACCGATCGCGCGATCGTCGTCTTCGGTCCGACGGCGACCGATCTCGCGCACGGCGCGTACGCGCTCCTCGAGGCGCTCGGCCTCCGGTTCTTCCACCCGAAGCAGACCTTCGTGCCGGCGCTGAAGGCCGCCCGTTGGCCGCAGGCGATCGACGTGGTCCGGCGCCCCGCCTTCGCCACGCGCGGGCTGCACGTCCATACGCTGCACCCGCTGGAGTGGCTCCCCGCGCTCACCGAGCCGGGCCCGCAGAACCTCGAGGACGCGTCCGCACGCCGCGCAGCTCATCGAGTACGCGCACGCCCGGGGCGTGACCGTCGGCGCCGCCGCGCACCTGTGGGGCGGCTCCTCGCTGCAGCGCGCGTACGCGATGGTCACCGACAAGGCGAAGTGGCAGTCGCAGCTCGAGTCCCGCCTCGACGAGATCCTCGCGGCGCCGTTCGACGTGGTGGAGCTCTGGCAAGGCGAGTTCCTCGCCACCGATCCCGAGGCGGTCGTCACCTGGCTCGATCATGCGACGAGCTATGTCGCCGTGAAATGGCCGAAGACGCGGCTGTCGACGGAGATCCACGTCGGGAACTTCGCGGACATGTGGATCGACTTCCGCGGCGAGAAGGGCGTCTTCTTCTACCACCTGCCGAAATGGGCCGACCGCGCGCTCGGCATCAACGTGCACACGGTGTTCTGGTTCGATCTGTATCGCGACTGGGGCGCCTATCGGCACCCGAGTTTCCAGCTGCAGCGCGACCTCGTGTTCGACCAGATCGGAGCGCGCAAGGTGCGGTACATCCCCGAGTCGGCCTACTGGGCGAGCGCCGACGTCGACGTGCCGCTGTTCCTCCCCGAGTACGTCGAGTCACGGTGGATCGACGTCAGCCGGTTGGTCGCCGATCTGAAGGCCAAGGGCCTCCCGGAGCTCGACGGCCACGTCCTCTACTCCTCGGGCCACGAGTGGGGCTACTGGCTGACCGATTACCTCACCGCGAAGATGGCCTTCGAGCCCGCGCAGCCGCTCGAGCACTTCCTGTCGATGTTCACCGACGCGTTCGGCGATTGCGGGCCTGACGTGGGCGCGGCGCTGCGCTCGTTCGTCGAGCTGCAGCGCAAGGCGCTCTTCGACGGCCGGCTCGTGCCGTACCTCGCCGGCGAGGACTCGCACGACGACTTCGGCGTGAAGACCGGGATCGAGACCATCCCCGCGCGCGTGTCGTTCGAGGCGGTGGCGACGATGGACGAGCCTTCGCGCGCCCGCTTCGAGCGCGAGGTGGTCGACGCCCTCGCGTCCTTCGCCGCGGCCGTCGACCCGCACCTCGCCGCCGTCCGCGCGCGCTGCCGCGGCGCCGACGCCGCGCTCCGCCCCTGGTGCGACGAGCTCGCCGACGGCATCGAGATCGTGGCGCTCCGCGCCCGGCACGCCGAGCGCACCTACCGCGCGGTGCTCGCGTACGCGCGCGGCGATCGGGGCGCCGCCCGCGCGCGGCTCGGCGAGGCGAGGGCGATCACCGAGGGCCCCGCCAAGGCTGTGATCGAGGCGCGCGCGTCCGGCTACCGCTTCCCGCAGACGACCTTGATCGGCAAGGGCAAGAACGCCACCGCCTATCCCTTCGGGTACCTCGCGCAGGCGCACACCCGCTGCTTCTGGACCCGCCGCGAGGAGCAGGTCCAGTGGCTGCTCGAGAACGACGAGCCGGCGCCGTTCTCGAAGATCGTCAGCTGTCAGGAGTAGTCACTCGCCGCGGATGCCGGCCTCGGTCTGCCGCTGGACGTAGCCCGCGACCAGACGCGCCTCGGCGAGATCGTCCTGGCTCACCAGACCGAGGTAGCGGCCTCCCTGCTCGTCCTCGAACACGGCCACGACCGGGATGCTCTCGCGCTGCATGCGCTCCTGCACCTCCTCGAGCGACGTGCGCGCGTCGATTCGGGGCACCTGGCGGTCCATGATCTCGGCGACCTCCTGCGCGCGCGTGCTCTTGGCGAGCGCGTCGAGCACACGTTTGCGCGTGACCACGCCGACCAGCTCGCCGCCCTCGATCACGGCGAAGTCCGGCTGGTAGCTGGTGAGCAGGTGGTCGATCACGCGGGCGACGGGATCGCCGGGTACCAGCGTGATCGCGTTGCGGTTGAACACCTCTCCGACGCGCAGCGACGCGAGCGCCGAGCGACGCGCCGGCGCGCGCTGCTCGCCCGTCGCGCCGAGGAACATCACCAGCGCGGTCGCGGTCAGGCCGTAGTTGTCCGCCGTCAACGCCCAGATCCCGATACCGAGCGACAGCGCCTGCCCGAGGCCGGCGGCGACGCGCGTGGCGGCCACCGCGCCGACGCGGTGCGCGAGGACCGACCGCAAGACACGCCCGCCGTCCATCGGGAAGGCGGGGATCATGTTGAACAGCGCCATCATCAGGTTCGCGCTGAGCAACCACACGAGAAGGGTCGTCGTCGACGGGCGGGCGAGCGCGGCGCGGGTGAGGTGCTCGCCGGTGGTCAGTCGCATCCACTCGAGCTTGGCCGACGTGATCAGGAGCAATATCGCCGCGATCATCACGTTGACCGCCGGACCGGCGATGGCGACCAGTGCCTCCTGGATCGGCTTGGGCGCGTCTCCGTCGACCTGGGCGGCGCCGCCGAAGGGGTAGAGGACGATCTCGTCCGCCGGCAACTGGAACGAGCGCGCCACGAGGCTGTGGCCGAGCTCATGCAACGTCACACACACGAATAGCAGGGTCATCAGGAGCACGCCGAACGCCGCGCCGCGCAGGCCGTGGACGCGCCCCCACTGCCAGGCGCCGAGCGCGAGGATCAGCGCGAACGTGAAATGGACCTTCACGTCGATCTTGGCGATCCGCGCGATTCGGAACGACCAGTGCGACAATCCGATCACGACCACGCGATAGCACGCGCACGGCCCTCGGGCGCAAGCTATGTTCAAAACGAAAGGAGCGGCCGCGAAGGCCTTCGGAATCGCGATGAGAGCTCGCGGCGCATGGCTCGCGTTCGGCGTCGTCCTCGCGGCGTGCGACCGCAAGGAAGCGCCGCCACCGCCCGCGGCCTCGGCCGGAGCGGCGGGCACCGTCAGCGTGACCAGCACGCCCATCCCCGCCGTCCCACCGGTCATCGAGGGCGACGCGCGCGACGCGGCGCGCGCGCTGTTCGGCGTCCCGCCGAAGCCTGGGCGCGTGATCGGCTCGATCGACGCGACGACCAACGCCGATCCGCAGGTGAACGCCGCGGGCGTGCTGGCGTTCACCGGCGCGAACGGGCGCGTCTTCACGGTGTTCGCCGGTCCCTCGGGCCTGCGCGTCACGGGCGCCGTCGACCTCGGTCCGGTGCGCTCGCTCGCCACCGACGGTCCGCACGTCTGCGCGTCCGATCGGGTCTCCCTCCGCTGCGCCGACGTCGACGGCGGCGGGGTGGCGGTGCGTACGGTGAGCGCCGGCGAGACGACCGGTCTGTGGGGCGGGCAGGGTGTCTTGCTGCGGGCTTCGACCAACGGCCTCGAGACGAGCCTCGAGGCGAGCGAGGACGGCTTCGTCAAGACACGCCCCGTCGAGATCCCCCGCCGTCGCAAGGTGGTCGCCGCGATGATCGAGTCGCCGAGCCGCTGGACGGTCGTGATGCTGCCCACCGAGGGGACCATCAAGCCGCGCTACGGCCTCACCGTCGACGCCGGGCGCTCGGCGATCGCCGACTTCGGCGCGCTCGATCGCACGGGCTGGTCGAACGGAGACCGCCTCTGGAGCGATCAGCTCGTCACCGGCCCGTTCTCGACCGAGATGATCGTGGCCGAGCGCGGCGAAAAGCAGTCCTCGATCGCCCTCCCGTGGTCGGCGGCCGGCGCGTTCGCCTTCGCGCGGCGCGCGCTGTTCCTGTTCGGCCGCGGCGTCAGCGGCAACGGCGGCTTCCTGCTCCTGGAGTTCCCCTCGCGCCGCGTCATGTCGATCACGCCGTCGGGCGCGCACCCGTTCATCGCGGCAGGGCGCGTCGGTGGCGCGCTCGTCGCGGTCACCAACGAGGGGAAGGTCCTCGCGTGGGAGTAGTCGTCAGTCGTCAGTCGTCAGTCGAGACTTCGTCCGGCGGCGGCGGGGTGACGCGGTCGAAGGTCGAAGGTCGAAGGTAAGTGCGGCCCTGTTTCGACTCGCAGGCCGAGGCGCCCTGCTGAGATGCACTCACCAGTCCCGCAAGCGTTTCCGTGAATTCCCCGTAACCGCGGGCTGAAGCCCACGGCAGCTCGCCCAAGCCCCGCTTCGCGGGGCTCAGCGAACCATTTCGGGAGGGCGAGACCGGAGCTCCCGAGATCAATCCTGCGGCGACGTCCGAGCAAGCCCAGCGAAGCTGGGCTTGAGGGGTATGCCGTGGGCTTCAGCCCGCGGAGATCAGGAAGCTCCTCTCGTCCGGGGTCAGCGAGGGTGCTCTTGCGGGGCAAAAAACCGGGCGAAACATCCGCCGGGTGGCACTAGACGAGTGGTCGAAGGTCGAGGTCGAATCGGGCCTCGCCCCGAACCCCGCTGCGCCGGGCGCGACAGCAACGCGGCACGGTCATCCCCTTCGACGCTCGTCACATCGGTCGGCTCTCGGGTCTTCTTCGACCTTCGACCCCGTCGTGCGCGCCCGCCATTGCAGCGAACGCGCCCGCGCCGCCAGGCCGACGACTGACGACTGACGACTGACGACTGACGACTTGTGATCAGCCCGCCGGCGTGCCCTTCGCGGCTGCCGTCTTGTCGAGCGCCGTCTTGCAGCGGTCGTCGAACATCTGCGCGTGGTTGCGCGCGACCGACTTGTAGTCGGCGAAGAACATCGACTGGAACGGGCAGGACTTCCAGGCCTCCAGCGTCTTCGACTGGACGTAGCACTGCGCGTCGGCGCGCGGATACATGGCGCCGACCTGCTGGGTGCACTGTTCGACGATCAGCGCGTGCAGCCGCTCGGCCTCCGCGTCGGCGTCCTGCCGATCCTTCTCGTCGGTGGCGATCGGCGTGCCGCCGGCGGCGGTGATCTTCTTCGCGCACTCGTCGATGCGGCGACGGTTCGCCTCCTTGAGGCGGCTCTCGAAGTGATCGGCCCACGCGCGACAGTCCGCCGGGGTCACCGCGGCGAACGCGGCCTCCTCCTTGGGCGCGGGCTGCTCGGCCTTCGTCGGCTGCTTGGGCGGCGGCGGGTCGGCGCAGGCGGCGAGGAGGGCGAACGACAGGAGCGGGAGGCAGACGGCGCGCATCGGGCGCTTCATCGGGCCGTGCGCGCCACCGTCAAGCCCCGGTAGACTCGCGGGCCATGACGGCACGAGCGCAGAGCTTCTGGGGCTGGGGCTGGGCCGACAAGTTCCCCGACGACGACGCGCGAAAGGGGCTTCTGGCCTTCGCCGAGACGACGCTCGGCTTCACCGGGCTGTCGCCGCGCGCGCTGCCGGTCCTCGAGGCCGTCGAGGTGCCGCGGTCGCGCCTCGAGCTCCGCGGTCCGCTCGCCGAGTTCTGCACGGTCGACCGCGAACAGCGCGTCCGTCACACCTGGGGCCGGAGCTACCGCGACCTCATCCGCGGCTTCCGCGGCGACTTCTCGGTCGCGCCCGACGCGGTGGCGCACGTGCGCGACGAGCGCGATCTCGAGGCGCTGTTCGAGCACTGCGGCCGAAGGGGGATCGCGCTCATCCCCTACGGCGGCGGCACCTCCGTCGTGTCCGGCGTCGAGCCGTCGGTCGACCCCTCCTTCAACGGCGTGATCACCGCCGATCTCCGCAAGCTCGATCGCGTGCTCGAGGTCGACCCGGTGTCGCGAGCGGCGCGCATGCAGGCGGGCGGCCTCGGACCTCGCCTCGAGGCGCAGCTCGCGCCGCACGGGCTGTCGCTGCGCCACTTCCCGCAGTCGTTCGAGTTCTCGACGCTCGGCGGCTGGCTGGCGACGCGCGCCGGCGGCCACTTCGCCACCGTCTACACGCACATCGACGACCTGGTGGAGTCGATCCGCATGGTCACGCCGATCGGCGTCTGGGAGGCGCGTCGACTCCCCGGCTCGGGCGCCGGTCCGAGCCCGGATCGGGTGGCGCTCGGCTCCGAGGGCACCCTCGGCGTGATCACCGAGGCGTGGATGCGCCTGCACCCGCGGCCGCGCTTCCGCTCGTCCGCGAGCGCGCTGTTTCGCGAGTGGAAGGCGGCCGTCGAGGCGACCCGCGCCCTCGCCCAGTCGGGCCTCTACCCGACCAACTGCCGCCTGCTCGACGCGCGCGAGGCGATGCTCAACCAGGTCGACCAGAGCGGCGCGCACGTGCTGCTCGTCGCGTTCGAGTCGGCCGATCACGCGGGCACCGCGAAGATGGCGCGCGCGGCGGAGATCATCCGCGCCCACGGCGGCGAGATCCCGCGCGGCGTCGTCGAGCGCGACGAGGGGGCGAAGGTCGAGGGCACCGAGGCCGGGAGCTGGAGGTCCGCCTTCCTCGAGGCGCCCTACCTGCAGAGCGTGCTGCTCTCGCTCGGCGTCATCGCCGACACGTTCGAGACCGCCTGCACGTGGGATCGCTTCGACGCCTTGCACGCCGGTGTCACGGCGGCGGTCACCGAGACCATGCAGCGCCTGTGCGGCGGCGGTCGGGTGACCTGTCGGTTCACCCACGTCTACCCCGACGGCCCGGCGCCCTACTTCACGTTCCTCGCGCCGGCGCGCCTCGGCGAGGAGGTCGCGCAGTGGACGGAGATCAAGAAGGCGGCGAGCGACGCCCTCCTCGCGCACGGGGGGACCATCACCCATCACCATGCGGTCGGACGCCTGCATCGGCCGTGGTACGACCAGGAGCGTCCCGAGCCGTTCGCCGCCGGCCTCCGCGCGATGAAGCGCGCGGTCGATCCGGCGGGCATCCTCAACCCGGGCGTGCTCCTCGACCTCTGAGACCTGCCGCGGAGCTGCCAGATGACGCTCGCCGACTCCAAGATGTTGCGCATGGTCGTCAGTCGTCAGTCATCAGTCATCAGTCATCAGTCATGACAAGAGCGAGAAGCCCACCTCTATCGTCTCGACTGACGACTGACGACTGATGACTGATGACTGATGACCGGGGCTTCGCGAGCAGCGAAACGGCGCGAGCGGTGACAAAAGGACCAACGGATGATCATCTCGACGACGCTGACCGGAAGCAACCAGGACACCATCGGCGAGGCGCTCGCGAGCGTCGTCGCGCAGGTCGATCGTTGCCTCGTGATCGACACCGGCGCGCGCGATCGCACGCTCGAGGTCGCCCGCGAGACGGTCGGCGACAAGCTCCTCGTCCGCGAGTTCCCGTGGGTCAACGACTTCGGCGCCGCGCGGAACTTCGCGCTGGAGGCCGCGGCCGACGCGGGCGGCACCTGGGCGATCACCGTCGACACCGACGAGCGCATGATCTTCCAGCCGGGCGTCGATCTCCGCGCCCGTCTGGGCCGCACCCGGGCCAACGTGCTGCTGGTGCCCTACGAGAACGGCTACTACACCAAGGAGCGCGTCATCCGCCTGCCGGCGGCCGTGAGCTGGAAGGGGCCGACCCACGAGGTGCTCGCCGGCCAGCGCGCCGGCCAGACCGAGGTGCTCGACGGCGTGCGCTTCCGCGAGCTGCCCAAGGACGAGGAGTCGGCGGTCAAGAAGTTCCAGCGCGACGCGGCGATCCTCGCCCGCTACACCGAGGAGCACCCGGACGATCCGCGCTGGTTCTACTACCTCGGCGCGTCGCTGCACGACCTCAAACGCTACGACGAGGCGATCGTCGCCTTCCGTAAGTGCTTCCGTCTGGGCGGCTGGCCGGAGGAGAGCGCGTGGGCCGCGTACCGCGCGGCCGAGTGCCACTGCGCGCTCGAACAGTGGGACGCGGCCGTCGAGACGTGCGCCCTCGGGCTCGCGCTCCGCCCGATGACCGCGGAGCTCGCGTGGCTCGCCGGCTGGGCCTCGTACAAGGCCGCCCGTCACGACGACGCCATCGCGTGGTCGAAGATGGCCATCGCGAACGGGCTGCACGAGGGCGCCGGCAAGCGCTTCAAGCGCATCGGCTTCCGCTATCCGCCCGGTCTCTACGAGGGGCCGTACGACGTGCTGCGGCATTCGTTCTCTGCGCTCGGCGACACGGCCGCGGCGAAGGCCGCCGAGCGGGAGTTCGCCGCCGCCAAGCGCGCGCGAGAGAAGGGCCGTTGATCCGGCGCGTCGTCGCCCGAGGGCCTTCGACGGGGGGAGCGGTGGATGGCCGCCCGCACCTGAAGCTCGACGCGGAGCTGTGCGGGCGCTGTCCGCAAGGCGTCACGGGGTGCTGCGCCGCCCCGCCGGTCGTCGCGTGGGCGGATCTCGGGCGCATCGTGCTGCTCGGCGGGCGCGACTGGCTGCTCGCCGAGCTCGCGGCGGGGCGCCTCTATCCCTGCGCGCGCGGGCTCGCCCTGCAGCGCGTCGAGAACCCCGACGCGGCCGCGACCGGCCGCGCGAAGAAATGCGTCCACCACGGCGAGCGGGGCTGCACGATCCCTCCCGACCGCCGCAGCGCGACCTGCAACTACTACGTGTGTGACGAGGCGTGGAGCGAGGCGGGGGACACCCGCGAGCTCCGACGGGCGCGCGCGAGCCAGGAGCGGCTCACCGAGGACTACGCCCGGTGGGATCTGCTGCTCGGCGAGCGGGTGCGCGCGCGGCACCCCGACGGACCGCCGTGGGACGAGGCGTTCCTCGATTGGCTCGGCGCCGAGCTCTCTTCACTCTGGGCACTCTGAGCACTCCGGGCACCATCGGCGCGCTGACCGCGTGCCGAGAACTTGGGTCGCGGGCGGCCGAACGGCGAAGATCCCGCAGTGCGACGGCTGTGGGCGGTTCTCATCGTGGTCGGCTGCACCGCGGTGGCGCCGATCGCCGCCCTGCGGGAGGAGCCGGCCCCGGAGAGCTGCGCCGTCGAGGACGAGCGGCCGCTCGACGCGGTGCAGGTCTCCGAGATCGCCGTGGCCGCCGCCTGGCACGCCGATGACACCGAGGCGCCCCGCGGTTGTCGCGCGACGCTCGCCGCGCGCGGCGTGCGGTTCGACGACGCCTCGCCCTCGCCGACCATCGTCGACCCGATCAAGGTCGCGCCGCTCCTCGGGGACGTCACCTTCCGCCACGTGCACGACCCGAAGCCGCGGTGGCTGTGGGTCGACTGCCGCTTCGCCTTGCGCCTGCACGCGGCGACCGACCTCCTGCGCGCGCGCGGCGTGCGCGAGGTGCTGCACGTCGGGACCTACGAGCCCAAGTGCGTCGGTGGAGGCACCCCCGAGTCGCGCCCGGGCTGCACGCCGTCGGCGCACGCGTTGGGGATGGCCATCGACGTGGTCTCGCTGGTCACCGCGCACGACGATTTCGTCTTCGAGCGCGATTTCGTGAAGCGCGGCGACGCGACCCCCACCTGCGAGACGCCGCGGCGCGGCGCGCGCGACACGTTCCTCAAGGAGCTGGTCTGCGCGCTCGACGGCACCTTCAACGTGCTGTTGACGCCGAACTGGGACGATCGCCACAAGACGCACGTGCACCTCGCCCTGCACCCGACCGCGAAGGCGTGGTGGGCGAACGGGGTCGATCCGCAGCTCGCCCCGGAGTGACAGCCTACGAGCTGCGCTCGAATCGCTCTATCGCTTCGCGCGTCGCGTCAGGGAGCGGCCGCGTCCGTGCGGTGGCGTAGTCGTAGGAGACCTGCACCGTCTTCGCGGTCGCCACGACGCGCGCGCTCCCAGGGACGACCAGCTCGTACTCCATGACGAAGCTGCTCCTGCCCATCTCGGCGACGCGGACGCCGACCTCCAGCGCTTCGCCGAACTTCACCGCCGCGCGGAAGTCGCACTCGGCGCGCGCGAGGATGAACCCGAGGTCGCGCTCGGAGCTCCCGCCGACGACGTGGAACCAATAGGCGTTTCGCGCCGCCTCGAGGTAGGTGAAATAGACGGCGTTGTTGACGTGTCCCATCGCGTCGGTGTCGCGGAAACGCACCTCGATCGGGACGCGCATGCGATACGCGCCGGACATGGTCAGGCCGCGCCCGACTCCAGCGCGCGGCGCACGCCGTCGGCGAAGGTCTCGAGGCTCTTGTCGGTCTCGCTCTGCGCGAAGATCTTCGCCACGGACTTCAAGAGCGCGGGGACCGGCGCGTCGGCCTCGTTCTCGACGCTCATGTCGACGATCGTGGAGTCGCCGCTCGCCGTCAGGCGATGCCGCCCGCCCGTCTTGAAATTGCCCGACACGTAGGCCCAGTTGATCTCGTCCTTGCCGTTGACCGTGTACTTCGTGACGTAGTCGCCCTTGAACTTGATCCCCGCGGTGGAGCGCTCCTGCAGGAGCCACCGGTACTGCGAGTTGCCGATGTTCTCGATGCGATCGACGCCGCCCCAGTGCTTGCCGGACCTCTCCGGGTCGGCGAGGTACGCGTAGACCTTCTCGAGCGGTGCGTGGATGGTGATCGACTTGCGGGCGCTGCAGGGGATCCAGGTCATCGGGCGCGCATTGTCCACCCGAGCCCGCCCGGGGTGAAGGCCGATGTCATCCCGCGGTGCGACCGCGACGCCGCTTCGGGCATCCTGGGTCTCGATGGGCTGGATGCAGGACGGCGCGTGGCACGTGGGCTGGTACCAGCCGGACAAGGACGGCGCGTTCCAGCGGCCGCCCGCGAAATTCCGCGGGCGCATCTCCGCCGACGGCGAGTTCCGCGCGGAAGCTGGGCGCTATCACCTCTACGTCTCGTACGCCTGCCCCTGGGCGCAACGCACCTTGATCACGCGCGCGCTGCGCGGCCTCTCCGACGCCATCTCCGTGACCGCGGTCGACCCGAAGATGGGCGACGACGGCTGGGTCTTCGCGCCCGACGAGCCCGATCCGTTGCTCGGCGCGCCTCGGCTGCAGGACGTCTACCGCCGCGCGCGCGCCGACTACACCGGGCGCGTCACCGTGCCCGTGCTGTGGGACAAACGGACGAACACGCTCGTCAACAACGAGTCGCGCGAGATCATGCGCATGCTCGACACCGAGCTAAACGCGTTCGCGCGCTCGCCGCGCTCACTCGCTCCGCCGCACCTGCGCGCGAAGATCGACGAGACGCTCGACGCGATCTACCAGCCGATCAACAACGGCGTGTACCGCGCCGGCTTCGCCGGCAAGCAGGAGGCGTACGAGCGCGCCTGCCGCGAGCTGTTCGCCGCGCTCGACCGCTGGGAGCAGGTGCTCGGCAAGCAGCGATACATGTGCGGCGCCGCGCTCACCGAGGCCGACGTCGCGATGTTCACCACGCTGCTGCGGTTCGATCTCGTCTACTACGGCCACTTCAAGTGCAACCTGCGTCGGCTGCAGGACTACCCGAACCTCTGGGGCTTCGTGCGCGACGTCTACCAGACCGACGGCGTCGCCGACACGTGCCGCTTCGACCACATCAAGACGCACTACTACTGGAGCCAGACCACGGTGAACCCGCACCGCATCGTCCCGCTCGGTCCGGCCATCGACTTCGGCGCTCCGCATGATCGGCAGAGGTTCTGAAGGGGTCGAAGGTCGACTATTACCCGGTTCGCATTCGCGACGAAGACGCCAGCGAGAGGCATCGATCAGCGCGCGAAGGTCGCCCGCGCCGCCGCGGCGACCGTCCACAGGCCGCGCACGATCATGTCGCCGTTCTGCTGTTCGGCCGTGCTGAAGTGCGAGTTGATGCGCGTCGGCGACTCGATCATCTCGAGCCAGACGCGCTCGGCCTCCCACGACAGGTTCAGGTAGGGCCAGCGCTGCAGGTGCTGCTGCAGCTCGGGCGAGCTGCACACGTACGGCATGAACCCGGGGTCGTAGCTGCAGACCTCGTACTTCGAGTCGATCCACGGCACGCCGCACTGCGTGCGGCCGCCGATCGCCTGCCGCTGCTGGAGGCTCTTGTCGATCATGAAGGAGGTCGTCTCCCGTAGGGAGCCTCCGGGCAGGCGGTTGCCCGGCAGCTCGATCACGAAGTCGAACTTCATGAAGAAGCTCCCGCCGGTCATCGCGTGCGCCATGCCGCCGGCCGATCCGCCCATGAGCATCCCGAGCCCGCCGAGCATGCCGCCGTTGCCGCGCAGCGCGCCCATGGTGTTGGCGACCATCTCGGTGCGCGTCCACGCCGGTAGGCCCTGGAAGTAGCCGACCATGCGGTTGTCCTGCGCCTGCAGGCCCGTCTTCTGCTGCACCATCGCTGCGTACTGCTGCGCGGCCCCCGATCCGAACATCGCGGCACCCCCTTGCCAGCCGAGCCTATCACCGGGCCGGCCATGGCTCTGGTGGTGCGGGGGCGCACGGCGTCGTAGAGTCCCGCCCCCTGGAGCCCCCCGTGACAGACACGCCCGCCCGCCCGAAGGACTTCCTCCGCGAGATCATCGACGAGCACTGCCGCCGCGGCACGTACGGCGGTCGTGTGGTGACCCGGTTCCCGCCGGAGCCCAACGGCTACCTGCACATCGGTCACGCCAAGTCGATCTGCCTGAATTTCGGCCTCGCCCAGCAGTACGGCGGCGCGTGCAACCTCCGGATGGACGACACCAACCCGACCACCGAGGACCCGGAGTACGTCGCCTCCATCCAAGCGGACGTGCGCTGGCTTGGCTTCCAGTGGGCCGGGTTCTTCCACGCCTCCGACTACTTCGAGCAGCTCTACCAGTTCGCCGAGCAGCTGATCCGCGCCGGCAAGGCGTACGTCTGCAGCCTCAGCGAGGCGGACATGCGCGCCTATCGCGGCACCGTCACCGAGCCGGGCCGCCCGAGCCCGTACCGCGACCGCAGCGTCGACGAGAACCTCGATCTGTTCCGCCGCATGCGCGCGGGCGAGTTCCCCGACGGCGCGCACACGCTCCGGGCCAAGTGCGACATGAGCGCGGCCAACATGAAGATGCGCGACGCGCCGCTCTATCGCATCCGGCGCGCGCACCACTACCGCACCGGCGACGCGTGGAGCATCTACCCGCTCTACGATTTCGCGCACTGCCTCTCCGACCAGATCGAGGGCATCACCCACTCGATCTGCACGCTCGAGTTCGAGAACAACCGCGAGCTCTACGACTGGATCCTCGACGCGCTGGTGCCGGAGCCCCGCCCCCACCAGTACGAGTTCGCGCGCCTCGCGATCACCTACACGGTGCTGAGCAAGCGCAAGCTGCTCGAGCTGGTCGAGGGCGAGCACGTGTCCGGCTGGGACGATCCGCGCATGCCCACGCTCTCCGGCCTGCGTCGCCGCGGCTACACGCCCGAGGCGATCCGCGCCTTCGCCGACGCGATCGGCGTGGCCAAGACCAACAGCGTGGTCGACGTCGCGCTCCTCGAGTCGTGCGTGCGCGACGACCTCAACCGGCGCGCGCCGCGCGTGCTCGCGGTGCTCGATCCGCTGAAGGTCACCCTGACCAACGTCGCGGAGGGCGAGGTCGAGACGCTCGAGGCGCCGTACTTCCCCGCCGACGTCCCCGAGGGCAGCGGCGCCCGCGCCCTCCCGCTCTCGCGCACCATCCTCATCGAGCGCGAGGACTTCGCCGAGACCCCGCCCAAGGGCTGGCACCGCCTCGCGCCCGGCGGCGAGGTGCGCCTGCGCCACGCGGTGGTCATCCGCTGCGACGAGGTGATCAAGGACGATCGCGGCGAGGTCGTCGAGCTCCGCTGCAGCGTCGATCGCACCGGCGAGAAGAAGCCCAAGGGCACCATCCACTGGGTCGGCGCCGCGCACGCGGTCGACGCCGAGGTGCGCCTCTACGATCGGCTCTTCTCGGTCGAGAACCCCGATCGGGGCGACGCCGACTACAAGACATTCCTCAACCCGCAGTCGCTCGTCATCAAACTCGCGAAGGTCGAGCCGAGCGTCGCCTCGGCGAGCCCCGGCGCGCTCTTCCAGTTCGAGCGGCACGGGTTCTTCTGCGTCGATCCCGAGACCAAGGCCGGCGCGCTGGTGTTCAACCGCACCGTCGCCCTCAAGGACTCGTGGGCCAAGCAACAGAGGGCCGAGGCTCCCGAGAAGGGGCAGTCGAAGCCCGCGCCCAAGCCGGAGGCGGCGCCGAGGCCCGCCGCACAATCCACTCCGAAGCCCGCCGCACGATCGGCGAGGGAGCTCTCGCCCGAGGCGGCGGTCCTCCGCGACCGACACGGGCTGTCGCCCGACGACGCGCGTGTGATCGCCGACTCCGGGCTGACCGCGCTGTTCGAGGCGGCCGTCGCGAGCGGCGCGAAGGCCGACACCGCGGGAACGCTCGTCGGAAGCGAGCTGGACCGCGCCATGAAGGCCGAAGCGCGCGGCGTCGACTCGCTCGCGTTCGGTGGGCGCGAGCTCGCCGAGCTGGCCGCGCTCGTCGACGACGGCACGCTCGGCGCGAAGCTCGCGCGCGAGGTCATCGCCGAGCTGCTGAAGTCGGGCGGCAGCCCCAAGCAGATCGTCGAGCAGCGCGGCTTCCGTCAGGTCAGCGACGAGGGCGCGCTCGGCGCGGCGATCGACGCGGTGCTCGCCGCCAAGGCCGATCTCGTCGCGCGCTACCGCGGCGGCGAGACCAAGCTGTACGGCGTGCTCGTCGGAGAGCTGATGAAGGCCACCGGCGGCAAGGCGAACGCGAAGCTCGCGGGCGATCTCCTGCGGCGTAAGCTCGGGTAGCGACACCGCGCGTCGCTGATGACCGGCGTCACGGGCCGGCGTGCCGGCGCCCGGCCCGTGGCGTACCATCCACGCGTGGCCCGTCCCTCCAAGCCCGAAGCGCCCGTGCAGATGCAGTGGGAGTCGTTCGTGCACCGTCTCCCCGACGGGTCGCGCCGCGAGGGACATCGCAGCGCGGTGCCCGGCGGCTGGGTGGTGCTCATCCCGAGCGAGCTCGGCGGCGGCGTGTTCTTCCACGAAGATCCGGCGCATCGCTGGTCGGGCGAGGTGCTGCCCGAGGCGAAGGCCTCCGCGCGCGCGACCAAAGACAAGCGCGCGCGCCCCGGAAAGGCGGCGCTGCAGTGGGAGCCGTTCCTCCATGTCCTGCCCGGCGGGCCGCCGCGCGAGGGCTACCGCGCGCAGGTACCCGGCGGCTGGTTCGTCATGCTCACCGTCAAGCCGGGCGGCGGCGTGTTCTTCTTCCGCGACCCGCCGCACGCGTGGGGTGCCGACAAGATCCGCGCGCTCGACAGCGGCGCCACCCTGATCGGCACCGCGCCGTTCGCCCGCGCGTCGATGCTGCTGCAGTGGGAGGCGTTCCGCCACGTGTCGAGCGGCGGCGCGACGCACGAGGCGTATCGCGCGACCGTCCCTGGCGGGTGGTTCGTGCTGTTCGCGACCGACCCGGGCGGCGGCGCGTTCTTCTACGAAGACCCGACGCGCGCCTGGGAGTAGCGGCGCTCGCCGATCGCCGCGGGCGCGCCGCCGGCCTCGAGGCCCGGCTCAGCGCGTCGCCGGCAGCGGCCAGCGCACGATGCTGGTCTTCGCCTTCCAGAACACCTCGGGGAAGACCGAGAGGTGATAGAGGTGGTTGTCCGGCGCGATGGTGATGCGCCCGAGCCGCGGCGGCGTCTGGAAGAGCTTCGCGCCCGTCCCGTCCGCCGCGATCTCGAGGATCTGCGGCGGCTTGGTCGCGACCTCCGCGTAGACGCGCCCGGTGAACTTGTCGCGACGGAGGCTGGTCACGTGACCGGGCAGCGCCGCCCACTCCTTGCGATCGCCGGTGGCGGTCGTCAGCAGGTAGACCTTGCCGCCCTCGGTCGCGACGAGGAGCCGCGCGAGATCGTAGATCGCCGCCGCCGTGACGCGCGCGAGGAACGTGGTGACGTTCTTCGTCGTCTTGGCCGCCAGATCGACGCGCACGAAGTCGCCGTTCGTCTCGATGTTCCCCGCGTACAGCGCATTGTCGGCGCCCCAGGTGAGCGCGTACGGGCCGGCGTCGAGCGTCGGGCTGCCGAACGGTCCGCTGCCGCTCGTCGCCTTCGCGGGCAGCACGTTGGGGAGCGGCCGGGTCGTGCTCGCGCGATCGAGGTGCACGACGCCGAGGCGCCCATCCTCGCCGGTCTCGACGCAGCCGCACGACGCGCAGCAGATGTAGGTCGCCGCGACGTCGCCGAGCTCCTTGAACTCGCCGTTGGGCACGCGGAGCACCGCGACCTGACCCATGTTGAGGTTGGTGGTGCTGGTCCACGAGGTCAGCGTCCCGTCGGGCGCGAGCTGCCGCAGGTAGTCCGGCCCGGAGATCATGGTCACCGCGTAGGCGGTGCACACGTCGTCGAAATCGAGATCGACCGCGCCCTCCTGATCGCGACCGTTCACCGGCGATCCGACGAAGGTCGCCGTGTTGAGCTGGTCGAGCGTGGCGGTCGTGCACCGCGGGGCAGGGCGCTCGCACGGACAGCCGGTCGCCCAGCAGCGACCCGTCGCGTCACAGGCGTCGCCGGTGCAGGCCATCCCGGCGAGCACGCAGGAACCCTTGCCGTCGCACATCAGGCCCGGGCCGCACGACTTGGCGTCGCCGCACGGCTCGAAGACGGCGGGGAGGAAGCACGCGGCCGAGGGCGGCTTGCACTTGCCGTCGGTGAAGTCGCACGCGTCGCCGGACCCGCAGGCGACCGCGCCGGCGAACCGGCAGTCGGCCACGCACGCTCCGGCGCGGCACACCGAGCCCGGCGCGCTGCAGGTCGTCGCGTCGCAGGTCGGCGCGTCGATCGTCGACGTGTCGGCGGCTGTCTCGGCTGCGGCGTCGGTCGGCGGGGTCGCAGGAGACTCGGTCGAGCCTCCGCACGCGGTGAGGACTCCACAGGCGACGAGCGCCGCGAGCCGGAGCAGCGGCGACGCGTTCGGGTTCATGCCGTGAGCCTATCAAGCCGATCGCGCGCTTGCTCGGCGGACGCTTCCAGCCCACATTGGCGAGGTGGATCGTTCCGGGCGCTTTCGCGCGTGCGCCGCTCGACTCGCCGCGGTTGTCGCGGTCGAGGCGCTCGTGGCGCTCGTCGCGCTCGGCGGCTGCGTCGCGGGCGGCTCCGCGGTCGATCTCGAGCGAGGCAACTCGGGTGACGCCGCGCGGAGCGACACCGCGAGCGTCGACGTCGGCGGCGCTCCCGAGGGCGACACCTCCGCCGAGAGCAGCCCGCCCGACACCTCCGCCGTCGACACTGCCGCCCCCGAAGCGAGCCCCGATTCGGGCGGGGGCTCGTGCAAGACCGAGTGCCTCGGCGTCGAGTGCGGGAACATCCCCAACGGCTGCGGCGGCACGCTCGCCTGCACCCCGTGCGGCGGCGATCCCGGCGAGTACTGCGTGAAGTACGACGTGCCGCTGTTCCGCGGCAACGTGCGCGACGCGATCGAGGCGGTGAAGGCCACCGCGCCCCCGTACCTCGATCTCGCCGACGCGCTCGGCGAGAGCGTGCGCGTGCTCGATCGCGACGCGTTCGTCACGGCCGTGGTGACCGAGCTGAAGAAGAAGCCGGTGGTCGCGATCCAAGACCCGAACGACGGCCGTGAGATCCGCATCCGCGCGCCGACGTCCGACGCGGCCGAGAACTACCTCACGGTGACCAGCGGCGGTTACTCGGTCTACAAGTACACCTCGACGTGCGCGCCTGCGGGCTTTTGAGAAGTCGTCAGTCGTCAGTCGTCAGTCGTCAGTCGTCAGTCGTCAGTCGTCAGTCGTCAGCCGAGAGCCGAGAGCGGAGAGCCGAGAGCCGAGAGCCGAGAGCGGAGAGCCGAGCGCCGAGCGCTCGTCGGGAGACGTCGTCGCTCGATCCGTCTTGCGGTCCATCTCGTGTGCTGACGACTGACGACTGACGACTGACGACTATTCCGCGGTCATCGCCGGGCGCGGCGTGCGCTCGGCGTCGAGGAAGGCGAAGAACTCGCGCATGCGGGCCTTCTGCTCGGGCGGCATGTACTCGAAGTTGCGGCCGCGATCGATGATCTCCCAGAAGTCCTTGGAGTCGACGCGCTCGAGCTCGTCGCGGATGGCGCGCAGCCGCTCGCGCGGCTCGACCTCCATGTCCTCGCGGATGCGGCGCGCCTTGTCGGCCTCGCCGACCGTCAGGTAGTAGGTCGCGAGCTTGACCTGCGCCTTGCGCACGCCCTTGAGCGCCTGCTCCTGGCCGCGCTCCTCGGCGGACCGATCGAGGTCGAGGAACATGCGGAGGAGCGTCTCCTCCTCGGTGATCTTCAGCTCGTGCGCGAGCTCCACCAGGGCGCAGACGTCGTAGGCGACCGTCTCGGTCACGAACGAGAGGCTCATGTTGAACGAGACGTGCCCGTAGTACTTCATGTGACCGATCGCGGTCACCGCCTGCGCGCCGTTGCCGGCGCGGAGCATCGCCTCGATGAGCAGCCGGTATTGGTTGAGGATGTTGTAGGCGGTGCGCACGTCCTTCGCGTTGAGCGTGGCGCGGAGGTACGAGTTCATGAACCACAGGCAGAGCGTGAGCAGATCGTCGTCGTTGGCCGCGATCGCCGCCTCGCCCAGGTAGCGCGTGTCGATCGCCACCAGGTAGTTGATGTCTTTCATCGAGTGCAGCGCCTCGTTGTAGATGCCGAGGTACTGCCGCATGATCTTCCACTCGACCCAGGTGCGGCGCTGCTCGAGATCGCCGAGCGACTCGGGGGCCATCGCGACGAAGTCGGGGTTGTCGCGGATGCCCGCGCCGATGGCGTACCACCCGGCGTGCGCCGACCTCTTGCCTTGCACGTACTCGACCGCGAGGTCCTTCAGCGCGTCGACGGCGCGGCTGGCGATGATCTTGTCCTTGCCGGAGATGGAGTTGCTCGTGACGTCGGTGAGCTCCTCCATGGACGACAGCAGCTGGGCCTGCAGCTGATCGCGCCTCGCCCGATCGGTCTCGCCCATGCCGCGGCGGGCGTGGTCGATGGCGTCGCGCCGGATGCGCCCGATGATGTTCTGCGGCTCGAGGAACCGGAACACGTAGGCGAAGTACGGCGCCATCATCACGAGGCCGATGGTGCAGGTGCCCATCACCGCGAGCACCGTCGCGCGCGGGACGAACGCGGCGCGCACCGACATGCTCAGCCAGACGCCGCACACGCAGGCGACGACGTAGAACGCCATCACCGACACGTTGATGCGGTCCTTGAAGAACATCGTGGTGACGCCGGTGTACCGCTCGGCGGACAGCTGCACGACGATGCTGACGACCGTGATCACGATGCCGAGGACCGCGGCGATCATGCTCCCGAGGGAGCTGACCGCGTCGGTGATGTGGTCCTGATCGAAGTTGACGTACGTGGCGAACGCGCCGCCGGGCGTCTCGGCGGCCTTGCCGCCGGTGACGTAATGATCGAGGACGTACAGCAGCGCGAAGGCGACCGCGGCGACCGTCGTCAAGAGGACGACGGGCTGGAGCCACTCGCGCCGGAACCCTTGGCCTCGGTCTCCCACCGGGCGGAGCATACGCCAACGCTCCGCCCCTGTGTCTCGGCCGTGGCGGCGTCGTGCCCGCGCCGGTGACTTCGGGCGGGGCTCCGACTACAGGGTGTGCATGGCCCGCGTTCCCATGGACGAAGCGAAGGTCGCGCGCTGCCGCGAGCTCGCCGACGCCATCGCCTCCGACGTCCAGCAGTTCATCGATGCGCACACCACCGTCGGCGTGGAGCGCGTCACGTTGCGCGCGCTCGGCGTCGAGGGCGTCGACGACCAGGGTGTGCCGCTGGTCAACCGGCTCGTCGATCGGCTGCGCGCCGCGGGCGCCCTCGCCGACGGCGCCTGCGCCGCGGTCGGCCTGTCGATGGCGCGGCATTCCGGCACCGTTCAGGAAGCGGCCGAGCGCCTCGCCTTCGGGCCCGAGCTCGAGGCGCTCGCCGACGCGGTGCGGCCGCCGCTCTCGGCCGACGACCGCGCCAGCGCCGAGCGGGCGCTCGTGGGCGTGGTCGACGCCGCGCTCGGGCGCATCGACGCCGCGCGTCGCGAGAAGGAGGCGCTGCGCGCCGAGCACCCGCGCACGGGGCAGCCCGGCACGCCGCTCAAGTACGTCATCGTCGCCACCGGCAACATCTACGACGACGCGGTGCAGGCCAAGGGCGCCGCGTACGCGGGCGCCGACGTCGTCGCGGTCATCCGCGCGACCGCGCAGTCGCTGCTCGACTACGTGCCCGAGGGCGCGACCACCGAGGGGTACGGCGGCACCTTCGCCACCCAGGCGAACTTCGCGATCATCCGCCGCGCCCTCGACGAGGCCACGCTGCGTCACGACCGGTACGTGATGCAGACGAACTACTCGAGCGGCCTCTGCATGGCCGAGATCGCCTGGATGGCGGCCGTCGAGCGGCTCGACATGCTCCTCAACGACGCGATGTACGGGATCCTCTTCCGCGACATCAACATGTCCCGCACGTTCGTCGATCAGTACGTATCGCGCCGCATCGTCAAGCGCGCCGGCATCGTCATCAACACCGGCGAGGACAACTACCTCACCACCGCCGACGCGGTGGAGCGCGCGCACACCGTGCTCGCCTCGCAGTTCATCAACGAGGCGTTCGCGCACCGCGCCGGGCTGCCCGACGAGCTGCTCGGCCTCGGGCACGCGTTCGAGATCAACCCCGCCATCGAGGACAGCTTCCTCCTCGAGCTCGCGCAGGCGCAGCTGGTCCGGCAGATCTTCCCGCGCCACCCGATCAAGTGGATGCCGCCGACCAAGTTCAAGACCGGCGACATCATGCAGTCGCACGTGCACGACATGATGTTCAACCTCGCGGGCGTGACGACCGATCAATCCATCCAGCTGCTCGGCATGTTCTCCGAGGCCATCCACAACCCGCTGCTGATGGACCGCTACCTCTCGCTGAAGGCGGCGAAGTACGCGTTCGGCGCGGCGCGCCACCTCGGCGACGAGATCTCCTTCAAGCCCGACGGCATCATCGAGACGCGCGCGCGTCAGGTGCTCGACGAGGCGGTGGAGCTGCTGCACGAGGTGCAGGCGAAGTCGATCTGGACGGCGATCAGCGAGGGCGTCTTCGCCGACGTGAAGCGCACCAAGACCGGCGGCAAGGGCTTCGCCGGCGTGGTCGCGCGCGCCCCGGGCTATCTCAACCCGTTCCTGACCGCGCTCGAGCGAACCTGACGTGACGGACCCGAAGAAGCTCCCGGAAGGGCGCCTCGGCCGGCTCGCGCGCCTCGCCGGCGCCGGCCTGCGGGTCGGCGCCTCTGCGCTCGGCGACTCCGACGGCGCGTCGGCCGCGAAGCACGCCGCCGAGGTGTTCGGCACGCTCCGCGGTCTCGCGGCGAAGGTCGGGCAGATGGCCAGCTACGTCGACGGCGTGGTGCCCGAGGGGCAGCGCGCCGCCTACGAGACGGCCATGAAGGGCCTGCGCGCCGCGGCGCCGACCTCGAGCCCGGTGGAGATCCGGCGCCTCGTCGAGGAGGAGCTCGGCGCGCCCGTCGATCGGCTGTTCCTGCGCTGGGACGAGGCGCCGATCGCCAGCGCGTCGATCGGGCAGGTGCACCGCGCCGCCATCGCGCCCGAGTCGGGCGACGAGCCGATCGAGGTCGCCGTGAAGGTGCAGCACCCGGGCATCGTGAAGGCGCTCGACGCCGACCTCGCCAACGCGGGCATCCTGCAGATGGTGGTCGGCAGCGTCGTCGGCAAGCGCTTCAAGACCAAGGAGCAGCTCGAGCAGGTGCGCCAGCGCTTCCGCGAGGAGCTCGACTACCGGCTCGAGGCCGAGCGGCTCGAGAGCTTCCACCGCTTCCACCGCGGCGACCGCACCATCGTCATGCCGCGCGTGCACGCGCACCGGTCGAGCACCCGCGTGCTCACCACCGACTTCATGCACGGCGCCTCGTTCGACGACGCCTGCGCCGCCCCTGATCGCGAGCGTCGCGCGTGGGCCGAGACGCTCTGGCGGTTCGTCTACAAGGCCATCCTCGTGCACCGGCATTTCAACGCCGATCCGCACCCGGGCAACTACCTGTTCCGCGACGGCTCGGTGGTGTTCCTCGACTTCGGGTGCGTGCAGCCGGTGCCCGATCACAACATCCGCTGGGCCCGCGTGATGCACCGCGCCGCGCACCAGCGCGACGTGCAGGCGTTCGCGAACGGATTCATGCAGCTGTTGCAGGCGAAGCCCGGGCTCCTCGCCAAGACGGCCGTCGCCTACACCCGCCGCTGCTTCGAGCCGCTGTTCCATCGTCCGTATCGCATCACGCGCCCCTACGCGGCGTCGCTCGTGGAGCTCGCCAAGGAGATGGCCCTCGAGGCGCGCCGCGCCGACGACAGCGAGTTCTTCGCCATGCCCGAGGACATGGTGTTCATGAACCGGCTGCAGTTCGGCTTCTACTCGGTGCTCGCGCGGCTCGACGTCGAGGCCGACTACGCGTCGGTCGAGCGCGGGTTCTGGCCGGAGACCGAGGCGCACCCCGTCTGAGCGCTGATCACTCCCGTGCGCCTCGGCAGTCGATGGCGTGCTTCTGGCACGTCATGTCGGCGATGGAGCGCGAGGAATACGACGAGCTCTACCAGTGCATCGACTGCAAGTCGCCGATCTCGCCCGAGACCGACCGCGCGTTCGCGGTGTCGCCCGAGGAGTACCTCTGCTTCGACTGTGCGGTCCGCCGGGGCGGGCTGTACGACGGGGACGAGGACCGCTGGATCCGCGCGCCGTTCGTCGGTGACGAGCCCGACGAACGGCGGCCTCATCCCTGAGGGCGCGTCACCGGCCGAGCCGACGCCGCTCCGACGCCGATGATCGGCGACCTCGCCGCGCGAGCACGAGCGCTGCGAACACGACGAGCGCGCCGCCGGCCGGGATCGGGCGCGGCGCGCCCGCGGCGCACGAACCGTCTTCGGCCGCGGGCGGCGGCGCGGCGACGCAGAAGAAGCGCACGTCGCCGAGGTGCTTGCACGAGAAGCCGCTCGGACACCCGGCGATGTCGACGCACCGCACGCTGCAGAAGCCGAGGTCGAGGCACTCGCCGACGACGCACTCGGCGTGCTCGCGGCACGCAGCGCCGATCGCGCCCGGGCTCGGCAGTGTGTAGCGGCACTCGCCGGCCGTGCAGCGCATCGGCGCGGCGCACGCGCGGTCGTCGGCGCAGCGGGCGCTGCAGTAGCGGATGGCAGGCTCGTCGGCTGCGCGCACGCAGAGCCCGCTGCGACAGTGCTCGTCGTACGAGCACCGCTGGCCGACGGCGACGGTGCCGGGTGCCCTCGCCGCAAGGTAGGGCTCGATGAACGTGCGAAGATGGACGTCGACGCGCGTCGCCTTGCCGTAGAGCGCGCAGTCGACGTCGCCGCGGCTGATCACCGCGGCGAGCTCGCCGCCTTCGCTGAACGCCGGCCCGCCGGAGTCGCCGCTGCACGCGAGCGCCGGATCGGCCCCGAGCACCACGTAGCTCGCCGTCACCTCGGTCGTCTGGGTGAGCCCCTCGCGTTTGCGGCCGGTGTCGCCCGCCTTCGCCTCGGTGACGCCGAACCCGACGAGCCGCAGCGGCCAAGGCGCGGCGGCGACCGGCGGTGTCGCGAGCAGCCGCACCGGCGCCGTCGGCGCGACGCGCTCGAGCAGGAGGAGGGCGAGATCGTGCGTCGCGCTCCCGTCGTACTCGGGGTGGGCCCTGGCCTCGACGAGCGGCAGCAGCGTGCCCGGGGCTCGCACGTCGCTGCCGAAGAACACCGCGAACGACGCGGGCTCGAGCTGCACCCCGCAGTGCGCCGCGGTGAGGACGACGCGCTCGGCGATCAGGGTGCCGGTGCAGCGGACGCTCGTCGGATCGGCGGCTCTCACGATCGCGACCACCGCGGGGAACCCCTCGGTCGGGGTGCCGCGGACCAGCGGATGCTCTCGCTCCGAGAGGCGAGGCTCGGAGGGCTCGCCCGGCGCGCAGCCGACGACGATCGCAAGAGCGGCCAAGAGGAGCAGCGCGCTCATTCGCGCGTCGCGGCGCGCGCTGCGCCGTCCGCCCTCCACGATGCGTGCTCCGACCGCCACGACGCCTCCCACATCCCCAGTATCCTCCGTCGTCTCGGGTTCGTCATGCATCGGGCGCGCCGACCGCCGCGCGCCGCGGGCGCGGCCCGGGCGTTGCAGCAGCAGCGGCAGCTGGTGCGGAATCGTGAGCGGCCGCCCGAAATCGGTCGTCGACCGTCTTCACTCCGTGCGGGGACGTCTTAGGTTCCAACGCACGCGGGAACGGTCCCGCGTAGGAGCACGTCATGTCGATCCTGCGCTACCTCGTGTCGGCGGCCAACGCCCCGTTCACGATCCTCGGCGGGATCGCGGTCGTCTTCGCCGCGCTGCAAGCGAGCGGCCTTCTCGGCCTCCTCGCCGGCGGCGGCGACGCAGACGCGGACGCAGACGCGGACGCAGACGCGGACGCAGACGCGGACGCAGACGCAGACGCAGACGCCGACCACGACGCCGACGCCGCGCACTGGACCGACGCGCTCTGGAGCTTCGTCGGCGTCGGAAAGCTCCCGCTGTCCATCGTGTGGCAGTCTTGGGCCGTGGTCTTCGCGATCACCGGGCTCGCGCTGAACGCGCGCTGGCTCGGCGCCGCGCCGCCGCTCGTGTCGCTCGTGTGGACGGTGCCGTCCGGCGTGCTCTCGGGCGGCGCCGTGGTCGCGCTCCTCAGCCGGATCTTCGGGCCGGTCTTCGCGATCGCGCCGCACGCGGCGACGTCCCGTGGCGAGCTCGTGGGGCACGACGGCGTGGTGATCTCGTCGAAGGTCGACGAATCGTTCGGCGAGGTCCGCATCCGAGACAAGAGCGGCCACGATCTGCGCTTGATGTGCCAGCTCGCACCCGGCGCTCGTCCGGCGCGAGAGCACGAGAGGGTCGTCGTCGTCGACTACGACGGCGGGCGCCTGCTCGTCGCGCCCTACGACGAAGCCGCCGCCAGGCCGTGAGCGCGCGCGGTCGGCGACCGCTCGTCCGCGCAACCGAGCACGCGTGCGCCTGCCGCGCGCCGCGTGCGTGACTTCGCTCCGAGCTCAACTCGGACGTCTCGTTCCACGCCCTCCACGCGAGGGCACGGAGGTCCCTCGTCCATGACGAGGGCGCGGAGGTAAAGCCATGTCCACTCGTATGCAGACGACCATCGTCGACGGACTCGCGAGCGATTCGCGGCTCCTCATCATCGGGCTCGCCATCTTCGCCGGCGTGTTCCTGCTCGCCGTGTCGATGACGGCCATCGCCAGGTTCTACCGCCGCTGCGGCACCGACGAGGCGCTCGTGCGCACCGGCGCCGGCGGCAACCACGTGGTGATCGGCGGCGGCATCATGGTCTACCCGATCCTCCACCAGCTGCAGCGCGTCAGCCTCCGCTCGGTGAAGCTGAGCGTCGAGCGCGCGGGCAAGATGGCGCTGGTCACCGCCGACAAGATCAAGGCGAACGTCAGCACCGAGCTCTACATCAAGGTCGAGCCGATCGCCGAGGACGTGCTGGCGGCGGCGCGCTCGTTCGGCGAGCGCAACCTCGACGAGCACGCCATCGGCGATCTCATCGAGGGCAAGCTGACCGACGCCCTCCGCTCGGTCGCGGCCAACAAGACGTTCATGACCCTCCACACGCAGCGCAAGGAGTTCGCCGAGTCGATCCAGGGCGTGCTCGCCGAGGAGCTGAAGAAGAACGGCCTGACGCTCGAGAACGTCTCCATCACCGCGTTCGCCATGGTGCCGGTGAACGAGCTCGACGAGCGGGACGTGTTCGACGCCGACGGCCTGCGCGCGATCACCGAGAGCGTCCAGACCAACCGCGAGAAGACCAACCAGATCCAGCGCTCGAAGGACAACGCCATCCAGGAGCAGAACGTCCGCGCGCGCCAGCGCTCGCTCGAGCTCGAGCAGACGCAGAAGATGGCCGAGGCCGATCAGGCGCGGCGCGTGCAGGAGTACGCCGCGATCCAGTCTGCCGAGACGGCGAAGGCGGTCTACATCCAGGAGCAGTCGCGCGATCTCGCCGCCTACGAGAAGCAGCGCGCCGTGGAGACCGCGCGCATCGAGCAGGAGAAGGCCATCGCCGTCGCGCTCGCGGCCAAGGTGAAGGCGGAGCGCGAGGCGCAGATCCTCGCCGAGAAGGGGCAGCAGGCGGCCGAGATCGCCAAGCGCCGCGAGATCGAGGCCGCCATGGTCGAGAAGGAGAAGGTCGTCGAGGCCTCGCTCGTCGAGAAGGAGAAGGCGATCGAGGTCGCGCGCATCGCCAAGCAGATCGCCGTCACGGAGGCCGAGGAGGAGAAGGCCCGCGCCGAGGCGGCCAAGGCCCTCGCGCTCGCCGAGGAGGAGCGCGCGCGTCAGGCGATCGTCACCGTCGAGGAGACCGCCAAGGCCGATCGCGAGCGTCAGATCAAGGTCATCGAGGCCGAGGCCGAGGCGCAGGTCCGTCGCGCGCTCGCCGACGCGGTCCTCAACGAGGCGCAGGGTCGCGCGAACGTGCAGAAGGCCGAGGCCGAGGCGAGCGCGATCGCCGCGGCGCGTGAGGCCGAGGCGATCCGCATCCTCGCCGAAGCGAACCTCGCGCGCGGCGCCGCCGAGGCGGAGGCGCGCAGGAAGCACGTCGAGGCGGAGAACCAGCTGTCGCTCAAGTTCCTCCTCCGCGACGTCGCCGTCGAGGCGATCAAGCAGGCGCCTTCGCTCGCCAGGGAGCTGATGGAGCCGGCGCGTCACATCTCGGAGATCAAGGTCCTGCAGACCGGCAACGGCACCTCGAACGGCAGCGGCAGCCCGCTCTTCGGGAGCACCTCGCCCATCCTCAAGACGATCCTCGAGGCCGGCGCCGCGTACCCGATGATGAAGGAGCTCATGGCGTTCGCGCAGTCGTCGCCCGAGGCGGCGAGCATCGCCGAGCGCGCCAAACAGCTGCTCGGCGAGCTCGGCCCCGAGCTCCAGCCGCTCACGCGGGACGTCGACGTGATCTCGGAGACGCAGGAGCCCACCCACCACGCGGCGCCCGTGTCAGCCGGGTCCCCGTCGTCACCGATGTCACCGATGTCACCGATGTCACCTGCGGAGTGAAGCCATGACCACGCGAGCCATCGGTCCCGTGAACCCCGCGAAGAATCGCTCGCGCCTCGACCCCGTCACGCTCGGCGCGCTCCTCCTCGTGGGAGCGAGCGCGCTCGGCGCGCGCGGCGTCGACGTGAGCTGGAACGGCGTGAAGCAGGGACTCCGCGACGCGGTCGCGCGAGATCCCCTCGACGTCCTCGCCGCCACGGTCCTCGGCGGCGCGTGGGCCTTCTACCAGGCCGAGCACGGCCACAACCGCAGGGTGCGGAGCTACCTCGACGCGCTGACCTTCATCAGCACGTGCCTCTCGGTCGGGTTCGACAAGACGTTCGCGGTGACGGCGGCCGGCAAGGCGATCGCCACCGTCGTCCAGACGGTCGGTCCGGCGATGGCCGCGAAGGCGCTCGACCCGCCGCGGAGCGGGTAGCGCACGGTGAGCGCGCGGCCGTGCGTCGGCTACGTCGGGCCGAAGCGCAGGTCGATCGCCCAGCGCGCGCTGTCGAACGGCGGCACGCGCGCATCGAGCGCCGCGCGAACGACGCACGCGCCGGCGAGCGTGCCTTTGTAGGGCTTCGACGCCTCGACGAGGATCGGACGCCCGCTCGGGCCGTCGAGCTCGAGGTGGAGCATCCACGGCATTCCCGGCGGGGGCTTCGGGGTCATCTTCACGCAGGGCTCGAAGGCGATCTTGAGGCGTTCACGCAACGTCTCGATCGCCTTCGGGCTCGGACGCAGACCGGGCTCCTTCGGCAGCTCGGGCCACAGCGTGCTCGCAGGCGCCGCTTCGCCGATAGGCGCCGCAGCGCTCGCGGCCGGCGCGGGCTTCGCCGGAGGCTCGACGCTCGGCGCCGGCGGTGGCGCGACGAACGGCCCTGACGCGCTGGGAGGGAACGCGCTGGGAGGGGAGGCCGTTTCAGGTGGCGCGACCACCGGGGGCGTGACGGGGGCTTGTTGGAGCGTGCGACGCGAAACCAGGATGCTGCCGCCGACCAACGCGGCTCCGACGATGATCGCGCTCCCGATCACGAGCGAGACGACGAGCGCCGTGACGCTCACCACCCGAAGGGGCTCTCGCTCCTCGTGCATCGGCGGCCCTCCCGGAGGTGCAGCGATCGCCGACGGCTCCGAGCGCGCCGCGGTGACCACGTCGGGCTGCGCGGCGGCGGCAGGTGTCCGCTCGGAGCCGCGCGCGGCGTCCATCGCCTCGGCGGGGACCATGCGCGGGACGGTCACGGGGCCGCCTGCCGGCGGCGGCTCCGAACGCGGCGGGTTCGTCTTGAGCCCGAAGGGCAGCGTCATCGCCCGGCGCGCGTTCAGCGGGATATCGCCCACCGCCGTCGGGTCTTCCTCGTCGAGCGGCGCTTCGTCGAGCGGTGCAGCGCCCGATCCTCCGGGCGGACGTGCGTCTCTCGGAGGCGCAACGGATCGGGACACCGAGCGCGCGAGCGAAACCGCGAGCGCGTCGGCGAAGGCCAGCACCTCGAGCGGCCGGCCTCGCGGATCGACGGACCACGCGGCTTCGAGCACCCGATCGACGTCCGGGCTCAGCTCGCGACGGAGCGCGTGAGCGCTCGGACGCTTGCCCGAGGCGATCATCGCCTGCGCCTCTGCCGGATTGCGCGCCGGGAACGCCGGCCGTCCGGTGAGGCATCCGAAGGCGACCGTCGCCAACCCGAACACGTCGGTCGCCTCCTCGATCGGAAAGGTGCGCGTCACCACTTCGGGCGAAGCTGCCCGGGGATCGAGCACGTCCCATCGCGCCTCGGCGAACACGTCCGCCTGCTCGAGCGCCTGGACGAGCCCGAGGTCGAGCAAGCGCACCGCGCGTTTGGCCCCTGCGAGCAAGATGCTCGACGCCGACAGCGAGCCGTGCACGAGCCGCACGGGTTGGCGATGCGCGTGATCGAGGATCTCGGCGACCTCGCTCACGATCCGGCCGACCTCCGAGAGCGCCATCGTGGGGGCGCCGAGCTCGTGCAGCGTGGTGCACAACGGCGTCCCCGTCGTCGGCTCGTAGACGACGACCGCCAGATCGCCCTCGATCGCGGCCTGCGTGGGCGACACGATGCTGGGGTGCTCGGCGTGACGCACGACCGACACCTCGCGCGGGAATCGTTCGCGCGCGAGCGCGAGCGCGCTGGAGCGCATCACGCGTGCGAAGACGGGCCCGGTGCCCGACACCGAGGCGCGGTACAGAGCGCCGAGGCCGCCGAGGCAGAGCTCCTGCTCGATGAGGACCTCACCGAGCAGGATCGCTCCGACGGCGATCTGGGGGTCGGAGGCCAGCATGGCAGTCCCGTCAGTAGACAGGACGCGGACGTGTCGCGCAAACGAAGCTCGTCGACGCGACGCGACCGATCAGAGTGACGCTGCGAACGAGACGTCAGGGCTTACAGCGGTCTGACATCGACGTGTAGATGATGCAGCCCTTCGGGCACTCGGTCCCCGGCGAGATCCAGGTCCCGTTCACGTCCTTCTGGCAGCTGTAGAGCGTGGAGTAGCCGGGCTGGCCGGAGGCGATGCCGAGCGCGCTGCCGCAGTACTTGCCGGGGGAGGTGGCCTTCTCGCACGGGTTGGGCGGCGGCGGCTCGCCGCACGCGTCGGTGCCGCCCGTCGCGCCCTTCTTGCACAGCGAGGCGCAGGTCTGCACCTTGCCGCTCATCCCGGTGTCGCAGGTGAACAGGCGCTTGTCGGTCGACGTGGCGCCGAGCCCGCTCGCGCAGTAGTTGCCGTCGGCCGCGGCCTTCTCGCACAGATCGGGCGCGATGCCGGCGGGCACGTTCGTGTCGTAGTCGCTCGGGAGCGTGAAGGAGATGAGGCCCGCGGGCGCGGTGGTGTCGGTCGGGAACAGGTATCCGCCGTACAGGTCGGCGTAGCCCTTGAACGCGCCGGAGCCGCTCGGATCGGCGGTGTTGCCCCACGAGTTCTTGATGCGGAAGAAGGGGATCTCGACCTGCGCGGCGAGGGCGGCGTTGAGGATGGTGGTGTCGGTCACCGTCACGCCGGCGGGCAGGGTGCCGATGTTGGGCACGTACGCCGCCTGGTAGTCCTCGAGGATCGTCATGTGCACGCCGTCGATCTTCGCGGACGGCTGCATCTTCGGGAACGTGCCCGAGACGCGGTCGCGCGACTCCCAGTCGACGTTCCACACGATGAGCACCGGCTGCGCGTCGTGCAGCGCCTTCTGTACGCGGCGGAGGTAGTTGCGCAGCTGGCCGCGATCGGTCGGCTTGGTGTACTCGCGCCAGCGGTAGATCTCGTCGCGGAGCTTCACGTTTGCGACCGGCTGACCGGCCTTCTTCTGCGCCACGACCAGATCGCTGGTCTTGCGGAGCGGGAACCCGGCGGGCACCGTGCCCAGCTTCGGCGCCGCGGGACCGAAGGTCTGATCGAGGTACGCGACGACCTGCGGCGTGAGGCCGAACGCCTTCGCCAGCTCCTTGCGCACCGTCGCCGGCGAGCGGTCGGTGCGCAGCACGCCGCTCTTGAGCGAGTTGTTCACGTACGACTCGGCCTGCGACTGCGCGGCGGAGCGATCGGTCGTGGCCTCGCCGGGGATGAACACGCCCTCGTCGAGGAGGCCGTAGGTGTTCATCAGGCGCGTCGCGGTGGTGAAGAAGCCGCCCGTGGTGATCGACTCGGGCGGGGCGCTCGTCGCGCGGGTGAGCTTCTCGTACCAGTCCCAGAACGTGAGGTACGTCTCGCTGAGATCGAGCTCGACGCCGGTGGCGCGCAGGTGCAGCGCCTCGACCCAGCCGACCGACGCGTACAGCCAGCAGTTGCCGATCGACTGGTTCTTCACCCGCGAGTTGCCGACGTCGACGATTTCGTCGGACGGTCCGGTGACCGCGTCGTCCTGATCGCTCGCGCAACCTCCGGAAACGGCGAAGGCGAGGGTCAGGGGAAGGAGGGCGAGATTCCAGCGCGACATGGCCGAATAGTTACCATGATCCGCGTCAATCGTCGCTCGCGAATGCCCTCCCATTGCGGCGATTTCGTCCCCAGTCGAAGTGCCGCCGTCGAGCGTCTCGACGAGATGACACCCGCGCAGGTTCTTCGCGTTCGACCGGTTTCACCAGCCGATCGTCATCGTGAAGCTCCCCTTCGCCCCGGAGGACCCGTCGACGAACAGGTAATACGTCTTGCCGTCGGTCACCGCGAACGAGAGGTTCTCGATGCCTGGTCCGCTGGTGGTCACCGCGTTGACGCACGCGAGCTGGGTGCCGGTCGCGCACGGCGCCTGCCGCGCGTAGAGCCCGGCGTTGAAGTCGGCGTCGAGCTTCACCTTCAACGTCCCGGTCTGGTGGGCGGTGATCGCGTAGACGCGATCGGGCGACGTCCCGAAGGCGCAAGGGCTGCTGGCCTTGTACGAATCGGCGTAGGCGTTCGTCGCTCCGGTGAACGTGACCGTCTTGCCCGGCCAGACGTCGACCGAGACGCCGGGGCACGTGCCGCCGCTCGCCGGATCGCCCTGCGGGCTGCAGTCGGGGCCGCACCCGTCGCCGGAGGTCTTGTTGCCGTCGTCGCACGCCTCGGGGCTCTCGACCTTGTTGTCGCCGCAGAACCCGCCGGTCTTCAGCGAGACGACGAGATCGTACGCCCCGGCGCTGCCGGCCTTTCCGTCGACGAACAGCCAGTACGTGCGCCCGGTGACGACGTTCTGCGAGAAGGTCTCGACGCCCGCGGCGCCGGTCGTCTCGCCGCACCGAAGCTGCGGGCCCGTCGCGCAGTCGGTCTCGCGCAGGTAGACCGTCGGGTCCATCGTGCCCTTGCCGGTCACCTTCACCGTCATGCTGCCGGTGCCGGTCGGGATGAGCGCGTAGACGTGCTCGGGACCGGTGCCGACCGCGCAGGCGCCCGTCGCCCCGGCGTAGTCGGCGCCGGCCAGCGAGGTGTCTGCGCTGAGCGTGAGCTCCTTGGTCGGATCGACCGCGAGGGTCTGCCCCGGACACGTGTCGTTCTTCGGCGGCCCGGTGTCGGGAAGGCTGGTGTCGACGGCCACGTCTTCGGGCGGCGTGAAGGTGTCGGGCTCCGGTCCGCCGGTGTCGTCGACCGGCGCGCACGCGCACTCGTCGAACGACTGCCCGTCGTCGGCGCAGCGCTTGGTGCCCTCGCTGAGGTCGGCGCAGCGGCAGTAGACGAAGTTCCCGGGCGTGCAGAGGCGCTGCGTGTCGCCGCCGCCGGAGTCGCTCGAGCACCCGGTCGGGAGCGCGGCGATCGACCAGGAGGCGACGAGCAAAGGAAGGACGGAGAGCGTTTTCATGCGGACCCTTGCGACCTGCGCCGCGCGGCGAGCAGCAGCGACAGCACGGCGAACGTGACGACTGACGCCGGAGAGCGTACGCGCGGCGGCCCGAACGCGCAGCCGCCCTCTTCACCCGCAGGCGCGTCGCACGATCGCAGCAGCCCGCCGCGCGGGGTGGGCGCGCAGGCCGCCGCGCGCCCCGGCGGATAGACCGCGCAGATCGCCCGCACGTCGTCGCCTGCGAGGGTGCGGAAATCGGTCGTGCCCGTCTGGTAGGCGGCGAACATGGTCGCCTCGGAGTCGGGCGTGTGCGCGAGGCCGATCAGGTGCCCGACCTCGTGCGTGAGGATCGACTGGAGATCGTAGCGCACGTCCTTGTCGCCGGTGGTCACCGGGTTGGTCGCGGTGTTGACCTCGATGTCCGCGTCGAGGATCTCGCCGGTGCTCGCGTCGAAGGTGACCGTCGTCTTGGCGAGCGAGTTGTCGACGCCGCGGTAGCTCCAGTCGTCGTCGCGGAACGTGATCACGTGCACGTTCGCGCCCTCCTTGCGGTAGCCGACCGCGCCGCAGGTCGTGTCGGCGAGCGGGCTGAAGGTCAGGCTGGCGCGCCCGTCGCCGCAGTCACGCTCGGTCCACGCGAGGAAGGCGCGCTCGATCGCGGTGCGCGTCGCGGCCTCGGGGAGGTTGCGCGACATGCGCGCGTCGACGCTGAAGCCGATGCAGCTGGTCGGCCAGTGCAGCGGGGCGCCGCTCGTCACGCAGCCGTCGGCGTCGGTCGGGCAGGACGCGTCGCGACAGGTCGTCGTGCGGCAGAACGCCGAAGCGTCGCGCGGCGCCGCGAGGAAGAACGCGAAGACGGCGGCGCCGAGCCACGTCGCCGCGCTCGACGCGCTCGACGCGCTCGACGCGCTCGACGGCGTGACGCGCGGCAGGTGGGTACGCGGGGAGAGCACCACGCGAGCAGGATAGCCCGTCCGCGGCTCACTCGCCCGCCGGCGCGAGCCGGCGCTACTCACCAATCACGACCGTCCACGCTCGCACGTCCCAGTGGGTGACCAGGCCGTTCTTCACGTACGGATCGCCTCTCGCGAAGTCCTCGGCGACCTTCCGGTCGTCGGCGCGGAAGAGGAGCAGGGCGCCGTCGGGCGGATCGGAGAACGCGCCCGCCAGGACGAGCTCGCCGCGCGCCTGCGAGGCCCGCGCGAGGGCGAGGTGCTCGGTGCGGAACGCCGTGCGGCGCTCGAGGTAGTCGGGGACGACGGAGTAGCGGAGTGCGAACCAGGCCACGGAGGCAGTTTACGAGTTGTGTCGCCGATCGTCCCGATCGCCGCGCCGGGGCTCGCGCGAGCCCGGTCGAAGGTCGACCAGGCGTCAATGGCTCCGCCCCGCGACGATCGCCTCGAGCGCTTTGTCGATCGCGCGCTGCGTCTCGTCGGGGATCGGATCGTTGTGCCGCGCGCCCGGCATCACGAAGGTGGTCTTCGGGCCGGCGTACGCGTCGCGGATGGCGAGCTGGTAGTCGTGCGGGACGATCTCGTCCTCCTGCGAGAGCACGAAGATCGCCGGTGCGCGCGCGTGCGCGGCGTTGTCGATGCTGTCGAGCTCGGAAGGGACGCCCCAGGCGACGGGCACCGCGAGCAGCCAGAGGTTCCACCAGCCGTAGCGACCGCGGATCAGCTGACGGAGCGGCGGCGGGTTGTGCAGCACGAGGCCCTCGACCTCGCGGTGGGCCGCGAGGTACAGCGCCGCGGTGGTGCCCATGCTGGTGCCGAACACCAAAATCGGTTTGTTCCCGGCGCGCTTCTTCATCGCGTCGAATGCGACCAGCGCGCTCTCGGCGACGCCGCGCAGCGACGCCGAGCCGCCGCTGCCGCCGAAGCCGGGGTAGTTCACGCCCCACAGCTCGGCGGCGAACGGGAGCCCTCGCGCCTCGGCGCCGGCCCACCGGTCGGCGCGATCGGCGTTGCCGTAGAAGCGGAGCACGTAGACGCCCGGCTCGCCGGCGTGCGCGCGAGCGGAGCGGGCGCGCCAGACCTCGACGTCGCCCTCCTTCGACGGAAAGGTGACGCGCACCGCGCCCTGCGTGTCGGGGAACGCTTCGGTCGTCGGGTGGAGGAGCAGGCGATCGGTCACGCGGCAGCCGAGCACCGTGACGACCAGCAGCGCGACGAACGCCAGCAACGCGGCGACGACGCGCAGGAGCGGCGCGACGCGGGCGGCAGCGCGGCGGGTGCTCACGATCTGGAGCGTAGCTCGTTCAATGCGCCGACGCGCGATCGAGGGCCGGCTCGTGCGCCCGCGGCACCGTGAACGAGAACACGCTGCCGCCGCCCTCGCGGCGTCGGTACGTCAGATCGCCGCCGTGCCGCCGGACGGTCTCGCGCGACAGCGCGAGGCTCAGGCCGAGGCCTCCGTGCCGGACCGTCTCGACCGCCGGCGCGCGGTAGAAGCGGCTGAAGATGAACGCCTCGTCCTTCGGCGCGACGCCGGGGCCGCGGTCGCAGACACTCACGCGCACCGTCGCCCCGTCGCCGTCCACCTCGATCTCGACGTCGCCCGACGAGTACTTGATGGCGTTGTCGATCAGGCTGTCGACGACGCGCTCGATGCGGGCCGGATCGACGTCGGCGATCACCGGACGCTTCACGCCGACCCGCACCGTGCGATCGGGGACCTCCTCGCGGTAACCGTCGACCACCGCGCCGACGAGCGCCTCGACATCGATGGCCCGCGGCGACACCGGCAGCACGCCCTGTTCGAGCCGCACCAGCTCGACCAACTCGTTCAC
Source organism: Deltaproteobacteria bacterium (assembly GCA_016182965.1). Classification (GTDB taxonomy): domain Bacteria; phylum Myxococcota_A; class Polyangia; order Polyangiales; family JADJMO01; genus JALHOE01. The sequence continues at coordinate 4,685 of JACPFM010000004.1, read as the reverse complement.
CAGGGTGGTCAGCCGCTCCGCCTGCCGCTGCATTCGCTCGACGGTGTGCGCGGGGATCGGCTGGCCGCGCGCCGCTCTGCGCGCCGTCTGCTCCAGGAGCAGGCGCAGCGGCGTCAACGGCGTGCGCAGCTCGTGGGCGGCGATCTGAAGGAACGCCGTCTTGAGCGCGGCGAGCTCGGCGCCCTCGGTCACGTCGCGCGCCGCCACGACGTACCCGGAACCCGCCTCGCCGAGCGGCGCGGAGTTCATGGAAGCGACGACCCGCGAGCCGTCGGCCCGGACGACGACGATCTCGGCGCCGCTCACCAGGCTCCGACAGTCCTCGAGGCGGTCGAGCTTGCCGTCGCCGTTCCGTCGCAGGAACGACCACGGGCCCTGGGACCAGCTCCTGCCCACGATGTCGCCGGACGCGGCGCCGAGCAGGCGCTCGGCGGCCGGGTTCGCGAACGTGAGCTTCCCCGCGCCGTCGACGAGGAAGACCGCGTCGAGCATCGTCGAGAGGATCGATCGCAGCTGCTGCTCGCTCGCTCGGAGGATGTCCTCGGCCCGCTGACGATCGGTGACGTCGCGGCCGAGCACGATCAGGCCCTTGCGACTGCCGTCAGGGTGGAACAACGGGATCTTGTAGGTGTCGTAGACGTGGACCGTGCCGTCGCGACGAGGGAGCCGCTCGTCCGACCGGGAGATGCTCCCCTGCTGCCACGCGGCCTCGTCGGTGTCGGCGCAGTACTCGAACGCGTCGCGGTAGAAGTCCGCCTCTTTGGCGAGATCGCAGTCGGTCTTGCCGCGGTAGTCGCCGCGCACCTCGAACGCGTCGAGCGCGGCGCGGTTGACGACCTGCCAGCGACCGTCGCCGTCCTTGAAGAACACCGGGTCGGGCATCGTCTCGATGAGCATGCGCAGTCGCTCGTCGGTCGCGAGGACCTCGCCCGACACGCTCGATCGGTCCGTCGGCCACGTGCGCCCAGGCCTCGCGGATCGAATCGCGCTCGCGAGGCGAGGCGTACTCCTCCCAGAAGCTCCCAGTCCGCGTGGGACCGAACGCGTCGCCGTCGCCGGAGCGCACGCGCCCGTCGCGATCGAGCACCAGGCGCACGCGGCCGATCGCGCGTGACGGAGCCGACGCGCTCACGCCCGCGCTCCCATGAGCTTCGCCACCGTCGACTCGAGCTCCCCGATCTCGAAAGGCTTGCGCAGGCGGGCGTCCACGGCCAGCGCGTCGGACACGTGGTCGAGGTCCGCGTACGCCGACATCATCACGACAGGGATCTCGTGGGTGGGATCGAGGCTCCGCAGTCTGCGCCGGAACTCCACTCCGTCCATCACCGGCATGCGGACGTCGAGGAGGATCACCCCCGGCCTTCGGTCTCGCACCAGCTCCAGCGCCTGCGCGCCGTTCTCGGCGGATCGCACTTCGTAACCATCCTCGCCCAGGATCAGCTCCACGACGAACCGGATGTCCGGATCGTCATCCACGACGAGGACGTCGCGCTGGGCCATCACCGCTCCCGTCTGTCGAAGATGATCCTCCGATGCCGGCGATATGCCCGTCGTGGCTTTCCGGAGCGGCCGAAGCAGTCGCGCACGACAGTCGCTCCCTACGGTCGGGCAAGCTCGGCCGCGTTCGTCTACGCTCGAGACATCGACCCGGAGGAATGGTCAATGCGGCGGTTGGTCGTCTCGCTCCCCCTCGTGCTGATGGCGTGCGGCGGCCCAGACGACTCGGGCACCGCCTCGGGAACGAATCTGGCCGACGCGAGCATCGGCGACGCGACCGGCGGCGACGACGCGGGGTTCAACGTCGACGGGACCACGCCTGGTTGCGTGAACCTCGAGTGCCGCCAGGTGGTCTGCGACGGCGGCGGCAAGACGACGATCTCCGGCGTCGTCCACGATCCCGCCGGCAAGAACCCTCTGTACAACGTGGTCGTCTACGTCCCCAACGCGGCCGTCGAGCCGTTCACCGACGGCGCGTCGTGCGATCGCTGCGGCGCGATCAGCGGCGCGCCGCTGGTCAGCGCGCTCACCGATACGAAGGGACGGTTCGTGCTCGAGAACGTCCCGACCGGCAAGGAGGTCCCGCTGGTGATCCAGGTCGGCAAGTGGCGGCGGCAGGTCGCCATCGCGAACGTCGACGCGTGCAAGGACAACCCGGTCGACGCCTCGTTCCTCCGCCTCCCGAAGAACAAGGCCGAGGGCGACATCCCCAGGATCGCCATCACCACCGGCGGCGCCGATCCGCTCGAGTGCCTGCTGCGCAAGATCGGCGTCGACGACAGCGAGTTCGGCGTGAAGGGCGGCTCGCAGCGCGTGCACATCTACGCCGGGAAGAACGGCGGCGGCACGCAGTTCTCGGGCGGGGCGAGCTACGCGCCGCAGGCCGATCTGTGGCCCGACGCGGCGACGATCAAGAAGTACGATCTGCTCGTGCTCGCGTGCGAGGGCGCGGCCGACAGCGTGATCGGCCCCGACAAGCCGCCCTCGTCGCGCGCGGCGATGCTCGAGTACATGAACGCGGGCGGCCGCGTGTTCATGTCGCACCTCCACAAGTGGTGGCTCGTCGAGGGCCCGGCGCCGCTGCCCACGGTGGCGACGTTCGTGAACAAGCCGGACCTTCCCAACCCGACGACCGCCTTCATCGACACGTCGTTCCCGAAGGGCGCGGCGCTGTCGGAGTGGATGGTGAACGTCGGCGGCTCGACGAAGGCCGGCGAGTTCGTGCTCAAGGAAGGTCAGCACACGGTCGACGCGGTCGACGCGGCGACGTCGCAGCGGTGGATCCACGGCACCACGCCCGAGTCGGTGATGTACTTCACGTTCAACACGCCGATCGGCACGAAGGCCGAGGAGCAGTGCGGGCGCGCGGTGTTCAGCGACATCCACGTGAGCTCGGGCGACAAGGTCGGCGCGGCGTTCCCGAGCGGCTGCACGACCAAGGATCTGTCGGCGCAGGAGAAGGCGCTGGAGTTCATGTTGTTCGACCTGTCGTCGTGCGTGAACCCCGACAAGGAGAAGCCGAAGCCTCCGAAGTGAGGCTCGCCGCCGGCGCCTACCTCGACGCGCGATCGAGCTCCTGCAGCGCGGCGTCGACGGTCGCGTCGTCGCGATCGACGCGATCGAGCGCGTCGCGCAGCGGCGGTAGGGTGGACTGTGCGGCGATGACGCGGACGCGCGCGCGGGCTTCGTCGTCCGACGCGGACAGCGCGATGGCGGCGCGCGCACGGATCGGCGGTGGCGCGGTCGGCATCTCGGCGATACGGATCAACGCCTCGCGATCGATGCCTGCGGCGCGAAACGTGTCCGGCCGACCGCCCAGAGCGCGGAGCTCGGCTGCCGTGCGCCCCTCGAGCACGGACTCGGCGCTCGGCGCGGATGCTTCGCGATACTCGAGCAGCTCGGCGACGCGCGTTTGGAACGCGCCCGCCTCCCACGCGGACATCCGCAGCTCGATCGGCCATCCACCATCGCGCGCGAGTCGCAGCAGGATGCCGGTCTTCTCCTCGGTCGCGGCCACCCCGCGGATGCGCGACAGCGGCACGTGCTCCCCGCCGAGACGTGAATGCACGTAGATGCCGTCGGGACCAATCTCGACGCGTTGGACATCGAGCCATACCCACACTGCGACCCAAAGCGGTGCGACCGCCGCCGTGACCGCCCAACCGACGAAGAGCGGGCCCATGTTGATCGTCATGTGGAGGCCGAAGTGCAGGCCCAGCCTGTGGATGGTGCTCAAGGTCGCTCGCTGGAAGCGATCCCGCACGCGGCCCGCATCGAGCCCGAGCGCCTTCACTACGGCGCGGGCGTCATTCGCCGACTTCATTCGTAGGCGGACCGGCGCTGGTCTGCCGACATCGAGATCGAGCACCATGTGATCGCTCTTGGCGACCACCCGTGCACGTCGCAGCTCGGTGATCGGGAACCGCTCTCCCCGGAAGGTCAGGCCCGTCGCGTCGGCCTCGAGCGCGCCGTCGTATCGCGGTTGCTCCGGCGCGCGGACCGCGACCCACAGCTGCCAGGCTGCGACGAACAGCGGCAGCGCGGCTAGGCCCAGCGCCTTCCCGCCCGCGATCACGGCAGGCGCGGCGAGCGCGAGGCAGGTGATCGCAAGGGCGACGCGCCACCAAGCCGTCCCGAGCCGCGTCGCGCGCACGCGACAGTCCTAGCACCGCGCGTCAGGCGCGGTCAGCCGGCGGCGGCGGCCGTCACCGGCTGTCGCACCAACCGTCTCAGACCGGGGACGTGCGTGACCTCTCTTCGTCCCCCGCTCGAGCGCTGCAAGAACTCGAGCTCCTAGCGCGGAGGTGCGACGCCCTGCCAGCCAACGCGCAGCAGCCATGACCCGGGCGCGGCCACCAGCGGTACGACGAGCGACGAGAACGGATCGGCGCCGGCATGGTCCACCGCGAGGCCGCGCCGCGCGCGGTGCGAGGCGCGGTTGCCGAACACGTATCGCAAGGCGTTGCGCACCTCGGTCGGGGTGCCGAGCACGTGCTCGTGGTAGCGGTCGGCGAAGCGGCGGCCGCGCGCGCGCATGACGCCGTTGATGCCGCGCGCGACGCGCGAGAGCGGCGCACGCAGCCCGTTGCTCGAGCCGCGGCGGTGATCGGCCTCGACGATCAGATGGAGATGGTCGTGCTGCACCGAGAAGTGAACGACGCGGAAGTCGGCTCTGCCGCGCGCGAGCC
>JACPFM010000008.1 GCA_016182965.1 Deltaproteobacteria bacterium | reverse complement strand
GGTAGCGGGCGCGGGAGCGGAAGCGTGAGCGGCGGCGGCAGCGGTCAGCGGGATGGGCTCGCGATCCGTGGTCCGCTCCCGCAGTCGCTACCGCTGCCGTCACCGCGTCCGCTTCCGTGACCGCTTCCGTCATCGAACGTGCATCGTCGATGTGGTGGCGCGGGACCGACAGTCCGTGCCGGAGTGGCTGGCCTCTCCTGATCGCGCACATTCCGCGCCGGCGGCAGAGCACGGTTCGCAGAGACTTGTGCCGCGCCGCGGTCACGTCTGCCAGATCATGTAGGCGTAGACCTTCTCCCGCAGGTCGTCTGTCGAAGCGAACGATCCACGGGCGAGCTCGGTGACCTGGCCTACTTCTCGAGGAAGATCGCGTTCGACGCCGCGAACGCCTTTCGCCCCGGGTGGAGCGGCGCGAGATCGCCGGTGCCCTTCGCGTGGAACACCACCCAGCTCTTGGCGCTCGGGAGGGTGACGGTGACCTTCTCGACCACGCGCTTGGACGGCCCGGGGCCGGTCGGCGTGAGCGGCGTGGTCGACACCGTCTTGCCGTCGACGATCGTCTCGAGCGTCGCGGGCGTGATCCAGGCCGGCGACTCGACCTTGACCGTGAGCTCCACCTTGCCGTCGACGGCCTTGACCGTCTGGCCCGGACGCTCGCCGCCCGGACCGTGCACCGACATCATCAGGCCGCCGCTGACGATCGCGCTGCCGCTGGCCACGGCGTCGCGCACGATCGCCGGCGTGAGCTTCTTCGGATCGTCGTGGCCGAACCACATGCAGGTGCGCGGGTAGCCGACCGGCGAGGTGCGCAGGCTGTGGCTGTCGGAGCTCCCGACCGCGACCATCTTGCGGCCGTAGCCGAGGAAGGCGAACCAGTCGGCGACGGTGGCCTTGCGGTTGCTCTCGAAGTCGGTGTCGTTGAACACCTCGATCGCCTCGAACTTGTCGTCCCAGAGCTCGTTGCCGGCGCCGGTGGTGCGATCCCACCGCGCGCTGCTGAAGTAGCCGCCGAAGCCGTCGCTCCGCGGGTGGTTCACGATCAAGACCGGGTTCTCCGGCAGCGAGTGGACCTTCTGGAACACCTGCGTCGGGGAGTTGCCGATCCACTCGACCGCGCCGTTGTTGGTCGCGTCGGCGCGCGGGGTGAGCGGCACCACGCCGAAGTGGCCCCACGTGAAGGTGGTCAGCTCCGACGACGCCATGCCGAACGCCCAGTCGTCGAGGCCGAGATCCTTGATCACCGGCTGGAAGTCGATCACCCACTCGTGCTCGCTCGAGATGGGGAGGTCGAGGCCGTCGGCGATCGCGCCCTTCACTTTGTGCACCACCGGATCGCTGGAGTCGGCCGAGTGCATCGAGTGGATGTGGAAGTCGGCGCACATCACGCCGGTCGAGTCGACGCTGTGGGCGAGCGCGGCCTCGACCTCGGTGGTCTCGCCGGCGGTCGCGGTCACCGTCTTGTCGACGAGCTCCCACTCGTAGCCGTGGCTCACGATCACGCGGTGCTCGCCGGGAGGCACGGTGAGCGTCGCCTCGCCGGTGACCGCGAACTCCTGGTGGAGGCGGCCGCCCTGCTCGTCGAGCACGCCCCACTCGGCGGGCGTCACGGGCGGCGCGTCCTTGGGGATGATCTGCACGCGCACGGGCATCTTGTTGCCGCTCGCCGAGTCGGTGGCGACGACGTGCAGCCTGGCCTCGGGCGCGAACGCGATCGCGGCCTCGCTCTCGGCGGCGGCGACGACCTTGCCGGCGTGCGGCGGGTAGCCGCGCTTCTGCGGCGTCAGCGTGATCGGCGCGCCCGGCGGCCCGTGGACCGTGAAGGTGCCGTCGGCGGCGGTGCGAGTGCGCGTGAGGTACGCGCCGGCCGCGTCGAGCCCGTGGATCCACGCGCCCTCGATCGGCGCGCCCTTGCTGTCCTTCAGCGTGCCCTTGATCTCGCGCCACTTCGGCTCGGCGAGCGCCTCGCGCACCGCCTCGCGCAGCCCGTCGTACTCGGGGCCGCCGGCGATGATTTGCACGCGATCGACGACGGTCTTGGTGCACGCCGGCGCGACGAAGCCCTCGCCGGTGTAGAGGTGGAACCCGCTCTGCGAGATGCCGTACGACATGGGCGGCTCGCCGACGGTGCGCCACGCGAAGCCCCACGCGCCGCCCTCGAAGCCCACCCACTGCGTGGTGTTGCGCGGCTTGCCGTAGCCCTTCTCGGGCGTGACCATCTGCTGCTGGCTGGTCTGGAAGAACCCGTAGAACTCCTCGGAGCCCGCGCGGCCGTACCCGAAGTCGAGCTCCTCGAGGCTCGTGTTCAACACGCCGTAGCGGATCTCGAGCATCGAGGACCCGGGCTTCAGCACGTAGTCGTAGGCGAAGGGCACCGGGTAGGTGTTCGGGTAGAGCACCTTGAGCGACTCGGCCATGAAGGGGATCGTCTTCATCGGCCCGGTCACGCGCACGACCGCCTCGCCGCCGTCGCTGCCGTCCTTCAGCACCGTCACGCTGGTGGGATCGATGGTGTCGAACGCGATCCCCATCAGGGTCTCGTTGTACTTGGAGACGCCCATCGGCCGGCCGTCGGCGCCCACCTTGTCGACCGCGAGGACCTCGCCGCCGAAGCGCGCGTAGCCGTCGCTGAGGCCCTTGTCCTCGATGACCACCGAGATGCGGTCGTTGATCAGGACGAAGTCGCCCGTCTGCACGCGCTGACGGCCGTGCGCCGGCTGCGGGAACGTCGCCGCGTCCTTGATGCGACCGGCGCGCGCCTGCTTGGCGGCCTTGGCGCCGAACGGATCGGCGTGACCGTTCGGATCGCCGACCTCGAACGTCGCGCCGGCGAGCGCGCAGGTCTGCTCGGCGGCCGGCTTCGGGTCGTCGCCGCTCTTGCCGGAGCAGGAAAAGAGGAGCGCGACCAGGACGGGGGTGAAGGGAAGGATCGCGGAGCGGAGGCGCATTTCGGGTTTCGAGGATAGGTTTCGGGTCGCGTGCGCGCCAGCCGGTCACGTCACTCCGTCAGGGCCGGATTCCTCCGGCGGGCGATCGCGACGTTGACGGCGATCGTCCTGACGGCGATCGCCGTCACCCCGAGCGCGCACGAGACCGGGCTCTCCCGCGGGCACTACGCCGTCGAGGGCGCGGCGGTCACCGCGACGCTGATCTTCGCGCGCCGGGACGTCGCGCGGGCGGCCGGGGTCCCGCTCCCCGACGACGCCCCCGTCGCGACCCTCCCAGCCGACGCGCACGAGCGCCTCTCGTCTACGTTCGCCCGTGGCCTCGTGGTGTCCGGCGACGGCGCCCCCTGCCCGGCGGTCCTCGAGGGCGCGGCGCCCAACGAGAACGACGGCATCGCGCTGACGCTCCGCGCCCGCTGCGCCGCGGCCCCTCGATCGGTGCAGGTCGAGACCACCTTCCTCTTCGCGATGCCGTTCGGGCACCGGCACCTCGCGCGCACGGCTGCAGGCGAGGCTGCGCTCACCGTCTCGCACCGCACGTTCTCGCTCTCGAGCGCGCCGCACTCGAGCCCGTTCGCGAGCGCAAAGGGCTCGAGCCCGTTCGCGAGCGCAGAGCGCTCGAGCCCGTTCGCGAGCGCAGAGCGCTCGACGTGGCGGACGTTCCTCGGGATGGGCGTCGAGCACATCCTGACCGGCTACGACCACCTGGTGTTCCTCCTCGGGCTCGTGGTGCTCGGGGGCGCGCTCCGGCGACTGCTCGTGATCGTGACCGCGTTCACGGTGGGTCACTCGATCTCGCTCGCCCTCGCGACGCTCGGGGTCGTGACCGTCCCGTCGCGCGTCGTCGAGCCGCTGATCGCGGCGTCGATCGTGTACGTCGGCGTCGAGAACCTGTGGGCGCTGCGCACGAATCGCACGCCGCGCGCGAGGTGGGTGCTGACCCTCGTCTTCGGGTTCGTGCACGGCTTCGGCTTCGCCGACGCGCTGCGCACGCTGCAGCTCCCGCGCGCGGAGCTGCCGAAGGCGCTCGCGCTCTTCAACGGCGGGGTCGAGCTCGGTCAGCTCGTGGTGCTCGCCTTGCTCGTGCCGCTCGGGTGGGCGGCCGCGCGCAGGCCGACCCTCCGCGCGCGCGCGCTGCCGGTGATCAACGGATCGATCGCGCTCGCGGGGCTCGCCTGGCTGCTCGCGCGGATCGCCCGCTGATCGCCTGCGCCGACCGCGGCGCGAGCGAAAAATCCGGAGAACGGATCCTTGCGCCGGGCTGCTCCGCGTTGGAACACTCGACGGATGAAGCGACTCTTCGCCGTTCTTGCGCTGATCACGATCGTCGGCTGTTCGAGCAGCGAGTCCCAGACGCCGACGACCACGCCCGCGGCCACCTGCAGCGACGGCCGCACCGACTGCTCCGGCACCTGCGTCGACACCAAGACCGATCCCCCCAATTGCGGCGCGTGCGGCAACGGGTGCCCGTCGGGGCAGGTCTGCGCCGCCGGCGCGTGCTCGGCGGAGTGCACGGCGGAGGCCACCAACTGCGGCGGCGCGTGCGTCGACACCAAGAGCGACGCGGCGAACTGCGGCGCCTGCGGCAAGGCGTGCGCGGCCGGGTCCACCTGCAGCGCGGGCGCGTGCGTGTGCGGCACCACGGTCTCCTTCGCCAAGGACGTGCAGCCGATCTTCAGCGCCAGCTGCACCGGCACCGGATGTCACTCGGGCGCCGTGCCGCGCGGGAGCCTCTCGCTCGAAGCCGGCAAGTCGTACGGCGAGCTCGTGAACGTCGCTTCCGCGGCGTGCTCGGGCAAGCTCCTCGTCACGCCCGGCGACGTGTCCAAGAGCTATCTCGACAACAAGCTGACCGGCGTCGGCATGTGCTTCGGCACCCAGATGCCCAAGGCCGGCGCGGCGCTGCCCGCGGCGCAGCTCGCGACCATCCGGTCGTGGATCTGCAACGGCGCGAAGAACGACTGATCGGAACGAGACGCGGCGCAGGCACCGTCGAGCGGGACGCGATCGGATGCGGACGGGGCGCTATCGCAGGTCGCGCTCGACGTCGGCCGCGATCGCGCGAGACTCTCGATCGTGTCCGCAGCTCGTCACCACGGCATCCACGTCCTCACCGTCTCCGGCACCGATCGCGAGATGGGCTACCAGCACGGCGTCGCGCTGCGCGAGGCGATCCGGCGCGGCCCGCTCCCGGCGTTCTCCCGCTACGTCGAGCGGCTGCTCGCCGGCTCGCTCGGCGGCCTCGCCGGCCCGGTCGCCAAGGGCATGGGCATCGCGCTCTCCGAGACGATCGGCCGCGCGATCGCCGCGAAGCTGCCGCGCAGCACGCTCGAGGCGCTCGAGGGCCTCGCCGACGGCGCCTGCATCCCGCGCCGCGAGCTGATGCGCGCGGTGACCATGCCGGAGACCTACCTCTTCGTCGCCTCTCAGTGGATTGCTCGGCGCGGGCTGCCCGGGGCGCCGCGCCTCGCCGTCCCGCTCTACGGGTGCACGAGCGCGATCGCGTGGGGCGACGGGGCGGAGCACGGGCGCATGCTCCACGGCCGCAACTTCGACTACCAGGGCGTCGGCACCTGGGATCGCGAGCAGGCGGTGGTCTTCCATCGCCCGGAAGACGGGCAGCGGTACGTCTCCATCAGCGCCGCCGGCATCCTCTTCGGCGGCATCACCGCGATGAACGAGGCGGGCCTCACGCTGGTCGTCCACCAGCACCTCTACTCCACGGACTTCGCGCTCGGCGGGCTGCCGGTCGGCATCGTCGGCGATCGCGTCATGCGACACGCAAGGTCGCTCGACGACGCGCGGCGGATCCTCGATGACCACGTGCCCAACGGCAGCTGGACGTACGTGATCACCTCGGCGAAGGAGCAGGCGGTCCTCTGCTACGAGGTCACCGCGAAGCGGCGCGCGGTCGTGCCGGTGCCCGGGCCGACGTTCGGCTACTCCAACGTCTTCCTCGCGCGAGCCCTCGCGAACCGCGAGGCGCACGGCTACCCGACGCACTGGCGCAACGTGATCGGCCGTTATCACCGCGCCACGGCGCTGCTCGAGGAGAGGCGCGGCCACGACGTCCGCTCCATCGCGGCGATCCTCGCCGATCGCGGCACGCCGGCCTGCCGCTTCCACGACTCGATCGCCGGGCTGCAGACGGTCGCCTCGGTGGTGTTCGACGCCGCCGCCGGCGTGGTGTGGGTGGCGACCGGGCGCGCGCCGGTGTCGCAGAACCCCTACGTCGCGTTCGACCTGCGCACCGAGCGTCCGCGCGACGACGATCCGATCCGGCCGACGTCCGAGGACGCGTCCGCGCGGCTCGCGTTCGAGGCCTACCGCGACGCGTACGAGGCCGCGTTCCACCAGGGCGACTGGGTCGAGGCGCGGAGGTGCGTCGAGGTCGCGCGACGCGCGCAGCCGGAGCAGCCGGTCTACCACTTCGTGGCAGGGTTGATGTCGCTCCGCACCGGCGACAGCGGCAACGCCGAGCGCGCCTTCGATCGCGCCATCGCCTGTCGTCACCCGTCGCGCGAGCGGCTCTCCGGCTTCCACCTGTGGCGCGCCCGCACCCACGATCTGCGCGGCGCGCGCGATCGCGCCCAGGTCGACTACCGCGCGGCGCTCGACGGCGATCCGTCGGTGCGCGCGGCCGCCGACCGCGGCCTGATGCGCCCGTGGACCGGCGGCGCCATCCCCATCGAGTGGTCGTTCGGTGACGTGGTCGCGCCTTGAGACCTCACGGCCCGATCTGGATGGTCTGCGCGGGGAACGAGACCCGCTCGCCGACCTTCGGCGGCGTGAACGGCGCGAGCGTCTGATCCTTCCACTGCATCCAGCGGAACGCCTCGTTCTCCAGGGGACGGGCGAAGGAGAAGCACACCACCGTCGGCACGCCGTCGGCGTTCACCTCGATGATCTCGACCGTCAGATCCGACAGCTTCACCACCTCGCCGACGATGAACGGCTCGTAGCCGCGGGTCAGCCGGTCGGTCGAGTCGCCCACCAGACCCGCCGCGCTCGCGAGCGTCACCGTGCGATCGTCGAGGCGCACGAGCTCGAGCGGCCGCACGCCGACGCCCATCACGAGCAGCTTCGCCGGCACGACCTGCCCCCGGTCCTCGCGCAGGATGGTGATGTACGAAGCGAACGCCGCGTCGGGCGCGTTGACGATCAGCAGGCGCTGCGACGAGAGCCGCGGATCGTCGGGGAGCCCGCGCGCGTGGCGCTCGACCACGCCCTCGAACAGGACCATCTGGTTGAGCGCGAGGATGAACACGATCGGCGACAGCACGAGGTGCCCGAAGCCCTCGTAGGCCGCCATTCCGATCGTGAGCGCGCGCCGCGGCTGCCGCGCCGGCAGCCACTCGGCTCGATCGCGCCACGCCGCGAACAGCTGCGCCACCGCGCCGAGCAGCCCGAAGCTCGGGAGCAGGAGCAGCCGCGACGAGGGGAACGTCGCGCACGCCGGCAGGGCCGACAGCGCCGCCCCGATGACGAAGAACCGCGTCGTCGCGTCGCGCCGGAAGAGCGGCGCGATCGCGATCGCGAAGGCGGCGAGCACCGCGAGGCACGCCGCGAGCAGCACCGCGCGCCCCGACGCGCCGAGGAACGGGTGGAAGTCGATGCCGGGCACCCCCAGCTCGCCGCCGAGGAGCAACGGCTCGTGCTGCACGACGCGCCGGAGCCACTCGACCGGCTGCCGCCCGGGATCGATGTACAGCCCCGAGCCGCGCGCGCCGTGATCGCCGAGCTTGTAGACCACGGCCCAGAGGAGCAGCGGCGCCGCGTACGGCACGAGCCCCCGCAGCCGGCGCGCGCCCCGCTCGCGTTCGAGCGTAAACGCGTGCGCGACGAGGTACCCGACGATGCCGAGCCCCGCCTCGGCCGAGAACAGCGCGAGCCCGAGCGCGAAGGACGCGAGGACGGCGTCGCGCGTCGAGCGCTCCTTGCGCGCGCGATCGTGGAGGACGACCGCCGCGAGGGCGAACGCGCCCGCGACCGTGGCGTTGCGGTTGGCGATCCACCCGGCGAGCAGGCCGTGGGTGTGATCGACCGCGTACATCAGCGCCGCGAGCCCGGCGACCCACGTGGCCCCGAGCAGCCGCCGGTAGAGCGTCGCCGCGGCGACGACCACCAGCACGTACCAGAGGATGGAGTGCGCGTGGATCGCCACCGCGTGTCGCAGCACGTGGTGATCGAACCAGTGCAGCAGCGACGAGAGCGGTCGCAAGAACGAGACGCGCACGTGCGGATCGGTCCACCACGGGGTGAAGCCGTGATCGATGTAGCGGCTCGTCCTCGCCGGGTCGCCGGTGAAGAACGTGAACATGTCGAAGGGGCTCGACGACATGTCGCCGAACCGCCCGACGCCGAGCGCCGCCTGCCGGTGCAGGCGATCGTCGACCTCGAAGCCGTGGAAGAGCGCGGGGGACGAGAGCAGCGCGGCGACGACCGCGACCCATCGAGTCGTCGTCAGACGAGCGACGGGAAAGCGCGAGAGCGCGTCGCGCAGGCGACTCACCCGCCGAGCCTTCGGATCGCCCCCTCGATCTCGGCGGTGACCTCCTCGTCACCGTCGTTCGGGCGCTTGACCGCCTCGCGCAGCACCTCGAGCGCCTTCTTCTTGTCGCCGCGGCGCTCGTGGATCTCGGCGAGGCGCTGCAACCCGTCGGAGTGACGGGGGAAGCGATCGGCGAGCTCGCGCGCCTTCTTCTCGGCGTCGTCGAAGCTCTTCTTCTTGATGAGCTTCGCGATCTCCTCGTTGGCTTCGTCGAGGGCGTCGTAATCGACCTCCCCCGACTCCGCGAACGGGTGCGGCGCCGCCCCCTCGGGGACCTCGGTCTCCGCGGCTGCGGCGAGCCGCGCGTCGCGGGCCTTCTGGGCCACGGTGCGCGCCTTGCGGGCTTGCTGCGCTGCGGCGCGCTTCTTCTTCTGCTTCTCGGCGGAACGGTTCTTCCCGGGGTTCGCGGGCATGGGCGGCAAAGTATCACGGCCGCCTCTTGACCGTCCGCACCGTCGCGGAAAAGCTCGCCCCCCACATGAAGCTGGTGCTCGAGGGGGGTTCCGCCGCGAAGTCCGAAGTCGACGTCCTCTTGGTGGGCGTGCACGCCCCTCGGGCCAAGCCCGAGAAGGCCAAGGGAAAGAAGGTCGCCGCCAAGGCGGCCCCGAAGGCGTCCCCACCCGCGACGCCGTGGGCCGCGAACGCGGCGCTCGACGCGCTCGATCAGGAGCTCGGCGGCGCGCTCGCCGCGCAGGCCCGTCGCGAGGAGTTCACGGCGAAGGCGAACACCGCCGTCGTCGTGAACACGCTCGGCCGCGGCAACGCGCGCACGATCGTCATCTACGGCCTCGGCGACGCGCGCAAGCTCAAGCCGGCGGCGCTCCGCTCGATGGCCGCCCGCGGCTCGCGCACCGCGAACGCCGAGCGCGCCAAGACGCTCGCGATCCTCGCGCCCGACGCCGACAAGGCCACGGTCCGCGCGCTCGCCGAGGGCGCGGTGCTCGGCTCCTACCGCTTCACCAAGTACCTCACCGGCGATCGCGCCCCGAAGGCCGCCATCGAGACGGTCACCATCGTGGTCGAGAAGGTCGACGCAGCGGCCCGCGAGGGGCTGCGCATCGGCGAGGCCGTCGGCAACGCCGTCAACTTCACGCGCGACCTGGTCACCGAGCCGCCGAACGAGCTGACGCCGGTGGAGCTCGCCAACCGCGCCGCGCAGGTCGCCAAGGACGGCGGCCTGAAGATCCAGGTCTTCGACAAGGCCGAGATCCGCCGCCGCAAGATGCACCTGCTCCTCGCGGTCAACCAGGGAGCGGCCACCGAGCCCCGCTTCGTGCACATGACCTACACCCCCAAGGGGGCGAAGAAGGGCGGCAAGAAGATCGCCTTCGTCGGCAAGGGCCTCACCTTCGACAGCGGCGGTCTGTGCATCAAGCCGGCCGACGGCATGCTCGACATGAAGATCGACATGGCCGGCGCCGCCAACGTCGTCGGCCTGATGGCCGCCGTCGCCGCGCTCAAGCCGAACGTCGAGGTGCACGGCATCTTCGCCGCGACCGAGAACATGCCCGACGGCAACAGCTACCGTCCGGGCGACGTGTGGCCGTCGATGGACGGCAAGTCGGTCGAGATCATCAACACCGACGCCGAGGGCCGCCTCGTGCTGGCCGACGCGCTGACCTACGCGAAGCAGCTCGAGCCCGATCTCATCGTCGACAACGCGACGCTCACCGGCGCGTGCATGGTCGCTCTCGGCAACACCTGCAGCGGCTTCTACGCCAACGACGACGCGCTCGCCGACGACTTCGACGCCGCCTGCAAGGAGGCCGGAGAGCAGATGTGGCGCATGCCGCTGCTCGAGGACCTGCGCGACCAGCTCAAGAGCGAGATCGCCGATCTCAAGCACATGGGCTCGCGCTACGGCGGGTCGATCACGGCCGCGCTGTTCCTCCGCGAGTTCATCGGCGACCGCAAGTGGATCCACTGCGACATCGCCGGCCCGGTGCTCTCCGACAAGCCGGTCAACTTCTATCTCAAGGGCGCGACGGGCCACGGCGTGCTGTCGTTCCTGCGGCTCGTCGAGCGCTGGGGCGGCGCGAAGTAGGCAGCTCTCGGGCCTGAGCATTCCCTGCGCACGCGCGAGGCACGTCGCTCGCACGCGCGCGGGGGATGAGCGAGCTCGAAGCGATCCTCGAATCCGATCTGATCGACGATCCGACGCGCAGCCCCGCGACGGAGCCGGATCGGATCGTGCCGACCGCGACGCGACGACGGCTGTGGGCCCTCCACGCGATGCGCGCGGCCCTCACGCTCGGCGCGCTCGGCGCGTTCGCCGTGATCGAGCGGACCATCCACGGCGAGAAGCCGAACGCCTTCGACCTCGACGTCATGGTCGCGATGGGGCGCGCGCGCCGTCCGTGGCTCACGCGCGTCGCCAAGGCGATCACCTGGTTCGGCGGCGTCCCCGGCGCCGGCGGCATCGCGGTCGCCTCGGTGCTCGCCTCGCGGCGACGTCCGCGGGCGGCGCTGCAGGTCGCGCTCGGGTCGCTCGGCGGCATCGTGGCCGAGCTCGGCCTCAAGCAGCGGTTCGGTCGCCCGCGCCCCCAGCACCTGCCGCACCTCGAGGTGGTCGGCAGCAAGTCGTTCCCCTCGGGTCACGCGATGGCGTCGTCGTCGCTCTACCTGACGCTCGCCTACGTCGCCTCGCGCAGCCGACGGCTGCGGAGCGAGCGAGGATCGCTCCTCGCGGCCGCGGCCCTGCTCGCCTCGGCCGTGGGGCTCACGCGCGTCTACCTCGGCGTGCACTGGCCGACGGACGTCCTCGGGGGCCTCGCGCTCGGGACGGCCTGGGCGTCGGCCGCCGAGGCAGGCTTCGACCTCACCGGCGCACAGGCCCTCGAGCGCACCGCCCAAGCCACGCCGCGCGGGGCGAATGGGAGAGGTGGTCAACTGCGCGGAGCCGACCTAAGTTCCGCGGTCGCATGACCGCCGCACCGAGGCCGCTCGATCTCGCAGGCGCCCGCGCCGGCGCCGCCGTCTACCTCGAGGCCACGCGCGAGCGCATCGCGCTCACCGGCGACGATCGCCTCCGCTGGCTCCAGGGCATCGTCAGCAACGACGTCCTCGCGCTCGAGAAGGCGCCTCACGACAAGAAGGCGCGCGCGACGTACGCGTGCGCGCTCAGCGAGAAGGGGAAGATCCTCGGCGACGTCGTGGTGCTGTACGACGGCAAGGCGCTCGGCGCGTGGGTCCCGCGCGACGTCGCCTCCTCGCTGCTCGCGCACTGGGAGCGCTTCGTGATCATGGACGACGTCGAGCTCGCCCTCGACGACGAGCGCCGCCTGATCATGCTGCAGGGCGGCCGCGCGTCCGAGATCGCGCACGCCACCGGCATCGCCTCGCGGGGCGCCGCATTCGACGATCTCGGCGCCGGCGGCGGCCTCGCGTTCGACGTCCACCGCGACGAGGCGCAAGAGATCGTCAAGCGGCTGGTGCGCGAGGGCGCGGTCTCGCTCGAACCGGGCGACGTGCACACCATCCGCGTCGCCGCCGCCCGCCCGACCTTCGCCTTCGACTTCGACGACAAGACCTACGTGCAGGAGGCCGGCCTCGAGAAGCGCGCGGTCAGCTTCAACAAGGGCTGCTACCACGGCCAGGAGGTCGTCGTGATGCTCGAGATGCGCGGCAAGGCCAGCCGGCGCCTCGCGCAGCTCCACATCTCGGGCGGCACCGAGGTGCAGCCGGGCGCCGAGGTCCGCGCCGGCGACGCGACGGTCGGCAAGATCACCAGCGTCATCACCCACGACGGCGCCGGCGTCGCCCTCGCGATGATCAAGCTCGCGCACGCGAAGGTCGGCGAGAAGCTCACCGTCGGCCCGCACGAGGCCGAGGTCCGCGCGCTCGTGGGGTGAGCGTCACCCGAGCATCACGCGCCACTCACCGCGCTCGGCGTCGTACAAGAAGTCGTGACGCTCGAGCTCGATCAGCTCACTGCCACCGTCCGGCTTCGCGATTCTCTCGCAGAGCACGGCGGGGTAGTTCGCGAGCGCGAAGGCGCGCGCCTCCTCGAGCGTGTCGAACCCGCGGACGCGATCGGCGAGGACGACGAATCGGTGCGCCATCAGAGGCCCTCCGCCTTCAGAGCATCGAGCCACGTGCGAAGGGTGTCGAGCTCCACCGTGGTGGTCGCTCGTCCTAGAAGCTCCTCGACGCAAGAAGCGAGCTCGCCCGAGTCGAGCGCGCGTCGAACGGCGTTGGCCCCTGCGGACACTGCTCGCTCGAGCTCGTCGAGCTCAGCCGACTGCGCAATCTCGCGGGGTGACGGAAACACTGAGCTGAGAAGCACGAGGTCGACGAGGTCCTGGTCGCGACCGGCGAGCAACTTGAGCCGTGCGAGATCGGCCGCTCCAGCCACGACGACACCGGGAGCAGCAGCGTGATGCTCCATGGGAGCACTGCGGAGCTTCGCGGCCTCGAAGGTCCGCGGATTCACGATGGGGTGGCGGAGGATGTCGACGATTTCGCGCGTTTCAGGCGCGATGGCGCGTCGCCAATGTCGCGCATCGCCGACGATGAAGCCGCGCTCGGTCAGGCGCTCGACGATGACCGCCTCCGCATCCGGCGTCATGGGCACCAGGTCGACGTCTCGCGTGAGCCGGGAGCCAGCGCCGACGTGTAGCCGAACGGCAAGACCTCCGATGAGCCGGGCGTCGTGTCCGACGCCGGCGGTGAGGTCCGCCGCGAGTTGGATCAGCCGATCCACCATTCGAGACTAGCATCACCGATCGTGCGCTACAGTCGTCCCGTGCAGAGGACGTTGCGCTGGACGAGCCATGAAGAAACGCTCCACGAAGAAAGGCAGCGCTGGGAGAAGCTCTCGCCCGAAGAGCGCCTCGCCGAGCTCGAGCTCCTCCGGCAAGCGTTCTTCGCGCTCCACGGCCGTGCCATTCCCGAACGAATGGAGCGAGTTCATCGGCTTGTTGTCCTCGCACCGCGTGCGGTTCCTGGTCGTCGGCGCGCACGCGCTGGCGGTGATCGGTCGCGTGCGAGCGACGAAGGACCTGGATCTCCTCGTGGAGCCGACGCGCGCAAACGCAAAGCGAGTGTGCGCCGCGCTCGCTGAGTTCGGCTTCCGCACGCTGGCCGAGGAGCTCGAGGCGTTCGCCACGCCCGACCGGATGGCGACCCTCGGTCGAGAGCCGCTCCGGATCGACGTGATGACGAGCATCAGCGGGGTGAGCTTCGCCACCGCGTGGCGTGGTCGCGTCACCATCTCACTCGCAGGTCACGAGGTCTCGGTGATCGGGCGCGAGGAGTTCCTCCGCAACAAGCGCGCGTCGGCCCGGCCGAAGGATCTCGCCGACATCGCGCTCGTCGAGGAGCTGCGAGCGGCGCCGCCCCCGAAGCTCCAGACGGAGCGGCCGCCCCGGCGACGCTAGCGGTCCGCGCCTGCAGATGCTGCCCCGGCTCAGCAACGCCGGGTCAACAACCCCAGCAACGCCGCCGCGATCACCAGGAGCGCCCAGGGCAGCCACTTCGGGATGTTCGGCAGCTGCGGCATGCCGGGAGGCACCACCGGCTCGACGTCGTGGTTCGGCCCGACCCACGTCACGCCGGCCGAAGGCTCGACGCCGGCGGCGAGCCGCACGACGAGCAGCGTCGGCTCGCGATCGCCGAACGGGTTGGTCACCCGCAGCGCCAGGAAATCGTCGGTCACGCGCGGCAGCGTGAGCGCGACCTTCGCGCCCTCTTCTGGCGCGCGGTAGGCGCCGCTCCGACCGCACGCGTCGCAGCCGCCGCCGTCGCACAGATCGCAGCGGAGCTTCGCCGGCACGGCGAGCTCGAGGCGCGCGCCCTCGCGCAGCCACGCCGTGGGCACGACGATCGACACGCGCGCGCGCGGCGACTTCTTGGCGTCGAGGGCGGCCGGATTCAGGAGCCGCGCGTCACCCATCTCAGGCGCGCTGCAGGACGCCGAGGAACGGCAGGCCGCGGTACTTCTCGCCGAAGTCGAGGCCGTAGCCGATCACGAAGCGATCCTCGATGGTGAAGCCGAGGTAATCGATGGGCACCGCCACGCGCGAGCGCGCCGGCTTGTGCAGGAGCGCGCAGACCTTCAGCGTCTTCGGCTTGCGGGTCTGCAAGAGGTCGAGCAGGTAGTTGATGGTCAGGCCCGTGTCGACGATGTCCTCGACGAGGATGACGTCCTCCTCCTCGATCGGGCGCGAGAGGTCGTTGACGATCTGCACGACGCCGCTCGACTCGGTGCCCTCGTACGAGCGCACGGCGAGGAAATCGACGCGCAGCGACGGCAGGTCGATCGCGCGAATGAGGTCGGCCGCGAACACGAACGACCCCTTGAGCACGATGACCAGCACCGGGCGCTTGCCCTCGTAGTCGCGTTGGATCTCTGCGGCGAGCGCCTTGACGCGCTCGGCGATCTGCTCGGCGGAGAGGTACGTGACGATCTGCTCCATGGCCGCGGCGCTTATCACGGCGCAACCCGCGGTGCGACGTTCGACCCTCGGCACTCGACCTTCTTCCCAGCCAGCGCAGCGTTCGCTCCGCCCGACGGGCCACGAGGGCGCAGCTGATCTAGCATCAGCGCCGTGACGCTGCGGACCGGTCAGGTCTTCGACCGCTACCGGATCGAATCCGTGCTCGGCGAGGGGGGCATGGGCGCGGTGTACCGCGCGTACGACACCCGCCTGCAGCGGGTCGTCGCGCTCAAGGTCCTGCGCCCTTCGAGCCATGGGTCGACCGGCGGCACCGGCCGCGTGCTGCGCGAGGCCCGCGCGGCGGCGGCGCTGCAGCACAAGAACGCGGTGGTCATCCACGACGTCGGCGAGCTCGACGGCTTCGCGTTCATCGCGATGGAGTACATCGAGGGCAAGTCGCTGCGCGAGTACGTCGACGATCCGAGCGTCGACCTCGCGACGAAGCTCCGCTTCCTCGTCGACGTCGCGCGCGTGCTCGACGCGGCGCACGTCGCCGGCCTCGTGCACCGCGACATCAAGCCCGAGAACGTGATGGTGCGCCCCGACGGCACCGTGAAGGTCCTCGACTTCGGCATCGCGCGCCGCTTCCGCACCGACATCGATCCGGCGGCGCCGACCGTCGACAGCGCCACGCCCGAGACGCGCACCGGCGAGGGCGTCGTCGTCGGCACGCCGGCGTACATGGCGCCCGAGCAGGTGCGCAGCGAGCCGCTCGACGCGCGCGCCGATCAGTTCTCGTGGGCGGTGATGGCCTACGAGGTGCTCTCCGGCAAGCTCCCGTGGAAGCCTCGGGCGCAGGTCGCGATCATCGCCTCGATCGTGATGGACGAGCCGGCGCCGCTCGTCTCGGTGGCGCCGGAGGTCTCCGAGCGCATCTCCAACGTCATCGGCCGGGCGCTCTCCAAGTCGCCCGACGCGCGCTTCGCCTCGATGGAGGAGCTGATCGCCGCGCTCGAGGAGCGCGAGCCGGTGCAGCGACGTCGACGCCGCGCGATCTGGCCGGTGCCGCTCGCGATCATCGCGGCGGGCGCGATCGGCACGATCGTCTACGCGCTCGCCACCAAGCCGCCGCCGCGTCCCGCCGCCGCGCCCTCCGCGAGCGCGTCCGAGATCGCGCGCGCGATCACCGATCACCCCGATCCGACCGGGTGCAACCCGGCCGCGATCAAGGCCTACCGCGACGGCCTGCACGCGCTCCGTCAAGTCGGGTGGGACGTCGCCCAGCACGCGTTCGAGGCCGCGATCGCCGCCGATCCCGGCTGCGCGGCGCCGCATCTGCGCCTGTCGCTGATGGGCCCGGGGCTCAGCATGGCGAGCTCGCGCGTGCGCGCGACCTACCAGGTGGCGGCGCGCCTCCGGGGCAACCTCACGCCGCGCGAGGTCGATCTGCTCGACGCCGCCGAGCCGTGCATCGCCCGCGATCCGCCCGATCGCGTCGAGTGCGCGAAGCGCGCACGGCCGCTCGCCGACAAGTACCCGCGCGACGCCGAGATCCTGGTCTGGGTCACCAACTTCGCCCACAAGTCGGCCGAGGACAACGAGGCGCTGCTCCGTCGCGCCGCGGAGATCGATCCGCTCTACGCCGACGCCTGGCAGTCGATCGCCGGCGAGCGGCTGCGCATGAACGACGTGCCCGGCGCCGCCGCGGCGCTCGACAAGTGCATCGCCGTCGCACCGGCGTCGAACGACTGCCGCTTCGAACGCGTGCGCATGGATTTCCGCCGCACCGAGTGCAAGGCGGCCGAGAAGCTCGCGCGCGACTGGATCGTGCGCGCGCCGGGGCAGGCGTTCCCGCAGATGTTCCTCGCCAACTCGCTCGCCGCGCAGGGCGAGCCGCGCGAGGTGGTCGACGAGGCGCTGAAGAACCGCTGGCCGCTCCTCGAGGCCGAGTTCCGCGACTTCTTCGCCAAGCTCGAGGAGGCCAACGCCGCGGTGTGGTTCGGCGACTTCGCGCGCGCGCGCACCGCGTCCGACGAGCTCGCGAAGATGGCCGTCGGAAGCGACTACGCGCGGCACGCCGAGGCCTCGCTCTTCGCCGCGCGCCTCGCCGCCGAGGAGGGCCGCATGAGCGACGTGAAGACGATCGCCGCCGCCTTCCGCCGCGGCGCGCGCGTGTGGCCGTACCCGACGGTCTTCACGCCGTACACCTGGAACGCGGTCCCCGAAGCCGCGCCGACCCTCCTCCGCCTCGAACGCGACGCCGGCGGCATCGGCCACGACGAGCTCACGAAGCTGCTCGGCGCTTGGCGCGACGACGCGCTCTCGACCGGACGAGTCTCGCCGATGCAGGCGTTCGCCCACGGCACCGCCTGGCTCGCGACCACCAAGGACGAAGCCGAGAAGGCGATCGCCTCGAGCAACGTCGTCCCCCTGCGTCTCGACGTCGACGGCGCGCTCCTCCGCGGCAACGTCGGCCGCCTCCTCCAGCGCGCCGGCCGCTCCGACGACGCGCTCGCCTACCTGCGCGCCGCCGCGTCCGACTGCGGCCCGCTGTGGAACGCGTTCGACGCGGTCCACGCCCACCTCTGGCTCGCCGAGCACCTCGAGACGCGCGGCGATCGCGCCGCCGCGTGCACCGAGTACGACTTCGTCCTGAAGCGCTGGGGCACCACGAGATCCGTCACCGCCGCCGCCGCCCGCACCCGTCGCGCCAAGCTCGGCTGCTGAGCGCGAATCAGCCCGGTTTGCCGTCGACGCGCGGGGTCGTGAGGATCGGGAGGTACACGAACGTGAAGATCGCGAACGCGAGCGCCCATGCGGTGCCGGACGCGATGAGCAACCACATGTAGAGCGACGGCGCGATCAACGGCGCGACGCCGCGGAGGACGACCGCGACCGTCAGCACGACGTAGGAGAACGCGATCGACGAGGGGACCGCGAGCATGCGACCGGTGTGGCCGAGGCTCACGCGCGTGGTCATGCCGAGGATGAGCGTCGCGATGGCGCCGACCGCGGTCACGTGCATCGGCGCGGTCTTGATCCACTGCGGCACGAAGACGGCGACGCCCTGCAGGACGAGGCCGATCGCGAGCCACGCGTAGCCGACGTGGAGCACCCAGAGGATCGGCGTCTTGCGGGTGGCGAGCGGCTGCCAGCCGCTCATTCGTGCGCCGTTCAGCGCGCCGGCGACGATCGCGGCGACGGCCAGCGCCTTCTCGGCCGGAGGCACCAGCTCGAGGACGGCGACGACGCCGACGGACGCGAGCGAAGCCCAGTCGAGCCACGGACGCTTCTTCACCGTCAGCTTCAGCGCGTTGGCGGTGAACATCGGGATCACGCGCCCGCCGACCACCACGATGATCGCGACGATGACCGAAAGCGCGAACCGCAGCGCGCGCGCCGACCACATCCCGGAGGCGTGGAAGGCGAGGTTCGCGAGGAACAGCAGCGAGAGCAGCGGGACGAACCCGAGGTTGCGCCAGTTCTTCGACTTCACGATCGGGATCGCGATCGCGACCGCGAAGGCCGGGATGAACGCGAGATCGAGCGCGGCCGACACCCCGCGCGGCAAGAGCACGTCGAAGAACACCGCCACGCGGCCGATCAGCCACGACACCACCAAGGCCCCGAGCGTCGCGCCGGACGGCGTCGGCAGGTTGGTCCAGTTGCGCACGGCCGTGAGCAGGAAGCCTGCGATCACCGCGACGGCGAACCCGAAGATCATCTCGTGCGCGTGCCAGGACGCCGGATAGAGCCGCGACGGCAGGGTCACCTTGCCGAAGTGCACGAGCAGCCACAGCGGGATGAACGTCGTCGCCATGACGCCGGCGAGCAGGAAGAACGGGCGGAACCCGAGAGCGAGCACCGGCGACGGCCGCCTCTCGGTCGCGGCCCCGGGCCGCGCCTCGGGCCCAGGCTCGGCAGCGGGCTCGCCCATCCGCGGGAGGGGCTTGCGACGAAGTTCGGTCGGCATGGAAGGACGCGCATGCTAGCGCCACACCGGCGCATCGCACGCAGAGGATCCACGGCTGCGCTCGTGCGCAGCCGTGACGGTCGTCATGTCGCGCTCGGTGACCAGGCGAAAGGAGCCGCGAGCGCGCCCGGCTACTCGGTGACCTCGATCTCGGTCGGGCCCAGCGTGCGGTACTTCTCGTCGATGTGCTTCATCAGGTCCTGGAAGTACTTGTCCATCTTCGGACCCTTGTCGCGCACGCTGTCGACGTAGAACGTGCCGCGCACGCACTCGGGCTCGGTGCTGCCCTCGCGGCAGCGGCCGTCGACGAAGACCATGATCATCTTCTGCAAGCGCGTCGCGCGCGACGACAGCCCCTGCCCCATCATCGGCGAGACGAGGAGCACGAACGCCTGCAGGTCCTCGGGCGACTGCCCGTAGCCGTGGAGGAAGTACACGACCGGGTAGCGCAGGTCCTTCGCCGCGTCGGAGCGGTACCCCGGCGGCAGGAGCACGGTGACCGGACCGGCGCGGCCGGTGGAGTCCTTGTACTCGTAGGTGCACGAGCTCTCGCCCACGCACGGCGGCAGGCCGTCTTGCGTCGGCGGGTCCTCGAAGTAGCGGCGGTCGGCGTCCGGCCAGCGCGAGCCGATGTAGAAGAGGCCGGTCTGCACGCGGCGGAACACCTGATCGGCGTAGCCGACGTGCTGCCCGTCGCCCTTCTCGATCCAGCGGTTGTTCGCGTCGATGTCGCCGTAGCGGAGGTAGACCGACTTGGGCAGCGCCGACCAGTCGACCTCCTTCGGATCGAAGCAGTCGTTGAGGTTGGAGAGGCTGCAGTTCTCCTTCTTCACCTCGACGTTCGGCAGGTGCACCCACTCGTTGAAGTACACCGACGGGCGGTTGCGCGCGCCGAACGCGCCCATGTAGTGATAGCCGACCGTGCCCCAGTTGAAGATGTCGCGGATGCCGCCGTCGCTGTAGAAGTCGAGCTGATCGAGCGCGTCGTCGGTCCACTTGCCGCCGTCGGGATCGGCCGACAGCGGGTGCCCCTGGATCTGCATGCGACCGTCGCGCTTGAAGAACGTCGAGAGGCCGGCGCTCAGGTCGAACTTCCCGTTGCCCTCGCCGACGTCGTACTTGCAGGTCTCGCCGGTCGGGCACTTCACGCCGTCGAGGCCGATGTCCTCGAACGGCTCGCCCGCTTCCCAGAGGCCGTTCTTCTCGGTGCCGAGCGGGTTGTACTGCGGATCGTAGTCGTCGCCCGCGGGATCGGGGTTGTCGACCGCGTCGTAGCCGGCTTCGTCCTTCGAGGCCTTGCCGTCCTTGCCGAAGTCGCTGAACGGCTCGAACGGCTGCACGATGACCGGCTCGCCCTCGTCGCGCTGGCCGTTCTTGTTGTAGTCGACCGCGAGGACCATCTCGAGCGGGCGCTTGCCGCCGGGTGCCCACTTGCCGGGCCCCTCGGGCTGACGCGCGCCGTCGCAGAACTTGATGACCGGGAGCGACCCGTCGGGGTTGTACTTGCGGTCGTAGAAGCCCTTCTCGGCGACCGTCGCCTTCGCCGGATCGCCGCAGTAGTCGGCGGCGTCCTCGTTGAGCGGCTTGGGATCGGTGATGCCCATCGCCACGTGCGGGTTCGTCGGGTTGGCGAACGCCGGATCGCCCCACGCAGAGGAGACGTCGCGGAAGATGTTCACCATCTGATCGCGGCCGAAGGTGCCGCCGGTGCCGTCGACGCCACGCTGGTGCCACCAGTCCTCGAACCACTGGACGTGCTGGTACATCTCGCGCGGCTTGCCGACGCTCGCCTTGCACGGCGTGGTGGGGACCGGGTCGCCGGCCTTGCGCTCGCAGAACCCGCCGAAGTGGTACTCGAGCGAGTAGTTGAGGAAGTGCGCGGCATCCATCGGGCCGCCGAGCGGCACCACCAGATCGAACTGATCGTGGTGGTTCATGCCGAACATCGACGACCCGATGCCGCCCATCGAGAAGCCGAACACCGCGCGATGCGTGAGCTTGCGCTTCTTCTTCACCGTGCCGGCGTTCTTCGCGACGAAGGCCTGATAGGTGCCGAGGCGCGGCGCGTCGAAGCGCAGCACCCAGCCGCTGCCGCGCGGCTCGAAGCGGGGGTTGGTGACCGGCACGAAGCGCGGCGACAGCGACTTCGACGTGAACTGCACGCGGACGTGCCGCAGGTTCGCCGTCTGGGGCATCGCCGCCGGGTTCACCGGGATCTCGAAGGCGAGCTCGCGGAGGAACTTCTTCTCGGTCGGCGCGAAGCTGACCGCCGGACCGAGCGCCTCGTAGCCGTCGGGCCCCTTCGCGTCGGCGGCGCAGCCGATCTCGGCGTCGAACGGCGCCACGGTCGACGCCTCGTCGAGCGGGTCGATGCTGGTGGTGTCGCGCGTGGCGCCGGGTGCGACCGACAGGCTCGCGTTCCACGCCGCCTTCACCGAGCCGCCCGGCGCGAGGTTGCCCTTGGCCACGGCGCCGCACGCCGGCAGCTCCTTCGGGCGGACGTCGACCTCGAGGATCGCGCTCGACGGACCGAACTTCGCGAGCACCGTCGTCTTGCCGGCCGCGACGCCGACGATCTTCACCATCGCCTCGGCGCTCTGCAGGTTCGCGATGAACGTGCCGTCGACCTTTGCAGTGCCCGCGTTGGCCACCTCGAGCGGGACGGGCGTCGGAACGCAGACGTCCGGCTCGATGAACACGCGCACCTCGCGCGACTCTCCGGGCGCGACGGAGATCGAGTGCGGCGCGAAGCGCACCGTCTTCACCTGATCCTCGGGCGTCTGACAGAGGTCGGTCGGGCCGGCGTCGGGCGTCGGCTGCTGCTGCTGCTCGTCGCTCGAGGAGCACGCGGCGATCGCGATCACGGACGAAAGCGAAGTGAAGCGGAAGAAGCGACGAAGCATGAAGGACCTCCGACCCGCGCGGGGGCAGCGGGTAGTCGCGGCCTCAGGAGCCGGCCGCGGCCATAGACTAGCGTGATAACAAGGGAGCGCGATGCGTCCGTGCGCCGCGATCTTCGGGGTCTCCCTGCTCGCCGCCGCCTCGGTGGCCCGGGCGGACGATCCGCCGCCCGAGGAGGATCCGGCGCGCTGGCTGAAAGAGCTGGATCTCGAGGCTGGATCGGCCGAAGCCGATCTCCGGCTCCGCGAGCTCGATCTGCGCGATGGCGTGAAGGTGCGCCTACCGCCCTACCATCTGCGCGCAGAGCGCATCCACCTCTCGCTCGGGAAGTGGGGCGTGCGCGTGAAGGGCAACGGCCTGCTCACGTTCTGCCCGTGCGACGATCCTCCGGTTGCGATCGGCTTCAGCGGCGGCTGGGCCGGACCACCCGACGAGTTGATCGTCGAGGATCCGACGCTGCGCGTGCTCGGGATCCCGGTCCTCTGGCTGCCGTACCTCTGGCTGCGCAGCCCGCGGAAGATCGGCCTCACGACCCCGGACGTCTCGTTTCGAGGCCCGGACGGGCTGTTCCTCGGTCAGGGGCTGCACCTGCCGATCGGGCGTGGTCTCGAGATCGGCGCGGGCATCTACACGGCGGGCGGGTTCGCGGCGACCGCCGATCTGGCGACCGAGCGGACCTCCACCCTGGTGCGCTTCGACTACCGGCACGACGTCGCCGGGCGCGCGGTCCCGACCGGCGCCGGCGTGGCGATCGACGCGCGCGGCATCATCGGCGACCGCCGCGTGAACGTCGCCTGGGACGTCGACGCCATCCGCGGCGCGCGCGGCCTGCGCACCACGCTCGATCTCGACTCGATCGCGCGGCCGTACGATCGCGGCTCGCTCGTGGCGCGCGTCGGACCGGTCACCGCGGGCGTGATCACCACCGACACGCGCGGCGCGCCGCTCGACGCGCTGTCGTTCGTGCGCCCGTGGGTCGGTCTCGCGGGCGACGTGGCGCACGTCACGAGCATCGGTGCGGGTGGCAGCAACGGCAGCATCACCGTCGGCCCGCGCTGGGTGCGCGACCGCGGCGCCGAGATGATCGGCGACGGCTCGTGGGCGACCACCTTCGCCGGATGGCTCGGCGTCGCCACCTTCCAGACCAGCGCCCG
Organism: Deltaproteobacteria bacterium; assembly: GCA_016182965.1. Classification (GTDB taxonomy): domain Bacteria; phylum Myxococcota_A; class Polyangia; order Polyangiales; family JADJMO01; genus JALHOE01. The sequence goes on along the minus strand of JACPFM010000008.1, from coordinate 11,436 downwards.
CGTCGACGGCCGGCTCGCGCGCGGCGGCGGCGCCGATCCGAGCACGCCGGTCGGCGGCGATCGGCTCGGGGCGCTCGTCGGCGAGGCGCGGCTCGAGGCCACGCTGCCGTTCGCGCGCGCGCTGTCGGTCGATCGCGCCGCCGGCGGCCCGCCCCTGCTCCACGTGATCGAGCCGCTCCTGCGCGCGACGGCCGTCGGCGGCCGCGCGAGCGGCGATCGCACCGCCCTCTCCGGCTTCATCGGGGCCCCCGCGTTCGCGGAGGGATCGATGGCCACCTCGGCCGGGTTGATCGCGGTCGGCACCCGCACCGCGCTCGGCACGCAGTACGGCGGCATCGCGCCGGGGCGCGATCCGTGGATCGGCCGGCTCGCCGCGGAGCTCACCGCCGGGACGCTGTTCGCCGAGCGCGGTCGCGACGCCGCGATCGCCGGATCGCTCCACTGGACGATGCGCAACGCCCGCGGCGGCTCGACGCTGATGCGCGTGCAGGGCGCGACGACCCGCGCGATCGAGGATGGCGCCCGTCTCGGTCACGGCGGGTGGATCGTCGCCGGCCGCACCCGCTGGGAGCACTCGCGCGACGGCCTCGGCGCCGAGCTGCGCGGCGCGGCGCGCGGCGATCTGCCGGTGCTGGCCGGCTGGGCGCTCCTCGGCGCCGACGTCGCCCCGCGGCTCACGACGGCGACGGGGCTCGTCGCACCCGGTGCGACGGTCGGTGTCGGAACCGCGCTGCCGGTCTTCTGGGGCGTGCGCCTCGGCGGCGACGTCGACGTCCACGGCCCGACCACCCGACGACTCTTCGACGAGACGACGCTCCTCGACGTGCGCGGCACCCTCCGCTACCGCCACCCGTGCGGCTGCTTCCGCCTCGCGGTGCGCGGCGGCAAGGTCGTCGGCAGGCAAGGCATCGACGTCTTCGCGACCTTCGAGCTCGCGCGCACCGACCCGAACGATCCGCGCGACTTCTAGGGCTCCGCGGCCCCCGGGCTGCAAGCCCGGGGCACCGACGGCGTCGTAAGCCCGCTGGAAGCGGGCTCCTCGCACTCTGCGCACGCAACCGGCGAGGAGCCCCGGTCGATGCCGGCATGCTCGGCTCTCACAGCGACACGCTTCTGCTGGTTCAGTTCATCTGGTCGACCTCGGAGCGTCAGCCGGTCTTCGCGCCAGCGGACAACGTGTGGCTCGCGGCCGTGCGAGTTGCTCGCCGTCGGGAACTGGGTCGACCACGTCCACGTGGTAGTGCGCGCTCACGCGCACGGTCCCTTGCGGACGGCCGAGTCTTCGGCTTCCGCTCACCACCCGCCGCCCCCGCCCACAGCGCGAGAAGCCTGCGAAGCAGGCTTACCAAGCTTTCGGTGCCCCGGGATTCATCCGGATTCATCCCGGGGGGACTCAGGGACACGCCCCAGGGCTCCGCGCGGTACGCCAGCGTCCAATGCCGATCGCTCGTGCGCGTCACCGCGCTCGCCGGCGCACCGAACCCGGCGACGAGCGCCTGCGCCTCCTCGAGCGTGAACGCCGCGCGCAGCGAGTCGGCGAACAACGCGCGCTGCCTCGGCGTGTCGCTCGCCGCGTACGTCGCGACCAGCTTCGCCATCGTCTCCTCGTCGCGCGGGCGCTCGAGATCGCGCACGAAGAGCAGGCCCCCGGGCGCGACGAGGCCGAACAGCTCCTCGAACAGCGCGCGCGGATCGGGGATGTGGTGCACGATCGAGTTCGACATCACCACGTCGAACGCGCGGCGCGGCAGCGCGCTCCCCTTGGCGTCGCCCCGCACCAGCGAGATGCGATCGCTCATCGCCGCCGCCCGGACGTTGCGTTCCGCGAGGGCGAGCATGTGCTCGGCGAGGTCGGTCGCGACGACGGTGCAGCGAGGGTGGAGCTCGCACAGCACGAGCGGGATGCGGGCGGTGCCGGTGCCCACGTCGACGACCCGGCGCGGCTCCGGCCCGAGGCGCAGCAGATCGTCGCAGAAGCGGCGATTGACCTCGTCGTGGCCCATCGCGTCGTACTCCGCGGCCTCTTCGGCGGTGTCCATGACCTCGGGCTCGAGCACGCGCGTGAGCATCGGCCGAACCTACCCCGACGCGGCGGGCGCGCTACTGGACGGACGGGGGGTGTAGCGGTCGCTCGATCCGAGTTATCCTCCCCGAACGATGCACAGCCTCCGCCGCGTGTCCCTCGTGCTCGCCGTGCTCGCCGCGCTCGGCGCCGCCCAGGTCGCAACCGCCCAGGACAAGACCGAGGGCAAGCCCGGGAAGGCCGAGAAGCCCGCGAAGAAGGCCGACAAGAAGAAGGACGACAAGGCCGAGAAGGCCCCCTCCGAGAAGGCCGACAAGAAGGACGACAAGCCCGGCGTCGCCAAGGGCATCACCGAGTACGACAAGCAGCTCATCGAGGCCGACAAGGCGTTCGCCGCGGGGGTCGCCGGCGGCCAGCTCGACGACGCCATCGCGCTCTACCGCAAGGCGATCACCGTCGACCCGAACCGCCCCGAGGGCCACGTGCTGCTCGGCGGTGCGTTCTACCAGAAGGGCGACTACGCCGCGTCCGAAGAGGCGCTCGTGCAAGGTGTCAACCGCGCCAAGGCCGACAAGGCGTTCACCAACTACCTCGGCAAGGCGCTGTTCCTCACCGCCACGGTGAAGGAGGCGCTCAAGAAGAGCGAAGAGGCGCGCGGCGCGTGGAAGGCCTACGAGGACTTCGCCAAGGCCAACCCCGATCAGCCCTTCCCCGAGGGCTCCGGCGACAACCCGCCGATGGCCATCAAGGTCTACCCCGGCAGCGCGGTCGAGCGGCAGGCCAAGCTCGAAGCCTACGACAAGTCGATCAACGAGTACGCGAAGGTCAAAGAAGCGATCATCAAGCGCCAGAAGGAGCTCGGGATCGATCCGAACATCAAGGCGTCGACCGCGAAGTGACGCCGCGCGCGCGCCGACTCACCGGAGCGCGCAGTAGACGACCGGCACGATCGCGCCGTCTTCGCGGCAGCTGCGATCCGGGTCGACCACGCACTCGTCGCTGATGCCCCACGCGGCGCACACGCAGTCGCTCGACGGGCACATGTAGAGGCACGTGAGCGGCACCGGCTCGCAGACGCCGCCGCCGATCACCAGCGGGCCGCCGCTGCCATCCGGCGTGTCGCTCGCATCGGCCGAATCGGGACCGGCGGGAGTATCGGAGACCGCGTCGCTCGGCGCCCAGCTGTCCGGCGGCACCGCCGTCTCCATGAACGCCGTCGGCTTCGTGCGCACGGTGCACATGGTGCCGAGCGGGCACTCGCCCTTGCCGCCGCAGTCGATCACCCGGTGCGCCGGGCACTTCGGCGGCGCCGTCTCGACGGAGGGCGCGTCGTCGGCCGGCACCTCCGACGCGGACGACGAATCGCCGACCTCGCCCGCCGCGTCCACGGGCGCCGCGTCCTCCTTGGCACCGCAGGCGACGAGGACGACCGCGACCGCGAGGAGGGCGCGCATGGCCGCGTCAGTGTCGCACAATCGGGCACCGCCCGTCCCCGCGCAGCGCGGCGATCAGGCGTGACATGCTACTTTCACCCACGCGCATGTCGGATTTCCCCGTCGAGCCCCGTACGCACTCCCAGCGCCGTCGCCGCGGCGGACCGCTCGGTCTCGCGCGCCTCGCGGTCGACCGGATGGTCCTCTCCGCCGTCCACGGCTTCGTCTACGCGACCGACGGCGTGTCCCGCGCGCAGCGCGGCACCGCGCGCAAGGAGACGGTGTTCCAGCGCGGCAAGCTCGCCCTGCACCACGTGCTGCCGCTCGAGCCGTTCGAGTTCGAGATCGGCACCGAGCGCGTGAGCCACGGGCTCGAGCTGCACCCGACGCCCATCGTGCTCGTCCCGCCGCTCATGGTGCGGCCGTACATCTTCGACCTGCGCCCCGACCACTCGATGGTGCGCACGCTCCGCAAGGAGGGCTTCGACGTCTACGTCGTCGACTTCGGCGTGCCCGACGAGGACGACGAGGAGGTCCGCCTCGACGACTACGTGCTCGACTACGTGCCGACCTGCATCGACGAGGCGCTGCGCCACTCGGGCAGGCCGCAGGTGAGCATCGCCGGCTACTGCATGGGCGGCATCTTCGGCATGTTGCACCTCGGCGCGCACCGCGATCGGCGCATCAAGAACCTCGTCACCATCGGCTCGCCGGTCGCCTTCGACGAGATGGGGATCATCTCGTTCCTCTCGGTGCTCGGCGGCAAGGTGATCGATCCGGTGATGGACGTGATGGGCAACGTCCCGAGCGAGCTGGTGGAGCTCGGGTTCAAGCTGCTCGGCGGCCCGAAGATGCTCACCCGCTACGTCGATCTCGTGACCAACCTCTGGGACTACGAGTTCCTGCGCGGGTTCGACAGCATCAGCGCGTGGGGCAGCGACTTCATCCCCTACCCGCGCGAGGCGTTCAAGCAGATGGTCAAGGAGCTCGCCGCCGGCGACAAGATGCGTCGCGGCGAGCTCACCTTCGGCGACAAGCGCGTCGACCTGAAGGCGATCGAGTGCCCGGTCCTCGCCTTCGCCGGCAAGACCGACGACATCGCCACGCTCAGCGCCACCCGCGCGATCCTCGAGCACCTCGGCTCGCGCGACCTCGAGTTCCGCGAGGTCCCCGGCGGGCACATCGGCGTCGTTGCCGGCTCGCAGGCCGAGCAGGCGGTGTGGCGGCCGATGGCCGAGTGGCTGCGCGCGCGCTGAGCGCTACTTCGCCACCTTGAAGATCAGCGCCACGATCAGCGGCACCAGGATCACGAGCAGCGCGAGGAGCACGATCAGCGCGCCGCGGTTCATGCCCTGCGGCGGTTCGACCTGCGGCGTCAGCGGCGGCGCGTCGAGCGGCTGCTGTCGCGGCACCACGTCGGCCGAGGGCTCCAGCGTGCGCTCCACGTACGGCACCGGCGGGATCGAGGGCGGCGAGAACTGCGGCACGCTCATCTTCATCTGCGTGCGCGAGAGCGGGCCGCGCTGCGACGACGGCGGCTCGTCGGAGGGCGGACCGAACATACCGCCCGGCCTCCCCCCCGGATTGGCGGCGACCGGCGGCGGCTGCGCGCCCGGCGCCGCGGCCTTCGCCTGCGCGAGCTGCGCGAGCAGCGCCTTCGCGTCGCCGCGCGCGATCGTCGGCGCGCCGTCGTCGACCTCGTCGATCTGCCCGAAGCGCTCCTCGATGCGCACCGGCGGCGGCGCCGCGATCAGCGGTCGCGACTGCGGCGACGGCGACGACGCCCCGTACGAGGCGACGTGCGAGTGCGACGACGGCGGCTGCGGCACCGGCACGTTCGGCACGCGCGCGAACGCCTGCGCGGCCGCGGTGCCCCAGATGCCGGTCGCGGCGTCGGCGGTGTTGCGCGCGGAGGGCGGCGGCTGCGCCATCGGGTGTCGTCGCGGCGCGGGCACCCGCGCGGGGCGACGCGCCGGCGGCGTCGCCTCGGAGAGCGGGGTCGGCCGACTGCCGACGATCATCTCCCTCGGCGAGCCGACCAGCGTCGGCATGTTCTCGTCCTCTTCGCGCTCCTCGGTCGTGCCCTCTTCGAGCGCGACGGTGAACGCGTCCGGACGGCGCGCCGCCTCCTTCGCGCGCTGACGGAGCGACTCGGCGATCGCCGACACGTCGTCGCGTCGGTTGTCGGGCACCTGTTGAGAGCCGGTGCCGCGGCGCTTGGGCGCGATGGCCGGCAGCGACGGCACGGGCCCGGGCTCCGGCAGCGGTCGCGAGGCGATCGGCGGGATCTGCCCCTGGAGCAGCGCGCGCACGTCGCTCTGCATGTCGCGCGCGGTCGTGTAACGGCGCTCTGGCTCGAACTCGAGCGAGCGATCGATCACCGCGGCGACCATCGGCGGGACCTGCGGCGCGACGTCCTTCAGCTTCGGCGCGCGCATGGTGGCGACCTTGGCGATCTGCTCGGCGCCGCGGCCGACGTGCACGTGACGGCCGGCGAGCAGACGGAAGAGCGTGGCGCCGAGCGCGTATAGATCGGCGCGGCCGTCGGCCTCGCGCCCGAGCCCGCGCGCCTGCTCGGGCGCCATGTACGCGGGCGTGCCGAGCGGGACGCCGGTGCGCGTCAGCCGCGCCTGCGTCTCGTCGAGCACCCGGGCGATGCCGAAGTCGAGGACCTTCACGTGCCCGTTGCGGCAGAGGAACAGGTTCGCCGGCTTCAGATCGCGGTGGACGACCCGCCTCTCGTGCGCGGCCGCCAGCACGTCGAGCGCCTGGTTGGCGATGTCGAGGACCGCGTGCACGTCGAAGGCGACGCCCGCGTCGAGCAGCTCGAGCAGCGATTGGCCGTCGAGGAGCTCCATGACCAGGAACGGCCCGAGCTTCGGATCCGCGTCGTCGTCGAGCACGTGGACCGTGCCGCCGTGCTCGAGTGAGTTCGCCAGGTACGCCTCGCGGAGGAAGCGCTCGCGTACGACCTGATCCTCGCTCAACGGCCCGTGCAGCAACTTGATCGCCGCGCGCGCGCCGTTGCGATGGCGCGCTGCGTAGACGGCCGCCATGCCGCCCACCCCGAGGACGTCCTCGAGGACCCAACGGTCCTTGAGGACGTGACCGAGCCGCTCGCGCGCCTGGGCGAGGTGGGGGTCGGACACCCCGAGAGTCTACTAGAGAAAGCTGCCGAGGCGCACCTTCGGATAAACCGGCCGAGGCGCACCTCCGCTTCCTGGCAGGTCGCCCTGGGCGGCCCTAGCCTGAGTCGACCGATGTCGGTCCGCCACAAAGTCGCCCTCACGGACCCCCACGGCCACCTGCTCACGGTGACCTCCACCTTCACCGCCGAGCCTGGCGCGACGCTGCCCGATCCGCTGATCGTCGCGATGCCGGTGTGGACGCCCGGCAGCTATCTCGTGCGCGAATACAGCCGCTGCGTCGAGGGCCTGCGCGCCTCTGCGGCGAGCTCCGAGCTGACGGCGAGCAAGCTCCGCAAGAACGCGTGGTCGATCGCGCACGGCGGCGCGAGCGAGGTCACCGTCGGCTACGAGCTGTACTGCAACGATCTGTCGGTCCGCACCAATCACGTCGACGCGTCGCACGTGTTCATCAACGGCGCGGCCACCTTCATGTTCGCGTCCCACGCGCCGAGCGAGGGCGCCGAGGTCCACCTCGATCTGCCGGAGGAGTGGAAGGTCGGAAGCGCCTTGCCGCGCGCCGGCACCAACCCGCGCGTGCTGGTCGCGCGCGACTTCGATCACCTCGTGGACTCGCCGATCCACGTCGGCCACGTCGAGCGCACCTTCGAGGTGCTCGGCAAGCGGCACACCTTCGCCATCTGGGGCGACGCGCCCAACGCCAACTGGGACGAGATCGCGCGCGACACCAAGGCGATCATCGAGACCGAGGCGGCGATGCTCGGCGGCCTCCCCTACGACGACTACACCTTCATCTGGCTGATGAGCCCGCGCGCGCGCGGCGGCCTCGAGCACGAGTCGTCGACGGCGCTCACCATGCCGCCGAGCGCGTTCGACGATCGTCGCGGCTACCTCGACGCGATGTCGCTCGTCGCGCACGAGGTCCTCCACCTCTGGAACATCAAGCGCATCCGCCCCGAGGGCCTCACCCCGTACCGCTACGAGGTCGAGAACTACACCAAGACGCTGTGGTGGTTCGAGGGCGCGACCTCGTACTTCGACTGGCGCATCCTGCGGATGGCGGGGCTGTGCAGCGTCGACGAGTACCTCGATCACCTCGGCGAGGAGATCGGGCGCCTCGAAGACACGCCCGGTCGCATGCTGCAGTCGGCCGCCGAGGCCTCGTTCGACGCGTGGATCAAGCTCTATCGCGCCGACGAGAACACCGTGAACAGCACCGTCAGCTACTACCTCAAGGGCGAGATCGTCTGCGCGCTCCTCGACGTCGAGCTGCGCACGCGCACCGGCGGGCAGCGGGGGCTCGACCACGTGCTCGACGAGCTGTGGCGCGCCTACGGCCGCGAGAGCCGCCCGGTCCCCGAGGACGGGTTCGCCGCCGTGTTCGAGCGCGTCGCCGGTTCGTCGATGCGCGACGTCCTCGACCCGTGGGTCGAAGGGCGCCGCGAGCTCCCGATCGACGCGGTGTTCGCGAAGATCGGCCTCGCGCTCCGTCGCGACACCGGCCGGCGACGCGGCGCGCTCGGCGTGCGCCTGCGCAGCGGCGACGGCCGCGCGATCGTCGCCTCGGTGCTCCGCGGCCGCCCCGCGCACCGCGCCGGGATCGACGCCGGCGACGAGATCGTCGCCATCGGCGATCGCCGCGTCGAAGGCGGCAAGCTCGACTCGGCGATGGCCGGTCGCCTGCCCGACACCACGGTCGACGTCGAGGTCGCGCGCGACGGGGTGATGAGAAAAATGTCGGTGACGCTGGACGCGCCGCCCGCGGATCGGGTGAGAATCACCCTCGCCGAGGGCGCCACGCCTGCGCAGCGCACGCTGCTCCAGGGTTGGCTCCGCGGCCTCCCCAACCGATGAGCGACCTCACCCCCCGTTCCTTCGAGCGCTCCGTCACCACGATGACGGAGCACGTCCTGCCCGGCCACGCCAACGCCCTCGGCACGGTGTTCGGCGGCAGCATCATGTCGTGGATCGACGTCTGCGGCGCCATCTGCGCGCAGCGCCACGCGCAGAAGCTGGTCGTCACCGCCTTCGTCGACGATCTCGTCTTCGAGGGGCCGGTGCGCGTCGGCGAGGTGGTCAAGCTGCAGGCGCGCGTGAACGCGACGTTCCGAACCAGCATGGAGCTCGAGGTCATCGTCGAGGGCGAGAACCCCATCTCGGGGAAGGTCTGGCCCTGCGTCCGCGCGATGCTCACCTTCGTCGCGATCGACGAGACCACGCGCAAGCCGGTCCCGGTGCCGCCGCTGCTCCTCGACACCGACGACCTGCGCCGTCGCCAGAAGCTCGGCGAGGAGCGCCGCGCCCACCGCCTCGAGCGCGCGCACCGCCTCGAACATCCGAAGTCGCAATGACCCCGACCTCGCGCCGCGTCCGCGGCATGGGGATCGAGCTGCGGGTCCTCGAGTGGCCTTCGGGTCGCGAAGAGGAGTCGCGCGGCGACGTGGTGCTGCTCCACGGCTTCATGGACGCCGCGTGGTCGTGGGACCTCGTCGCGCCCGCGCTGGTTCACGAGGGCTTCCGGGTGATCGCGCCCGATCTCCGCGGCTTCGGCGAGTCCGATCGGGTGCCCGCCGGCGGTTACTACTACTTCCCCGACTACATCTTCGATCTCGCGGAGCTCGTCGATGCGCTCGGTCTGGCGAAGCTCGCGCTCGTGGGGCACTCGATGGGCGGCAACGTCGCCACGATGTACGCCGGCCTGTACCCCGACCGCATCGTCAAGCTCGCGCTCCTCGAGGGCCTCGGCCCGCCGTCGTTCGGCCACGAGCTGATCATCGAGCGCGAGCTCGCGTGGATCGAGGGCGTGCGCCGCATCCACGCGAAGCCCGAGAAGGCGTTGACCTACGACGAGGTCGTGCGTCGTCTGTCGAGCAATCATCCCGGCGTACCGGACGACGTGCTGCGCCGCCGCGCCGAGCAGCTGACGCGCCCCCTCGGCGACGGGACGTACGGGTGGGCGTTTGATCCGCTCCACCGCACGCGGAGCCCCGTCGCGTTCTCGGTCGACCGCTGGCGCGCGCACGCGCGTCGCGTGACCGCGCCGGTGCTGTGCGTCGGCGGCGGCACGACCGGGTTCCACCCCGAGGACGAGCAGGAGCGCGTCGCCTCGTTCGCGAACGTGCGCACCGCCGAGATCTCCGACGCCGGGCACATGATGCATTGGACCCGGCCCGCCGAGGTCGCGCGGTTGCTCGTCGAGCACCTCGGCCTCGAGCGGCCCGACGGTCACGGCGTGCTGTAACGAAGCGGCGCACGCACCGTGTGCACGACCTGGTACGGCAGCAACCCCGCCGCGAGGCCGAGCCCGTAGAGCAGGTGCTCGAACGCCATCGGCGCCGTGAGCATCATCGGCTTCATCGCGCCGAGGCCCACGATCGGCAGCACGACGAACGTCATGGCGAGCCAGACCAGGATGCCCCACGCGACGCCGAGCGCGACGGTCGGTCCCTTGGCGAGCCCGAACCCAAGGAGCGCGAACGGGATGGCCCACGCGATCGCCACCGCGAAATGGCTGAGCGCGCCGAGCACGACGTTCCCGTCGAACCCCGGCTGCATCGCCGCGTCTCCGATGAACGGCGCCGCCGGCCCCTTCAACCCCATCCAGACGTCCTGCCCCTGCACGAGGTTCATCAACGTCATGAAGACCGCCATGAGCGCGCCGCCGACGAGGCCGCCCACGAGAGCCCCCTTCACCGCGCGCCCAACTTCGTTCTGACGAGCCGCCATCTCACTGCCCTCCACGCTCGGTCGTTCGAGGGGGAAGCGTTCGAAATCCGTGCCGGCGATCGCGGAACCGGTGACCGATCGCACTGGGCAATCGACGGGGCCTCGTCCAAGCTCCCGCCCATGAGCTGCTCGCGCGCCGCCCTGCTGCTTGCGTCACTAGCCGTCGCTGCATGCGCCCCCGACGAGCACGACTGCCGTCCGTCGTTCCAGCAGGTCGACGCCGCCCGCGACTGCCTGCTGCCGCTGCTCGCGGAGCCCTGCTTCGAGAGCCCCGGCCCCCCTTCGACCGCGTGCAGCGTCACGACCGACGGAAAGGTCTACGTCTCCCGCGACGGCCGCCTCTTCCCCGGCGCGCGCGCCTGCACGGAAGACGAAGCGAAGAAGTACTCGTCGCTGCCGTCCTGCGCGTAGAAGCGTGGCGAAAGCACGCGAGCCGCTTCCTCAGCGCTCGAGGTTGAGGCAGCCACGCACGGTTGGTCGTTCACCGAAGCCAGCAGAGGTAATGGGATTCGCCGCTGCGATCGATTCAATGTTTGCTGATGCCATGGTATTCATCAAATGAGCAAGAATCAGTCAGGTACAGTGGTTGAGCTGATGTACTCCGAGGACGACTTCGCGCCGCGGGCACGCCGATTGATTGTCAATGGAATCACGTTCAGCTTCACGGTCGATGGCGAGGCGGGCATTCAGCTGGCCCCGTTCGTCTCGGAAGGCGCGCTGCAAGATCCCGGCAGGATCGCTCTCATCCCTAAACTGCATCCATTTCTTGGCGTCGTCATGCCCGCCATTGGACGGGGGAGCGCTGTGACCATGGCTCCGTGCGACAGCGGTATTCACGTTATCATCGGAGCCGGTGTCGCTTGAGCACGAGATGAGCATCGAGGCGCGGTTGATAAGACGGCGCGATGCGGTCAGGCGCGGCGTTCAACTAAGCCTCGAGTTCGCGCCGATGGGAACGACCGTTGGCGTACCCGTTCACGGGGTAGCGACGATGTCGGTTTGTTCCGCGCAGCTCGCACTTTGTCCGATCTTTCTTCGTGACGCGCGACGATTTTGCTGTTTGTGACAGCGCTGTTCGGGCATTCAGTAGCTCGTGGGCCGCGATTGG
>JACPFM010000074.1 GCA_016182965.1 Deltaproteobacteria bacterium | reverse complement strand
CGGAGCCGCAGGGGCGGCCGGCGGCGGTGCGGCCGGCGGCGGCGCGGGCGCGGCGGGCGGCGGCGCGAGGACCGGCGGCTTGGACGCGACCTCCGCCTTCGGCTTGCGCTTGATGATGTTGCCGCGCACGCGCACGGTGGAGCAGTCGGGGAACAGCCCGACGAACGTGAAGATGTTCCACGTGCAGTTCTCGGCCTTCACGGTGAGGTTGATGACCCCCTCGCCGCCCGCGGCCTTGACCTGCTTGTTCATCTCCTCCGACAGGTCCTTGTCACCCGTGAAGGAGATCATCCTCCACCACATGCCCCAGGCCTTGTAGTCGTACTGGAAGTAGCCGACGACCTGCTTGTCCTCGTCGGCGACCGGGGCGCCGCTCTCGTCGCGGATGCCGTCGGACATCGAGATCGGGTACTCGGCCGTCGGCGCGGTGACGTGCGAGCGCGCGCCGGAGCAACCGAACGCCCCGACGGCGAGCGCGATGGCGGACAGCCCGAGGGCGAGCTTGCGCGACATCACTTGCCCCCCTTCGGCTGGACCTTCACGACCTCGCCTTCGACGCTGACGTAGGACTTCACCTTCATGCCGGAGAAGACGGTGTAGCCGGCGGGCATCACGTCGGTCAGGCGGATGTCCACGGCCTCGCTGTTCGAGGTCGCCGAGCGCGCATCGGCGCCGAGCTTCCCCGTGCCCGTCCACTCGGTGATGGTCTCGCTGTAGCTCTGCGTCTGCTGCTGGGTGAAGCTGTAGACCGCCTCGCTCTCGAACACGCCCTGCTTGCTGGTGGCGAGCGCGGGACCGCTGCCGATCCGGTCCTTGGGACCGAGCATGACGGGCGTCTTCACACCCGGGAACGCCGCGACCGATCCCGGTGCGTTGCAGCCGAACGACGCGGCGCCGATCGCCACGACGGCGATGACCCCGATGCCCCTCTTGGTGACTCGCATCTTCTTGCCTCCCTCGCTCACGGCTGCACGCACATCCCGGCGACCGCCTCGTTCGTGATCGCCATCGTCGGCGGGAACGTGCGGACGGCCACGTAACGGCACCCCTTCTTGCGGGCGCGCTTGACCATGCCGTCGCGGAAGCGACCCCAGTCGCCCGCGTCGCTCAGGCCGGCGTGGTAGACCTCGGTGATCTTCCAGGGGAACGGCTTCCCCTGGTAGCTGCACGAGGCGACGTACGGCTGGTCCTTGTCGGACCCTTGGACGAGCGTCGTGTTCTTCACGCCGAACGTGTCGCGGCAGTCGACGTAGAACGTGTCCTGCTCGCCGGCAGCCGGCGCGAGAGGCGCGCTCATCGCGCCCGAGGTCGTCGCACCGCAGGCAGCGAGCAGCGCGCCCGCCGCCACCGTGGTGGCGACACCAACGATCCTTCGCATCATGATTCTTCCTCCCGACTGATCGCAGTGCGCCGCACTGCGACGAGTAGAGACGGCCGCACGCCGCCCAGCTTTAGGCGGACGCGCGATCGTCGCGCACGCACGATACCCGCAATAGAACGGAAGCGAGTTGCAATTAGTAGATATACATATCCACTAAGCCGGCGCAAGGACGACGGCGCGCCAGCGCACGGCGCCAGGTCTCGATCTGCGACGGGACGCGATCAGCGGGCGGACTTCTCGTGCACGAAGTCGATCAGGCGCTTCACGTTGTCGACCGGCGTCTCGGGGAGGATGCCGTGACCGAGGTTGAAGACGTGCCCGGGCGCGCCCTTCATCTGATCGAGGACGCTCTGCGCGCGCGCCTCGAACACGGCCGGCGGCGCGAAGAGCGTGGTCGGATCGAGGTTGCCCTGCAGCGCCACGTCGTCTCCGAGCAGCTTGCGCGCCTGGCCCATCGGCAGGCGGAAATCGATGCCGATGACCGTGCCGCCGGCCTCCTTCTGCAGCGGGAGGATGGTGCTCGTGCCCGTGCCGAAGTGGATGACCGGGACGCCGGTCTCCTCGAGGTCCTTCAGGATGTGCTGCACGTGCGGGAGGACGTACTCGCGATAGTCCTCCGGCCCGAGCTGGCCGACCCACGAGTCGAACAGCTGCACGGCCTGCGCGCCGGCGTCGATCTGCGCGCGGAGCAGGCGGCGGACGACCTCCGAGAGCTTCTGCATCAGGAGGTGCCAGGTCTCCGGCTCGCCGTACATGACCTTCTTGGTCTTGACGAAGTGGGAAGACTTGCCGCCCTCGATCAGGTAGCTCGCGAGCGTGAACGGCGCGCCGGCGAAGCCGATCAGCGCGACCTTCCCCGCGAGCTCGCGGCGCAGGATGCGGAGGGTCTCGAGGATGTACCCGAGCTCGCCGGCGTCGATGACGCGCAGCTTCTCGACGCCCGCGCGGTCCTTGATCGGCTCGAAGATCACCGGGCCCTCGCCCTTGGCGAAGTCGAACGGCGCGCCCATCGGCTCGAGCGGCAGGAGGATGTCGGCGAAGAGGATCGCCGCGTCCATCCCGAGGTGCAGCGGCTGGTAGGTCACCTCGACGGCCAGCTCCGGCGTCTTGCAGACCTCGAGCATCGAGTGCTTCGCGCGGAGCGCCCGGTACTCCGCCATGTACCGGCCTGCCTGACGCATCAGCCAGATGGGGGTGCGATCGACCGGCTCGCGCCGGCAAGCCTTGAGGAAACGGTCCTTGGTGTCGACGAGGACGGGGGGTTTCATCGCGCGGACCGGTAGCACTGCACGGGCCGCGCCGTCACTTCCCTGGCTCGCTCACCGGCTCGAGACCGCTCGCCTGTGCCCGGCACGGGCCGAGCTGCTCGCAGCCGCAGAGGTTGCCGCCGCGGTCCTCGAGGGAGAAGTCGGCGTAGAGCTTCTCGCCCGCCTCGTCGCGGTCGTAGGTGCGGTCGACCTCGAAATCGAAGGCGTTGCAGCGGATGAGCGTCTCGCCCAGCGATAGCTTGCCCGCCGCGACGTTGACGCCGGCGCGGAAGCTGTCGCGGATCAGCGACCGGGTGATCGTGAGCTCGGCGGCGACGATCCCGGCGGGCGTCGTGCACGCCGAGACGTAGGCGCCGTCGCCGAACACGTCGTCGCGATCGCGCCCGGTGGCGCGGACCTCGCTGTCCTCGAGGCGCCCGTCCGAGCAGGAGACGAGGAACCCGCCCACCAGCGCGCGCGCGATCAGCGAGTGGGTCACGGTGACGTCCGAGCGCACGCCGATGTTCTTGTCCATGGTCGCCCACACGCCGGGACCGCCGACGCCGCGCGCGTCGTCGCCGAGGTTGTCGGCGATGATCGAGCGCTCGATCGTCGCGGAGCTGCCCATCAACAGCACGCTGGCGTACCGCGCCCTGCGGATCGAGGAGTCGGTGAGCGTCAGACGGCTGCGTTTGAACACCTGCACGGCGGTGCCGAGGTCGCCATAGATCTTGCGGGAGAGCACGTCGCGGATGGTGACGCTGGCCAGCGTCGCCTCGCTCCTCGAGAGCGTGACCGCGACGCCCTCGGGCCGTTCGATGACCACCCGCTCGAGCGCGAACGTGGGGACCACCGGGCCCTTGGTGTCGGCCTCTGCCTGGAACGCAGGGCCGGCGCTGGAGGCCGAGCCGCCCGCGAGGATGTCGCGCACGATCGTGTCGCGCACCGTCGCCTCCGACGAGACGATCGCCACGCCTCCCTCGTGCATGCGCTCGATGAGGCTGCGCTCGACGGTGATCTTGGACCCGGAGAGCTTCCGCTCGTCGGTCGTGCCGATGATGCCGGAGCCGAACCCGTAGGTGGGGTGCGGCCGCCCGTCGCGGATGACGCTGTCGGAGACGGTGACCGTGCTGCCGTAGGAGAAGATCGCCGTCGTCGCGTTGCGCTCGAACAGCGAGCGCTGCACGACGATCTCGCTCGGGGCCGTCGGGCTCCCCTCGACGCGAAGGCCGCGCTCTCCGGTGTCGTGGACGCGGACCCGATCGAGCAGCACGCGGCCGCGCGTGTAGAGCACGGCGATGCCGGTCGACGCGCCGCGCACCGAGAGATCGTGCAGCTCGGCGCTGTTTTCGAGCTGGATCGCGGGGACGAGCGGATCGTCGGAGACGCCCTCGATGGTGACCATCGACGGGCAGCGACCCCAGAGCTTCAGCGATCGGACGGTGCTCACCTGCTCGCGATAGGTGCCCGCCGCGATGGCGATGGTCGCGCCCGTGGTCGCGGCGCGGACGGCGGCCTGTACCGTTCGGAAGGGGCGCTCGCGCGTGCCGTTGCTGGTCGCGCCGGCGAAGGCGCCGTCGACGTAGAGCGTCTCGTCGTCGACGGGGATGTCGCCCCACGTGCCCTCGCCACAGGGCGCGACCTCGCGGCAGACGGTCTCGCCGGGGATCGCCATGGCGCCGTCGGGGCAGCGGTCCTTGGGCAGGACGGCGACGCAGGCACCGGCGCCGTCGTGCGAGAACCCTGCGCCGCAGCCGTCGCGCGGGACGCCCACGACCGCGCAGCCGCCGCCGAGCACCGCGCGCTCGCTGTCGGCGCAAGGGTCGACCCTGGGCTCGCAGACCCCGTTGCACCCTCGATCTGCGTCGTCGTCGGAGCGGCAACCGGCGAGCAAGGCGATCATCAGGAGCGCACGGCGCACGACCATCACCCGAGTGGTAGCATGGCTGCCCCTCCCGCCTCGAACGAGCACGCCGTGAGCGATCCGATCGAAGTGCGTACGACCCAGGTCGACCTGTCCGGTCTGATGACCGTGCTCGGGGAGCATCTGTACTCCACCCCCACGGTGGCCATCCGGGAGCTCGTGCAGAACGCGCACGACTCCTGCGTCCGGCGCAAAATGGAGGCCGGCGAGGGATTCGAGGCGAAGATCGTGGTCCGCGCCGACGCGACGGCCCGGACGCTGACCGTCGAGGACACCGGCGCCGGGCTCACGCACGACGAGATCGTGCAGTACCTCGCCACCGTCGGCGCCGGCTACACCCGCAAGCTCCGCGAGCAGACCGGGAGCGACGATCTCATCGGGCTGTTCGGGCTCGGGTTCCTCTCCGCGTTCGTCATCGGCGAGCGCATCTCGGTGTCGACCACGTCGTACCAAGAGCCCGATCGCGGCTGGCACTACCAGAGCAAGACCGGCGAGCGCTACACGCTCGAGGCGGCGCCGCCGCGCGCGGTGGGCACCGTCGTCGAGCTCGTGCTCAAGGAGAAGTTCCAGCGGCTCGCCGATCCGGAGGTGCTCCGCGGCGTGCTCCGCCGCTATTGCGCCATCCTGCACGTGCCCGTCTTCGCCGGCGACGACGAGACCGCGGTGAACGCCGAGCGGCCGCCGTGGCGCGACGACGCCGATCGCAACCCGCTCCGCGCGCGCAAGATCCGCCTCGATTTCGCGGCGCGCTTCGAGCGGCGGTTCTCGCCGATCTGCACCTTCGACGTGCCCGCGCCCGATCACGCCGCCGACGTGCGCGGGCTCCTCTGGGTGCAGGACGGCGCGACCTTCGGCACCTCCGACAACCGCAACCTGTCGGTGTTCGTCCGCGGGATGCTCCTCGACGACGACGCGCGCGAGCTGTTGCCGCCGTGGGCGGGGTTCGCCGGCGGGGTGATCGAGTCCGATCGGCTCACCCCCACCGCGAGCCGCGAGGATCTGCAGCGCGACGATCAGTGGGCGAAGGCCGCGCGCGCGCTGCAGGAGGCGCTCATCCACGGCCTCGACGCGGTGGCGCGGCGCGAGCCCGAGGCGTGGCGCCGCGTGCTCTTGCGACACAACGAGGCGCTGCTCGGCGCGGCGCTGTGCGATCAGCGGCTGTTCGAGCTGCTCGCCGACGACCTCACCGTCCCCACCTCCGAGGGCGATCTGCCCGTCCGCGCGATCCTGCGCCGGAGCGATCGCAAGGTGTACGTCTCGCTGAGCACCCGCGGCGGCTTCGAGGAGATGCTCTTCCGCGCGCTCAAGGTGCCCATCGCCGTCGGCACCCGCTACGCGGTGCTGCCGTTCCTCGAGCGCTACGCCGATCGGCGCGGCGCCCAGGTCGTGCAGCTCGGCACGCACGCCGGAAACCAGCAGGTGTTCCGCGAGGCGACCGTCGAACCGGACGAGCGGGCCTTCCTCGAGCGCGCGCTTTCGCGTCCGGGCCAACGCCTGGTCACCGCGCGCTTCCAGCCGGTCGAGCTTCCGCTCGTGCTCGTCCCCGATCGCGAGGTCGAGCTGAAGAAGCGCCTGGAGGGCGACGAGGCCGACAAGCGCATCGCCACGGCCGCGCTCGGCCTCGCGCGCCTCTACACCAAGAAGGTCGACGACACCGTCGTGGCCGATCTCTACGTCAACCTCGACTCGCCGGCCATCGCCGCGCTCTTGTCGGCTCGCGGCGACGACGCGCGCAGCGAGACGGGGGCGCGGCTGCTCCGCGCGCTGGTCGCGTTGATGAGCGGCGGCGGCGACGGCGCGCCGGGCGTAGACCTCTCCGAGACGCTCGCCGAGTACACCGCCGCCGTCTGCGCGCTGCTCGACGCGCGCCGCTAGTCGTCCGACGCTCGGTCGATGGACCTCTGGGCCTGGGTCAACGACCTCGAGCGGCGGCTCCGCAAGGAAGGCCACGCGCGGCTCGCCGATCTGATCGATCGGATCCCCACCGAGGTCTGCAACGATCGTCACGACCGCGTCGACGCGATGGTCCCCGAGGCGCTCGCCCTCGCGCGCAGCCTCGAGCTGCCGTGGCTCGAGCTGTTCCTCCGCCACTGGTGGCTGCAGAGCCGCGTGCTCCACCGGATGGACGCCACCGCGCTCGGCGACGCGGTGGGGCTCCTCGAGTTCGCCCACCGCGACGAGACGCGCGCGTGCCCGCAGAGCGTCTGCGCGGTGCAGGATCTGGCCTCCTGCTACGGGTTCGTCGACGGGCCGGGCTTCGCCGACGATCGGCTCGAGGTCTCGCGCGAGGCGCTCGCACGCATCGACCCGAGCTGGCCCTGCTTCACCTGCATCTCCAGCGAGCAAGCGTCGGCGATGCGCGATCAAGGTCGCTTCGCAGAGGCGCTGTCGTTCGTCGACGCGCAGATCGCGCGGCTCGCCGAGCACGGCGAGCCCGACGCGATCTTCGACTTCCCGCGCGATCGAGTGGAGGCGTTCATCGAGCTCGGGCGCCTCGACGAGGCGCTCTCGTTCATCGACACCTGCGAGCGTCGCGGCCGCAACGACGCGCACCACCGCGTCTCGCGGAGGCTCGATCGGGCGCGCGTCCTCGCGCGGCTCGGTCGCTGCGACGACGCGAAGGCCCAGCTGCCCGCCGCCGACGAGATCGCCGAAACGCCGCTGTTCTACTGGTTCTGGGCCGACGCGGCGGCGGCGCTCGTCGCCCGCTCCGCCCTCGACAACGACGCGAGCCTCGGGCGTGTCCTCCACGGCTTCGTCGAGCGGCTCGCCCGGCAGGGGGTCGGCCGCACGACCCTCGAGCTCGCCGAGCTGCACGGCCGCCTCGCGCTCGAGCGCGGCGCCCCGCACGTGGCGCGTCGCGCGCTCGCCGCGATGGAGCGCGCCCGCGACGTCCTGCGTCGCCCGCTCGACGCGCTCGACCGCATCGCCCGGCTGCGCGCGGCGATCGACGCGCATCCCGCGGCCCCGGTGCCGGCCAGCTCGATCGGCGAGGTCCTCGCGACGGTGCGGTCGGGCGGCGGGCGCGATCCCGAGCGTGATCTGTTGCTGCTCGAGGCGGCGCGCGCGCGGTTCCCGGAGTCGACGCCGGTGCTGCTCGCGTACGCCGGCTGCGCGGCGGTGATGGAGCTGCACGACGAGGCGCGCACGGCGCTCGAGGACCATCATCGACGCACCGCCGACGACGACGTGGCGATCCGGCTCGCCGAGCTGTCGCTCGGCCGCGACGAGGTGGCGGTTCGACGCGTGGCCGACGCCCACCGGGCGTTGGCGAAGCACGACGCCTCGCGCGCCATCGCCGACTGGATCCTCGCGCGCGACGCGCACGCGCGCGGCCACTTCGCGGAGTGCCGCGCGCGCCTCGATCGGGTGCTCGCCGCGCGCCCCGAGGCGGTACGGGCGCGGGTGCTGTGGGCCGACGCCGCGCGGAGGCTCGGCGACCTGCCGGGCGCGCTCGAGAGGCTCGACGAGGTCGTCTCGCGCGTCCCCGAGGGCGGCGGCTGGGACTGGGATCGCATGCTGGTCGCCACGCAGCTCGGCGACTTCGCCAGGGTGCGCGACTCGGCGCGCCGCCTCGGCTTCGAGCTCGAGGGCGAGGGCCCGATCGACGAGCCGTGGGGCATCTGCCGCGTGCGCTTCGACCCGGTCGACGCAGAGGACGAGCGAGGCGGGCCGCTCGAGGTGTGGGCCGCGCGCACCGGTCCGGTGACCGCGCGGGTGATCGAGATCGCGCGACCGCCGCACCCCCTCCGCTACGGCGACCTCGTCGCGTTCGAGGCCACGCCGCTGAACGCGCCGCCCGCGGCCGGAGAGGACGCGCAGCGGCACGTCTGGGTCTACCCCTGGGTCGCCACCCTGAGGCAGGGCGACTATCGAGCGTTCGAGATCGACGGCGTGCACCCGGGCGACGAGCAGATGAAGGCGCTCGAGACCGCGCTGTCCGAGCTCGGGTGCGAGCTCCAGGTGATGAGCGGCGACGAGTACTTCGTGCGCGACGGCGTGCGCGACGGCGAGCTCCCCGGCGTGTTCGCCGTGGTCGCGATCCCGCGCGAGCGAGGGCTGCGCGAGGTCCACGATCTCCTGAAGCGCACCACATCCGGGCTGCCGCACCCGTTGACGTGGATCGATCTCGCGCGCGAGGCCGGCGACAGCGACGCGGCGGCCGCGCACCTGCGCGCGCGCGACGACTACGGGCTGTGACGTGTGCACGCGCCACCGGCCTGCTATGCCTCACGCCGGGACGACGAGGGCCTCGATTCGATGAAGCACCGTTTGATCTGCGCGTTCGCGCTCTGGTCCGTGATCGGCTGCTCGGGCGGCAACTTCGACGTGGCCGCCGAAGACGCCGGCGGCGACGCGCCCGAGACGTGCGCGGCGAAGAACGCGTGCGGCGGCTGCGGGGCGCTCGCCGTCCCGCCCGGCACGGCGTGCGGCGCCTGCGGCACGCTGAAGACCGAGTGCAACACCGACAAGGAGTCGACCTTCTGTCCGGGCGACGACCGCAACGCGTGCGGCGGCTGCAGCAGGCTCGTCCCCGACGAGGGCACCTCCTGCGGCGTCTGCAGCGGCGGCACGAACGTGTGCTTCGGCAACGACGCGACGAAGTGCAGCGATCCGGTGACCACGCCGGCCCCGGGCACCGCCTGCGGCACCTGCGGCACCTCCACGTTCAAGTGCGTGGGCTCGACCACCACCGCCTGCGACAAGCCCGACGATCGCACCAGCGGAACCGACTCGCTCTACGGCGCGCACGACGCCTCGGTGTGGACCTTGAGCGCGTCCGGCGAGCCGATCGCCATCGGCTTCACCACGCAGCGCGACGCGGCGATCACCGAGGTGGTGCTCTCGGTGGTGCGCTACGAGACGAGCTCGTACCCGCTGTTCGGCACGATGCGCGTGCGCCTCCTCCGCGGCACCGGGCCCGGCTCCACCGACGTGCTGGCGACGGTCAGCGTCCCCGGCGACTCGCTGCCCGACGCGCCCGGCACGCTCACGGTCAAGCTCGCGACGCCGACGTCGCTCCTGCCCAAGGGCACCCGCGTCTTCGTCGAGCTGCTCGATCAATCGGAGCGGTACAACTTCGGCGTCTTCGGCGGCGCGCCGACGGGGCCCGCGCACCTCGGCTTCTTCTACCGAACGAGCTCCGGCGGCGCCGACCCGACGTGGACCGAGTACACGAGCGCCGATCCGTACCTCGCCGTGGGGCAGAACGGCTGCTTCTGAAGAGTCGTCGGTCGTCAGTCGTGCGCAGACCCGGTCGAAGGTCGAAGGTCAAAGGTCGAAGGAGACGCAAAGAGCAGGCCCCTTCGACCTTCGATTCTCGACTCGGTGCTAACGAGCAACGCTGGTCGTTCTCGACGCTGACGACTGACGACTGACGACTGAGAGCCACGTGAAACAGTCGGACCGGCGCGGTTCCGAGGTCGAGGTCGAAGGTCGAAGGTCGAAGGTCGAAGGTCGAATCGAGAGCGATGTCCACCGGGGTTCCAGGGGCTCCGCCCCTGGTTCGACCTTCGACCTTTCGACTTTCGACCAAGCTCGACGAAAGATTCACATTCTCTGACGACTGACGACTGACGACTGACGACTGACGACTGACGACTGACGACTCACGACTGATGACCCGGCCCCGCGAGCAGCGATCCGGTCGTCGTCCGAGGATCGCGACCGCCAACCAGACGCTAGACCTCTCCGATCACCGTGACCACGAGCCGACGCCGGTGCGGCGCGGTCCGGTGCTCCCACAGGTAGATCGCCTGCCACGTGCCGAGCGCGAGGCGTCCGTCGACGATCGGGATGACCTCGCTGGTGCGCGTGAGGACGCTCCGCACGTGCGCGGGCATGTCGTCCGGTCCCTCGTCGTCGTGCTCCCAGGGGCCGAACGCGGGCGCCTCGGGTGCTGCGTCGTCGATGAAGCGCTGCAGGTCGCGGAGGACGGCCGGATCGGCGTTCTCCTGGATCGCGAGGCTGGCGGAGGTGTGGCGCACGAACACCGTGCACGTCCCGGCGCGCACGCGCGCAGCGACGACGACGGACGCGACCTGCGCGGTGACGTCGACGAGCCCGCGGCCGTGCGTGGGGACCTCCAGTTGCTCCTGGTGGACCATCCCGCGCACGCTGCCCCGGCCGCTCCGCGACGCCAATCGGCGCAACCGCTATGAAAAAAGTTCAAACCCGAGGGCCCGTCTGCGGCGAAAATGCTTCCGCAAGCGGGCGAGATCGACTAAGAGCGGCCCCGAAGACTCCGGCTGCGCCCGGCAAACCCGAAGCCCTCGCGCGAGGGTTCGAATCCGTGAAGTCATGCTGTCGTGCGGTCGTCGGGTGACCGCCTCAAACCTCGAGGGAAGTCCATGAACCGCAAGCTCCTGATTGCCGCCGCCCTGTTCGCCAGCACCGCCTACGTCGCCTGCGGCGGCGGAGCCGAGGAGGGGAAGGGTCCGGCCGTCCCGACCACCGCGAGCGTCTCCGCTGCGCCCACGCCGAGCCCGTCGCCGGCCGAGACCGTCGCCCCGGCGCCGTCGCCGTCGCCGTCGGTGTCCGTCTCGGCCGAGCCGCCGAAGCCGAAGTCGCTGTTCGAGCGCCTCGGTGGCAAGGACGCCATCGCGAAGGTCGTCGACGCGTCGCTGAAGAACATCAGCGAGGACAAGCGCATCAACAAGTTCTTCGCCAAGACGGTCAAGGACCCGAAGAAGCTCGAGGCGCTCAAGACCAACCTGATCGATCAGATCTGCGCGGCGTCGGGCGGTCCTTGCGAGTACAAGGGCAAGGACATGAAGACGGCCCACAAGGGCATGAAGATCAAGGACGCGGACTTCACCGCGTTCATCGAGGACGTCACGAAGGCCCTCGAGTCGTCGGGCGTCGGCAAGCAGGAGCAGGACGAGCTGCTCGGCGCGCTCGGCGGCATGAAGGCCGACATCGTCGAGGAGCAGCCCGGCAAGGGGAAGACCGGCGCCGGCGACACCGGCAAGCCCGGCGCGAAGCCGGCCGCCTCGGCGCCCGCCAAGCCCGCTGGCTCGGCGCCCGCCAAGCCCGCTGCTCCGGCGCCCGCCAAGCCCGCTGGCTCCGCGGCCCCCGCGAAGAAGTGATCGCTGCGCGCGGGTGACGCCACGCGGGCGCCGACGCCGAGTGGCCGTCTCCACGTAGGTCGAGGGTCGAAGGTCGAAGGTCGAAAGGCCCGACTCTCGACCTTCGACCTTTTTTGCGAGGTTCAGAGCGCGCCGCGGATCGCGATCGCCGGCCCGTGGAAGACGTCGACCGATCCGAAGTCGGTCCGGCGCTCCTCGCCGGCCACCGTCTGGTCGCGGTTGATCGACGTGTAGACGAAGTCGGCGCGGTAGGACGCGCGCAGATCGAGCCGCGCGCGAAAGCCGCGCGGCAACAGGCGCCAGCGCAGGCCGATGCCGAGACCGCCGTTGACCACCCAGGCGACCGTCTTCGCCGGCTCGCGGTTGTCGGGCACGTCGCCGCCCAGCGGATCGCGCAGGAAGTAGAACGAGGAGGGCCCCGCTCCGCCGAAGAGCGACATGTCGAACCACGGCGAGAAGCGCGGCGCCTCGCCGACGCCGGCGCGCGCGGTGAACCCGCCCATGTAGTAGCGCGACTCCACCGGCTGGATGGGGCTCTCGCGCGAGAAGACGAAGGTCTTGTGGTTCGGATCGGTCGAGGTGTTGCGCAGCTCGTAGAGGATGCGCGGCAGCTGGTAGCGGAAGTACCGCACGCCGAGCACCAGCTCCTCGAGCCAGCTCTTGGTCTTCTCGTCGGCGAGCGCGAACAGGATGTCGTACCCGACGTCGATCTGGGTCATCTCGAGCTGCAACGGCGCACGCGCGACGATCGTGCCGATGTCGGTCGCCTGCACCTGCCGGACCTCGCCGCCGGTGAAGCGCGCGATGCGCGCGCTCGATCGGATGCCGAGCAGACCGAGGCCGATGTCGAACACGTCGCTGGCGGCGCTCTTCAGGCCGAGCTGCTTGGACAGCGACGAGTGCTCGATCTCGCCGCCGCTCTTGTAGACGCGGTCGGTGGAGTAGCCGAAGCCCAGCTGGAAGACCCCGGGGAGACGGATCCAGTCGAGCACCAGGTCGAGGCGCGCGCTCGTCAGGATGATCGGCTGCACGCGGTAGTCGAGCTTGAAAGAGCGCCCGCGGTAGTCGACCGTCTCGGTCTTGCTGCCGTCCTCCGACGACGACGACTGCTGCGCCGCCGTCGCGATGGAGCTGAAGATGAACGCCTCGCCGCCGGCCTTCACGTCGAGGCGGAAGGAGTCGAGCGTGATGCCGACGATTTGATCGACGACGCTCTCGGTGAGCGCGAAGCCCGGCGAGTCGTCGACCGACGTCTTCAGCGCGGTGGCGAGGATCTTGGTGAGCCCCTCGAGGACGACCACCTGCCTCAGGAACCGCTCCTTGATGCCGGAGACGTAGGTCGGCAGCTGCCAGGCCTGACGCACCATCTTCAGCGTCGGCTTGAACACGAGCTCGCGCGGCGCCTGCGGGATCGCGCGCACGGTCTGGACGATCACGATCGGCGTCAGCGCGATCGCCTCGAGCTCGATGCGGAAGGCCACGGAGACGACGGTCAGCACGTCGCGCGCGAGCTGCTTCTTCTGCGGGTCGGACAGCTTGGCGTCGGACTCGAGCAGGGCCGCGTCGCGCGCGAGCTCCGCCTTGCTCCGCTCCACGCGCGCGGTCGCGGACGCGAGCTTCTTGCGCTTCTCGGCGAGCTCGCCGGCGCGCGCCTTCTTCGTCGCCTCGTCCCTGCCCGCGAGCTCCTCCTCGATCGCCTGCGCCTCCTCGAAGGCGTCGGAGAAGGCCTCGGTGGCGTCGCGATACTCCGCCCAGTGCGCCTCGAGCGCCGGCGCGCGTGTGGTGAGCGCGCTCGCCGCGGCGAGGATCGACGGGTACGCCGCCTTCTCGAGCGGCGGACGGAACTCGTCGAGCACGCTCTCGCAATGCTCCTTGATCACCTTGAGGACGGGGACCTCGAACTCGCCCGTGTTGTACGGGTGCGCCGCCTTGATGCGCTCCTTGCGCGCGCGGTACTCGGCGTCGGTGATCGGCAGCCGGCGCACCCACAGATCGCCGGGCGTGTAGGTGGTGCGCAGCAGGATGCGGTCGACCAGATCGAGCGACCGCGCGAGGTCCTGGATGCGGTCGAAGGCGACCTTGAGGCTCGTGTCCTCCGCCGCGTAGGCGCGGTACGCGCGGACGTTCTGCGTGGTCGTCGAACAGCCGGTGGCAGCGGCGAACAGCGCCACCGCCGCGAGGCCGATCGCACGCGCCCACCGTTCAGGCCGCATCCGTCGTCAGACGGTAGCAGAGCCCGAGCGATTCAGGGGCTCCGTTCCCGGCGGACGCGCGGAAATCGGGTGGCCGGCGCCGTCCGGCGCCGACGGAGCTCAGGCGACGCCGCCCGGTGCGGTGATCGCCGGGCCGATCTCGATGAAGACCACCGTCGTCCCATAGCGGTCGATGACGACGAAGGGCACGTGCCCCTCGCGCGGCGCCGCCAGGGCCATCACGGTGTTGCCGAGCGCCTGGAACAGCACATCGCGTCGCACCACGGCGACGAGCGACTGCGAGAGGTCTCCCGGGACGAGCGTCGGACGCTCGGCTGCATCGATGATGACGATCGCGTCGTCGGCGGGGCGGCGCGCCACGTCGGCGACGAGCGGAGCGAGCACGTTGGGTGGCACCGAGGTGGCCAGATCGAGCCGGCGCGCCTCGCGACGGATGTTCTGCAGAGAGGGGCGTTCGGACATCGACATGATCACCTCGGTTGCCACGGCGAGCCCGGATCAGAAGCGCGCGCCCGCGCCCAGCTCGACGCCGAGGAAGTTGTTGCCCGTGATGAAGTGGTACTTCGGCAACGTGTACACCTCGAAGCCGCGCGCCACGTACGAGACCTTGGCGCCCGGCGCGACGTCGAAGCCGCCGCCGAACGCGGTGACCGTCGCCGAGTTGTCCGCGCGCGGATCGTCGTTGCGGCGGCTCGTGTTGCCGGCGGCGAACGCGTAGCCGAGACCGACCATCGGGCGGACCTCGAGGTGGTTCACGACCGGGATGGCCCAGCCGATCTCGCCGAGCAGCGGCCGCACGGCGGTGCGATCGGGCTCGCTGTTCCAGTGCAGCGTGTAGCTACCGCCGAGCGCCAGGCCGAACGGCATCACGAACTCGACACGGCCACCGACGCCGATCCGGGCGTCGTCGCGCGCGCCGGCCGCGCCGAACACGTTGAGGCCGACGCCCGACCGCACGCGGCGACCCGCACGCTCACGCTCCGCGTCGCTCACGACGTAGTCGGTGGTGGTCGTCGTGGTCGTCGTGGTGGGCGGCGGCGTCGTGTAGACGGGGCCACCGCCGTACGCGCCGGGCTGCGGCGCGTAGCCCTCGGTCGTCGTCTCGGTCTCCACCTCCGTCGAGGTCGACCCGGTCGTCCCGGTCGTACCGGTTTGCGTCGACGGGTCGTCGGTCGGCATCGACTGCTGGGTCTCGGTCGTGGTGGTCGACTTGCTCTTCATCGTGTCGTCCCCCGCGAGAACGGCGGGGGTCGTGAGTGCCGCAGCGAGTCCGAGCGCGTATCCAAAGATCGACTTCGTGTTCATCGCGTGACCTCCGGTGCGCCGCTGCCGGCGCCTGGCGTGCGCCGATGACGGCGCCTGACGAGGATGGCTCTCCGAGAAGCGCCGCCCGCATGCGAGCCGCGGGCGGTGAGGCCAGCCGTCGACCCCGACCTTGAGAATGGGGCCTTCGCTGGGGTGGGCTGCAGCCGTCGTACCGCCGGCGGTGCGCTCGCGAGGGGCATCGGAGGGACCGTTTCGGAGCGCTTTAGCCCAGCGGAACGACGCGTCAGGGGCGACGCGACTGCGCGGGGTCAAGCCCGCGTGCAGGTCCCCTTAGGCAAATCGGCCGGGTGGTCGTACTCTTGGTGCGTGAGCTTGAAAGTCGTCGTTCACGCATTGCGGACCTGGGACACCGCGGTCGACAACCCCCTCGGGCACGAGGGCGTTCCTCATCGCATGTGGACCTGGGCCGATGGCAGCTGGCTGCTCGTCCGCTTCTACGACGACGGATGCGCACGCGCGACGACCAGCCCCGGCATCAGCGCGACACTCGAGGTCGCCGGCGACGTCATCCACATCCAGGTCTCGCCCGTCCGCCGCGCGCTGCAGCGCCAGAGCACCGCCGAGAACGAGCTGATGTGAGACGCGACGGTCAACCGTCGTCGGCGTCTCAAAGAGCCGAATGGCGGTCGCGGTCTGCGGATGCGGGTGCACGCGCGAGCCCGACGGCTCTTGGCTCCTCGTCCGAGCCGAGCCGACGTGCCCGCTCGGTCACCAGGGCGGCGAACGGGGTTGGGCCGAGGGCCCGGCGGCCCGCGTGAGCGGCGTCGGCGAGTGCGTGACCGTCGTGTTCGAGCGGCAGTCGCGGACCGCGCTCCTGCTGACCGGCGACGACGGCCAGCGCCGGCGCACCTGACGCGACGTCAGGCCGTCTCGGTGCGTGAAGGCGTGCCCGAAGACGACTCGGCGAACGAGAGCTCCGGCACGAGCGGCGCGTGGAAGCGCGTCAGCCGCGCGCAGTGCTCGTCGCCGCGGAAGCGCCCGCGCAGCGAGGGGACGACCTCGTGCAGGTACCGGGCGTGCGCGCGATCGTCGCGCCAGAAGGAGCTGACCGCATAGGTGCGCCGACCGCGGGTGATCGAACCGCCGACGAAGCCGTCGCAGCGCGCCATCTCCTCGCACCACTGGCGTTGGCTCTCGAGCCACGGCTCCATCCCGCCCTCCTTGATCCAGGCGACGGACTCGCCGACGTACCCCGCGTCGGCGCGCGGCCCCAGATCGAGGACGCTCTCGAGGTACAGCACGGCGCACTTGCCGACCGTTCCCGCCTCGCCGAGCGCGCGTTCGTGGGTCGTCTCCATGAACGAGCGGAGCGCATCGGCGCTCTCCCACTCGAACACGACGCGAGCCTCGTCACGCAGGACCGAGCCCCACGCCGAACGTAGCCCACCGGCCTCGCGTGAGAGGTCGAGCCAGCGCCGCTGCGAGGTGATCCACGCGTCGCGCTCCACTCCGTGGAAGGTGATGTGCTTCACCCGCATGGGGCGAGCGTACATCAGTCGTCAGTCGTTCAGTCGTCAGTCGTCAGTCGTCAGCCTGAATGCGCGTTCGCGATCCGCGGGCCCTAGTGCCACCCGGCGGAAGTGCGGCCCTGTTTCGACGCGCAGGCCGAGGCGCCCTGCTGGGATGCACTCACCAGTCCAGCAAGCGTTTCCGTGAATTCCCCCAAACCGCGGGCTGAAGCCCACGGCAGCTCGCCCAAGCCCCGCTTCGCGGGGCTCAGCGAACCACTTCGGGAGGGCGAGACCGGAGCTCCCGAGATCAAACCTGCGGCGGACGTCCGAGCAAGCCCAGCGAAGCTGGGCTTGAGAGGTATGCCGTGGGCTTCAGCCCGCGGAGATCAGGAATCCTCTCGTCCGGGGTCAGCGAGTGTTGCTCTTTTCTCGTCTCGTCTCGGCTGACGGCTGACGACTGACGACTGACGACTCGCTCTGACGTCACAGACGCGTGATGAAGAACACGAGCGAGAAGGTCATCGCGTCGTTCATCTGGGCGCCCTGGTGATACGTCGTGTATCCGACGAATCCGCCGCCGGACGCGAACGTCACGATCGCGGGCTCCTGGGTCTTCTCGTCGCGCAGGAGGGCGAGCGTGGTGCCCGGCTGGTCCTTGGACAGCCGCCGCCAGCCGCCGAGGTCGTAGATGATCGGGACGGTCAGCGCGCCGCGCAGGTAGGAGCCGAGCTGGAAGTCGAAGACGGTGTGCTTGTGCGTGCCGGTGTTGCCGCTGTTGGTCCCGCCGTTGACCTGACCGGGCCAAGTCGCGGTCACGTACGGCAGCGCGCGATCGGAGACGTAGAGCGCGCCGCCGCCGTTCACGAAGGCCTTGAGCTTCTCCTTCACCTTCGCCGGGACCGTCGACTCGCTGGTCTCGTTGCAGTTGATGAAGACGATGTTGAACTTCGAGAGGTCGGTCGACTCGAGCTTGTTGTTCGGGAACAGCTGATAGGGGACGCCGACCTTGTCGAGGATCTTCTCGACCTTGTCCCAGGAGCCCTGGAACACGCCGACCTGCAGGAACTTCACGTCGACCCGCACGTCGACGTGCGTACCGCCGGCGGGGACGTTCACCGAGGACTCGCCCTTGAAGGTGCGGACGGCGAACCGAACCTTGTAGACGCCGGGGAGGATCGCGTCGAAGCGGAACCGGCCACACCCGTCGGTGATGGTCGTCGCCTGCTCGGCGCCGAGCGAGTTGACGAGGGTGACCTTCGCGGCGCCGAGCGCCATGTCGCCCTTGGGCATGAGCACGGTGCCGGTGACGCCCGCGCCGAAGGTGAGGCCCGAGTACATCGGCGGGCACGGCGGCAGCTTGAAATTGAGCCCTTCGGCCATGCCGCCGCCCGGGACGGTGGCGCCGCCGGGCGTGGTCGGGACGCCGGTCGGGGCGCCCGGGATCGAGGGCAGCCCCGGGATCGACGTCGGGATGCCCGGGATGCTCGGCACGCCGCCCGGTCCGTCGAACGCCTCCTTGGTGCCCTTGCCAGCCTCGGGCGGCTGCGGCGTTCCGTCGAGGGCGGTGCTCGGGGTCGCCTCGGTCGCCGGCGCGGACGTCGGCCCAGCAGCGGCAGTCGCGGGAGCCCCGGGACTCGCAGGGGTCACGGGCGCCGCGGCGGTGGTCTTCACCGGCGAAGGCGCGGCCGGCTCCTTGTTTCCGTTCGCAGCGCACGCCACGAGCGACACGACCGAGAGAGCGAGCAGACGGTTGGACACGCGCATCGTTGGCCCCCAAGACGGCCCGGCGTCCCGGGTCGCGGTCACGTCCTCGAGCGATCCCCGAGTCGGGGTGACCCGGGAACGACTCGAATGATACGGACGAAGCCCGAGGGTATTCACTTCGGTCGTGGCGTGTCACCCGGCGGGGCCCGACCGGGGGCCGAGGGGCTCATTTTCCGCGCTCTCCCCCTTCCGGCGCGCCGGGCTGGCGGTTCATGATGTCCGGCCCGAGATGACCGTCGACGCGCCGCCCCCCCTCCCCGCGATCCGCCTCGAGGTCACCGAGGACTACACGGCGCAGTCGCGGCCCGACGAGGGCTACCTGCGCGTGCGGCGCCGCAAGATGCGCGCGCACCACGCCGACGGCACGTCCTCCGAGGAGTTCAAGTACGACGTCGTCGAGCGGTGGAACCAGGACGCGGTGGCGATCCTCCTGCACTTCGTCCGCGACGGCGCGCGGCACGTCATCCTGCGCAGCGCCGTCCGCCCTCCGCTGGCGATGCGCGACGACTGGATCGCCGGCGAGTACCCCGACGGCGTCTCGCGCGGCGAGCTGTGGGAGATCCCGGCCGGTCTGGTCGAGCAGCACGAGCGCGATCGAGCGGGGCTCGTCGCCTGCGCGGTGCGCGAGACCGAAGAGGAGGTCGGCCTGCACATCCGCGTCGAAGACGTGCGCCCGCTCGGCGGCGCGTTCTTCCCGTCGGCAGGGGTCGTCGGCGAGTGCGTGTTCCTCTTCGAGGCCGAGGTCGACCCGCGCGAGCGTCCGCGGCCCGAGGGCGACGGCCCGCTCGAGAAGGGCGCTTCCGTCGTCGAGGTGCCGCTCTCCACTGCGCTCGCATGGTGCGATCGCGGCGCGCTGCCGGACGCGAAGACCGAGCTCGCCCTGCGGAGGCTCGCGGCGCGAAAGCCCGAGACGACGAGGTGAGCGTGGCCGGTCCGCACGTCCTCGTGCTCGCGAAGAAGAGCGCCCTGCGCATGCACCTCGACCGACAGGACGAGACGCGCCACGGGCGCGTGGAGCGGCTGCTGCGCGAGAACGATCCGACCGTGCACCGCATGGCCGGCTCGCACGCGCAGCACGAGGCCTGCCTCGAGGAGGTCGAGGCGGTGCTCGCCGGCCTCGGGTGCGAGGCCAAGCTCGTCACCGCGGCCGCGCTCGACGAGTTCCGCGTCGTCATCGATCCGCCGCAGGCGACCGGCCGCGCGGCGACGGCGCCGCCCGCCCGCAAGCCGGATCTCGTCGTCACCATCGGCGGCGACGGCACGCTGCTCGCCGCCTCGCACGCCATCGGCGACACCCCGATCCTCGGGATCAACAGCGCGCCCGATTTCTCCGTCGGGTTCTTCTGCAGCGGTCGCCTCGGCAACGTGCGCGAGACCCTCGAGAAGGCGCTGGCCGGCGAGCTCCCGATCACGTCGCTCACCCGCATGAAGGTCGAGCGCGACGATCAGCTGCTGACCACGCGCGTGCTCAACGAGGTGCTGGTGTGCTGCGCTTCGCCCGCCGCGACCACGCGCTACATCCTCGAGCACCGCGGCGTGGTCGAGGAGCAGAAGTCCTCCGGCATCTGGATCGGCCCCGCCGCAGGCTCGACCGCGGCCCAGCGGAGCGCAGGCGGGCGCGTGCTCCCGCTCACCAGCGACAAACTGCAGTTCGTGGTGCGCGAGGCCTACACGCCCGCCGGGCAGATCCTCCGGCTGCCGCGGGGGCTCGTCGCGCGAGGCGAGAGCCTGTCGGTGCGCGTGAAGATGACCGACGGGCGCTTGTTCGTCGACGGGCCGCACGAGGTGCACACCGTCACGATCGGCGATCACCTGCACTTCTCCGCCAGCGACGAGCCGCTGCGGCTCGTCGGCGTGACCCGTCGGCGCGGCTGGACCGCGCGCTCGGCCGCTCGTCGCGGCTATCGGCGGGCATAGCACGCACGTCGTCGTGCGGTAGCACGCTGGTCGTCGTGCGGTAGCACGCGTCGCACGAATCGTGCTACGCCCAAGCCGTGGTCCCCATCGAGCCGCTCCTGCTCGGCGCCGTGCTCGGCGTGCGCCACGCGCTGGAGCCGGATCACCTCGCCGCGATCACCACCATGGTGTCGGGCGTCGACGGCCCGCGCGCGGCGGCGCGCACCGGCGCTGCTTGGGGACTCGGCCACGCGCTCGCCATCGTGCTGCTCGGCGGCGCGCTCGTGGCGCTCGGCGTGAAGGTGCCGCCGCGCATCGCCGTCGCCCTGGAGCTCGGCGTCGCGCTCATGCTGATCGTGCTCGGCGCGCACGCCCTCGCCACTCGGCAGGCGGCCCGGTCCACGCCGCATCGCCGCTCGACGGTCGTCGGGTTCATCCACGGCGCGTCGGGCACGGCGGCGATCACGCTGCTGTGCGCGACGACCTTCCGGTCCTCGCTCAGCGCGATGGGCTTCCTCGTGCTCTTCGCGATCGGGGCGACGATCTCGATGAGCGCGATGAGCGGGCTGCTCGCCACGCCGATGTCGGCGCTCTCCCGGCGAGACGCGCGGACGCCCGGGATGCTCCGGATCGGCGGCGCGATCGCCGCGTTCGGCGCCGCGGCGTTCGTCATTGTACAGATCCTACGGGGCAGCGCATCCTGAGGCCTCCCGTCGCGGAGGTCTCGTCGATGCATCGCACCAGCTTCCTCGCCGCCGCGGTGGCGACCGTCTTCGCCTGCTCGTCGGATCGCGCGCCCCAAGAGACGTCGCGGCGGGTGACCACGTCTTCGCAGGCCGCGCTGCGCGCGCTCGCGACCATCCGCGCCGTCGCGCCGCTGCTGCCCCGGACGACCGCCATCGCTCCTCTCCGCGCCGACGGCGCGCGCTTCGTCGCGCCGCCCTTCGAGCGGACGAGCGCGTGGGAGCCGGCGGGGGCGCGCGCGCTTCAAGCAAGCGTCTCGACGGACGGAGCGCTGCGGCTGTCGCTGCGCGGCCTGGCGGACGTGTGGGTCGAGGTGCAGCCCGACGCGCGCCTCGCGGCGCCCACGTCGAGCGAGGGCGCGGTCGTGTTCGCGGGCGGCTCGGAGGAGATCGTGTATTTCGCCGCGCGCGAGCCGCGGGGCGGCGCCGTCGTCGAGGATCTCCGCGTGCTGCGCGACGACCGGGCGAGCCCCGGCGCCCGATGGACGATCACCGGCGGCCCGGCGATCGCCGACGTGCGCGTGCGCGCCGGCGCGATCGAGATCGTCGATCGCGACGGGTACGTGCGCTTCCAGACGGAGCCGGTGGTCGCGTACGACGCCGCCGGCGTGCGGCGCGACGCGACGGTCGCGGCGGAGCGGCAGGGCGACCGGTGGGCGCTGCACGCGGCGCTCGACGCGCGCGGGCTCGCGTACCCGATCGTGCTCGATCCGGCGTGGAAGGGCGTCGGCGCGATGTCGGGGCCGCGTTACTCCCACGTGATGATCCGCCTGCTCGACGGACGGGTGCTTTCGACCGGCGGCTACGACGGCGCCTTCGTCCTGTCGACCGCGGAGATCTTCAGCCCGACGACCGGCACCTGGTCGGCGGCGGCGCCGATGCTCGCGCGACGCCGCCACCACGCGCTTTCGCTCGTCACCGGCGGCAAGGTGCTGATGGCCGGCGGTTCGAACGCGGCCGGGTACCTGAGCTCGGCCGAGCTCTACGACCCGGCGACGAACACCTGGACCCTGCGCGGCGCGACGCGGTGGCACTCGCCGGCGACGCTCACGCCCGCGGCGACGGGGAAGCTCCTCCTCACCGGCGACGGCGACCTGGTCGCATCGCTCCACGACCCGGCCGCCGGCACGTGGACCGACGCGGGGACGCAGATGCAGTCGCGCTCCGCCGAGGCGACCGTTCCGCTGTCCGGTGGTCGCGTGTTGCTCATCGGCGGTTGGAGCGGCGGTCCCCCGCGATCGACGGCGGAGATCTGGAACCCCGCCACGTCGACCTGGGCGCTCACCGACTCGATGGCGGCGACCCGCCAGCAGATGGGATCGATCGTGCTGTCGACCGGCAAGGTGCTGGTCGCTGGCGGTTGGGCGGGCCCGCAGTCGACGGCGGAGCTGTTCGATCCGGTGACCTCGACCTGGTCGGTGACCGGCGCGATGGTCTACGGCCGGCACGACTTCCAGCTCGCGCCCCTGCCCGGCGGCAAGGTCCTCGCCGCGGGCGGCGGCAACGGCGGCGGCGGCGGCAACTCGATCGCCGAGGTCTACGACACGGCCACCGCGAAATGGACCTCGGTGTCGGCGATGAGCGCGCTGCGCCGCCTCCCCACGGTCGCCGCGCTCGCCGACGGCAGCGTGCTGGTCACCGGCGGCTCGCCGGCGCCCGGAGACCTTCCCTCGGCGATCCACTCGACCGCCGAGGTCTTCGCGCTGATGCCGAACGGCACCGCGTGCACGCTCGCCGCCGACTGCCTGTCGGGCCTGTGCGTCGACGGCGTGTGCTGCGCGACGACGTGCACCGCGACCTGTCAGGCGTGCAACCTCGCCGGCTCGGCCGGCACCTGCACGAACGTCACCGGCGCCCCGGTCGGCAGCCGCTCGTGCGCGCCCTACGCGACGTGCGCCGCGGGCGCCTGCGCGACCAGCTGCACCGGCGATGCGAGCTGCGTGTCGACGCACTACTGCGTCTCGGGCGCGTGCGTGCCGCGCAAGCCCGCCGGCGCCGGACAGGCGTGCACCGCCGGGCGCGAGTGCGTCGGCGGCAACTGCGTCGACGGCTACTGCTGCACCGCCGCGTGCGCCGGCCAGTGCGAGGCGTGCAACGAACCGGGCAAGCTCGGGACGTGCAGCGCCGTGACCGGCGCGCCGCGCGGCACGCGCACCGCGTGCGCCGGCGTCGGCGTCGGCACCACCTGCGGACACCAGTGCAACGGCGTCAACCGGACCGCGTGCCAGTACCCGCCGGCCGACGCGCGCTGCAGCGTCAACGGCTGCACCGACGGCATCGAGACGCACGCGAGCTTCTGCGACGGGGCCGGCAAGTGCAACGACGTCCCCAAATCGTGCGGCGCGTACAAGTGCGACGCGGTCGGCTGCAAGAGCGTGTGCACCAGCAAGACCGACTGCGTCGCCGGCTTCACCTGCACCCTCGGCGTATGCGTCGCCCTCGACGGCCTCGGCAAGGACTGCACCGACGCCTCCACCTGCGCCACCGGAAGCTGCGTCGACGGCGTGTGCTGTGGCACGGCCTCGTGCGACGCGGGCAGCTCGTGCGCGGTCACCGGCAAGAAGGGAACCTGCACCAAGCTGAGCGGCGCGACGTGCGCGACCGGCGCGGAGTGCGCCACCGGCAGCTGCGTCGACGGCGTCTGCTGCGACTCCGCGTGCGACGGCCAGTGCCAGGCGTGCGACGTCCCGGGGAGCGTCGGCAAGTGCTCGCCGGTCAGCGGCGAGCCGCACGGGACGCGGGCCAAGTGCGACTCCGGCGGCGGCGACGTGTGCAAGGCGCTCGCCTGCGACGGCAGCAAGGACGTCATCAAGTGCGTCGGCTTCGTCGCCGGCCCGACCACCGAGTGCCGGGCGTCGTCGTGCTCCGGCAGCACCTTCGTCCCGGCCGGCGTGTGCGGCGCCGGGACCTGCCCCGCGCCGGAGCCGAAGTCCTGCGCGCCCTACGCGTGCGACGCCAAGGGTTGCCTGACGACCTGCGCCGGCAACGACCAGTGCGCCGCCGGCAACGTGTGCAAGGACGCGGCCTGCGTCCCCGGCGCGACGTGCTCGGACGACGGCCTCTCCTCGGTGAGCAAGGAGGGCACGACCTCGTGCTCGCCCTACCGGTGCGGTGGCGACGGACGGTGCCCGACGACCTGCGTCGGATCCGACCAGTGCGCGCCGGGCTTCGTCTGCGATACGGGGGGCCGGTGCGTGGCCGCACCGACGCCCACCGAAGACGGCGGCGGCTGCATCGCGGGGCGGGGAACCTCGGGCGGGGGCGCGGCCGCGCTCCTGCTGGCGCTGCTCGCGGCAGCCCGTCGTCGCGGGGCGACGCACCGCCCGCGACGCCTGCCCTGAAACGTGCCCCCTGCGCGCGCGCGCGGCATCGTCTACCCTGGGCCCATGGGGATCTTCGACCGCGCGAAGAGGGCGATCTCGTCCAACGTCAACGCCATGCTCGACAAGGCGGAGGACCCGCGCAAGCTCGTCGAGCTCACCCTCGACGAGATGAAGGAGCAGATCGGCCGCGCTCGGCAGGACGTGATCACCGCCGTCGCGACCGAGAAGCAGCTGCGCAAGCAGTGCGACGAGCTCAAGTCGCAGATGGACAAGTGGGAGCAGCGCGCGGTGCTCGCCGTGAAGGCCGGCGACGACGCGCTCGCCCGCGAGGCGCTCAAGCAGAAGGCGCGCATCGCCGAGCAGCTGCAGGGCACCGAGAAGCACCGCGAGGAGCAGCTCGGCGTCGCCTACAAGCTGCGCGACGAGCTCGCGACGATGGAGCGGCGGCACGCCGAGCTCGCCGCGAAGAAGGGCACCATCGCGGCGAAGACCGAGATCGCCAAGGCCGGCGGCGGCGCCGAGGCGCTCGGCGCCCAGGGCGGCTCCAACGCCTTCCAGGCGTTCCGCGACATGGAGGAGAAGATCGAGCAGGGCGAAGCCGAGGCGGTCGCCATGCGCGAGCTGCAAGACGACGACATGAAGGCGGCCGAGCTGGAGTCGAAGTTCCGGCGCCTCGAGCTCGACGAGAAGACGACCACCACCGAGGGCGGCGTCGAAGACGAGCTCGCCGCCCTGAAGAAGCGCGTGCGCATCAAGTGACCAGGGGGTTCGCCTCGGAGCGTCTCGCCGCGGGACGGGGCGGGAGCTTGTCGCCTGTCTGCCGTCGCGAGATGAGGAGAGCGTGACTTCGATCGTCGTATCGGTGCGCGAAGGGGGCGCGATCGAAGACGCCGAAGCGCTCGCCGCCGAGGTCCGCGCGGTCATGGAGCGGGCGTCGGTCGCCGGCGCGCGCCTCGTCGGCATCGGCCCCGAGGGTGCCTCGTTCGGCTTCGACGACGGCGCGACCGAGGAGGCGATCGACCTCGCGGTGATGCTCGTCGATCACGGCGGAGAAGGCGCCAGCCGGTGGCGCGTCGGCGTGGGCGTCGGCGATCTCGCGGCCGTGCGCGACGAAGACGCGTTCGAGCGGCTGTCGGTCGGGCCCGGCGCCGCGCGGGCCGCCGCCCTCGCGCGCATCGCCGCGCCCGGCGAGGTCCTCGTCGATCTGACGCTGCCTGCCGCCGCGGCCGGCTCGCTCCTGGCCACCGGACGGCGCGTGGCGAGCCTCGACGATCAGGGCAAGCGCCTGCGCGCGATCGTCCTCGACGTGCACGAGCCCTGGCGACGCGCCGGCGAGGCGACGCTCGATCGCCTGCGCGAGCCGCGCGTCGTGGGCCGCGAGTCGTCGATCGCGATGATCGAGTCGGTGGAGCCGGGTGGCCTCGCGATCGTGCGCGCCGGCCGGGGCGTGGGCGGCACGCGGCTGCTCGAGGAGATCGCCGCCCGCGCCGCGCGCGCCCTGCTCGTCGAGCCGGCGCTGTGCGGGGTCGAGCCGCTCGGGGCGCTGCGTCTTTCGTTCGGGCGCGCTCGACGTCCGGAGGGCGCCGCGCGCGAGACGGAGCTGCTCGACCAGCTGGAGCTCGGGCGCGGCCTCGACATCGGCAGCGCCAGCGATCTGATCCGCGCGTTCATCGGCGCCGTCTCCGGCTCGGCGCTCGACGAGCGCGGGTGGGTCCTCGTCGACGACGCGTCGCTGGTCGACCGCGCGACCCTCGACGCCATCGGGCACGCTGCGTCGGTCCCGGGCGCGCCGTTCGCCGTGGTGGTGCGGCTCGATCCCGGCGACGTGGTGCCGCCGCCGCTCGCGCAGCTCGTGGTCGAGGCCGACGTCTCGTTGAAGCCGCTGCAGCCTCACGAGGCGACGGCGGTCCTCGAGGACGCGTGCGGCGGCAAGGAGCGGGTCAGCGTCGAGGTGGTGCGTCGCTGGGGTCGCCGCGGCGCGGGCTTCCCGCTCGCCATCCTCGAGAGCTTGCGACACGGCCTGTCGGTTGGCGATCTGGCGATCCGCAACGGTCGCGACGGCTCGGCCATCGTCGCCCGCTCCAAGGCGTCCGGCCGCGGCCGCGTGCTGTCGGCGCACGCGTGGATCGTGCGGCGGCTCGCCGTCCTCGAGGCCGATCGTCCGCACGACGCGCTGCTCGCGTCGATCGTCGCGATCGGCGGCTGGGGCGTGCGTCCGAGCGTGATCGCCGAGGCCGCCAGCGATCTCGGCGTCCCCGACGGACCGGGCCTGCAGGACGCGCTCGATCGACTGGTGCGCGAGGCGGTGCTCGTCCAGCGCGGCGCGCTGTTCTCGCCCTCTTCGAGCACCCTGCGCGACGCCGCCGTCGATCGGCTCGACGACAGGACCCGCAGGCGCGTGCACGCCGCGCTCGCCGGGGCGATCGCGCGCGACTCCCTCGGCCTCGAGCTCGCCGAGGGGGCGCACCACGCCGCCCTCGCCGGCGATCAGCTCGGGGCCGCCGCGCTCGCGATCCGCGCGGCCGATCGTGCGCGCCGCGCCGGCCTCGACGAGTTCGCGTCGTCGTTCGAGGCGTTCGGCAGGGCGCAGAGCGGTGACGTCGTGCCGATGGCGACCACGCCCTCGCCGCCGCCCCGGCCTTCGCGCGCGTCACCGAGGCCGCCCGTGCTCGAGCCTTCGTCCTCCGGGGGCGCGGAGGAGTCCGCCGGGGCGTCCGCCCAGGGCTCGTCGGACGAGGCCGCGGAGTCCACCGAAGACGTGGTCTCGCTTTCGCCGTCCGAGCTCGAAGAGCTCGAGATCATCGAGGAGCTGAGGGAGGAGCCGCCGGTCTTGGCGAGCGACCTCGCCGAGCACGAGCCGGTGCCGACGACGGTCCGCACGCCCCCGCCCGTCGCCGACGAGCCGGCGCCGCCCGCGCCGGAGCCGCCGCCGGCGATCGCGCTGCCCGTGATCGCGCGACCGAGCTCCGCGAGCACGCGTCTGACCACCGGTCAGATCGAAGCGCTCCCCTCCCCGTACGTGCCGCCGACCGATCTCTTCGCCGCCGCGCGCGAGGCGGCGCCCGACGTCGAGAGCCTGCCGCGCCTGCCGCGCGCGGAGGCGGCGCACCCTGCGGAGCCTGCCCACCCCGAGGCGATCGACGAGCTCGCCGGCGCGGCGCGGCGCGCGCTCGCAGCCAACGACCTCGTCGGTTTCGAGGCCGCGTTGTCCGCGCTCGAGGTCGTCGGCGGCAAGTCCTCGGCGAGCGTCCGGCTCCGCGCGGTGCTCGCGCTCGCGCGCAAACGCGTGGCCGAGGGCATCGCCCTCGCGCGCGAGGCACACGCGCTCGCGCAAACCGACGGACAGCGCGCCCGCTCGATGCTGACGCTGGCGATCGCCCTCGGCGTGGCCGGCGACCGCACGGCCGCGCTCGTCGAGGCGGTCGCCGCGCTGGCCACCGAGCGCGGCCGCGAGGGCCGTCGCCCCGCCGGCATCCGGGCCTGCCGCAGGCTCGTGGAGCGGATCGCCGACCGTACCCTTTCGCTCCCCGGTCCTTCAGCCCTATAGGGTCTCACCGGCCGCCGCCCCCTCGGGAGGGCGGGCCGGCACCAACTCGGAGAGACGGACCATGGCAAAGCTCGGCAAGGACATCGTCATCGTTGGCGCGAAGCGCACCGCGTTCGGCACCATGGGTGGCGCGCTCAAGGGCGTCACCGCCACCGACCTCGCGGTGCACGCCGCCAAGGCTGCTCTCGCGCAGAGCGGCGTCGCCGCCGCCGAGATCGGCCACGTCATCGTCGGCAACGTCGTGCAGAGCAGCGCCGACGCGATCTACTGCGCGCGCCACGTCGGGCTGAAGGCCGGCGTCCCGATCGAGGCGCCGGCGCTCACGGTCAACCGGCTGTGCGGCTCCGGCTTCGAGGCGATCGTGCAGGGCGCGCAGTACCTGCTGATGGGCGACGCCGAGGCGGTGCTCGTGGGCGGCACCGAGAACATGACGCAGGCGCCGCACGTCATCCGGGGGGGCCGCGACGGGTTCGCGTTCGGCAAGTCGCCGGCCATCGAAGACGCGCTGTGGAGCGCGCTGACCGACAGCTACACCAAGCTGCCGATGGCGATCACCGCCGAGAACCTCGCCGAGAAGTACGGCATCTCGCGCGACGACTGCGACGAGTACGCCCTCGTCTCGCAGAAGCGCTGGGCCGAGGCGAACGCAGCCGGCGCCTTCAAGGACGAGATCGCGCCGCTCGACCTCGTCTCCAAGAAGGGCACCGTCAGCTTCGCGACCGACGAGCATCCGCGCCCGCAGTCCACCAAGGAGGCGCTCGCCAAGCTGGCGCCGGTCTTCAAGAAGGACGGCGTGGTCACCGCCGGCAACGCGAGCGGCATCTGCGACGGCGCCGCGATGCTCGTCCTCACGACCGCGGAGTACGCCGCGAAGAAGGGCCTCCAGCCGCTCGCGCGCCTGCTGCAGTGGGGCGTCGCCGGCGTCGACCCGTCCCTGATGGGCATCGGGCCGGCGTACGCGATCCCGCAGGCGCTCTCGCGCGCCGGCCTCACGCCGGCCGACGTCGACCTCTACGACATCAACGAGGCGTTCGCGCCGCAGTGGCTCGCCTGCCAGAAGCACCTCGAGATCCCGCTCGAGAAGATCAACGTCAACGGCGGCGCCATCGCCCTCGGCCACCCGCTCGGCGCCTCGGGCGCGCGCATCACGACGAACCTGGTCTACACCCTGAAGCAGAAGGGCAAGAAGATCGCCGTCGGCAGCGCGTGCATCGGCGGCGGCCAGGGTTCGGCCGTCATCGTCGAGCGCGTCTGACCCAGTCGTCAGTCGTCAGTCGTCAGTCGTCAGCCCAGGGAGAAGGTTGGGCCCTCGGCTGATGACTGGTGACCGGCTGTGCGCGAGAGGCCCGGCGAAGCACGCCGGTTTCAGCGGCCCGCGTCAGGTTCCCGCTAGCCGTGTTCCACGGCCAGAGGGCACCTCGCGAGTTCTGGCGCAAAGCCCCTGACGACTGAGAGCATGTGAAGCAATCGGACCGCCGCGGTTCCGGGTCGAAGGTCGAGGGTCGAAGGTCGAATCGAGAGCCCGTTGCCACGGGGGTTCCAGGGGCTCCGCCCCCGGTTCGACCTTCGACCTTTCGACCTTCGACCAAGCTCTCTGACGACTGACGACTGACGACTGACGTTCCATGCGGCTGCGCCGCACCACAGCGGACGAAGCGGCTTGGCTCCGGCACAGCGCCAGGCGCCAGGACTCTAGACTCTAGACCCTAGACTCTAGACCTCCGACTTCAGCTAACGACTGACGAAGAGCAGCGAAGACGATCGACGCTCGAGGATCGTGAGAGTATCGCCCGCAGCCATGAAAGCCTCGCTCGTCGTGTCGTTGGTGGCCCTCTCGATGGTCACCGCGCGCGCGAGCGAGGCTTCGCCCGCTTGTTGAGGGCGGACCGAGCTCCCGGTCGGGAGCGTCGAGCGCGGCGGCAACACGGCGCGCACCCTGCTCCTGTCGGGTACCTATCAGCTCGACGTGCTGCGGCGGCGCACCGTGCCCGACGAGAACGGCGAGGCCATTCGGGGCATCGCACACACGGCGACGCTCGAGGCGGCGTACGGGCTCAACGCCTGGCTGACCGCGGCGATCGTCGTGCCCTACGTCCACAAGACGCAGGCGGCGCGCGCGAACGGCTCGACGGGCGGCGAGGCCGATCGCACGGTGACCGGTCCGGCCGATCCGCTCGTCGCCGCGCGAATGACGGTGCGCGGTCACGCCGATCCCGATCCGCGCGCGCTGCGCGTCGGCGTCCTCGTCGGCCTCAAGCTCCCGGTCGGCGCGTGGCGCGCGTCCGACGATCTCGGGCGCATCCCTGCCGTCTTCCAGGCGGGGACCGGCTCGTTCGACGCGGTGGTCGGCGCGAACGCGTGGCTGGTGCCCGCGCGCCGTCTCGCGCTGACCTCCGCGATCGTGCTGCGGCAGCCGACCAGCAACCCGGAGGGCTACCGCTTCGGCACGTCGGCGCTCGCGACCCTCGACGCGCGCTTCGACCACCTGCACCCCCTGAGCGTCACGGTGGGCGCGCGGATGCTCGCCGCCGCCGCCGATCGGCTGAACGGAGAGCACGTGCACGGCTCGGGCGGCGTGCGCGTGCTCGGTCGGCTCGGCGTGGTGGTGCACGCCAGCGACTCGCTCGCGTTCAACGTCGACGCCCTCCTGACCGTCTACCGCGCGATGTCGGGCGATCCGCTCGCTCCGGCGTTCACCCTCGTCGCCGGCGCGACGGCGTCGTTCTGAAGTCAGCGGGCCGCAATTGCGGGATGTCGGCTCGTGGCTGGCCGCGCGGACTGGGTCATCAGTCATCAGTCATCCGTCATCCGTCGGGAAGGCGAGACTGGGAGTCTCCTCCTCTCCGGTCGGCTGGGCTGACGACTGACGACTGACGACCCGGTCTCCGCCAGCAGCGACACGGCGGACGCCGCAACCGCATGCCCGACTCGGCGAGAACCGGATCGGCGGGGCGCTGCATCGATCGGACATGCCGACCTCCCTCGTCACCGGCGCGAGCCGCGGCCTCGGGCGTGAGACGGTCCGTCAGCTCGCGGCGCGCGGGCACCGGGTGCTCGCCACCGCTCGCGCGCCGAGAGATCCCGGCGTCCTTCCGCTCGACGTCACGTCCGAGGCGAGCGTGCGCGCGCTCGCCGACCGGCTGCGCGGCGCGTCCGTCGACGTCCTGGTGAACAACGCGGGCATCGCCCTCCACGGCTTCGACGAGCGCGTCGCGCGCGAGACCATCGACACCAACTTCTTCGGCGCGCTCCGCGTGACCGAGGCGCTCCTGCCGCTCATGCCGCGCGACGGCGTGGTGGTGATGGTCTCGAGCGGGATGGGCGAGCTGTCGAGCGTGTCACCCGAGCGCCGCGCCCAGCTCCTCGCGCCCGATCTCGACGTCGCGGGCGTCGCGGCGCTCATGCGCGAGTTCGTCGACGACGTGGCCCGGGGTCGCCACGCCGAGCGCGGCTGGCCGTCGTCGGCCTACCGCGTGTCGAAGGTCGGGATGAACGCCCTCACGCGCGTGCTCGCGCGGCTCCACCCGACGATGAAGATCAACGCCGTCTGCCCGGGCTGGGTGCGCACCGATCTCGGCGGGCAGAGCGCGCCGCGCGACGTCGAAGAGGGCGCCGCCTCGATCGTGTGGGCCGCGACCGTCGGGCCCGACGGTCCGACCGGCGGGTTCTTCCGCGACGGCCGCCCGATCGAGTGGTGACGGCACGAGCCCTCGCCTGCCCTCGATGGACCTTCGACGTTCGACCTCGCGCGCCAGCAAGCGCACAGCTGGTGACCGACGATCGAGGCGCGTCACATCGTACGTCGCGAGAGGGCCTCGCGGAACGCCCGCGCTGCGTCGATCGCGGCGTCGGCGGTGTCGGCGTGGGTGACGAAGTGGCCCATCTTGCGGCGCGCGCGCGCCTCGCGCTTGCCGTAGAGCACCACGTCGACCACCAGCGGGTGATCCCTCCAGCACGAGAGATCGAGCTGGTCGCGCCCCTGCGCGAGCCACACGTCGCCGAGCAGGTTGGCCATGCACCAGGCGCCGGGGCCGTTCATGCGCGGCGGCGTGAGCGGCACGCCGGCGAGGACGCGGGCGAGCGCGTCGTACTGGCTGATGGTGCAGGCGTTGCGGGTGACGTGCCCCGAGTTGTGCGGCCGCGGGGCGAGCTCGTTCACGTACACGATCAGGCCGCCCGCCTCGGCTCCGTGCGACCTGCGCGCGCGCGTGCGCCCGACGAAGAACTCCACGGTGAGCAGGCCTTCGAGCTCGATCGCGCGGGC
Source organism: Deltaproteobacteria bacterium (assembly GCA_016182965.1). Lineage (GTDB taxonomy): Bacteria > Myxococcota_A > Polyangia > Polyangiales > JADJMO01 > JALHOE01. The sequence goes on along the minus strand of JACPFM010000074.1, from coordinate 98,133 downwards.
GGTGCGCAGCGCCACCTCCTGCACCACCCGGGCGACCTCGGGCGGCACGCGCGCCGGCACCACCGTGAGGTCGAGGATGTGGCCGGAGTGCGCGTTCTCGAAGAGCGGGAACACGAGCTCCTGCTCGCCGCTCCGCGCGACGATGCAGCTCGCTTCGAGGGCGAGGTCGACGATCTCCTCGAGGACGCAGGCGAAGTCGGACCTGCGCTCGCGGAGCGCCAGGATGGCCGCGTCGAGGTCCTCGTGACCGGCGACGTAGAACTGCCCCTTGCCGTCGTACCCGCCGCGGATCGTCTTCAGGATGAACGGCCAGCCGAACGCGCCCGCCGCCGCGCGCAGCTCGGCCTCGCTGCGCACCACCGCGAAGTGGACGTGCGGCAGCCCGCTCTCGGCGAGGAACTGCTTCTCCATCGCCCGGTCCTGCGTGATCTCGAGGACGCGGACGCTCGGGGCGATGGGCGGGCCGCCCTGCAAGGCGCGCAGCGGCGCGGCGTCGATGTGCTCGAACTCGTAGGTGACCACGTCGCAGCGCTCGAAGAAGCGCGCGATCGCCGCGGCGTCGTTCCACGGCGCGACCACCGTGTCTCTGTAGCGGAGCGCCGCCGGCGCGTTCGGGTCGGCGTCGTACAGCGTGACCTGCGCGTCGAGGTGGTAGAGCGCCTCGGCGAGCATGCTCCCGAGCTGCCCGCCGCCGAGGATGCCGACCCGCCTCACGTCGACCCCGCGCGCCTGGCCGCGAGATCGGCGTTCATGTCGCGGACCTTCTGGGCCAGCCGCTCCTTGTAATGGGCGAGCTTGCCGGCGAGCCGCGCGTCGCTGAGCGCGAGGATCTGCAAGGCGAAGATCCCGGCGTTGGTCGCGCCGGCCTTGCCGATGGCGAACGTCGCGGTCGGCACGCCGGCCGGCATCTGCACGATGGAGAGCAGGCTGTCGAGCCCGGAGAGCGCCTTCGACTGCACCGGCACGCCGAGCACCGGGAGCGTGGTGAGCGAGGCGATCATGCCCGGCAGGTGCGCGGCGCCGCCCGCGCCGGCGATGATCACCTTCAACCCGCGCGCCTCGGCGGTCTTCGCGTACTCGAACATGCGCTCCGGCGTGCGGTGCGCGCTGACGACCTCGACCTCGTGGGCGACGCCGTAGTCGCGGAGGACCGCCTCGGCCGCCGCGAGCGTGTCGTAGTCCGAGTCGCTGCCCATCACGATCCCGACCAGGGGGCTCATGCGCGGCTCTTAGCGCACCAGCCCGGACGCGGCGAGGGACGCGCCGCGTCCGTTCAGCGCTTGGGGCCGATGACGCCGAGTCGGGCGAGGAACTTCGCGATCGCGGCGAACCCCTCGCGGCGACCGAACTGCAGCAGGTGCGCCCCGGGGAAGGTCACCTGCTCGCAGCCGAAGTGGGCGGCCAGGGCGTCGGCGTGGGCCGCGCGGGTGATGCGATCGGCCGCGCCGCCGACCACGAGCACGCGATCACCCGAGACGACTGGCCGCCGCGAGAGCGGGCGCACCAGCGCCATCGCGCGCTTGCCCGCCTCGATGAGCTCCTGCGGGACCCTCACCCCGCGCAGGGCCTCGTGATCGACCACCACGTCGGTGAGATCGGCGACCGGGATGAACGGAACGGCGAAGTCGAGCGAGGGCTCGACCGTCGCGAGGAGCGAGGTGGTGTACCCGCCGAGGCTCATGCCCATCACGCCGACGTGCGGCGCGCCGTCTTCGCGCGCGCGATCGACGAGCCGGCGCAGATCCCACATCGCCTGCCCGAGCGCCTCGTTCGTGCGCGCGACGTCGGCGGTCGGAAACAGCGGCGTGCCTCGGCGATGGACCGGCGCGCGCAGCGCGTGGAACGGCAACGTGAAGAGCGCGACGTCGAGCCCGAGCTGGTAGAGCCACGCGGCGCCGAACGCGCGCTCCTCGAAGCTGAAGGTGCCGGCGCGGTAGCCGTGCACGCAGATGATCGCCGGCGCCTTGCGGTCGCGGTGACGGAACCAGCGGACGTGCACGGTGGCGTTCTCGCGCCAGCGCTCCCACTTCGCGCGCTGATCGTCGCGCGCACACGTCCACCCGCTGGCCCAGCTCCAGTCGACGACCTCGCCGCCCCTGCCGCCTGGCAGATCGCGGACGCGCGCCAGGCCGAGGTGCTCGATCGGCGGCGGCTTGGCGTAGAACCGCGCCGGATCGATCGCGCCGTACGCCGCGGCCACCGTGTCGAGGTACGCGCGGCGCCCGCGGACGTCCTCGCGGCGCGGGTTGCCGCGCTTGGCGAGCTCCTGCGCCAGGCGCACCACGGCGACGTCGAAGCCGGCGCCCGCCTCCACCAGGATGGGCCGGAGCGTCTTCTCGAGCAGGGGGCGCAGCATCGCTTCGACTTATACCCTTCGCCCCGCGGCGATCCACGCGCCGAGGCCGGCGAGCGCGAAGGCGACGGGCGAGAGCGCAGCGCCGAGCGCCACCGCGACGGGCGCGACGACGCCGAGGACGAAGAGCAGCGCCCCGAGAGCGAGGATCGCGGCGATGCCTGCCTCGAGGACGTGCGCGGTGCCCGCCACGCGCTCGCGCCCGCCGCTGGCCATGCCGACGACCGCGGCGCTGAGCGGGAACGAGACGATGACGCCCAACGCGAGGAGCAGGGCCGCGTAGTCGGCCGCCGGACCGGCGCGATCGATCTCGCCGAAGTCGACGCGCGCGCTGTACCCGACGGCGACCGCGCCGGCGAACCCGAGGATGATGCCCCCGAGGTTGCCGAGCGCGCCGATCACGATCCACACCGGGCGCACGCCGCCGCGCTTCAGCTCCGAGCGCGCGATCTCGCGGATGGTCTCCTGGCCGAGCGACGCGAGCGACGTCGGCGGCGACGCCGCATGCCGCGCGAGCCGCAAGATGCCGATCGCCGAGAAGATGAGCAGCAAGGCGCCGACCGACACGGGGAACGGCACGGCGAACGGTCCGCGCGAGCGCAGCGAGAGCTCGATCGCGCCGCGCAGCGCCATGGTCACCAGCGCGTACCGTCCGAACGGCGTCCCCCCGAGCTTGCCGTCGAACGCGGAGAGCGCGAGGCCGTAGCCCCAGGTCGCCGCCAGAGCGACGTCGCACATCACGCCGATCGCGGCGCGCACGCCGCTCCCGAGCCCGACGCGCTCGAGCCACACCAAGGTGACGAGCCGCCCGATGCCGAAGCCGGCGGCCGCGACGGCGGCGGCCAGCGGCGGATCGACGTCGTCGCGGGTGCCGCCCTGCGAGAGCACCGCCGGCCACACGATCGCGGCCAGCGCGAGGACGGTGAACGGACCGACGATGCCGAAGGCGAACATCGACTGCAGGACGGGGTGCGACGACGCGAGCCGCCCGCCGACGACGAGGTCGAGCACGAGCGTCTCGACGGCGCGCACGACCAGCGAAGCGACCGCGCCGCCGAGGATCAGCACGATCCACCCGATCGGCGTCCAGCCGCGCTTGCTCGCGCGCAGCCGCTGCGCCACGCCCACGAGCGCGAACGTCGCCAGGGCGACGAGCAGCGGCGGGACGAGCGCGAAATTCATGTCAGGGAGACGATGCCACGAGGCCCGCCGTTGCTCGAACTTTCGGCCCTGACTCGGCCGTGGACATTGCGGAAGCAGCCTCTTCGCAGGTCGAAGCGGTCAAAGATCGAACGTGCCGAACAATCGCAGGACCCGCCCCTTCGACCTTCGACCCTCGACCCTCGACCTGGTCAAGGCAGGTGCAGCCCGATGTGACCGAGGACGCCGATCATTCCGCCGTTGCCCGAGCCGTCGCTGCCGTACACGGCGTTGCCGTTGATCGCCGGACGACTGAGCTTGAAGTAGTCGAGCGTCGCGTCGGCGCCGACCTCGAGGTTCTTGGTCAGGAAGTACTGCACGCCGGCGCGCGCGCCGACCGAGAGGCCCGACACGTCGAGCAGGCCGCAGCTGCCGGCGCAGACCTCGTTCTTGAAGCCGGCGCCCCACACGTAGCCGACGTTGACGCCGAAGCGCGGCCAGAAGCGGCCGGAGCCCGGCTGGTAATTGATCTCGCCGCCGACGTTCCAGAGGTTCCAGTACTCGGTGCTGATCGTGCGGACACGGCCGCCGAGCTGGAAGGTGATCATCTGCGCGCCGACGCCGAGGCCGAGGATCGTCCCCGTCCCGGAGCGGAACTTCGAGAAGTCGTAGGGCTGCGGCGTGTTGGGGACGGGAATGGTGCCGCCGATCGAGGCCCAGCCGACGCCGATCTCGGGCTGCAGGTAGAACAGCTTGAGCCCGACGCCCGAGTCCTCCTTGTCGGACTGCTGCAGGTGCGCGTCGGTGGTGCCGGCGGCGGGCGGCGGCGCGACGCTCCCCGGCGTGCCGGGCGCCGGCATCGGCGGCGGCATCGGCGGCGGGCCGTTCGGATCGGCGCCGCCGGGGGTGTCGGGAGTCAGCTCGGTCGCCGAAGCACCAGAGGACAGCGCGAGCACGGCGAGGACGGCGAGGCCCGACGCGGTTGGCTTGCGGACGATCATGACTCCGGCTCCTCCTCGGCCCGCCGCGCGGGCTCGTCCTCGTGTTCGACGGGCGGGCCCGGAATTCGATACGTCTCCGAGAGCCAGCGCCCCAGATCGATCGCGCGGCATCGCGCCGAGCAGAACGGAAAGGCGGTCTTCTCCGAGGAATCCCCGGTGGAAGACATCGTCCTCGAGCAGATCGGACAGCGGGGCGAGGGGCTGGAGTCGGGGCGACGCGCCACGGCGCGGTTCTAGCACGGGCCGTCAGGGTTTCGCCCGTTTGGCGAAGCCTGGCCTACCCTGGCGGCGGTACCCATGCGCAGCCCTCTCGCAGCCACCGGTCTCGGGCTCGCGGCGCTCGCCGCGCTGGCCGCGCTGGGGGCGCTCGCGCCCGGATGCGGGCCGCGGCGCTCGGGACACGGCACCACCGGTCCGACGATCGGCCCGCCGCCGCCGCCGCCGCCCGGCTCCACCACCGTGTGGGGGCCGCTGCGCGTCGAGGCGGTCGACCCGGTGCGGAGCGACGTCGGCTGGGTGCGCGACTTCGTGCGCGCCACGCGGGTCGTCGCGTTCGACGTCGTGCTCGCGCAAGACCGCGCGCAGTGCCCCGACGCCGTCACCGCCTCGTTGGCCAAGGTCGACGAGCGTGGCTGCCGCGGCGTCGACGCGTTTCCCGCGAGCTGCAAGGTGGAGCCGGCGATCCGCGCGCGCGTCGAGGTCGAGGTGGTGCACGCCATCGAGCTCGGCCACAAGTGCGCCGGCGACGCGATGACCTACGTGCCGAACGAGGACGATCCGCGCGCGTCGCTCACGGTCGCCGGTCGCACCTGCTTCAAGAGCAAGAACAAGCTCAAGCCGGAGTCGACGTGGACCTCGCTCTACGAGCTGACGGAGCTCCGCTTCAGCGAGCGCGTGGCCGCGGTGCGCACGCCCTTCGCGAGCGCCCTCGCGGCCGTGCTGCTCGCGCATGACGAAGGCAAGAAGACGTACTGCCGCGACGACGGCGCCTACCTCGACGGCACCGCGGGCGCGCCGGTCGTCGCCCCGACCACCGCGCCGATCGCGCTGGCCGAGCTGCTCGTCGCGCGCGCGGCGCGTCCGCCGCTCGAGGGCGACGGCGTCCCGCTCACCGGCGACGCGTTCCGCAGCGAGCACGCGCTGTGGGAGTCATGCAACACGAAGGCAGCGCGCGAGAGCCTGGTCGCGCGCGAGCGTTGCCTGCTCCTGCGTCAACTCGATCGCTTCCTGCGCGACGTCGAGGATCTCGCGCGACCGGACACCCCCAAGGGCATGGCCGCGCCCGCCACCTCGGGAGGCGCGCCGTGAGGCGCATCGTGTCTCTCTGCGCCGCGCTCGCGGTCGCGTGCGGCGTCCTCGCCGCCTCGCAGGCGGCGCCGGCCAAGGTGCCGCTGGAGATCTGGGGCCTCGAGGCGGGCGACGAGCTCACCATCGATGGCGTCGCGGTGAACGTCCGCGGCGGCGGAGCCGCGCGCGCCTTCACCGGCGATCCGGATGCGACCAGCGCGCCGGCGATGGAGGAGGTCTCCGTCGGTCGACACGAGCTGGCCGTTCGGCGCGCCGGCTGCGTGGCGCGCACGTTCGCCGTGACCGTCGAGACGGCGAGCAAGCGCGCGGTGGTCATCGAGCCGCCGGCGAAGGAGCGCTGCACGATCCCGTTCGCGCCGCCGCGCCGCTGATCAGGCGCGGCCGATCGGCACGTCGCCGGCGTCGGTCGACAGCACGAACCCGCCGTCGCTCTCGTGGAGGCGCTCGGCGAGCGCGAGCTGCGCGTGTCGCGCGAGCTTCGCGGGATAGGGGCCGAGCCGCGCCCCCGGCTTCACGGTGCACCGCAGCGCGCCGCCTTCGTCGACGGTCAGCGTGCGCGGATCGATGCGCTCCTCGGTGCCGTCGGAGAGCGTCGCGACGATTTCGCCGCCCTCGACGCGCGCGCTGCGCACCCAGAAGGGCACGTCGTCGATGGTGACGTAACACCAGTCCCAGCCGTTCTCGAGCACCCAGCGCCCGTCGTCGGGATGGCGCGAGATCCAGCTCGCCATCGCGCGCGAGAGCCCCGGGTGATCGACCGGCGATCCCTCGTGGAAGAAGCGCCCGTTTGCATCGAGGCGGATCGAGCTCTCGCGCGTGAACGGGAAGGGCGCCTTCCCTGACCAATCGAGAGGGGGGCGGGCTCTGCCTTCGTCCATGATTTCCGTCCTCCATCCCGTGACGCCGGTGACGCCGGGGCCACGACCCGCGACCACATACTCCGACGCCGCTCGGCGCTCGCGATGCCACGGCGTCAGTCCGCCCGAAAGACCGCGCGTTCTCGGGCGAAATTGCGTGCGCTGGCGCCCATTACGCGCGGCCGCCCACGCCCGTGTGGTTCCCTCGAGCAGCTGCGCACCTGACCAGCGTCCCTCGATCCGAAGCGCGCAGAAACGACACAAAAACATGGCCGGGGTCGCACGGCGAGCCGACATCGGCCCGGATGATTTGCAGCGCCCGGGTCGAAAACGAGACTTGACCCTCGCAACCCTTCCGACATACCACAGCGCCTGGATGGACCTGTGCCCGTCCATCGAGGACACAGGGGAGGTCGAGAACGAATCGTTCTCGGGTCGCCCGTCGCGACTTTCGGTTCTGGCAGAAGGAGAGATTGTTATGAAGAAGGCATACGCTGCGATTCTCGCGCTCGGGCTGGCGACTTCCGCGTTCGGCTGCAAAGGTCTCCCGGGCGGCGAATGCAAGATGTTCGCGCAGGGCCAGCTCGATCCGAAGATCGAGGGCGAGGCGAAGGCGTTCGTCGAGTTCGCGCTGAAGATCAAGAAGCTCCAGACCGAGTTCAACGCGGAAATCACCGCGATGGCCGGCGAGCTCAAGGTCGAGGCGACCCCCGACGCGATCCTCGGCAAGATCCAGAAGACGTTCGCCAGCGCGCGCGCCGAAGGCAAGTGCGAGATCGAGTTCGGCGCCGACGTCGACCTCAAGGCGGCGTTCGAGGCGAAGGCCTCGGGCAAGGCCGGCACGGGCGAGGGCGCCAAGGCCTCGGGCGACGCGAAGGGCGAGGCCTCGGTCGACGTCAAGGTCACCATCGAGCCGAAGTGCAGCGGCGAGTTCGCGGCGAAGGCCGACCTCGACCTCACCGTCGGCACGATCAAGGCGCACTTCCCGAAGCTGATGGCGACGACCAAGGCGTACATCGACCTCATCCCCGAGGCCGTCGAACTGGCCGGCAAGGGCGAGGCCGTCATCAAGAGCCTCGGCACGAACCTCTCGGCGCTCGCCGAGGCGAAGTGCGCGATCGAGGCCGTCACCGGCATCAAGGCCGACGTCGACGTCCAGGTGAACTTCTCCGTCAAGGCCCAGGCGTCCGCCAAGGCCGAGGGCAAGGCCGAGGGCAAGGCCGGCTGATCCGACCTGCTTCTTGACCGTAGGTGGCAGCGTGTCGCAGTCGCGACGCGCTGCCATCGTCTTTTTTGGGCCCGCCGCGCCGATCGCAGCACCGTTTGCTTGAACGTGTCATCACAAAGGCGTGGGTGACCCGTTCCGCCCGACTCGTCGCGAGTTCGCGATCGCCGCGAGCGTCCTGCTCGCGAGCTGCGGCGGGCGCACCCCGCGGGTCCCGACGAGGGCAGCGCCTTCGGCGATCGGTGGCGGTGCCGAGCTGCTCGACACCGACGACGGCACCATCCCCATCGGTGGGGTCGACCCGCAACGGGGCTCGCGCGACGCGCATGTGGTGCTCGTCGCGTTCAGCGATTTCGAGTGCCCCTACAGCCGTGAGCTGGCCACGACGCTCCGGCGCCTGAGCGAGAGCCGGCCGAAGCGCCTCCGCATCGTCTTCAAGCACCTCCCCGCGCCCGGCCGCGCCAACGCGCTCGCCGCGGCCATCGCCACGGAGCTGGTCTTCCTCGAGGCAGGCTCCGAAGCCTTCTGGCGCATGCACGATCGCTGCTTCGACAACCAGCGCGCCCTCAACCCGGCCCGTTTCGGCCCCTGGGCGATGCAAGAAGGCGTGACCGCCGACGCCATGCTCTCGCGCATGCCCGAGGCGGAGCGGGCGGTGTCTCAGCACCTCGCGCTCGCCAAGCGCCTCGGACTCGGCGCTACGCCCCACCTGTACCTCAACGAGAGGAGCATCCGCGGCGTGCACCCGTACGAGCGCCTTCGCGACTGGGTCGACGAGCGGCTGTGAGCCACTGAACGCGAGCGGCGCTCCGCCGCGCGCCGCTGCCGGGGAATCGACCGGCCCGCGACGGGCGTTGACCTGAGCAGCGCCACTCTCGGCGCGCCTCAGGGTCTGCTAAACGACGGTCCTGCGATGAAGGCGTCGATGAAGGTCCGCGGCCTGCTCCCCGTCGTGGCGATCGCGAGCGGCTCGGCGTTCGCCGCCTGCGGCAACGGGAAGCTCCCGCCGATCGCCCTGCGGCCGCCGGTCAGCGTCGGCGTGACGCCGGCGGCTTCGGTCGCGCCGGCGCCGCCGCGCCCTGCGCCGCTCGCGGCGACCCGCATCGGCTCGTTCGGCGAGGGCACCTTCGGGCCGCGCGTGGCGCGCAACGGCAAGGGCGCGATCGTGGTCAGCGCGCCGCGCGGCGACACCGGCCGTCGCTGGTTCGCGCGGGCGCTCGACGATCAAGATCGCCCCATCGGCAGCGAGCACGAGATCGCCGAGGCCCCGGAGGACGCGAGCTCGTGGGACCTCAAGCCCGTGGGCGACGGCTACGTGCTCGCGTGGACGCGGCCGAGCGACACCGGCGAGCAGCTGCTGTCGGTCGCGCTCGCCGCCGACGGCAGCCCGCGATCGGCCCCGACCGTCGTCGCGAGGAGCGGCGACGATCTCGTCGCCGTGCGCCTCGTCCGCCTCGGCGACGCGGTGAGCGCCGGCGCGCTCCTCACCTGGGGCGAGAAGACCGTCCCCAAGGGAGCGATCTCCGCGACCGGCACGCTGTACGCGCTCGCGCTCGACACGCTCGGTCGACCGAGCGCGCCGGAGCCGACGCGCGTCGCCGAGAAGCTCTCCGCGTGGCAGGTCGCCGCCACCGGCCCGAGCTCGGCGATCGTCGCGCTGGTGCAGCGCGCGCAAGCCAAGGCCGCCAAAGACAAGGACGAGAAGAAGGACGAGAAGCTGGCCGCGCGCGAAGAGCTCGTCCGCAACGCCCGCGCGCTGACCGTCACGGCCTCCACCAAGGGGCTCGTCACCTCCGACGCCCTGGTGCTGTCGGGCGACGACGCGCTCCCCGAGATCGACGTCGTGCAGACGGCGCCGGGCCGCGCGCTCGTCGTCTGGTCCGACCGCCGCGAGGTCGACGCCCACCTGTTCGGCGTCTCGCTCGACGTGGCCGGCCCGAAGCCCAAGGCGCTCGCCGCCGCTCGTCGCGTCGCACCGCCGCACGGCGATCAGGCCATCGTCTCGCTGGTCGCCACGGGCGGCGGCGCCGCCGTGCTGCTCGAGATCGTCTCGCCGCGATCGGTCCGCGATCCGCGACGGCGCTTCCAGCTATCGCGCCTGTCGCTCGACGGCGAGGCGGTCGCGCGCCCGCGCGGCTTCTGGTTCCCGTACGAGGGCGACGAGCCGGAGCTTGTGCGCGCGGGCGACGACGAGGTGGCGGTGCTCACCTACGGGTCTGCCTGCTACGGCGTCGGCGCGGAGGCGCGCTGCGATCCGGGCGAGGTGCGCCCGTGGGTGCTGCGCTTCGGCGGTCCGACCCTGGCGCCCAAGCAGGTCGACGTGGTCGACGTCGGCTCGGCGACGACCGGACCGGCGATGCACGCGTTCGATCTCTCGTGCCCCACCGCGTCACCCCCGCCGAGCGCGCGCTGCGAGGTGCTCGCCACCGGCTCGGGCCCCCCGGCGAACGTCGCGCTCGCGCAGGTGGTGATGCGCGGCGAGGCCAAGCCGAGCGAGCCGCGCTGGATCTTCCGCGAGTGGATCGACACCCCGAGCGCGCCGCCGCGCCTCGAGGGCGCGACCGCCCTCGCCCGCGAGCCCGAGTTCACCGGCCTGCACGCCACGCGCGCGGGCGCCGGCGCGCTCGTCGGGTGGATCACCTACGCGCCCGACGACTTGGACCTGAAGCCGGCCGACGAGCCCAAGGGCAAGAAGGGCGGCGCCAAGCCGAAACCGAAGAAACCAAAAGCAGAGACCGGCGCGCGCGTGGCGGTGCGGCTGCTCGACGGCGCCGGCGAGCCGCTCGGTCCGATCGCCACCATCAGCGAGAAGGCCCTCTCGAAGGGCGACGTCGCCGTTGCGTGGAGCACGGTCGACGGCCAGGGCGGGCTCGTCTCGTACGTCTCGCGCGCCGAGGGCGAGGAGGACGTCTACGTCGCGCGCGTCGACGCCAAGGGCGCCAAGACCGGCAAGTCGACGCGGATCACCAACGTGAAGGGACCAGTGTCCGACGTGGCGCTCGCCGCGTTGCCCGAGGGCGGGTACCTCCTCGGGTGGGTGGAGTCGCGCAAGGGCGCGCCCGCGGCGGTGTACGCCCTCCGCCTCGACAAGAGCGGCGGGAAGGTCGGCAACGAGGCCAGGATCGGCGGCGGCGTCGCCGGCGACGTCTCCGATCTCGCGCTCTCCGCGATCGGCAGCGGCGCGGGCGGCGCGCGGGTGGTCGCGGTGTGGAGCGACGCGCGCGACGACGCCACCCACGGCTACGCCGACGTGTACTACGCCATCGTCGGAAGCAAGGACCCGAGCAAGCCGGTGGTCGCCGAGCGCCCCATCGCGCGCAACAAGACGCACTCGCACTACCCGCTGATCACGCCGCGAGGCGACGGCGGCGCGCTCATCGCGTGGGTCGAGGACGATCCGAGCGCGAGCGAGTTCCTCGAGCTCGTCGGGCGTCCGGAGTGGGGCGCACGGTTCGCGCGCATCGACGCGCAGGGCAACATCGTGCAGGCGGCGACCGAGCTCGGCGTCGACGCAGCGCTCGGCAAGGGCGTGGCGACCGGCGTGGCCGCCGAGTGCCCGACCGGCGCGTCGTCGTGTCGGCTCGCGGTGGCGTGGGCGACCCGCGAGGGGATCGTGCTGGCGGGCGCCGCCCTCGGCGCGACGAGCACGCCCTCCGCGGCGCGCGCGCTGTGGTCGTGGTTCGGCGCGCCGTCGCAGGAGGTCGCTCCAGCGATCGTCGGGTCGACGGTGTACGCCTGCGAGGACGGGCTCGAGAAGGACGACGGTCGCGTGCGGCGGCTGTCGATCGGCTGGTGAGCCGATGCGCCTCTCGATGCTCCTCGTCCTCGCGCTCGCGGTCTCCTCGTGCGGCAAGGAGGCATGGGACGGTCGGGTCTACCACGCCGGTCGCGCGTCCTTCCGCACCGGTCCGATCCCCGCGAGCTGGCAGCGCGTGACCCTCGAGGGCGCGATGCTCGCCTTCCGCGACACCGAGAGCGGCGGCTCGATCAACGTCTACGCGCGCTGCGGCCAGGACGGCGACGACGTCCCGCTCGCCGCGCTGACCAACCACCTCCTCATCGGCTTCACCGAGCGCGACGTGAGGTCTCAGAAGCTCGTGCCGCTCGACGGCCGCGAGGCGCTGCGCACGTTGGTGCACGCGAAGCTCGACGGCGTGCCGATGGCGCTCGGCATCTACGTGCTCAAGAAGGACGGCTGCGTCTACGACCTCGTGCGCGTCGCGCCGCCCGGCCGGTTCGAGGCCGGCGAAGAGTCGTTCGACGCGTTCGTCGCCGGCTTCGGGACGGTGGGAGGCTGACCGGTGCCGGCCGAGGTCCCCCCGCCCAGCGAGCGGCTCGGTTCGACGCGCGACCGCCCGTCGCTCGATCCGCGGCTGTTGTCCGGGATGATGCCGGCGCTGGCGCGGCCGAAGGAGCGAGGCTTCCTCGAGCGCCGCTACGACCAGGTCATCACGTTCGTCGACGACATGGGCATCCTCGCGCTCATGGCCGGCCGCATGCTCCGCGTGATGTTCGCGCGGCCCTTCGAGTGGCGAGCGACCGTCTACCAGATGGAGGTCATCGGCGTCGCGTCGGTGGGCATCGCGAGCGTCACCGCGATCTTCATCGGCATGGTCATGGCGCTGCAGTTCGCCTACGGCCTGCAGAAGTTCGGCGGGCTCGAGTACGTCGGTCGCGTGATCGCCCTCTCGTTCGTGGGCGAGCTCGCGCCCACGCTCACCGCGGTCATCGTCGGCGGGCGCGTGGGGGCGGGCATCGCCGCCGAGGTCGGCTCGATGGCCGTCACCGAGCAGATCGACGCGATCCGCGCGCTCGGCGCCGACCCGATCAAGAAGCTCGTCCTGCCGCGCGTGCTCGCCTGCACCGTCGTGCTCCCGATCCTCTCGTTCTTCGCCCTGGTGCTCGGGTTCTGCGGCGGGATGTTCGTCATCAGCTTCCAGTTCGAGATGCCGGCCACGTTCTTCTTCCGCTCGGCGGTCGAGAGCGTGACGATGAAGGACCTGTGGGCGGGCATGGGGAAGTGCCCGTTCTTCGGGTTCATCATCGGGATGGTCGGTTGCCACTTCGGGATGAAGACGCGCGGGGGAACCGAAGGCGTCGGCCGCTCCACGACGTCGACGGTGGTCGCGGTGTCGATCGCGATCCTGATCACGGACTTCTTCCTGACGAAGCTCTTCCAGCGCGTCTTCTGAGCACGTCCCGCGCTCGACCTTGGACCTTCGACCTCGGAAGCGCGGGCGGCGACGAGCGTCCAGCCGACAGGTTCCCGTTCCGGGATTATGGATGGGTCCGCTCGGCTGATCTTTTTCTTCGCAGTCACGCTGAAGCGCGGCTGGCGGCGGCCGTAACCCCTGGAGGCGTCGGCTGCATCGGACGGCAGCGTGTCGGGGGGGAAGAACCCGGCAGGAATCACGCATGAGCGCGAGCGACGGAGCTCTCGATGGCTTGGGGTTGCGCGCACTGTTCGCGCGGGCGATCGAGGCCATCGTCGTCACGACCGACGAGGGAGCGATCGTCGACGCCAACCCCGCCGCCCACGCGCTCCTCGGGCCGGCTGCGAACCTCGCGGCAGCCCTCGGCGTGCCGTGGCCGCAGCTGATCGCGCCCGGCCGCCGCGAGCTCGCCGTCTCGGTCGGCGGGTCGCCGCTCGTCGTGGAGCTCGAGGCCGCGGGCGGCGTCGTCCCCGATCGGTACGTCTTCTTCCTGCGGGACGTGACCCGCACGAAGCAGCTCGAGGCCGAGCTGGCGCGGACGACCGAGCGGTGCCGGGTGCTGTTCCAGGCGGCGCCGATCCCGAAGTTCGTCTACCGCCAGCGCGATCGCCGCATCGTCGAGGCGAACGACCGCTCCGCCTCGCTGTTCGGGCTGCCCGTCGAGGCGATGATCGGGCGGACGGCGGAGGAGCTCGGCGTCGTCTTCGAAGGGCCGGTGCTCGCGGAGTACCGCAGGCAGCTCTCGGAGCTCGGCGCGGTGCGCGACCTCCCCGTGACCCTCCGCGACGTGCACGGCACGCGTCGCGACGTGCTGGTGACCACGGTGCCCCTCGCGCTCGACGGCGAGCCGTGCTGGCTCTCGGCCATGATCGACGTGACCGAGCAGCGCGCGCTCGAGCAGAGGGTCCTCAACGCGCAGAAGCTCGATGCGATCGGCCGCCTCGCTGGCGGCATCGCCCACGACTTCAACAACGTGCTCGCGGTCATCCGCGGTTTCGCGGACGTCGCGCTGGAGGAGATCACCCGCGACTCTCCGGCCGCCGACGATCTCCGGCAGATCCTCGCGGCGGTCGAGCGCGGCGGCGCGCTGACGACGCGGCTGCTCACGTTCGGTCGGAGGCAGCGACAACGGCTCGCGGTCATCGACGCGCGCGAGCTGGTGGCCAGCCTCGAGCCGATGCTGCGCCGGTCGCTCGGCCCGCACGCGCGGCTGGTGACCCGCCGCGGCGGCCCCGCGCGCGTGCACGCCGATCCCGCGCAGCTCGAACAGGTCGTCCTGAACCTCGTCGTCAACGCGCGCGACGCGCTGCCGGCGGGCGGGACCGTGCACCTCGAGACGTCGACCCGCGTCCGAAATGATCGCGCCTGGTTCGTCGTCGAGGTCCGCGACGACGGGGTCGGCATGGACGCCCAGACGCGCGCGCGCGCCTTGGAGCCGTTCTTCACCACCAAGGCGAACCGGCCGGGCCTCGGGCTGGCGATGGTGTACGGCATCGTGACGCAGAGCGGCGGCGAGGTCGATGTGCAGAGCACGCCGTCGGAGGGCACCACCGTCACGGTGTGGCTGCCGCAGACCGACGCGCCGATCGACGTGCCGATCGACGACGACGGCGCGGCGCCCGAGCTCCGCGGCCACGAGACGGTGCTCGTCGTGGAGGACGACGACAGCGTTCGCCACCTCGTGCGCACCGTCCTGCGTCGCGCCGGCTACTTCGTCATCGAGGCGATGAACGCCGGCGACGCGATCATGGCGTGCGAGCGGCACGAGGGGGAGATCGACCTCGTGGTCTCCGACGTCGAGATGCCCTGGCTGCGTGGCCCGGAGCTGGTGACCAGGCTCCGCGCGCTGCGCCCGAACCTCGCGGTGCTCTTCATGACCGGGTACGCTGCCGACGATGTGGTCGAGCGGTCGACGGTGCCGCCGCTGGCCAAGCCGTTTTCCGCGCAGGCGCTCTTGACCCGCGTCCGCTCGGCGCTCGCCGCGCCGCGCGAAGCGACCTGATCTGTCGCCCGAGCGCTCGCTCAGGCGCCGCTTGCTGAAGACGCCGCGCAGAATCTAGCCTTTGGCTCTGGAGGTGCCACATGGGCGTGCAGCGCGTCGCGATCATGACCGGCGGCGGTGACTGTCCGGGGCTCAACGCCGTCATCTACGGCGCGGTGCGCGTCGGGATCGAGAAGTACGGCTGGGAGGTCCTCGGCATCGAGGACGCGACCAACGGGCTGATCGATCTCGAGTACCGGTTCCCCAAGGGCAACCAGTGGCTGACGCTGGAGTCGGTGCGCGGGATCCTCTCGCGCGGCGGGACGATCCTCGGCACCTCGAACCGCTCCGATCCGTTCAACTACGTGACCACCGGCCCCGACGGCAAGGAGACGACCGTCGACGTGAGCGACAAGGTGGTCGCCAACTTCCAGAAGCTCGGGCTGCAGGCGCTGATCTCGATCGGCGGCGACGGCTCGATGCGCATCGCGCGCAAGCTGATGGACAAGGGCATCCCCATCGTCGGCGTGCCCAAGACGATCGACAACGATCTCGCCTCCACCGACCAGACGTTCGGGTTCGACACCGCGGTGCAGATCGCCACCGAGGCGCTCGACCGGGTGCGTGACACCGCCGAGAGCCACGACCGCGTGATGATCGTCGAGGTGATGGGCCGCGACGCGGGCTTCATCGCGCTGCACGCCGGCATCGCCGGCGGCGCCGACGCGATCCTGCTGCCCGAGATCCCCTATCGGCTGGAGCCGCTCGCGGAGATGATCGCCGCGCGACGCGCCAAGGGCCAGACCCACTGCGTGATCGTGGTCGCCGAGGGCGCCAAGCCGCTCGGCGGCGATGCCAGCGTCCTCGAGCACAAGGCCGGCGCGATGCCGCGCCTGGTCGGCGCCGGCACGCGCGTCGCCGAGCGCCTCGGCCCGATGATCAAGGCGGAGCTGCGCGTGACGGTGCTCGGCCACATCCAGCGCGGCGGCAGCCCGTCGAATTTCGATCGCATCCTCGCCGTCCGCTACGGCCAGTCGGCGGCGGATCTGGTCGCGGAGGGGCGGTTCGGGCACATGGTGGCGCTGCGGAATGGGGCGATCACTTCGGTGCCGATCGTGGAGGCGAGCTCGGGGGTGAAGCGGGTGGAGGCGGGGGGGCAGCTGGTGCAGACGGCGAAGGCGATTGGGGTCTGTTTCGGGGATTAGGACGCGAACGCGAACGCGGACGCGAAGGCGAAGGCGAACGCGGAGGCGAACGCGAACGCGGAGGCGGACGCGGGGCTTCGCTCGGCGCTGCGGGAGTGTACCCCGGTGCTCGGCGCCGTCGAGGCCACAGCCGCGGCTTCGCCGCGGTGCTCGCTGCGCTCGCAGCCTCGACTGCGCCTGCGCTCCGGGGTGCGTGGGCACCACGCCGAGTTCGGCACGGGCGCATCGGGCGCTCGCGTGGCTCGGCGCGGAAAGGGTCACGCCATGTTGCGCATCTACCGAGTCGCTCTCGACGTCGTTCGCAGGCTCCAGCCGTATGTCGTCGTCGATGGACGAAGCCATCGGGTGCATCGATCTCGCGCTCGCGAAGGGGCACATCGGCTCGTTCGAAGGCGATCTGCGCGAAGCGATGAAGCAGATCGTCGGCACGCTCACCAAGTGCGTGGGGCGGTGACGGGGTGACGCGGCGTCGGGCCGGCGTGCAAGCGCGCGCCGGTCCGCAGCCGTTCCCATGCATCCCGGGGTGCGGAGGCGGACGCGGACGCGAACGCGAACGCGAACGCGAACGCGAACGCGAACGCGGACGCGAACGCGGACGCGGAAGCGCGGGGATTGGCTTCGCTCGGCGCTGCGGGAGGGCACCTGCGTACTCGGCGCCGTCCAGGCCGCAGTCTGGGCTGCGCCTCCGTGCGCGGGTGCGTGTGGACCACGCCGAGCATCGGTCGGGCGCGTGGGGCGCTCGGGTGGCAGCTCGGGATCGAACACGGTGACGCGGGCGATCGCCTCCTTCGGCCGGGTCGTCAGCGCGTGCACTCGCCCGCCGCGCATGCGGTGGCGCAGTCGTCGCGCCGGACCGGGTACCCGCTCTTGCAGGTCACCCGCGTCCTGCCGTCGCAGTAGGTGGCGGACGAAGCGTCGGTGCAACGAACGTCGGGCGTGGCGGAGAAACTGCAGAACGACAGCGCGTCGTTACCATCGCCGTCCTGGGCGGGGCATCGCATCGGTCGCCGCCGCACGCATTCGACCCCAGTGCGGCGACGAAGACGAGCGATGGCAGGACGATCGCCATCGCGTTGGCACGGGCGGAGGCCGTAGCCTGCCCGGCGCGCAGAAGCGGCAGCAGGGCGATCGATCCGCTCACGGGCAGTCGCTCCGGTTACAGGTCCACTTCCCATCGGCGCCGCACAGACAACTGCGGCCGCACCACTGCAAGACGCAGCCGCTCCCCGCGTTGCAGGTGCCGCCCGGCGCACAGAGCGTCGCGTTGTCCGTCGGGACGGTGCATCCGCCGGTGCCGCCGCAGGACGCGGTGCCCGCGGGCGACGCAGCACACGGGCAGTACGTCGTCCCGCAGGTCATGCGCTCTGCCCAATACGCGCACGTCTGGACGCCGTCGGGACACGCGCCTCTGGACGTCGGCGTCGACGGACACCACGCCGGCCCCGCGTCCGCCGGAGTGGCCGACTGCTCGGTGCCGCATGCGACAGGAGCCGCAATGGCCAGGACCAGGGCCGCGAGCCAACGCACTCGAGGAGTGTCGCAGCAGCCCTGGCTCCGCGCACGGTCCGCGCGCGCCATGGATCTTGAATAGTGGCGGAGCAGGCCCGGAGCCAGCCTGTGAGGATCACGCGCGCGATCGACCTGATCGATGTCGGTTGCGTCCGGTCGACGAGCAGCTCAGAAGATGCGACATGCGCCGCGCTCATGCCGTCGGGTTTGCTTTGGCTGCGTCCGTCACGCTGCCGGTGCTCGCGTGCAAAGAGGCGCACGCCTGCTCCGTCGCCGGTCCCGGGCCGACGACCGCCATCCCCCGTTCCGGTGCCACGAACGTCCCCACGGTCGTCGACGTGGTCGTCATCGAGCCGCCGCGTGCGTCGCTGTCGCTCCAGGGCGGCGGCAAGTCGATCCCGCTCACGCCCTGGATCTCGCTCGGCCGAGGCGTCGACTCGGAGACCCGCGCGCAGGGCGAGGTCGTTCGCTTTCGCCCCGCGCGGGAGCTCGAGGGTGCGACGGAGTACGTCGTCATCGCGACCCAGCCGGGCGCCCCGGCGGCCGTTGCGCCGATCGAGCTGACGCGCTTCACGACCGCCGCGGGGTACGGCAAGCCCGCAGGCACGGCGCCCAAGGTCGACGCGCTGTCGCTCACGCGCGTGCGGTACCCGGTGCCGTTGCCGCGGTGCATCTGGGACGAGTACGTCGGCTTCGCGTCCTTCCGGTGGACGCACGGGACGTTCCCCGACACGCCGCCCGACTCCGTCGTTCACGTGCTCTCGCTCCGCGCGAAGAACGGGACGCACGGCGAGTCGTTCGTGTGGATCGGCTCGAAGCCCTTCGGGGGATCGACCTGGACGGGCGAGGCGTCGGGGCCCTGGCCGTGGGCTCCGTATCTCGATCCCGCCCGCGAATACTGCCTGGCCGTGGGCGCCCAGTCGTACGGCGAGGCGGTGCTCGACACGAGTAGCGACCCGGTGTGCGCCGCCGTCGCGCAGGTGTCGGCGCCGGGAGCGCCTCCGGTCGCGGAGAAGAGCGCGGAGGCTGGCTGTGCCGTGCGGGCCGCGGCTGGTCGCGCACCCACGCTGCTGATCGTCGCCGTCGTCGCATGGGTGGCGTCGCTGCGTCGGCGGTGGAGCTGAACGCGTTCGGCTGTCACGCGGCGTGCCGCTCGCGGGTGATGGCCGCCGTCCTCCGGCGGCGCTGTACGATGCGGTGATGTCGGGCGAGCGGCGCGATCCATTCGTGGCCCTCGGAGTCGCGCGCGTCGCTCCGCGTGAGGTGATCGACAAGGAGTACCGCCGCAGGGCGCTTCGCGAGCGTCGCCTGATCGAGCACGACGCCGACGCCGTGCGATACGAGCTGAACCAGGCGCGGCTCACCCGATCGACTCGGGCCCACTCGAGCCACCGTCACCCTGGCCGCGGATGATCGCGCCACGCTCCGCCCGGAAGCATGCGTCGTGGAACGACGCTCGCGCGCGGCGTACGCTTTGGGCAAACCGGGTGGGCCTGCTGGTGGGTGTCGTCGCGCTGTGCGTCGCCGCGTACACGCGGAAGCCTACATTCCCGGAGTCGGCGGTAGCTCCAATATCGCCCGCCGCTGCCCCGGCGGCCGGCGCGCGATAGAGCTGACGCGCTTCACGACCTCTGCGAGATACAGCTTGCCCGCGGGACGCCGTCGCGACGCCAGCGATCATGATGCACACCGACGACCTGGCGAGAGCATCGAAGCTGCCGATGAACTCAGCGTCGACGGTGCTCGCCGGTTTCCTCCTGCTCGCAGGCTGCCGCGGCGGGGGCCACCCGAACACGACGACGAGACACGCGCAGGAGCCGATGACAGCTCCGCTCGCGGCGACGACCGCCGCGGGCGCGAACCCGACCGTCACCGACGGGGACAAGTACCAGCCCGTGATGGAGAACGAGCACGTCCGCGTGCTCCGGTATCACGACGTGCCCGGCGCCAGGACGCACCAGCACCATCACCCCGACTCGGTGCTCTACGCGCTGTCCGCTTTCCGTCGCCGCCTGACGTTCCCCGACGGAACCGTGAAGGAGCGCGCGTTCCTGCCGGGCGACGTGATGTGGATCCCGGCGCAGACCCACGTGGGCGAGAACATCGGCACCACCGACACCGAGGTCCTGCTCGTCGAGATGAAGTCGCACTGACGCGTCGGCTCCGCCTCCTCGATCGCGTCCGCGTTCCGCCTTCGCGTGCGCCTTCGCGTGCGCGTTCGCCTTCGCGTGCGCGTTCGCCTTCGCGTGCGCGTTCGCCTTCGCGTGCGCGTTCGCCTTCGCCTTTGCCTACGCCTCCGCGGTATCCTCCCACCGGTGCCGTCCCTCGAGCTCACCTGGATCGGCAAGCACGAACGAACGCCGCCCGAGCCGCAGGTCCTGGTGGAGCACGCCGAGCGCTCCTACGCGCGCGACGCCGCCGACAACCTCCTGATCCACGGCGACAACCTGCACGCGCTGCACGCCCTGCGCGAGACCCACGCCGGCTCGGTCAGGTGCGTGTACATCGACCCGCCCTACAACACCGGCGCCGCGTTCGAGCACTACCACGACGATCTCGGCCACGCGGCGTGGCTGTCCTTCATGCGCGAGCGGCTTCAGCCGCTCCTGCCGCTGCTCCGCGACGACGGCGTGCTGTTCTGCTCGATCGACGATCGGGAGCACGCCTACCTGACCGTCCTGCTCGACGAGCTGTTCGGCCGCGACAACCGCTGCGGGACGCTGGTTTGGGAGAAGAAGAAAAAGCCCTCGTTCCTCGATGCGAGCATGGGCGCGGTCACCGAGTACGTGCTCGCGTACGCGAAGGACCGTCGACGCGCGCCGCCGTTCATCGGTGGCGTGACCACCGCCGGGAAGAAGTACCCGCTGAACAACGCGGGGAACGGCCGGAGGGTGCTGCGGTTCCCGGCCGGTTCGGTGCGGTTCTCGTGCGGCGACCAGACGTTCGAGCCGCAGGACATGTCCGAGGGCAACATCGTCACCTGCCTGCTCGACCGGCTCGTCGTGGACGGCGGGAGGAACGTCGGCGCGTTCCGCCTCGAGGGGGAGTGGCGCTACTCGCAGGCGCGCCTCGACGAGCTGCTGGCGCGCGGCGAGGCGATCGTGATCAGCAAGGCGCCGTTCCGCCCCAACCACGTCAAGGACGGCGGCGAGCCGAAGAAGCTGAAGAACCTGCTGAGCATCGCCCACTACGGCATGAGCACCTACGAGGACGCGACCGCCGAGAGCGTCGCGCTGTTCGGCGAGTCGGCCGCGTTCGACTACCCGAAGCCCGAGAAGCTGATCGCCACGTTGCTGGGCGCGGTCACCCGCCCCGGCGACCTCGTGCTCGACTCGTTCGCCGGCTCCGGTACGACCGGCGCCGTCGCACACAAGCTCCGTCGACGCTGGATCATGATCGAGCGCGGCGATCACGCGGTCACCCACGTGGCGCCGCGCCTGCGCAAGGTCGTCGACGGCGAGGACCGGGGCGGCGTCAGCGCCGCAGCCGGCTGGAGCGGCGGTGGCGGATACCGGTTCTATCGACTCTCCCCTACTCGCTGATCAGGGCATCTCCTCGACGCGACCGTCGACGTGCCGCGCGAAGCGACCGCGCTCGCGCGGGTGCGTCGGCGCGTCGCTCGGCCACGGCCAGCCGCCGAAGCGCGTGCGCCGGTAATCGAGCATCGCCTGCTGGATCTGCTCCGGCGAGCTCATGACGAATGGCCCGTATTGGACGACCGGCTGCCCTATCGGACGCCCCTGCAGCATGAGCAGCTCGCTCGGGCGCTCGCCGTTGACGATCTCGACCGGCGCGCCCGCGACGACCTCGACGGCCGCGTGCGATTGGAACAGCGGGCCGCCGATGGTGAGCGACTCGCCTTCGAAGAAGTAGAGCGTGCGCCGCGTGCTCGGGCCGATGGCGGGCGGCGCGGTCCAGCGCGCGTGCGGCGCCAGCTCGATCGTCCAGATGGCCACGTCGGTGTCGGGGCGCGCGGCCCACGAGCGCGGCGGCGGCGCGGGCGCCCGCGCGTCGTCGATCGCGCCGGCGACGATGGCGACCTCGGTCGCGCGACCCTCGCGATCGAGGAAGGTGCGGCGCGGGATGCGCTCGTTCCACAGCATCGCGAAGTGCGGGTCGACCATCTTGTCCTCGGCCGGGAGGTTCAGCCAGATCTGGAACAGCTCGAGGGGGTTGCCGGCGTCGCGACGGAGCAGCGGGAACATCTCGGAGTGCACGACGCCGCGCCCGGTCGTGAGCCACTGCGTGTCGCCGCCGCCGAAGCGGGCGGCCGCGCCGAGCGAGTCGCTGTGATCGATGAGCCCGCGGCGCACGATGGTCACCGTCTCGAACCCGCGGTGGGGGTGGGCGGGGAAGCCGGGGACCTCGGTGCCGTGGTACATCCGAAAGCCGTCGAGCCCGGCGAAGTCCTGGCCGAGGTGGCGGCCGGCGAGCGACACGGCCGGCCCGAGCCGCTCGTTGCCCGCCGGGTACGCGTCGTCGTGGTGCACGCAGAAGAGGAACGGGTCGATCGTGTCCCACGGGAAGCCGAGCGCTTTGACGTCGAGGACGAGGTCGTCGGACATGCCCCGTTGAGATGCGGCGAGCGCGCGACCGGCTTCTCACCTGGAGGCCCGGCCGCCGAGCCGGGCCACGAGCGAGGCCGCGCGCGCGGCGAAGCTGTCGCCGCCCGGGGCATCGCCTACGGGCTCGAGTATGGCGCGCACCGCGCGACACGCGTCGCGCGCTCCCGGATCGGCGAACGTGCGCGCCAGCGCGGCCGCCAGCGCGCCGGGCGTGACGTCGTCCTGCAGGAGCTCCTCGAACGCGGGCGCCTGCCCCGCGCGCGCGAGCAGCACGTTGGGCAACCCGACCTTCCGGGTGTCGACCACCCGGCGCGCGATCGCGAAGCTCACCGGGTGCATCGCGTACGCGATCACCGGCGGCACCCCCATCGCCGCCGCCTCGAGCGCCGCGGTCCCCGAGGCGACCAGCGCGACGTCGAACGCCGGCAAGAGCGGAGCGGCGCCGTCCGGCGCGTCGAGCGCGGGCACCCCGGAGCGCGCGATCGCCTCGCGCGAGCGCGCGTCGAGAGAAGGCGCGACGAGCACGCGCGCGTCGATCGCCGCAGCGCGCGCGGCCTCGACGAACGGCGCGAGGAGTCGCTCGATCTCCGAGGGACGACTGCCGGGCAAGACGGCGAGCAGCGGTCCCCGCTCCGGCAGCGACCAGCGCGCGCGCAGTCGCGGACGCTCCTCGCGCGGGACGTCGAGCACCGGGTGTCCGACGTAGCGTGCGTTCCCCCGCGCCGATCGCCAGAGCGCCTCCTCGAAGGGCAGCGTGGGCACGAGGAGGTCGACGCTGCGCGCGATCGCCGGCGCCCGGCCGGCGCGCCACGCCCAGATCTCCGGCGGCGAGATCCACGCGACGATCACGCCCGCGCGGTGCAGCACCGCCGCGAGGCGCGCGTTCATCGTGCTCCACGAGGCGAGCACGGCGAGCCGCGGACGCTCACGCGCGATGTGCGCCGACAGCCGCGCGAGGGCGAGCGCGATCGAGGGCGCGCGCGCCGCCGCCTCCACGACGCCCATCCCGCCGAGCTCGCGGACGTGCGCGATCAGCTCGACGCCCTCGGCGGCGAGCGCGTCGCCGCCGAAGCCGAAGGCGCGTCGCCCCCCGCGACCGAGCTGACCGAGGCCGAGCGCGCGCGCCACGCCGGCGAGCGCGCGATCGCCCGACGGCTCGCCGGCGACCAGCAGATCAGACAAGCGACGTCTGCCCGACGGGAGGCTTGCCGAGCATGGCCATCAGGCCGTTCTCGTCGATGACCTGGACGCCCTTCTTCCGCGCCGCGTCGAGCTTGGTCTGCCCGACCTTCTCGCCGGCGACGAGGTACGTCGTGCCCGACTTGACCGCGTCATGGACCTCGCCGCCGGCGGCGCGGATGTCCTCGTGCACCTCCTCGCGCTTGCGCGAGAGGACGCCGGTGACGCAGAAGCTCTTGCCGACGAGCGGCCCCTCGAGCGACACCCGCGCGCGCTGGTAGGGCACCGACACGCCGCGCGCCCGCAGCTTCTCGAGCACCGCGCGGTTGTCGTCGTCGGCGATCCACGCGCGGATGGCGTCGACCATCGCCGGGCCGAACCCGTGGATGGAGCCGGCGGCCCGCGCCGCGCCCTCGGCGCCGAGCTCGAGGAGCGCCTCGAGCGAGGGGATCTCCTCGGCGAGCTGCCTGGCGGCGACCTGGCCGATCTGCGGGATGCCGAGCGCGGTGAGCAGTCGATCGAACGGTCGCTGCTTGGAGCCGGTGATCTGCGCGACGACGTTCGACGCGCTCTTCTTCGCCATGCGCTCGAGCTCGACGAGCTGTTCGACGGTGAGATCGTACAGATCGGCGACGTCGGACACGAGCTTGCTCTGGACCAGCTGATCGATCAGCGAGGGGCCGAGGTGGTCGATGTCCATCGCGAACCGCCGCGAGTAGTAGTGCAGCGCCGCGCGGACCACCGCCGGGCACCGACGGTTGGGGCAGCGGAGCGCCACCTCCTCGCCCGCGCGCACCACCTGCGTGCCGCACTCCGGGCACTCGGTGGGGACCGGCGTCGGCGTCGTGCACTCCGGCCGCCTGTCGTGCAGCACGCGGATGACCTGCGGGATGATCTCGCCGGCCTTCTCGATCTCCACGAAGTCACCGACGCGCACGTCGAACGAGGTGACGCGATCGAAGTTGTGGAGCGAGGCGCGCGACACGGTCGTGCCGGCGAGCAGCACCGGCGAGAGGTCGGCGACCGGCGTCAGCGCGCCGGTGCGGCCGACCTGCACCTGCACGCCGCGCACCTCCGTGACCACTCGCTCGGCCGCGAACTTGTAGGCGATCGCCCAGCGCGGGAACTTCGCGGTCTCGCCGAGGATCGACTGCTGCCGGTATTCGTCGATCTTCACCACCACGCCGTCCGTCTCGAACGGGTATCCGCCGCGCGCGCGATCGAAGTCGCCGATCGCCGAGAGCACGTCGTCGATGCTCGCGCAGATGACCTGCCGGCGGTGGGTCGGCAGGCCCACCGTGGCGATCCATTCGAGCGACTCGGCGTGCGTTCCGTGGAGCTTCGGCCCCTCGACCAGCTGATAGAGCGACACGCGCAGCGGCCGCCGGGCGACCACGCGCGGATCGAGCATGCGCAGCGAGCCGGCGGCGGCGTTGCGGGGGTTGGCGAACGGCTCCTCGCCGTTCTTCTCGCGATCGGCGTTGATCGCGTCGAGATCCTTGCGGTGGATGACCACCTCGCCGCGCAGCGTGAGGCGATCGACCTTCTCGCCGATCTCCGGGGCGAGCTCGAGCACCAGCGGGAGGCTCTTGATGGTGCGCACGTTCTCGGTGACCAGCTCGCCGACCTTGCCGTCGCCGCGGGTGCTCACCATCGTCAGCGTCGCGCGCGAGCCGGCGACCTCGTAGACGATCTCGATGCTCGCCCCGTCGAGCTTCGGCTCGGCGACGTAGGCGAAGCGCTCACCCTCGCGCAGGCCGCGCCGGACGCGCTCGTCGAACGCGCGCAGGTCGTCGGCCGAGTAGGCGTTGTCGAGCGAGAACATTCGCGCCGGGCGCTCGTATTTCACGAGATCGCCGCGCGGCTGATCGCCGACCCGCTGCGTCGGCGAGCCGGGGTGCACGAGCTCCGGGTGCGCCTGCTCGAGGGCGACCAGCTCGCGGTAGAGCGCGTCGTACTCGGCGTCGCTCACCGTGGGATCGTCGAGGACGTAGTAGCGGTAGGCGTGCGCCTGGACGTCGCGGACGAGCGCGTCGTGCCTCGCTCGCAGGCCGGGATCGACGGTTGCCACGGCGCACACGGTCGAACGGATCGCCGGCGCCGGCAAGCCCGATGAAGCGTCACCGCGGCGACCTCGCGCGGAGGATCTCGGCGACCTCGCGCGCGGTCGGCCGCGCGGCGGGATCGACCGAGAGGCACCGAAGCAGCTTCAGGGAGAAGGCTGATAGACGCACAGCGGATCGCTGCCCATCGCGTCGCCCGTGGCGGCGTAGGCGCGGGCGCGCGAGCCGCCGCAGATCCAGCGGTATTCGCACTCGCCGCAGCGGCCGTGCAGCTCGTCCATCGCGCGCAGCTTCACGGCGGCCGGGGCCGTCCGGTAGATCTCGGGCAGCGGCTTCTCGCGGATGCTCCCGAGCAGCGGGTGCGGGAGGAAGCCGGCGGGGTACACCTCGCCGCGGTGGCTGACGAACACGATGCCGGAGCCGTCGCGGATGCCGAAGCCCATCATGCGGCCGCGGCGCTCGATCTCCTCGAGGCTCGTGCCCTCCGAGAGCTTCTTCTGCAGCCAGAAGCGGCGGTACTGCGGCGCCTCCACCGTGCTGACGTGGAAGGGCGCCTGCTTGGCCGTCTCGTAGACCCAGCCGAAGAGGTCCTCGATCTCCTGCGCGCTCGGGCTCCCGAGCATCAGCCCGCGACCGACCGGGATGAGGATGAACAGCGCCCAGCGGCGAACCGGCGGCGAGGCCTTCGTCTTCAGGAGCTCGAAGATCTCGGGCACGCGGCGGATCGTCTCGCGGGTGACGGTGGTGTTGATCTGCACCGGCATGCCCGCCTCGCGCGCCCAGCCGAGCGCGCGCATCGACATGTCGAACGTGCCCGGCACCTGACGGAAACCGTCGTGGAGCTCGGCGTTCGGTCCGTCGAGGCTCATACCGACGGTGGCGACCCCGACCGCCTTGAACCGCTGCATCATCTCCTGGGTGAGCTTCGCGGTGACCGCCGGCGTGATCGCGATCGGCAGACCGATGGAGCGGCCGTACTCGATCAGCTCCCACAGATCGGCCCGCTCGAGCGGATCGCCCCCGGTGAGGATCAGGTGGCTCCCCATCTCCTTGATGTCGCGCATCAGCTGCTTGCCCTCGTCGGTCGAGAGCTCGAGGGGATCGCGCGAGGGGATCGCGTCGGCGCGGCAATGTCGGCACGACAGCCCGCAGGCGAGCGTCATCTCCCAATAGACGTTGACCGGCGCGTCGCCGTACGTGAACGCGGGAAACAAGGCAGGGCGCATGATGCCCCATGACATAGCGCCGCAAATCCCGCAGCGCTCGCGCAAAAAGCGGCGCAAAAACCGCGGGCGGGCCCCTGGACATTCCCGGCCGGCGCGAGGCCGAACAGCAGCTTTTGCGCGCCAGCCGGGCTGAAGACGCCTGGTCGGCCGGCCGCCGGCGGACCCAGCCGATCTGCGGTCGCGCCGCAGCTCCCGACGGGTCCGCGCGATCGGCTCACGCCGGCGCGACGCTGCCGAGGACCACGCCGCCAGCGCTGCGGAACACGAGGCGATCGTCCTCCACGATCGCCGCGAGGCCGCCGCCGATCGCCTCGGAGTCGAGGACGATCTCGGCGCGCCCCACCTCGACGTCGCAGCCGCCGGTCAGGGCGATCACGAACGTCAGGCTCCGATCGCGCGCGTCGAGCGGGCGACGTTCGACGACCAGCGCGTTGCCTCGCCGAGCGACCTGGAAGGAGGCGCGCAGGCGGTTGCGCATCGCCGGCTCGTCGCGGCGAAGCGCGATGAGCGCGCGGTGCAGCGCGCGCACCTCGCGCCCCGGCGACCGCGTCGTCTCCGACCAGTCGAGCTTCGCCGCCTCGAACGTGGCGACGTCTTGCGGATCGGGGATCTCGCGCTCGGCGAACGCCCGGAACGCGGCCAGCTCCTGCCGGCGTCCGGCGGCGACCCTGGCTCCGAGCTCCTGATCGTGATCGGTGAAGTAGGGCCACTTCGTGCGCGCGGCCCACTCCTGGCCGGCGAAGAGCATCGGCGTGTACGGCAGCGCGAACAGCAGCACCGTCGCGGCGCGGACGCTCGCGAGATCGACGTCGTGGTGCAGCCGCTCGCCGCGCGCGCGGTTGCCGACCTGATCGTGGTTCTGGAGGCAGTACACCAGCCGCTCGGGCGGGATCTGCGCGATCGGCGTGCCGCGCGGGCCGCCGCGCACGCGCGAGCGCTGCCCCTGATAGAGCCATCCGTCGCGCAACAGCTCGACGAGCTCGTCGAGGTCGCCGCGGAAGTCCTCGAACCAGCCCTCGTGATCGCCGGCGAGGATGCGCCGCACCTCGTGGTGGAAGTCGTCGGCCCACACCGCCGACAGCCCGAGGCCGCCCTCGGACCTCGGCGTGACGAGCCGCGCCTCGTTGCGCTCGTCCTCGGCGATCACCACGACGTGCCGATCGCCGGCCGCCGCGCGGACCGTCTCGGCGAGCTCGCTCAGGATGTGCGGCGTCGTCGGATCGAAGATCGCGTGGGTCGCGTCGAGGCGCAGCCCGTCGACGCCGTAGTCGATCACCCACTGCAGCGCGTTCTCGATGACGAACGCGCGCACCGGCGCGCTCGCCGGGGTCGCGAAGTCGATCGCGTCGCCCCACGGCGTGCAGGCTCGATCGGTGAAGTAGTACGGCGAGAACGCGCGCAGGTAGTTCCCGTCGGGTCCGAGGTGGTTGTAGACGACGTCGAGGATCACCGCGAGCCCGCGCGCGTGTGCGGCGTCGACGAGCGCGGCGAGGTCCTCCGGCGTGCCGTAGCAGCGCGCGGGGGCGAACGGCGCCACGCCGTCGTAGCCCCAGTTCCGCCGGCCGGGGAAGTCGGCGATCGGCATCACCTCGATCGCGGTGACCCCGAGCTCGGCGATCGCGTCGAGCCGCTCGGCGAGCGCGAGGAAGGTGCCCTCCGGCGTCGCCGTGCCGACGTGCAGCTCGTAGAGGATCAGCTCGTCGAGCGCGCGTCCGGGAAACGGCCGCGGCCGCAGACGCGCGGTGTCGACGACGCGTGACGGACCGTGCACGCCGAACGGCTGCGCGCGCGACGCCGGATCGGGGAACGGCCCCTCCCCCTCGACGTAGAACGCGTAGAGCGCGCCCTCGCGCGCCTCGGGGACCTTCAGCGCGTGGAAGCCTCCGTCGAGCGACCGCATCGGACGACGCTCCCGCAGGCTCACGCGTTCGGGGCGCGCGCTCTCGTCGTAGAGCGCGAGCTCGACCCGGTGGCCCGGGGCCCAGACGCGGAAGGTCGTGCCGGTCTCCGTCACGACGGGGCCGTGCATGGTCGCGGCCGTCGCCTCCGGCCACGGCGGCGTCGGGATCGCAGGCGGCCCGAGCGTTTCGTAGGTGATTCGCTCCACGATCGCAGCGGCTGCGCGAACCGTGCCGTCGCAGCTGCCAAACGGAGCCGTCGAGGGTGAGCAGGGCCGGGTCAGCCCTACTTGCGGTCGAGCAGCCCGTGACGCCGCGCCATCTCGGCGAGGTACTTGCGATCGAGCTGGGCTTCGCGGGCTGCCGCCGACGCGTTGTTGCCGTGACGTTCGAGCAGCCATGCGAGGTACCGGCGCTCGAGCAGCGAGTCGACGCGCGCCTTGGCCTCGCGCCAGGTCATCCCGGCGCGGAAGCGGAAGACCTCGCTCGCGTCGCCGGCGATCTCGGGAGGCTCGATCTCGACCGCGCGGATCACGGCGTCGCCGCTGGCGCGGGCGAGGAGCGCCGCCCGCTCGAGCACGTTGCGCAACTCGCGCACGTTGCCAGGCCAATCGTGCGCGCGGAGCTGCCCGAGCGCCTCGGGGGCGAGGCGGAGGCGCTCGTGGTCGTTTTCGTCCGCGAGCGTCTCGCGGCTTCCTGCGAGGATGCGCTCGGCGAGCGCGGGCAGATCGTCGAGGCGATCGCGCAGCGGCGGGATGAGCAGCGGGACGACGGCCAGGCGGAACCACAGGTCCTCGCGGAAGAGCCCGCGGCGGACCTCGCGGGGCAGGTCCTTCGTGGTCGCGGCGATGACCCGCACGTCGGCGTCGAGCGTCTTCTGGCCGCCCACCCGACGGAACGAGCGCGCCTCGAGGACGCGCAGCAGCTTCGGCTGCAGATCGAGCGGCAGCTCGCCGAGCTCGTCGAGGAAGAGCGTCCCGCCGCTGGCCCGCTCGAACGCGCCGGCGCGCGCCGAGCTGGCGCCGGTGAACGCGCCTCGCTCGTGGCCGAACAGCTCGCTCTCGATCAGCGTGGGCGCGATCGCGCCGCAGTCGACGACCTCGAACGGGCCGCGCGCGCGATCGGACTCGGCGTGGATCGATCGCGCGAGGACGTCCTTGCCCGTGCCCGTCTCGCCCATGAGGAGCACGGTGGCGTTGGTCCGCGCGACCCGCTGGAGCACGCCGAAGATCCGGCGCATCGGCAGGCCGTGCCCGATGGCCTCGCCGAAGCGCGGCTCGGGGCTCGGCGCGATCTGCGGCCCGACGGCCTCGACGCGCACCAGGAGCTCGACCTCGCCGACGCGCACGATGGTGCCCGGCTCGACGAGCGCGCTCTCGACGCGCGCTCCGCCGATGCGCACCCCGTTGGTGCTGCCGAGATCGCGCACCTCGAGGCCCCGGTCGGTGCGGCCGATGGCGAGGTGGTAGCGCGACACGGTGTCGTCGCCGAGCACGAGGTCGTTGTCTTTCGCCTTGCCCACGCGCAAGGAGGCGCCGACGTCGCTCGGGATGGCGAGGGAGGTCCCCTTGGAGGCGCCGGAGATGACGGTGACCATCGCGCCGTCGCCGAAACTCTCGCCGTTCTCGGCCGTGCGCGTCGCTTCGAGGCGTTCTTCGCGATCGTGATCTGCCGGCGGCACCCGCACAGTGTACGCGGGCCCGCTCGCCCGGTGCACCACCTCTGCTAGTCTTCCGTCGTGACCGCGTTCCAGCCCGGCGACGTGATCGGCGGCCGCTATCGGCTCGTCCGCGTCATGGGCTCGGGCGCGTCGGGCGTCGTGTGGAGCGCGCGCAACGAATCGACCGAGCGCGACTTCGCGATCAAGCTGATGCTCCCCGAGGCGGCCAAGGATCCGCAGCGCCTCCACCGCTTCTTCAAGGAGGCGAAGCTCGCCGGGCGGCTGCGGCACCGCTGCATCGTCGAGGTCTACGATCTCGGGCGCGTCGACGACGGCCCGCTCGACGGCGCGCCGTACCTGGTGATGGAGCTGCTCACGGGCGAGCCGCTCGACGCGCTCCTCCACCGCGTGGGCAAGCTGCCGTCGGGCACCGCGCTGCGCATCGCGCGCGACGTCGCGCGGGGCCTCGAGGTCGCCCACCGACAGGGCGTCGTCCACCGCGACCTCAAGCCGGCGAACGTCTTCCTCCACCGCAGCCTCGAGGGCGTCACGGTGCCGAAGATCCTCGACTTCGGCATCTCCAAGCTCCTGACCGACGCGCCCGCCCGCAAGAGCTTCGATCCGCAGGAGACGACCATCGGCACCATCCTCGGGTCGCCGGCGTACATGAGCCCCGAGCAGACCTCGGGCGAAGACCTCGACGCGCGCGCCGACCTCTGGTCGCTCGGCGTGGTCCTCTACAAAGCGCTCTCGGGCGCGCTGCCGTTCTCGGCGCCGAACTTCACGACCTTGATGCTCGCGATCAACACCGGCTCGGCGCCGCCGCTCGAGGAGCGGGTGCCCGGTCTTCCGCGCGAGGTCGCGGCGCTGGTGCACAAGTGCCTCTCACGCCGGCGCGGTGAGCGCTACGCGAGCGCCGCCGCGCTCGCCGACGCGATCGACTCCCTGCTCGACCGCTTCGATCTTCCGGTGCTCGAGCTGTCGCAGATCGTCGGCGACCTGCGGCCGCTCCCCTCCGAGCACATGAAGACGCTCGAGGTCGAGGCCATCCGCAAGGTGCAGCACGATCCGCACGCCGAGACGAGGCCGTGCGAGGTGACCCGTCCGGTCGACGAGACGTTCGTCGATCCGCGCGACTCCATCGGGGCCTTCGGCGCGACCGCCCAGCGCGACACCGAGCGGCGGATCGACGACGCGCCGCTCCCCGACGAGCCGCGGGCGGTGACCGCCGACGTGACCGACGGTAACCCGCTCACCGTCACGCCGCCGCCGCCGCGTTCTTCGCGGCGAGCAGCCGGCGGCCTCTTGGTCCTCGCCGCGGCCGTCGCGGTCGTCTCGGTGTTCGTCTCGCGCACGCCGACCCCGCCGTCGACGTCGGCGAGCGCATCGC
Organism: Deltaproteobacteria bacterium; assembly: GCA_016182965.1. Taxonomy (GTDB): domain Bacteria; phylum Myxococcota_A; class Polyangia; order Polyangiales; family JADJMO01; genus JALHOE01. Next base: position 66,360 of record JACPFM010000074.1, on the reverse strand, counting down.
CGCCTGCGGCGGCCCCGTCGTCCGCCGCGGCCGCCGCGCCGTCGCCGTCGCCGGTCACGCAGGCCGCGCCGGTCGCGTCCCTCACCGCGCCCCCGGCCGCCTCGGTCTCGCACGCCGTCGTCGCCAAGCCTGCGCCGAAGGCCGCGCCGCCGAAGACCACCGCGAAACCGAAGAGCGCGTCGCACGAAGGTCTCGTGCGCCCGGGGTTCTGAGCGATGCGCGCGGCGCTCGCGTCCGTGACCTGCACCATGGCCGTCGTCCTCGTCGTCGGGCAGGTCGTCGGGCAGGCGCACGCCGACGACCTCGCGAAGGCGCGCAAGCTGTTCCAGACCGGCCTCGCCAAGGAGGCTGCGGGGGATTGGACGGGCGCGCTCTCGATCTTCCGCGAGGTCGCCGAGATCAAGACCAACCACATCGTCCGCTTCCACATCGCGCTCTGCCTCGAGAAGACCGGCAAGCTCGTCGGCGCGATCGAGCAGTTCGCGCTGGCCAAGGCGCAGGCCGAGAAGGAGGGCGGCACCGACGCCGAGCTGACCGTCGCCAACGCCAAGAAGCACCTCGACTCGCTCCGCTCGCGCGTCCCGGCGGTGCGCGTGGTCCGCCCGGCGGCGCCCGGCGCGAGGCTGACGATCGACGGGCAGATCGTCTCGTTCGACGCGGTCGTTCCGCTCGATCCCGGCGCGCACCGCGTGGCCGTGGAGGCGCCCGATCATGCGCCGTTCGAGCGCGACGTGACGCTGGTCGAGGGCGTCACGACGCCCGTCGCCGTCGAGCCACGCCTCGATCCGATCGCGCCCGACAAGGCGCCTGCGGGTCCCGCGCCGCCGTCGGCGGCCGACACGACGCCCGATCGCACGCTGCCGTGGGTGCTCGGCGGCGTCGGCGCGGCGTCGCTGATCGGCGCCGGCGTGTTCTACGGCCTGCGCGCCTCCACGCTCTCGGAGCTCGACGCGTCGTGCTCGGCGCGGGTCGACTGCGATCCGAGCAAGCGCGATCTCGCCGATCGCGGCCGCACGTACACCATCGTCGGCAACGTCCTGCTCGGCGTCGGCCTCGCCTCGATCGGCGCCGCGTTGACGATCGTCGTGCTGACGCCCGCGAAGCGCCCCGTCGCGTTGGTCGCAGGACCGACCCACGTCGGGGTGCGCCTCACGTTCTGAACGCCCCGCGCGACGTGTCGCTTCGCCTCGCAATGGTGGCCGACCTGAGCGTCGCCCGCTCGTCACATGATGCAGAATGCGCCGACTCTCGCCCGCGCCGGGCGACGTATGGCGCTTGCAGCGAGCGGGTGCATGTCCGCGCGATCCGCCGCTGTGCTCCTCTGCATCGTCCCGCTGCTCGGCTGCGGTGCCGGCTGCGCCGCGCCCCCGCCGCCAGCCGACTCGCCCGACGTCAGCAACGACGCCGGCGCTGCTCCGCCATCCGCGCGCCCGCCCCTCGGGGAGGACGACGACGGGGAGTCACCGCCCGTCGGCGGCGTGATCACGTACGCGACACGCCTCCAACGCGCGAACGCGGTCGCGATCGACGATCGATGGGTGTACTGGACGGTGCAGGGGCGGGGAGGTCCCGACGGGTTCCTCATGCGCGCGCCCAAGGCGGGCGGCGCCGTCGAGACGCTCGCCGACCGGCTCCGCTACCCGAATGAGGTCCTCGTCGACGATGAGGCGATCTACTGGGTCGAGTTCCTCGCCAACCGCCTGTGGCGGCTCGCCAAGAGCGGCGGTCCCCCGATCGTACGCGTCTCGTCGCCGCACACGTTCTACGGCGCCGCCATGGACGCCACGCACATCTACTGGGCCGACAACGGCTCGCTCGGATCGGCGATCTGGCGCGTCTCGAAGTCAGGAGGCGAGCCAGAGCGTGTCGCGGCGCTCGAGGGCTCGGTGGGACGACCGGTCCTCGACGGCTCGAGGGTGTACTTCCACCTCGGCGTCAGCTCCGAGGTGAACAACATCGTGTCGCTCCCGAAGTCCGGCGGCACTGCCACGACCGTCGTCGAGAAGGCGTTCCCGCCTATCGGCGTCGACGATACTTCGGTGTACCTCCTGCTGGGCGCCACGGGCCCCGGCGTGGTCACGAAGTGGCCCAAGGCCGGGGGCGCCACTTCTCCCGAGATCCTCGCGAGCGACGATATCCCGTGGGGATCGATCGCGCTCGATGACCGGCACGTGTACTGGGGGACGTACACCGCGCTCCTCGCGGTGTCCAAGACGGGCGGAGAGAAACGTGTCCTGATGTCCGGGCAGGAGAGCGTCTCGGCCGTGGCCGTCGACGCCACGCGGATCTACTGGACCGAGTACGGCGTCGAGTCGGCACCGACCGGGGCCGTGCACTCGATTCCGAAGTGATCGCGCCGTGACCCATTGGTGCGCACCTCTGCGTGATCGCGTGCGCTGCCACAGGCCGCAGCAGCGCGGGGGCGAGGCCCACTCGACGCGGGCGTCGCCACGCGCTTCGGAGCTCGCGCCCGAAACACCGTCGTTCTGCCCGGTCTTCCGCAGCCCTTGCGCGCGCCGCGCCGACGCATCACAACCGCCCTCCGAAAATGAGTGGCATCGCGCGCACCTCCGCGACCGGCGGCGAGGGAATGCTCCCCGAGCTCCTCGCCTGGTCCACCTCGCTGCACCACGATCGCGCCTTCGTTCGCGAGGACCTCCTCGGCTCGGCGGCGCACGTCACCATGCTCGCGCGCACGCGCCTCGTCGAGGTCGCCGACGCGCAGCGGCTCCGCGAGGCGCTGCTCTCCATGTACGCCGACGCCGAGGCCGGCACGCTCGCGCTGCCCGACGGCGAAGAAGACGTGCACATGGCCGTCGAGGCCGAGCTCGGCAGGCGGCTCGGCGCCGTCGCGGGTCGGCTGCACACGGCGCGCTCGCGCAACGATCAGGTGGCGCTCGACCTGCGCCTGCACGTGCGCGGTCAGGTCGCCGACGCGCTCCAGCGCACCACCGCGCTCGTGACCATGCTCTCGACGCGCGCCAACGACGAGCGCGAGACGCTCATCCCCGCGTACACGCACCGTCAGCGGGCGCAGCCGACCAGCGTCGGGTTCCGCCTCTGCGCGTGGGCGTCCCAACTGTTGCGTGGCGCCGAGTGCCTCGCGTTCGGCCTCGCGCGCGCCGATCGGCTGCCGCTCGGCTCGGGCGCGTGCTCCGGCTCGTCGCTGCCCATCGACCGCAACCTCACCTCGTTCCTCCTCGCCTTCTCGCAGCCCACGCTCAACGCGCTCGATACGGTGGGCGATCGCGACTTCGCGCTCGACTTCGCGTGGGGCGCCACGCGCGTGATGGTGGCGCTGTCGCGGCTCTCCACCGACGTCATCGACTACGCCACGAGCGAGTTCGGGTACGTGAAGCTCGACGGCCGCATCGCCGCCGGGTCGAGCATGATGCCGCAGAAGAAGAACCCCGACGTCTTCGAGCTGGTCCGGGGGCAGAGCGCGCGCGCCATCGGCAACGTGATGTCGCTGCTCACGTTGGTGAAGGGCCTGCCCAACGGCTACAACCGCGACCTCCAGGAGGACCGCGCGGCGCTGCTCTCCACCGGCCCGCTGCTGCGCGGCGCGCTCGACGCGGTCACCCTGGCCCTGCCGCACGTCACCTTCGACGGGGTGAAGAGCGCCGCCGCGCTCGCCGACGGATCGACCCAGGCCACCGATCTCGCCGAGGCGCTGGTCCGCAAGGGCGTGCCGTTCCGCGAGGCGTACAAGGCGGTCGGCGCGCTGGTGCGGCGCGCGATCGACGACGGCATCGCGCTGTCGCAGCTCGATCCGGCGGTGGCCTCCGCCCTGCACCCCGCGCTCGACGCCGAGGCGCTCCGCGCGCTCGATCCCGCGGCCGCCATGCGCGCCAAAGAGAGCATCGGCGGCACCGGCCCGCGCGCCGTCGCCGAGCAGATCGAGGCGCTGCGCGCGGGCGCCGAGGCGCTCGCCGTCATCGCTTCCAACACCCCCACCCTCGCGAACCTCGCGGCGCGCATCGCCGCCGAGCCCCTGGAGCCCGCATGAGCAAGCGCGATTTCCTCTCGCTGTCCGATCTCTCCCTCGCCGAGGCGCGCCAGGTCTTCGCGATGACCGCGAAGATGAAGCAGGCGCCCAAGGGCAGCGCCCGTGGCCTGCTCTCCGGGCGCGCCGTGGCGGTGGTGCTCGAGAAGGCGAGCACGCGCACGCGCGTGTCGTTCGAGGTCGGCATCTCGCAGCTCGGCGCGCACCCGATCACGCTCACCACCGACGGCAGCCAGATCGCCCGCGGCGAGCCGATCAAGGACACCGCGCGCGTCCTCTCCGGCTACTGCGACTTGATCTCCTTCCGCACGTTCGCCACCGCGCGCCTGAAGGAGATGGCCTCCTTCGCGACGGTGCCGGTGATCAACGCGCTGTCGGACGACGGCCATCCGGTGCAGGTGCTCTGCGACGTGATGACGGTCGAGGAGCAGCTCGGCGCGCCGATCACCGGCAAGAAGGTCGCCTTCGTCGGCGACTGCTCGAGCAACATGGCGCGCTCGTGGGTCGAGGCGGCGCGCATCTTCGACTTCCACCTCGCGCTCGCCGCGCCCGAGGGGTACTTCCCGCCCGACCACGAGGTGCGCGCGGCGGGCGATCGGGTGTCGCTCCACCGCGACGCGCGCGAGGCGATCCGCGGCTGCGAGGTCGTCAACACCGACGTGTGGGCGAGCATGGGCCAGGAGGCCGAGGCCGAGAAGCGTCGCCGCGCCTTCGCCGGCTGGACGATCGACGCCGCGATGCTCGAGCCCGCGGCGTCGTCGTGCATCGTGCTGCACTGTCTCCCCGCGCACCGGGGCGAGGAGATCGACGACGCCACCATCGAGGGGCCGCGCTCGCGCGTGTTCCCGCAGGCCGAGAACCGCCTGCACGTGCAGAAGGGGCTGATGTGCTTCTTGCTCGGTGTCAGCCCCTGACACCAACCCCCGGTTGGGGAGAAGCTCGACCCCGGTCAGGGAGAAGCTCGAATCCCCACCAACCACGGCTAGGGAGAAGCTCGAATCCCCACCAACCCCGGCTAGGGAGAAGCTCGAATCCCCAGCCTGAAAGGCTGGGGCAGGGTTCGTTTCGGCCGAAGCCCGCCGGCGGCGGGCTCCGAGTCCGCGCTCGGCGCACGGCGCGCACGTACTGCCCATGCGAGAGGAGCCCGAAGCGGGCGATCGGAGCCTGCGTCCGGCCGAATCGGTCGCGCTCAATCAGTACGCATGGAGTCGGACTCGGGCGGGCTCGGACTCGGGCTCGGGCTCGGGCTCGGGCTCGGGCTCGGGCTCGGGCTCGCACTTGGGCTCGCGCTCGGCCTCGCGCTCGGGCTCACGCTCGGCCTCGCGCCCGGGCCCGACGAGAACGAGTCCCCTGCCCGGTCCTCAGGCTGCGCGGCCCGTGATGCGATACCTTCCCCCGCATGCCCCTCGTCAGCTACGAACAGCGTGACAACGTCGCCATCGTCCGCATGGACGACGGCAAGGCCAACGCCCTCAGCTACGACATGATGGACGCGCTCGACGCGGCCTTGAGCCGCGCCGAGAAGGAAGCGGCCGCGGTCGTGCTCACCGGGCGGCCGGGGAAGTTCTGCGCCGGCTTCGATCTCAAGGAGATGATGGCCGGCCCCGATCAGGCGCGCGCGCTGGTCACGCGCGGCGCCGACGCGCTCATGCGCCTGTACACCCTCCCGCTGCCGCTGATCGTCGCCGCCACTGGCCATGCGCTGGCCGGCGGCGCGCTGGTGGTCCTCACCGGCGACGTGCGCCTCGCGGCCAAGGGCCTCTACCGCATCGGCCTCAACGAGGTGCAGATCGGCATGCCGGTCCCGGTGCTGGCGATGGAGCTCGCCCGCGATCGGCTCGATCCCAAGCACCTGATCGGCTCGACGCTCTTCGCGACCGTCGTCGATCCGGAGGCGGCGGTGACCGCCGGCTGGGTCGATGAAGCGGTCGACGAGGACGCGCTCGTCGATCGCGCCCTGACGCACGCGACCAAGCTCGCCGCCCTGCCGCGCGACGCCTTCTCCAAGACCAAGGTCATCCTGCGCGAGCGCACGGTGAAGTACGTGCGCGACATGCTCGAGACCGACATGAAGCGCCTGACGGTGAAGATCTGAGAATCCAGGCGATGCGGGTCGCCGTCGTCGTCGCGCTGCTCCTGACCGCGTGCTCGGTCCAGGAGCGGCAGGAGCGGAAGCCCGCGCCCGTGGTCGACCGCGATCCGGCCGCGGTGATCGCCCGCGTGCGCAAGGTCCCCGGCGCCGGCGAGCGACTCCGGCCCGACTCGGCGCTGGTTCCCGCGACGCTCGGCGTGAAGCTCGACAAACCCGAGAAGGGAGATCTCGAGGTGATCCTCCCGCTCACCGCCCGCGGTCCGCTGCGCATCGCGCGCGACGCCGAGCGCGTGGTCGACGTCACCGCGGAGCACGCGGTCGACGCCAGGGGCCTCGTCGAGTCGGGCGCGATGGTGTTCGTGGCGCCGAGCCCCGACGCCGACGCGGTGATGATCGCCGAGCGCGCGCGCTTCACCGAGCTGCGCGTGCTCCGGGGTCCCGCCACGACGATGGCGCGATGGCGCCTGCGCCTCGGCGAGGGTCTGGTCGGCGCACGCCTCGCCGGCGACTCCGTCGAGCTCGTGTCGTCGAGCGGCGCCGCGTGGCTGCGCAGCGAGCCGTTCGTCGCCATCGACGCCGCGGGCGAGAAGCACGCGGTGACGCCGCGCCTCGAGGGGTCGGGGCGATCGGTGACGCTCACGCTCGAGATCGAGGCGAAGGCGGTGCGGTTCCCGGCGACCGTGGTCGTCGCGTGGTCGGAGTGAGCTCAGATCAGGGCGTCGCCGACCTCGGTGTTGGTGGGATCGGAGAGCGGCCGTCCGTCGAGGAGCACCACGATGGGCAGCCGCGCCTTCGTCGCCCCGGTCTCCTCCAGCAACGCCCGTCCCGACGGCGACGACGCCGCGTGGAAGCCGTAGGGGATGCCGTTGCGCTCGAGGAACTCGCGGAGCTCGTGCGTCCGTCGCGAAGGCTCTTCTCCGACGAGGTGCACGATCTCGAGCGGCGGCCGCTGCTCGCGCGTCCACTCGGAGAGGAACTCCGAGACCAACGGGTAGAGGTGGACCTCCGGCGGCTCCCACGGCTTGACCAGGTAGTTGTCGAGCTTGCCCCACGCGCACCCCTCGAGGATCGCCGTCGACGCGCTGCGATCGCCCCACCAGACGAGCAGGGCACGACGCGCCGAGTCGTCGATCTGGTGCGCGCACGAGAGCAGCTCGACGCCAGGCATCTCGGGCATCTGCTCGTCCGCGACCACGAGCGCGACCTCGCCCCCTTCCGCCTTGATCGAGCGGAGTCGGGCGAGGGCGGCGTGCGCGGACTCGTACGCGACGACGTCGTAATCGGCGCCGAACCTGCGCTCGAGGGCGGCCTCGAGCTTGCCGAGCGGCTTCGACTCGTCGTCAACGATGAGGATGACGGGCTTCACGCCGACCCTCGGTGCAAGTCGCACGCGCGATCAGGCACGTTCTCGCGTTGCGACGGCGGGCGCCCTCGAGCAGACGGCTCGAACACCTCCGGTGCGGGGGGCGATAGACTCATCGCGTGAGCGACGGTGACACGGTCGAGACCGAGGTGCTCGAGCGTTTCCCGCTCCTCGCGCCCTGGCTCGAGGCGATGCTGCGGCGTCCGACCGAGACGATCCGGCCCGACGCGCCGGACCTCGACGTCCCCGAGCTCGGCGTCGACGCGGAGGTGCTCGCGACCCTGCGCGATCCCGCGGCGCCGACGCAGTATCGTCTCGGCGATCGGCTCGGCGTCGGCGGCATGGGCGTGGTGCGCCGCGCGCGCCAGGTGGCGCTCGCGCGCGACGTCGCCATCAAGACGCTCCGCGACGACCGGCGCGATCCCATCCACGCCGCGCGCCTGCTCCGCGAGGCGTGGATCGTCGGCGCCCTCGAGCACCCGAACATCGTCCCGATCCACGACCTCCGCCTCGACGCCGACGGCTTCCCGCAGCTCGTGCAGAAGCGCGTCGATGGCGTCTCGTGGAGCAGCCTGCTCGCCGACGAGAGCGCCCACGCGACGGCGCGCCGCGGCGAGGACGCGCTCGCGTGGAACCTCCGGGTGCTCATCGAGGTGTGCCGCGCCGTGCGCTTCGCGCACCGCCGCGGGATCGTCCACCGCGACGTCAAGCCGCAGAACGTGATGATCGGCGAGCTCGGCGAGGTGTACCTCGTCGACTGGGGCGTGGCGGTGAGCCTCCGCGCCGACGACGCCGGGCTGTTCCCGCTCGCGCGCGACGCGTGGACGATGGCCGGCACGCCCGCGTACATGGCGCCCGAGCTGCTCGGCGAGCACCTGCGCGAGGGCGACCTCGCAGGCGAGCCCCCACGCGTCTCCGAGCGGACCGACGTCTACTTGCTCGGCGCCACGCTGTACGAGGTCTGCGTCGGTCGTCCGCCGCACCGGCGCGCGCGGCTCGTCGACATGATCAACGCGGTCCTCTCGTCCGATCCAGAGGTGCCCGACGACGTCCCGGGCGAGCTCGCGGCCTTGATCCGGAGCGCGATGGCGCAGCGCCCGCACGATCGACCGCCGGACGTCGACGCCTTCCAGTCGCGCCTCGAGGGCTTCCTGCGCCATCGCGCGTCGGCGGAGCTGTCCGCGCACAGCGCGAGACGGCTCCCCGAACTGCGCGCCGCGCTCTCGATCGGCGACCGCACCGCCATCTACAAGCTGTACGGCGCGATCCGGTTCGGCTGCCTCGAGTCGGCCAAGAGCTGGCCGGACAACGAGCAATCGCAGAAGACGCTGCTCGCGGCGGTGCGCGCGATGGTCGAGTTCGAGTGCGAGCAGGGTGACGCGTTCGCGGCGCAGAGGGTCCTCGCCGATCTCGAGGGGCTGTCCGACGGGCGCGCCCGCGCCGTCCCCGAGGACCTCGCGACCGCGGTCGAGCAGGCGCTCGCCGAGGACGGCATCCGTCGCGCCTCGATCGTCCGGCTCCGCGCCGAGCACGATCTCGCGGGCGCCGCGGGCGCGCGGCAGGCGTTCGCGCGGACGCTCGGCGTCGTGTGGGTGCTCGTGCCGCTGCTCGGGATCGTGCGCACGCAGCTCCTCGGCTGGCCGCAGCGGCCGTGGGAGATCGTTGCCATCCCGATCCTCGCGATCGTGCTCACCGGCCTCGTCGGCGTCGCGCTGCGCCGCGACCTCGGCCAAACGGGGCCGAACCGCCGCATGGTCGCCGCCGTGCTGCTCGCGTTCGCCGCGCAGCTCGCCCTCAACGCCGGGGTCCTCGCCGTCGGGCTCGGCCCTCCCGAGGCGCAGCTGCTCGTGCATGTCCCTCTCGCGCTGGTCGCCTCCTTCTTCGCGATCTCGGTCCACCGCCGGTTCGTCATCGCGATCGCCGTCTATGCGCTCGGCTACGCCGTGTGCCTCGTGTGGAAGGACGCGCGCTTCGTGTCGATCGCGCTCGGCAACCTCGTCATGATGATCGGCGTCCTGGGCCTCGAGCCGGACCGCCCGCGCGGCTGACCTCGCCCTGCCCGTCGCGCTCGGGTTGGCGCGGGAATCGCAACCGTGACGGAGCATGAGCGCGTCGCACGCGAGCACCGCGCTGCGGGAGGACCGCGGGCTCGTCGCTGCGAGCCCCGCTTTCGATCGCGTCGAGCGCGCCGCCTTCGCCGCGAAGGGCGTGCTCTACCTAGCGGTCGCGGCCGCCGCGATCCGTGGTGATTTCGCACACCCGACCGGCGCGTCTCGCGTGCTCGAGGGCGCGATCGCCGCGCTGCTGGTCGTCGCCGCGGCGTACAAGCTCATCGAGGCGATCGCCTGCCCGGACGTGGCCTGCGGAGGCAGCGAGGCCACCACCACGCGCGTCGGCCGCGCGCTCGCCGCGCTGATCTACTCCGGCCTCGCGGTCGTCGTCTTCGAGCACCTGGTGCGCGGGCACGTCACCGACGAGGTGCACTGGACGGCGAGGCTCCTGGAGCGCGCCGACGGCCCGCTCTTGGTGTCCTCGGTCGGCGTCGGTGCGATCGGCTTCGGGCTCCATCAGCTCTACCGCGCGTTCGCCGGCGACGGTCTCCGGCACTTGATTCCGGAGCACGAGGGGCCGGGGCACGGTGGGGGCGCGTTCCGGAGCACCCTCGCGCGGCGGCTCGCTCTGTTCGTGAGCGGCCTCGGGTACGCGGGTCGGGGCATCGCGGCCGGCCTCGTGGGTGGCATGCTGGTCGACGCCGCGGTGACCTTCGACATCCGGACCGCGCCACGCGGAGTCGCCGGCGCGATCGAGGCGCTGCATCACTCGGCCGATGGCAACGTGGCGCTGCGCGTCTTCGGCGCCGGAATGACGGCGTACGCGCTCTTCTGCTTCCTGGTGGTGCTCGTGCGCGGCACACGCCGAACGCCTGCGGTCAGGCAGCCCGACCCGACGAGGTGATGAGCCCGGACGCGAGCATCCGGCTGCCGGACGGAAGCTTTGGACGCCCTCCCCCGACGGCCGTACCCTGACGGCAGCCCGCCCGCTCCCTGGCGAGTCCGGTGAGTGGAGGAGGGGGGATGTCATGGCCGCGCGACCGGAGAACCTGAGCGTCGGGAAGTACCGGTTCCTCGTCGAGCTCGGGAGCGGCGGCATGGGCGACGTCTTCCTCGCGGTCGCGCAGGGCCCCAGGGGCTTCCACAAGTTGCAGGTGATCAAGCGCCTGCGACCCGAGCTGGCGCAAGATCCCGAGTTCCTCGCCATGTTCCTCAACGAGGCGCGCATCGCCGCGCGCCTCAATCACCCGAACCTCGTGCAGACCAACGAGGTGAGCGAGCACGAGGACGAGTACTTCATCGCGATGGAGTACCTCGAGGGGCAGTCGCTCTACGCGATCACCAAGCGCGTGATCGCCACCAAGCAGCGTTTTCCGCTGGCGATGCACCTCCACGTGCTCGCCGAGGCGTGCGTGGGCCTGCACTACGCGCACGAGCTCGTCGACTTCGACGGCACGCCGCTCGGCCTGGTGCACCGCGACTGCTCGCCGCAGAACGTGATCGTCACCTACGAGGGCGAGGTGAAGGTCCTCGACTTCGGCATCGCCAAGGCGGCCGACTCCGCGACCATCACGCGCACCGGCGTGCTCAAGGGCAAGGTGCCGTACATGGCGCCCGAGCAGCTCGAGGGCGCCCGCGTCGATCGCCGCGCCGATGTGTTCTCGGTCGGCGCGATGCTCTGGGAGGCGGCGACCGGCACGCGCCTCTGGAAGGGCTTCAACGACATCCAGATCGCCAACCGCCTGCAGCTCGGCCAGGTCCCCAGGCCGCGTGAGTACGACCCGACGATCGATCCGAAGCTCGACGTGCTGGTGATGAAGGCGCTCGCGCCGCGCGCCGACGATCGGTTCCAGAGCGCGGCCGAGCTGCACGCGGCGATCGATCAGTACGTCACCCGACTCGGCGGCGTGCGTCGCCGCGATCTCGGCAAGCACGTCTCCTCGCTGTTCACCGACACCCGACGGCAGCTGCGCGCCAAACTCGAGGAGGAGCTGCGCGATCTGCTGCCCTCGTGGCGGAACCTGCTGTCGACCGGCACCGGCGAGGTGGTCACGTCGAGCGGAGAGCACGCCGCCGTCGAAGACGCGCTCGGCTCCCTCTCGGGCGCGACGGCGGCCGCGTCGCCGCACGCGATGACGCCGGTCTCCTCGCCGAGCCGGCAGAACCTGTCGCGCACGCCCGCCGGATCGCGGGAGGCGACGCCGGTCTCTTCTCGGCCGGGCACCGGCGCCTCGGCCGTCTCGCTCGTCGGCCAGGGCGCGGTCCCGCCGACGCCGCTCGAGGGCGTCCTCCCGAGCATCGCGAGCGTGCCGCCGTCGTATCCCACGCACCCGACGCAGGGCACGATGTCCCTGCCCTCCGACGCGCGGAGGGGGGCGCGCTCGCGCGCGATATTGCTCGGCGCGTTGTTCGCGGCGGTGGTCGCCGCGTTGGTGGGGCTGATCGCCCTCGGCCGCTCGAGGGGCGAGCCCGACGTCTCACCGGCCACGCCGCCGCACGGCCCCGAGAGCGAGCCGCCGGCCAGACCGACGAGGCCCTCGGCGGAATCGACCAAGACCAAGGCGAGCGCGGTGCCCGCCGACAACCTTGAGCCCGTCGATGCCGTCGATGCAGGTCCGCGCGTCGCGCCCACGGCCACGACCAAGAAGCCGCACGAGAAGCCGAAGCTCGTCGGGCCGGCGCCCACGAGCACGGCCTCGGCGGCGCCGACCGGCAAGCCGACGCTCGACAAGGGGGATCCATGGCAGTGAGATCCCGCGCCCTCGCGCTGGTCATGTCGCTGGCCATGTCGCTGGCCATGGTGTCGGCCGCCGCGCCGACCCGCGCCGACAAGCCGTCGCCGAGCGAGGCGCAGAAGGCGGAGGCGCGCGCCCGCTACGAGCGCGGCCTGAAGCTCTACGAACAGGGCGCGTTCGACGCGGCGCTCGTCGAGATGCGCCGCGCCTACGAGCTCTCGCCGAGCTACAAGATCCTCTACAACCTCGGCCTCATCCACCGGCAGCTGAACGATCACGCGGCGGCGCTCGAGGCGTTCCGCGAGTACCTCGCCGAGGGCGGCAAGAAGCTCGATCCGAAGCGGCGCGCCGAGGTCGAGAAGGCCGTCAAGGAGCTCGAGCCGCTGGTCGCCACCGTCACCATCGAGGTCGACGTGGTCGGCGCCGAGATCACCATCGACGACGCGGTCGTGGGCACGTCCCCGCTCGCACACCCGGTGCTGGTCAACGCGGGCAAGCGGAAGATCGCAGCCAAGCTCGCGGGCAAGCCCGCCGCGACGCGCGTGCTGACGATGGCCGGGAGCGACACGGTGACCGTGAAGCTCGAGCTGTCCGAGAGCAAGACGTCGCCGCCGCCGACCGCGACGACGACCACGGCCACGACGTCGTCCGAAACGCCGCCGCCGAAGCGCGACATCCCGTGGGTCGCGTGGGGCGTGACCGGCGCGCTGGCCGCCGGCGCCGCCATCACCGGCGTCATCGCGCTGTCGTCCTCTTCGAGCCTCCGCGATCAGCGCGACACGCCCAACGTCTCGCGCGACGACCTCGACGCAGCGAGCTCGCGCACCAAGACGTGGGCGGTGGTCACCGACGTGCTGCTCGTCGGCACCGTGGTCTCGGCGGGCGTGTCGACCTGGCTGACCTTCCGCACGCCGCCCGCCAGGGACACGGCCGTGACGAGCACGGGCGGCGGCTGGCCGACGACGGTGCGCGTCGGCGTGGGCCCGACCGGCTTCGCGGTCGCTGGGAGCTTCTGAGCCGGCGGTCGCTGGGACGCCCTTTGTCGGGCTCGCGCAGACTCAGTCGTCAGTCGTCAGTCATCAGTCGTCAGTCGTCGAACCCAGACGGGCACCTGCGCGCTGCTTCTCGGCTCGACGACGCATGCCTGACGGCGCCATCCGTCAGTCCACGGCTTCGAAGAGGATTCCACACGTGGTCCTTCTCGGACTGACGACTGACGACTGAGCATGTGAACCAATCGGACCGGCACGGTTCCGAGGTCGAAGGTCGACGAAGGAGTCACCCTCTCTGACGACTGACGACTGACGACTGACGACTGACGACTGACGACTGACGACTGACGACTGGCGACTGACGACTGTCGACTGACGACTGACGACTGACGACTCCGTCTCAGCCGACGAGGCGCACGAGGCCCGACTCGCGCGCGCGATCGAAGTCGTTCTTGACCTCGTCGACCGTGTCGCGGCTGGCGGCGGTCTCGCCGCTGACGATGCCGATGGCGCGGTTGCGGCCCTCCTGCTTGGCGCGATAGAGGCCGGCGTCGGCGAGCGCCAGCACGTCGTCCCACGCCAGCGCGCGGGGGCTCGCGGGGACGAACGGGTACACGCTGTAGCCGATCGAGCAGGTCAGCTTGATGGTCTCGCCCGAGTGCAATCGGAAGGGGTGCGACGCCACCTTGTGGCGGACGCGGTTGGCGAGCGCGGCGCCGATCTCGTCCTCGGCGTCGCGGGCGACGATGACGAACTCCTCGCCGCCCCAGCGCGCGACGACGTCCTGCCGCCGCACCGTCTCGCGCAGGAGCACGCCGAGCTGCTCGAGCACCGCGTCGCCGGCGTCGTGGCCCCTCTAGTCGTTGACGCTCTTGAAGTGATCGAGATCGACCATCATCAGCCACAGCCGCCGCTTCGGCTCGCGTGGACCCGACCAGTCCCGCAGCACCTGCTCGACCTCCGACGCCATGAACTCATGCAGGTAGCGGCGGTTGCGCAGCTTGGTGAGCGCATCGACCAGCGCCATCTCGCTTACGCGTAGGCGCAGGAGCACGTTGTCGCGGCGCAGGCGCCACTCGTGCAGCGCCATCATCGAGAGCACCGTGACGAACAGCACGATCATCACCGGCAGCAGCCGCAGCCCCGGCCCCGCCGGACCCAACGCGGTCATGCCGATCATCGGCAACAGGATCGGCAGCATGTAGAGGTGGTAGAGCACCGGGCTCGAGCCCATGCTCAACAGCGCGATCGCGTTCACGCCGGTGTACACCACGGCGAGCGTCGCGATCTGCACGGCGTCGAGGTGCGGGTAGGCCGCGAGGTTCATCGCGCAGAAACCGAGCGCGGTCGCCGTCGAGCCGACGCCGAAGGCGACGTGACGATGCCGCGTCGACGCGAAGAACCCTTGCTTCCTGCGCGCGACGAGCACCTTGACGACGCGCGCCGCGACGACCGCCGACATCGTCCAGAACGCGATCGGCAGCCCCGGCGCGCGGTGGAACACGTCGTCGAGGAACAGACGCAGGATCACCAGCACGAGCACGAGGCCGAGGAACGACGCGCGGCTGCGCGTGTACAGCTCGTCGACCAGGGACTCGTCGACCGCGTCCTGGAACTGATCGTCGCGCCCCTCCAACTGCGCCCCCTCCGTCAGGGGAGGCTAGCACCGCGATCGAACCGAGGCCCGCCGCAGGTTGTCAGCGCGAGACCGCGACCGGCGCGGAGTGATCGAGCGCCGTGCCGTTTCCGAGCTGGCCGTCGGTACCGCGGCCCCAGCAGACGAACCAGCCCGCGCTCGCCGCGCAGGTGTGCTCGCGGGAGGACGTGATCGCCTCGATGGCGGACGGCGCGACGACCAGGGTCGGCTTGCGACTCGGCGCGACCGTGCCGTTCCCGAGCTCTCCGTGCTTGTTCGCGCCCCAACAGAGCGCGCGACCGTCGCGCGTCGCCGCGCAGGTGTGGACGCGTCCGAGTGCGACCCGCGTCACGCCCGAGAGCGGCACGACGATCGGCGTCTTGCGCACCTCGTCGCTGCCGTCGCCGAGCTGGCCGTCGAAGTTGCGGCCCCAGCACTGCATGCGCTCGTCGGCGAGCGCGACGCAGGAGTGATCCTCGCCGAGCGCGATGGACACCGCGCGCCCGGCGAGCCCGACGACCGGCCTCGGCGCGCGATGCCCGTCGAGCGTCCCGTCGCCGAGCTGACCGCGGTTGCCCGCGCCCCAGCACTCCACCGAGCCGTCGACGAGGATCGCGCAGGTGTGCGAGTAGCCGGCGGCGATCGCCGCGGCCGGAGCGCCGAGATCGACCTTCACCGGGACGTCCCGGTCTTCGAGCGTGCCGTCGCCGAGCTGCCCGACGGTGTTGAGGCCAAAGCAGCGGACGCCGCCGTCGATCAGGCGCGCGCACGTGTGGTACGCGCCGGCGGCGATCTCGACGACATTGACGAGCGCGCGCACGCGCGTCGGCGAGCTCCGGTCGGCGTGGGTGCCGTCGCCGAGCTGACCGGCTCCGTTGCCGCCGAAGCAGCGCATGGTGCCGTTGTTCATGCGCGCGCAGGTGTGCGTGCCTCCCGCGGCGAGCTGCTTGGCGCCGATGAGGCCGTCGATGGTCGTCGGCCGGCTACGCGCGGCGAGCGAGCCGTTGCCGAGCTGTCCGTACTCGCCGTTGCCGAAGCAGCGCACCACGTCGCCGGCTCCGCCTGGTGAAGCATCGCGCAGGCAGGTGTGCACGCCGCCGGCGGCGATGGTCGACTCCACGCCCTTCACCACGCCGGTCGGCTCTGGCTCCGACGCAGGGCTCGAGCCCGAGTCGTCGGCGACGCGGCCGCCGCACCCCACGAGCGCGCACGCGAGCAACACGCTGCACCGCAGAAGTCGCATCAGTCGATCCCTCCGCCCGAAAGCCGCCGCACGACCGGCACCACCGCCTCGTCGCTGCGGGCGCGCGCGTACGCGGCCTTCGCGCGACGACACCCCTCGCGCAGCGAGGTCACCAGCGCCTCGAGCCTCCGCGCGTACGCCTCGCGCGCGCGGGCGTCGAACGTCACGTCGACGGTGCCGCCGCTCTCGGCGTCGACCAGCTCGAGATCGCCCTCCCAAGGCGGATCGATGTCCTCCGGCGAGAGGATCTGCACGAAGCGCACGTCGTGCCCGCTCGAGCGCGCGCGCGCGATCGCGCGCGGCCACGCCTCGATGTCGCCGTTGGGGGCGAGCGCGTCGGAGATCAGCACGAGGATGCCCGGGCGCCCGGCGCGCTTGAGCAGCTCGGCGACCGACGACTCCGGCGACAGCGCGGCGTCGGCCGTCGCGTCGTCCGCGTCGACCCGAAGCAGCCGATCGCGGATCGCGCCCCACTGCCCCTTGCCGCGCTTGGGGACGGAGAGATCGACGCCGCGCACGCTGATGGTCGCGAGCTGCGCGCGCTCTCCCTCGGCGAGGGCGACGTAGCCGATGGCCGCGGCGATGCGCCGCGCCAGATCGAGCTTCGCGGGCTCGCCGGTGCCCATCGAAGCCGACGCGTCGACCGCGATGCGCACCGCGGCCTCCTCTTCGGCGCGGTAGCGCTTGATCACCGTCTGCTCGCTGCGGGCGAGGACGTTCCAGTCGAGGCGGCGCAGATCGTCGCCGGGCGCGTACTGTCGGTGATCGACGAACTCCGGCGACTGGCCGCGCCGGCGCGACATGCGCGAGCCCTGCCCGTCGGTGGCGGTGCGCAGCGCGAGGTGTCGCCGCAGTCGATCGAGCTCGGCGAGCTCCGCCGCGGTGAGCAGCGGATCGTCCTCGTTCATGCGACGTCTCCAGGGTCCCCGGGCATGGGGGGCGGCGCGTCGGCCTTCGGCTCCTCCGCCTCGTCGTCCTCGTCCTCCTCGGCCTCCTCGTCCAGCCGTCGCTGCGTGGTCTGGATGATCCGGTCCTGCACCGACACCGCGCGTCGCGCGCGCTCCCACGCGACCCCGAGCAGCACCAGGCCGATCGCGCCCCAGGCGAGCGAGGCGCCGAGCGCGGCGATGGTGTGGTCGCTGCCGTCGCCGTAGCGCTTCAGCTCTCGCTCGAACGCGAAGTACGCGTAGGCGGGGCTCGGCGCGGCGAAGACCGCGTTCTCGCGCGACGCGCGGTCGAACGAGCCGAGGATGGTGTAGAGGATCCACGGCACCACCAGCGCGATGACCGTGAAGGCGATCGTCCACGCGCGCGCCACCGGCACCGCCGACGACGCCTTGCGGGTGCGCAAGAACGAGGCGAACCCCACGAGGAACGTGGTGAACAACAGCGTGTAGAGCACGACGATGGCGAGCGCGCTCGCCACGCTCGACGCGCCCGGCGTGCTCGA
Source organism: Deltaproteobacteria bacterium (assembly GCA_016182965.1). Taxonomy (GTDB): domain Bacteria; phylum Myxococcota_A; class Polyangia; order Polyangiales; family JADJMO01; genus JALHOE01. The sequence goes on along the minus strand of JACPFM010000074.1, from coordinate 48,792 downwards.
CGGCGTGCCGACGATCGCGCGGAGGCCCCCGGTCGACGAGCCGAGGACGCCGCCGGCGAAGCACACGCCGAGCGAGATCATGGCGCACCCGATGACCAGCGCGCCGCCGCGCAGGAGCCCGGGACCGAGGAACCGCCGGAGCGGTCCGGCGCCGAGGCGCTCCCATCGCGCGCGCACCAGCCTGCTCGGCGACAGCGGATCGCCGACGATCAGCGTGACCCCGAGGAGCATCAGGACGGCGATCAGCCCCTGCATCAGGATGGCGGCGCCGACGGCGCTGTTCGCGTCGACGCGGAAGCAGGTGAGGAACCCGACCACCGACACGGCGAGCGTCGAGCCGACGAACCAGCGCTTGATGGCGGTCGAGCGGTCGTCGTTCGCGCCGGCGAGGTTCGACGCGGTCATCGCCGAGAACAGCCAGAACGGGAGGCCGATCACGACCAGCGGCCACAGGATCAGCCACAGCAGGTAGTCGAGGCCGAAGGGCACCGAGGTGTACGCGCTCGCCCACCAGATCGGGCCTCCGGCCTGGAGGAACGGCCACTTCTTGCGCGACACCGCCTCGCCGAAGCCGAGCATCATCCCGAACACGACGGGCAGCGCCGCGGCCGGCAGCACCACCGAGATCGCCAGCGCGGCGCGGAGCGTCTGCGTGCGCGAGGCGACCGCGAGCCCGAAGGCCACCGACACGGCGGCGACGATCATGACGTAGGCGACGGCGACGATCAGCTCCGCGGCCGTGACGCCGCCGAAGAGGAACGGGATCGCCGCGAGCGGGAACAGCGCGAGCACCTGGAGCGCGATCGTGCCGAACGCCGCGAGGAACTTCCCGCGCGCGATGTCGGTCGGCGTCAGGCCGGTGAGCAGGAGCGGCTCCAGCGTCTTGCCCTCGCGCTCGGTGGCGATCGCGCCGGCCGCGGTGGCCGGCCCCATCAGCGACACGTACGCGAGGAGGATGGAGATGAACCCCTGGAAGAGGCCGACGCCGAGCTGCGCCGGACGCCCCTGCTTGCCCTCGAGGCTCCCGATGGAGAGCATCCCGAGGCCGATCAGCGCGACCACCGCGCTGATCTGCCAGGGCAGCCGCGGCAGGCGCAGCGCCTGGCGCAGCTCGCGCACGAGCAGCGGGTTCGGTTCGCCGGCGAAGCCGCCGCCGCGGGGAGCGGGGCGCGCGCGCGTGGAGTGCGGCGGTCTCATTGCACCTCTCCTCGCGTGACCTCGAGGAAGATCCGCTCGAGCTCGTTGCGCTCCGGCTCGATGCCCACGAGCGGCACGCCGCTCGAGACCAGCGCGCGCACCAGCTCCGAGAGCGCGGTCTCGTCGCCCTCGTAGGCGATGACGCAGTTGCCGTTGGCGGCGTCGCCGATCGGCTCGACCTCGACGCCGCGCGGCGAGAGCACGTCGGTGACCATCAGCGCGGAGCCGAGCACGCGCAGGCGCGCGCGGCGCCGCGGCCGGGCGTCGCCCTCGGCGCCGCGATCGATGGCGCGGGCGATCGCGTCGACCGGTCCCGAGGCGACCAGGCGCCCCTTCTCGAGGATGCCGACGCTCGTGCACATGTCGGCGAGCTCCGCGAGGATGTGCGAGGAGAGGAAGATGGTCTTGCCCATCCGTCGCAGCTCCATCAGCAGGTCGCGCATCTCGATGCGCGCGCGCGGATCGAGATCGCTCGCCGGCTCGTCGAGGATGAGCACCTTGGGGTCGTGCAGCAGCGTGCGCGCGAGCTGGATGCGCTGCTTCATGCCCTTCGACAGCTCGGCGACCAGCCGATCGCGGAGCACGCCGAGGTCGGTGAGCTCGACGACCGCCGCCACGGTCGACGCGCGCTCCGACGCGGGCACGCGGTAGGCGGCCGCGAAGAAGTCGAGGTACTCGGCGACGGTCACCCGCTCGTACACGCCGGGGTTGTCGGCCATGTACCCGATGCGCCGCCGCACCGCCTCGGGATCGACCTCGACGTCGACCTCGTCGATCTCGACGCGGCCCGAGGTCGGCTCCATCAGCGTGGCCATGATGCGGATGGTGGTGGTCTTGCCGGCGCCGTTCGGGCCGATGAACCCGAAGATCTCCCCCTTGCGCACGTGGAAGCTGACGTCGCGGAGGACCTCGCGATCGCCGTAGCGGTGCGTGAGGTGACGCACGCGGATCACAGCGCCTGCTCCTTGCCCTTCGGCCCGTCGGGCTCGATCGCGCCCTTGCCCTTGCCGCCGCCGAGGCCGACCACGCGCAGGAGCATCGCCTCGCGCTCGACCTTCAACCCCGACGCCTCGCCGCCGGAGGTGCGCACGATGGCGGTGGCGATCGGCTGCTCGTAGGGCAGCGGGTTGACCGACGACGCGCCCGGCCAGCCGGTCACCAGGGCCTCGATGGCGTCGATCGCGTCGCCCGATGGATCGTTCGGCCCGACGACCGCGTCGCCGCCGCCGCCGTGCGACCCGAGCGGACGGATGCGACGATCGACGGCGATGCCGTCGCGCGCGACGACCGTGCCCCCGGGCGGGACGCTGGCGAAGTAGCGCGAGCGCGCCGGCGAGACGGGCACGGTGTCCGGGTGGAGCACCACGTGCTCGAGCGTCCACGGCGTCTTGTTGATCAGCGTGAGGCGCGGCCCGCTGCCCTCGAGCACGATGCCGCCGGGCACCTCGCGCGCGCCCTCCTCCTGCACCACGATCGTCTGCCAGGGGTGCGCGCGCACCGCGCGGACCGCGATCGATCCGCGATCGAGCTCGATCGGATCGCCGTCCATCGACGGCTCGACGACGTGGACCGTGTCGATCGGGCGCGTGGCGACGACATCGACGACCGCGGGATCGGCCACGTAGAAGGCGTGCAGCATGGTGGTCGTCGCGTGCGTCGACCCGCCGGCGACCTCGACCACCGCGAGGCGGCGCGCGCGCCCGCGGAAGCCCTTGCCGAGCTTGCCGAGGCCGACCAGCAGCGTGAACAACGCGAGCGCCAGGAGCGGCGTCGCGCGCAGCACCGAGAGCGGCCGCCCGAGCTTGCGCGCCCGCGAGAAGGCGAACGGACCGACCAGGAGCGCGTAGGCGACCACCAGCACGGCGGCGACGCCGAGCGACGGCCGGAACCCGTGGTTCGGATCGAGGAACTTGCGGACACGGTCCTCGTCGAACCAACGGATGCCGTTGCCCGCCGGCAGCGACAGCACGTTCGAGCGCCGCTTGAGGCCCGCCGACCACAGGCCGTAGACCGTGCGCGCGCTCTTCGGATCGAAGGTGCGTGCCCACGGGTCGCGCCGCAGGAGCCACACCTCGCCGAGGGCGTGCGCGGCGACCTCGCCGTCGTTGCCCTCCTTGGTGACGTCGCCCCGCGACACGTCGGCGCCGGCGAACGTCTGCTCGGCAGCGCCCGCGGGGCTCGTGACGCGCGCCTCGCCGCCGACCAGGAGCTTGAGCGGGGCGGTGCGCAGATCCTCCTCGCGCGCGACGGAGATCGCCAGCGTGCCGCCCGAGTGCACCCAGTGCTCGAGCGCCTCGAGCGAGCGCCCCTGCAGGCGCGCGAGGATGTCGCTCGGCGCGACGACCAGCACCGCGCCCGTCCATCCGCCGGCGATGTCGGGCAGGATGGGATCGCCCGACTCGCGCGCGATCTGCACGGTGGTGACCCCGAGCGTCGCCGTCGGCGCGTAGCCGCTGGTCGCCGGGGGCATCGGTCCCGGTCCCTTGTGCGGCCCCGTGTGCGGATGGAGCGGAGGGACCGGCGTGGGCAGCGGCTCCTCGTCGAAAGCGCCCCCGCCGCCCGACGGCGCCGGGACCTCGACGAGCTTGGGCCCGCGCGCGTCCTTGCCCTGAATCTCGACGATGGTGGCGACGCCCTCGATCGGGCGGGTGAGCGAGAGCGCCTGGCTCGCGACCTCGCCCTCGCCCGGCGCGCGCAGGACCACGTTGGGGAACGTGCCGGCGTGCAGGTGGAAAGGCAGCAGCAGCCGCACCGACTCGCCGGCGGCGAGCGACACCGCGACGCGGATGCTCCCCCGATCGTCGCCGTGCCGCTCGTACGACGAGTCGATGGTCACCTCGCCGCGCCACGCCGGGGCCTCGGCGTTGTCGAGCGTGACCACCGCCTCGTTCCAGCCGACGACCCACGGCGCGTCGGCGCCCTGCACGTGCGTCACCGACAGCCGCGGCGTGGCCCACGCCGTCGCAGGCAGCAGGGCGATCAGCGCAGCGGCGAGCGAGCAGACGATCTTCGCGCGTTTCGGGGCGAGAGGGCGAGGCATCCGAGGGGACCGTCAGCCAGCATAGAGGAAGCGGGTCAGCCGCGCTTCTTCGGGCCGACCAGCGTCCGCAGCGTCGCCCGCGCGACCTCGTCGCCCCGCGGATCGAGCATGCGCACGACGACGTCGTACTCGCGCCGCGCGCTGCTCTCCGGGACCGGCGAGTCGACCACCGCTCGGATCGTGCCGCGCGCCTTCTTGAGATACTCGATCGAGAGCCCGGCGACGATGAAGCGCGCGTCGTTCGGCATGGAGTAGGCGAGCGCGACGTTGCCGGCGAGCTCGGCCAGGTTGCACAGCGCGATCGCGTGCACGCAGTCGAGGTGGTTGCGCACCGCCCGCCGATCGCGGAGCGTCACCTCGGCGTGCCCGGTGCGCAGGATCTCGACGTGCGCGCCGATGCTGCCGGTGTACGGCGCGGCGAGGCCGATCGCCTTGGTGAAGAGCCGCGTGCCGCCGGGGAGCCGATGGACGCGATCCCACAGGTCGCGGATGACGTTGCGATCGGAGGAGGCGATGGCGGACGGCGAGAGCGCGCCGAGCAGGGCGATCATCCTCACTTCGTGGCGTCTGACGGCCCGCGCGTCCAGTGGCGCCGCTTCCGCTGCGTCCTGATTGGGTAGATAGGGGCTCGCGCTGGCGCGCGATCCCGGCAGGTCTCGTGTTTGCCGCATGGGGCGCGAGTCGGGGGCTCGCTCCGGGACCACGATCAGCGCTCGCTCCGCGGCGTTGGCCCTCTCGAAATCTCGTGGACGGCCTCACGGTGGCCCAACCGTTGTCGCGCCATCCGCTCACCACGTCGGCGCAGGCTGGGGCGGGCCTGTCCCAAACGAGATTTCGAGAGGGCCAACGCCGCTGCGCTGATCGCCGGAGGTCACTCCGCTCGTGAGGCTCGCGCCTACCGTTGAAAGGGCGAGCCGACGGCCCGCCCTGTCGAGGGAAGGCGCAAGCGCACGTGCAGGGTCGAGCTCGGGCGCGGGCGCGGGCGCGGGCTCGGGCTCGCGCGCGGGCGCGGGCGCGGGCGCGCGATCACGCGATCGATCTTCGACAACGTCGCCCGGCGAGCTCGATGGCACGTGACCGCGCGCCACTCGCCCCATCGCAGGAACGGACGAGGCTACGAAGGAGCTCATCGTGCTAGTCTTCCGCCGTGAAGGAACGTCCCTCGCCGAAGAGCGCGCGTGCGCGACCGCACTTCAGGGGCGGAGCGGGCCGTGAGCCGACTGAGCTCGTCTTCCGCACCGCGGGGAGCTTCGAGGAGGCCGAGCGCTTCGACCGGGACGACGTCGCGGCGATGTCATTCGAGGAGCGGATCTCCGGCGTCGAACGGCTGCGCAGGGAGTGGTTCGGTGAAGATCGAGCTGAATCGCGATTGGAGCGAGTTCTTGTGTGCGCTGATCGCCCGTCGCGTGCGCTTCGTCCTCGTCGGCGGCCACGCGGTGGCGGGGCACGGAGAGCCGCGGCTGACGGAGGACCTCGACGTCTTCGTGGAGCCGACGGTCGTAAACGCGCGTCGACTCCGTGAAGCGCTCGTCGACTTCGGTTTCGGTGCCGTCGCGCCGGCCGTGGAGGAGCTCGCGCGTCCCGATCGCATCTTCATGCTCGGTCGCAAGCCTTGGCGCATCGACGTCCTCACCGGGATCGATGGCGTTTCGTTCCGCACCGCGTGGGCGAGCCGCGTCGAGGCGCGCTTCGAGGCAGCACCTCTGTATGTGATCGGGCGCGCCGCGCTGCTCGCCAACAAGCTCGCCGCAGGGCGCCCGAAGGACCTCCTCGACGTCGCGATGCTCGAAGCGCACGCGCCGCCGCGCTCCCCAGCGAGGAAGCGTGCGCCGGCGAAGCGCAAACGACGGCGGCCTCGCACGCAGTGACCGCATCCGCGCCAGCGCGGCATCGCGAGGGGCCACGCGCTCGCCGCCCGCCGGTCGCGACGGCGCTCTTTGCCCATAGGTCGCGCCCGCGCAGCGGCTCCGTCCATCTCCGGCTACGCGAACGTGCCGCAAGGTCGCGGCAGGCGGCGCGGTCGTGAACGCGCTCGCGCAGCCGACTACTCTCTATGAAAACTCGATCCTGGAATCTGCCGCAGACGCTTCGACCAGCTACCGCCCCGTGGAGGCGCGAAACATGGAAGACCGAGAAGAACACCCCGAGGGCAACGGCGAACAGGAGGGGAAACGCCGGTGAGCTTCTCGCTCACCGCCCCAAGACGTCGAGAAGACGGTCCTTGTCGACCACGAGCTCGCGCGACGTCAGTCCTTCCCGAGCAGCTCGTCGACCACGATCTCGATCGCGTCGAAGGGCTCGGCGCGCACCGTCTCGCCGGCCCCCGCGTTCAAGATGACGACGTACCCCGGCTCGCTCCACCGCAGCACGCTCAGCACCTCGGCATCGGGGTCGAACAGCCAGTAGTGCGGCACCGCGTGGCGGTGGAGCGTGCGCTGCTTCTCGATGAAGGCGCGCCTGCGGTTGGTCGAGAGGATCTCGCAGACCCAATCCGGACGCGCCGACACGACCGCGCCGCTCGGCCGCTCGGCGTGGCGGTCGCGACGATAGCCGCACACGTCGTGGCGGAAGACCTCGTCGGTCTGCTCGTAGTGGACGTCGAGCTCGCTGAAGATCCACCACCCCCCCGGGCCGCGCGGATCGCCGGCGCGGCGCCGGAACGGCCCGAGAACGTCGCCGAACCCGAGCTGAGTCGCGCCGTGCGACGCGCTCGGCATGGCGCGCGGAACGATCTCGCCGTCGACCAGCTCGACCTGCTCTTCGCGCGCGAGGAACGGGAGGATGTCCGCGAGCGTGGCGCGTCGTCGATTCGGCGTGGCCATGGCGATGTAAGCGTAGCGCACCCGTTCCGCACGCACTTGCGCTCGAGTCCGGAGGCTGCTCGACCGTGCTCCGGCAGACGTCACCGGCGCGACCTCGGTAGAATCAGAACGAACCGACGAGCCCGAACGTGCCGCCGCCGCGGTGGATCGACGCCGTCGGCGTGATCGTCGGCCGAGCGCCGTAGCGTTGCGGCTCCGGGTCCTCCCATGCGAACGCCGCCGCGTCGAGCACCACCGCGGCGGCGTACCCGAGGAACAGCCCCGCGAAGGCCGCTTCGTAATCGCCCCGCCCGCCGCACGACACCGCGCACCCGGCGAGCAGGCCGACCAACGGTGACCCGACGCGGACGCCCACGCTCGCGAAGCCGGTGCCGACGTTCTCGTGCGTCCAGTGCACCACCGCGGGACCGAAGAGATAGAAGCCGCCGAACGCATACGCGGCGGCGTCCGATTTGGCGGCCGCGAGCGTTATCGGAACGGCGACCGAGAGGCCGTCCATCGTCAGCGTCTGCCATCCGTACCAGACTCGCTTCGGCGGGCTCGCCGGGTGCCTCGGCGCCTCGGCCGCCGCCGATGCGGCCGCGCCGCCGAGCGCGGCAGCCGGACGCTCGTCGTCGTCCTGCGCGGACGCGGGCGCTGCCAGCGACGCGATGCACGCACCCGCGAGAACGGCGACGCGCGTGCTCTGCCCCATGGAACGAAGAGGAACAAACGAGATCCCGGACGGCAACTCAGGCCTCCGTCAGGAGCAGCAGTCGTGATCCTTCCCGGGTTGGCCGGAGAATCGCACCTCGACGAGCGACCGCGACTCGCCGACGTCGCGCCGACGAGCGCCTGCTCGACGGCCGCGATGGCGACACTGACCGTCGCTGCCGAACGAATGCTGCCGCGACGAAACGTCGCGGTCGAGCCCGAGCATCCGCATCGCGACCCTCCCAAGGTCGAGCCCTGACGGCGAGCGCTGCGGCAAGACGCCGTGCTCGGCTTCCCTACGGACCTGCCGCTCGGGCGCGTCCAGAGGAGCCGCGACGGGCTCAGCGAGAAGCCGTGCGCGGTCATGACGCCTCACCAGACGGGGCACGGAATAGAGCCCCTGTATCGCACAGGTAAAGTGCGACGCACGGTGACGCACTCCGGCCGCGCCGCGGTGCTCTCTCGCGGACCAGGCGCGCGCGGCCGCGGTCGATCGTCGAGCACGCGTCGCGCATCGATCGTCGCCGCGTTGCCTCGCGACGCCGAGCGGCGGGCCGGCGCGTACGTTGCAGCCTCGACCCTACGTCGCCGATGGCCCGTGCATCGGCCGCGGCGACGAAGGGGGCGAACATGAAGCGGATCTCCTGGCCCATCGCGACGATCTTCCTCGCGAGCTCGTGCGCGACGACGTCGCGCGATCGAGAGCAGCGACAGACGGTCGACCCCAGGCTGCGGGCCGAGTGCTACTCGGCGACGCTGCTGCCCGAGGACAGCCAGGCGGGGATCACGGACATCGACGACGCCGGGCGTGTGTTGGTGACGAGCTTCGGGGCCGTCGGCGCGTGGGTGTGGGACGGAAGCCGGCACGATCTGCAGCCGCCCGCGGGTGGGAACGCCATCGCGGCACGCATGAATCGTCACGGCACGATCATCGGCGTCGGCGGGCTCAAGACGGAGGACGGCGGCCCGATCAGCGATCCGCGCCTCTATCGATGGGACACGTTCGAGCCGCGGCCGCTCGCGACGCCGGAGGGCGCGGTGAACATCCACAACTCGTTCATCAACGATCGTGGACACGTCGCGGGCACGTTCGCGCGCGAGGACGGCGTGACGCACGTCTTCCTCTGGAGGGGCGAGGGAACGCCCGCCGATCTCGGGCTCGGCTTCGCCAGCGACTTCAACGACGACGACAACATCGTGGCGACCGTCGGCGAGCGCGCCGTGGTGTTCCGCGACGACGAGCGCATCGACGTGGGCTTGCGCGTCGTCGAAGGCTCCTTGCGCCTCGACACGCGCGGGGACGTGGCGGGCGGCAAGTGGATCGCCAGCCCGCTCGGCGACAGGGAGAGCCCGTTCTTCTGGGACGGCACGAGGGTGATCGAGCCGACGGCGTCGCTGGGCCTGGAGGGGAGAGTCAGCGGGCTCGGGAACGCGGGCGACCTGGTCGGCTTCATCGGGTTCGGCGCCGACACGAAGCCGTTCCACTGGCGGGCTGGCGTGTTGACGGTGCTCGGGACCTTGCATCCGAACGACGTCAACGGCTCGGGCCAGGTGGTCGGGGTCGACGTCACCGCGCGTGCGCCGTTCGTGTGGCAAGCCGGCGAAGTCGTCCACCTCCCGCTGCCGCCCGGCGCGCCGAGAGAGCAAGCGCAGGCCTCGCGAATCGGCGAGACCGGCGTCATCGCCGGAGCTTGGGGCGGGAGCGGCGGGGAAATCGTCGTATGGAAGCCGAATCGTTGTGACGGTCCGGAGCCTCCGCCGCCACCGCCCGACGCAGAGCCGCCCGCCGGCGATGGCGGACCGCCGTTGCCGGACGACGAGCCCGAGCCGGAGCTCTGAGAGCCAGCACCTTTCGCTATGCGCCGAGCGCTCGCGCTTTCAGCGCCGCCGACGCAGCAGCGCCACCACCACCGCAAGCACCATCACGCTCATCGGCGCCCCTCGCGCCCCGACCCGACACCCGCACCCACCCTCGTCGTCCGCAGGCGCGGCGTTCGCGCCCGCGTCGGCCCCGGCGTCCGTCTCCTCGCCCGGCGTCGTCCGCGTGTACGGCAGCGCCGCGCGCCCGAACGGCGAGACGTTCCGCTGCGCGTCATCGAGATCGCACGACCGCCCGAGCCAATAGGCGGCGAGCACGTCGCCCCCCGGGTTCATGCGATTCGCCGGCCCGTCGTTCACCGAAGATGGATCGGACCGCCACGCGAAGTCCGTATCCGGCCGGATCGACATCGGCACGATCGTCTTCGCGACCAGTCCTCCGTTGTGCCCCGGCGTGGTCGCCAGCGCGATCGTCGTCTTGCCGTCGATCGCGAGGCAGCTCCCCGCCGCGATCTCGGCCTCGTCGCAGTTGACCCGATCGCGCTGCATCGCCGGCGCCGGCTGGAAGCCGGACAGCTGCTCGGTCACCCGCGCGCGCAGCTCGGCCGGCGGGGTCGGGCCGTAGGCGCCGTAGATCGCGTCGAACCACGCCTGCTTCACGTGCGAGACGTCGCGGTCGCTGCCGACGTCCCAGAACTGGGAGCGCAGCGCGCTCGAGAGCTGCCCGCGCACGTACGGATCGGTCTCGACCCGGCCGAGCAGCGCGAGCGCCATCGCCAGCATGTTCACGTTCGAGAAGTTGGTGCGCGTACCGAGGAAGATCGCGCCGGCGTTCTTCGCGATCGCGGCCGGCCAGTCGCGCTTGCCCACGAGGTCCTGGTAGTAGAACTCGCCGATGTCGCGCTCGCCGGACACGTGGAACGCGGCGCGGATGATCGCCGAGCCGAGCGCCGCGTTGAACCCGTTCCGGAGCGGCGAGTCCTCGGGGAGCGCGTCGCCGCCCTTGGCGATCAGGCGCGCGTTGAGATCGCCGAAGGTCGTGAGCCGACCGTCCGCGTCGCGCGCGCACATGTCGACCCCCTTCTCCGGCGCCACCTTCATCAGCGCGCGCGCGAAGGCGACCAAGGGCCGCGCGAGCTCGTCGGCGAGCCCGGCGGGCGCCTCCGGATCGTCCTTCAGCGCGTCCCACAGCCAGGCGGTCGCCAGCGCGTAGCCGATCACCTGGTCCTTGCTGGTGTCGTCGACCCAGATCCACCCGTCGAAGCCCTTGGCGACCGGCGCGCGCCACGTCGCCGTCTTGCCCTTCGGCAGCGGCTGCCCCGACGCGTCCTTCAGCGGGACCAGCTCGGGAGCCGTACCCGGGATCGGCGGCCACGAGGGATCGAGCGGCGTGACGCGGCGGACGCCGCGCGCGACCACGCCGGGGCCGCCGATCGAGCCGTAGACGATCCACCCGCGCGCGGCGCGGACGACCGCGTCGCGCGCGCGGGCGATCTCCGCCGCCGGCGCGCCCTGCTTCTTGAGCGTGAGGAAGCGCGCCGCCACGCCGACCGACGCGACCCCGCCGAAGTTGCCGAGGTCCTCGTGCTCGTTGAAGCGCTCGACCACCTCGAACGGGTGCTTGCCCGAGAACGCTCTGAAATCGCGCTCGGCGTCCTGCGCGAAGAACGCGCGGACCCCGGCGATCGCCTCGGGCTTGATCCAAGGGTTGAGCGAGATGCCCAACTCCGCGGTCGCGAAGACGTCCTGCTGGCGCTGATAGCCGTCGACGAGCTTCGCCAGCGGCGCGTCGTGACCGGGCTGCGAGGGCCCGGGCAGGAGCGGGGCCGCCGCCAGCGACGAAGACCACAGCGACAGGGCGACGAACGGGAGGACGCGGCGCATCACCGCTGGAGCCTACCCGGCGATCACGACCCGTGCACGAGCGCCTCGAGCAGCGCGCGGACCTCCTCCGGCGATTCCAGGCGGTAGCGCGCGATGGTGTCGCCGCGGCCCACGTGGATGGCGATCGACCCCTCCGGGAGCGCGGTGAACAGATCCTCGTCGGTGCGATCGTCGCCGATGGCAACCAGCCGGGCGCCGGGCGGCGCGTCGGCGCGGGCGCGGGCGACCGCGAGGCCCTTGTTCACGCCCGCCGGCCGCAGCTCGAGGACCTTGGAGCCCGAGAGGACCTCGAGCCGATGCACGTCCGCGAGATCGCGCAGGAGGTAGCGCAGCTCGCGCAGGCGCACGCTGGCCAGCTCGGCGTCGACGCGGCGGTAGTGCCACGCGAGCGACACGGCCTTCTCCTCGACGAAGGCGCCGCCGGTGCGGGCGGCGAGGCGATCCATGATCGCGCGCGCCTCGTCCTTCCACGGGGGGTTGGCGTCGCCCGCCGCGGCCCACGCGCCGCCGCGCGGCTTGAACCAGAACCCGTGCTCCGCGTGCATGGCGATCGGCAGCTCGCCGAAGAACGCGTCCATGTTGTCGCGCTTGCGACCGCTCACCAGGTTGACGCGCGTACGCGGGCGCTCCGCGAGGGCGCGGAGCAGCGCGCGCAACGCGTCGTCCGGCTGCGCCTGATCGGGCGTGCGCGCCAGCGGCATGAGCGTGCCGTCGTAGTCGAGGAGCAGCTCGAGGTACTGCGATGCGGCGATCTCGTCGGCGAGCTTCGCGGGCGCGGACGCGAGCGACGGCCGCGGCCTGCGCGGGTCCTCGAGCGCGAGATCGTCGAGGAACCTCCTGGCCCAGGCGTGGACGTCGTTCGCCTCGACCTGCGCGCGGAGCGCGCGCATGCGCGCGTGCTGCTCGGCGGGCGACATGAGGATCGCGCGCTGCAGGGTCGAAGCGACCGAGTCGATGTCGTACGGGTTCACCAGCAGGGCGTCGCTGAGCTCGTCGGCCGCGCCGGCGAACTCGCTGAGCACCAGCGCGCCGGCGCCGTCGACGCGTGACGCGACGAACTCCTTGGCGACGAGGTTCATGCCGTCGCGCAGCGGGGTGACCATCATCACGTCGGCCGCGAGGTACAGCGCGACGACGTAGTCCGGCGGCACCGATCGGTGGAGCAGGTGGATGGGGACGCCGCCGACCGAGCCGTACTGGGCGTTGATGCGGCCGACCAGCTCGTTGACGTGCCGGCGCAGCTCCGCGTAGGCGTCGACCCGTTCGCGCGTCGGCACCGCGAGCTGCACCAGCCGCACCTTCTTGCGCAGGTGCGGACCGCGCTCGAACAGACGCTCCAACGCGAGCATGCGTCGCGGCAGGCCCTTGGTGTAGTCGAAGCGATCGACGCCGAGGACCAGCGTGCGCCCGCCGGTCTCGCGGCGGATCTGCTGCGCGTGCGCGAGGACCCCCGGATCGTTGGCGAGGCGCGCGAACTCCGCGACGTCGATGCCGATCGGGTGCACGCCGAGTCGCACCGCGCGCCCTTCGTGCTGCACCACGTCGACCTCGGGCTCGACGCCGAGCACGCGCGCCGCCGAGTTCGCGAAGTTGTGGCGGAACGACGCGGTGTGGAACCCGACGAGATCCGCGCCGAGCATGCCGCGGAGGATCTGCTCGCGCCACGGGAGGATGCGGAACAGCTCCGACGAGGGAAACGGGATGTGGAGGAAGAAGCCGATGCGCGCGTCGGGCAGGCGCTCGCGGAGCATCTGCGGCAGGAGCATCAGCTGGTAGTCGTGCACCCAGATGAAGTCGCCCGGGCGCCACCGCTCGACGACCGCGCGCGCGAAGCGATCGTTGACCTCGGCGTAGACCTCCCAGTCCCGCCGCGCGTCGAGCTCCACCTTGTCGGCGAGGTAGTGGAACAGCGGCCAGAGCACCGCGTTGGAGAACCCGTCGTAATAGCGCGCGACCTGCGCCTGCGACAGGTGGACGGGCGCGGTGCGCTCGGCGGCGAGGCGCTCGTCGGCGGCGTGCCGTTGCGCGTCGGTCAGGCGCGACACGTCGCCCGGCCAGCCGATCCACAGCGCGTCGAGCCGCTCGTGCGGGCCGCGCATCGCGGTGGCGAGCCCGCCCGCCGAGCGCGCGAGCGAGACCTCGCCCTGGTCGACCTTGACGGTGACCGGTAGGCGGTTGGACACGATGAGCAAGCGAGGCATGTGCATTGGACGCCGGCGCAGGCGCGAGGACGCTCGCGGCTCCGCGCTTCAGCGCGGCTTCAGGGCCCGGAGCGCCTCGAGGTCGAGGAGATCCTTCGGACGCCCGGCCGCCGCCTTCGCTCGGATGAGATCGTCGAGCGAGATGAGCTTCACGGAGAAGCCGTAAACCTCCGTCGACACCGCCTGCAGCGCGAGGTCGGCGTAACCGCCGACACCGGTGACCTCACCGAGCAGATCGAGGTCCCCGTCGTCCGTGACGAGCGTGAAATTCAGCCCGTTTCGCAGCGTTTGGACGTCGAAGAAGAACGGGAGGCCCTCGGGCGCGCCGCGCAGCCGCGGGTGGATGGGGCCGAGGGCAGCGACCAGGCGCTCGAGGTTCTCGGGCGTTCGCGCGTAACACACGTCGAGATCGAGCGTCGCTCGCACGTGACCGTGCACGAGGACCGCGACGCCGCCGATCAACACGAACTCGACCCCGGCCGACGACAACCTGCGGATCAGCGCCCCGAAGTTCGTCACGGCTGCTTCATCCCGCGTCGCAGCGCCTCGGCCGTACGCAGCAGCTCGCACATCGCCTCGATGCGCTCCGTCGGCGTCATCGCGAGCGCGCGTCGCAGCTGCTCGAGGTCGACGCTCGGCGGCATGCTGTCGAGCACGCGGTACTGCCAGGGCTCTTCCACGGGACGCCACATGCCCAAGGAGGATAGCGCTATCCCTGCCGCGCCGCGGCCACCTCGCGCGACACGTCCGCGGGCCGGGACGGGATCGCCGCCAGCACGGCGTCGACGACCTGATCGGTGGTGACGCCGTCGGCCTCCCCCTCGAACGAGCGGATCATGCGGTGCCGCATCGCGGGCTTGGCCACGCGCTGCACGTCCTCGAAGCCGGCGTGCATGCGCGCCGCCGACAAAGCGATCGCCTTGGCGCCGAGCACGAGCGCCTGCGCGGCCCGCACGCCTGCGCCCACGCGGATCGCGCGCCGCACGACCGACGGCGCCTCCGGCATCGTCGGATCGCACGCCCGGACCAGGCGCGCCGCGTAGCGGAGCACCGGCTCGGCGACCGCGACGTCGCGGCAGGTCACCCGCAGCGAGAGCAGCTCGTCTCGCCCGACCACCGGCTTGGGCAGCTCGGCGATCTGCCCGGTCGTGCGGCCGAGCACCTGGACGAGCTCGTCCTCGCTGGGCGACGGCACCATCACCTTGAACAAGAACCGGTCGAGCTGGGCCTCGGGCAACGGGTAGGTGCCTTCCATCTCGATCGGGTTCTCGGTCGCCAGCACGTAGAATGGCTCCTCGAGCACGTGCCGCTCCCCGGCGAGCGTGACCGAGTGTTCCTGCATCGCCTCGAGCAGCGCGCTCTGGGTCTTCGGCGTGGCGCGGTTGATCTCGTCGGCGAGGACCACCTGCGCGAAGATCGGCCCCTTCTGGAGCACGAAGCGCCGACCTCGCCCCGTCTCGCCTTCGACGAGCACGTGCGTGCCGGTGACGTCGCTCGGCATCAGGTCGGGCGTGAACTGGATGCGCGAGAAGCGGAGATCGACCGCGGCGGAGAGGGCGCGCACCAGGAGCGTCTTGCCGAGGCCGGGCGCCCCCTCGAGCAGCACGTGGCCGCCGCCGACGAGCCCCCAGAGCACCTGCTCGATGACCTCGTCCTGACCGACGAGCACCCGGCCGATGGCGACACGGATCTTCTTGACCAGGTCGGCCGCGGCGGCCGGATCGAGACGAGGGGCTGTCGATTCGCTCACCCGTCGCAGGCTACCGCTTGCCCGACGGCCCCGCGAGCCGTACATGCCCCGCCCCGATGACCGCCCGCGCCCCGCAGCAGTTCCATACCGAAACCGAAGAGCGCGATCACCTCGAGCGCCGCCTCGCGCGCGATCTCGGCCGCGCCGTGGCCGAGTTCGCGATGATCGAGCAGGGCGACCGCGTGATGGTCGCGATCAGCGGCGGCAAGGACAGCTACACGATGCTCCACCTGCTGCGCCGCTTCCAGCGGAGCGCGCCCATCGACTTCGACATCGTCGCGGTCAACCTCGATCAGGGCCACCCCGGCTTCCCCGTCGAGCGCCTGCGCGAGTGGCTCGCCGCCGAGGGGTACGAGCATCGCATCGTCTACGAGGACACCCACTCGGTCGTCACCTCGAAGATCCCCGAGGGAGAGACGTACTGCTCGCTGTGCTCGCGGCTCCGTCGCGGCATCCTCTACACGCTCGCCCAGGAGATGCGCTGCACGAAGATCGCGCTCGGCCACCACCGCGACGACGTGCTCGCCACGCTGATGCTCAACCTCGTGTTCGCCGGTCAGCTCAAGGCGATGCCGCCGAAGCTCAAGAGCGACGACGGGCGCAACGTCGTCATCCGCCCGCTCGTCTACGCCGCGGAGGACACCATCGCGCGCTTCGCCGAGCTGCAGCGGTTCCCGATCCTTCCCTGCGATCTGTGCGGCTCGCAGGAGAACCTCCAGCGCAAGCAGATGCAGCGGCTGCTCTCCGAGCTCGAGGCGAACAACCCCGGCGCGAAGCAGTCGATGCTCGCCGCGCTCCGCAACGTCCGACCGACCCACCTCCTCGACGCGGGTCTCTGGCGCAAGCTCGCCCTGCCGCTGATCGGCGACGCGCCGCCCGAGGAGCCCGAGGCCGCCGAGACGATGCCGATCCCGGTCGATCGACTCGCACGCAACTGATCGCTACGTTCCAGGCCGATGGCCGAAGAGGCGCGCGACCCCATGCGTGACCCCACGCGTGACCCCACGCGTGATCCCACGCGTGATGTCGTGCCGGTGGTGGCCGCGACGCTCGTCGCGTGGTGGACGACGGTGCGCCCCGCGGGCTTCTTCCCCGGCGCGACCTGGCTGCCGCGCCTCGCCGCCATCGCCGCGGTGGTCGGCATCGTCGCCGCTGCCTGGGTCATCCTGCGCGGCGGGCGCGGCCTGTCGGCGATCCTTCTCGGAGGCTTCATCGCGCCGTCGGTGATCGCCTGGCTCATCGGCCCGCAAGCGGCCACCGCGCTCGCCGAGCCCATCGAGGTCCTCGTCGGCGCCATCGCGTGGACCACCGTCGGGCTGGTGATGATCCGACCGCGCGCGGTGGCCATCCCGCGCGGCGCCGAAGGTGGCAAGGGGCCGACGATCGGCGCCGCCGACGACGTCGCGCGCGTCGCGATGAAGGAGCTCGACGCGGCGATGGTGCGCGGCGAGCCGCCGCCGAAGCTCACCCCACGCCAGCCGACGCCGCGCCTCGCGTCGCTCCCGCTCTACGTCGCGGTCGCGCTCACCGCCGCCGTCTCGATGCAGATCGTGCGCGTCGCGAGCAATGTCCCCGATCGCGCAGTGCTCGCGCGCGTCGCCGGCGCAGCGGTGGCCATCGCTCTGCTCTCGACCGCAGGGGACCTGGTGGAAGTGCGGTATCTGAGCCGCAAACCTCCTCCGGCGCGAAGGCGCGTGCAGCGTGCGCTCGCGGCGCTCGCGACGCTCGCGTTGATGGCGTTCGTCTGGTTCGTGTGGATGTCGCGCGACCGTTGACCCCTCGTCCCGTTCGGGCCTGGTCGGGTCGGGCGTTCGGGGAAGGCGAGTGGGCGCTTTACGTGCGCGCGCGTTCCGGCAACCATGCGCCCCCATGTCCCAGCCCGATCGGAGCACGTTGCCCCGCGAGCTCGAGAGCCCCGCGCGCTGGGCGCTCACGCAGATGCTCGAGGCCGCGTTCGACGATCGCGAGTCGATGCGACGCTGCCTCGACGCAGCGCTGCGCAGCGCAGGCCGCACGACCCTGCCCGAGTCGATCGACGACGTCCTCGCCTTCGCCCGCGCGCACCTGCAGCCCCTCCTCGCCGAGGAGCTCGGGCCGCGCACGGTGCAGATGCTGCTCGACGATCTCTGCACGGAGCTCTCGCGCATGCGCCGGTCGAGCGTGCGCATGGCGCGCGTCGCGCTGCGTCGCATCGCCTCGCCGGTCGAGCCGTTGACCCTCGGTCCGGTCTCCGAGGCGCACCCGACCATCCGCTCGCCCGAGCCGGACGAGACCCTCCCGTCGGAGCGACCGCTCGTGGCGATCGCCGACGGCGATCGCTGGGCGCGCGCCCCCATCGCGCGCGCGCTCCTCAAGGCGGGGTTCGACGTGCTGCCGCTCGAGGGCCCGACCGACCTGCTCGACGTGTGCGCCCGCGGCGATCTGCAGGGCCGCTTCGACGCGCTGATCATCGATCCCGACGCGCCCGACGCCGACGCGGCGATCGCCGCGCTCCACACGCTGCGCCCTTCTGTCCGCGTGCTCTCGCGCGCGCTTTCGGTCGACGAGCTCGTCGAGACGATCGCCGCCGAGCTCGCCCGCTGACGTCTACTTGCAGGCCCCGAGGGCGCTGACGTCCCAGCCCGCCGCGTTCGCCATGCAGGCGTTTCCGTAGGTCTTGCCGTCGCACGCGCAGACGGGGTTCCACTCCTTGGTGCAGCCGCTCGGACGCGGCTTGCACGTGCCCATCGAGTCGTCGCCGCCGCAGTACGATCCGGTCGGGTAGTCGCACCACATCGTCGACGGGCACATCTTGCCGACGAACCCGCCGCACGAGAGGTCCGGCGGCGGCGTTTCGCACTCCCCCTTGCTCGCGACGTTCACCGAGGCGCTCGTCGCGTCGCAGTCGTTGCCGTACGTCTTGCCGTCGCAGCCGCAGACCGGCGCCCACAGATCCGGGCAGCCGCCCGGGATCTTCACGCAGGTCCCCGTCGGCGGCACCGGCCCGGCCGAGAGGCAGGCGCCCACGGCCCACTTGCAGAACTCGCCTTTCGCGCACGGGGTTCCGGCGGCTCCGCCGCAGGACGAGCCGGTCGGTTTGCACGCGCCCGCGGTCGCCACCGTGACGCCGGCGGACTGCGCGTCGCAGTCGTTTCCGTAGGTCTTGCCGTCGCAGCCGCAGACCGGCGCGTAGATCGCCGGGCACCCCTCGGGCCTGAGGGCGCACAGCCCGCTGCCGCCGCACTTGCCCATGTCGACCTTGCAGAAGAGGTTCTTGGCGCCGCACGCCTCGGTCGACGTGCAGGGCCTGGGCGGCGGACAGGACCGGAACTCCCACTGGCACCGATCGCCGACGCGGATGCAACGCCCGGTGTTGCCGCCGTAGGTGCCATCCCAGCAACGCTCCATCGGCGCGCCGGGCATCGGTCCGCAGTCGGTCGGCGCGCACAGCGGGACGTCGGGCAGCGCGTCGGTCGCCGCATCTCCGGTCTCGACGGCCGCGTCGCCGCCGCCATCGGGGGCGTCGTTCGGGATCTCGAGGGCGCCGCCGCATGCGGCGAGCGGAAGGGCACCGAACAGCAGGACGAGCGCGACGCGGTTCATGACCGGTTCTCCTTACACGGCGACAGGGCGAAAGAAACCCGAGCAAGCCGCTCGCCACCGCGAAAACGCGCGCGAAACGGCGGATCCGACCGGCCGCGCCATGATCCCACACGCGTCGCTTGCACGGAATGGCGCACCCCGATGCGGCGTATCACCCGGCGTATCCCGCGTATCCCGCGTATCCCGTGCCAGCCCGGGCGCCGCGTACGGCAGGCCACTTGCCCCGCCGCGCATCTCGCGAGACAAGGCCCCGCTGGTCTTCCCGACGCCGGCCCCTCCCGGGCCCGCAGGAACGCCCGCTCCCAGCTCTTCCGATGGCCGATTCCGACGCTTCGAACACCCCCGAGCCCCGCGACGAGCAGGTCCCGCCGCCGTCCTCAGAACCCGGCGCGAGCAGCCCCCAGGCGTCGGGGACCGAGGCGCCGCGCGCCGAGGCGGCCGCGACCGACGCGGCCGAGCCTCCGAAGGAGCCTGCGCAAACGACTCCGGAGAAGACTCCGGAGAAGACTCCGGAGAAGACTCCGAAGACGAGTCCGGAGAAGACCGACGAGGCGACGAAGGAATCCGAGGCGGAGTCGCCGTTCGTCTTCCTCCGCGGCGGCCACGCGCCCCACTGGAAGGCGGGCGGCCTCGTCTTCTTCGCGGCCAGCGTCGCGACGTTCCTGCTCATGGCGCGCGACGCGCAGTGGCGCTGGAGCGTGCCCCTCGGCTTCGTGTTCGTGGTGATCGCCGCGCTCGGCGTGATGCACGTCATCGGCTCCTTCGACGACCACACGCCGTGGCGCGTCGGTCTGCCCAAGAAGCGCGAGCGCGGCGTCTCGACGCTGCCGCCGGCGCGCGTCGTTCCGGGCGTGCACGAGGCGGGCGCGGCGCTGGTGCCGGCGTCGGCGACGTTCCTCTCGCTGGTCACGGCGATGACCCTGATGGCCAACGCCAGCGGCGTCGGCTGGGGCCTCGCGATCACCGTGGCGTGGATCGCCACCTGCGTCTTCGGCTTCCGGACCCTCGCCGCGCTCGGCCTCGTCGACGACGCGACCCGCCCGCTGCGCGAGCGCGAGGGCTTCTGGCTGATCGTGTTCTGCGCCGTGCTGTACCTGCCGACGCTCGGCGCGCACGGCCTCATCGATCCGTGGGAGACCCACTACGGCGAGGTCAGCCGCGAGGTCCTCGCGCGCGACGACTGGATCACCATCTGGTGGGCCGAAGAAGGCTTCTTCCTCAGCAAGCCGATCCTCGACTTCTGGATGCAGGCGCTGGCGATGGCCACCTTCGGGGTGAAGTACCGGCCCGACGGGATGATCGCGCCGGCGCACATCGGAGGCGATCCCACGCACCCGGAGTGGATCGTCCGGATGCCGTCGCTCACCCTCTCGGTGATCGCGCTCTACCTCGCGTACCGCGCCGTCTCGCAGGTGCGCGGCCGCCGCGCCGGCCTGCTCGCCTCGCTCGTCCTCGCGACCACCGGCTACTGGGCGATGCTCTCGCACCAGTCGATCACCGACATGCCGTTCGTCGCCTCGCTCACGGCGGCGATGTCCCTGCTCATCATCGGCCTCACCACCGACGACGAGCAGACGGTCAAGGGCGTGCCCATCCGCTTCGGCAACCGCACCTTCACGGTGTCCGGGTTCCACCTCGCGATCGGCGTCATCCTGGTGTGCGCGCTGCCGCAGGCGCTGTACCTCCTCTCGCGCAACGTCACGCTGGTGACGCAGGGCGCGTTCGGCTTCGAGCCGCACCTCGACGAGTACCGCGCCGGCTCCGGCCTCGAGTGCTGGATCCCGCCCAACACCGGCGACTCGTTCGAGCGGCTGATGCGCATCGGCAAGTGGCCGTGCGATCTGCGACCGGTCGTGCACAAGGAGGTGCAGCCGGTGGTCCAGGGCCTCGTCTGGCTGGCCGCGCTCGGCGTGCTGCTCGCCATCAACCGCAACGAGCGGCGCATCTCGCGCCTCTGCTTCCTCGTCGCGTGGGTCTTCGCCGGCATCTCCACCATGGGCAAGGGCGTCGCCGGGTTCATCCTGCCGATCATGGTGGCCGGCGCCTACGTGCTGACCGCACGCAAGTGGCGCGATCTGGTGCGCCTCGAGCTGCTCTCCGGCGTGCTGATCATCGGCGTGGTCGCCGCGCCGTGGTTCGTCGCGATGTACATGCGCATGGGTGACGAGTTCATCCAGCAGCTGTTCGTGCACCACATGTGGAAGCGCGCGCTCGACCACGTGCACGACACCAACACCGGCGACGACGTGTCCATCCGCTACTACGTCTGGCAGATGGGCTACGGCCTCTTCCCGTGGACCGGCCTCGTCCCCGCCGGGTTGATCTGGTGGGCGCGCACCCGTTGGAACCAGGCGGGCCGCGCGCTCACGCAGCACGAGGAGCGTCAGCGCGACGTCGGGACCTTCCTGGTGATGTGGTTCATCTTCGCGTGGGCGCTGTTCACGTACATGAAGACGAAGTTCCATCACTACGTCTTCCCGGCCGTGCCGCCGGCCGCGATGCTCACCGGCATCTTCCTCGACGACGCGCTCGGCGACCGTCCGGTCGCCGACAAGGGCCGCCGCGGCCCGTGGCTCGCGGTGACGCTCACCGGCGTCGCCCTCGCGGCGTACGGGCTGTCACGGCTCGTCGCCGGCCCGTTCTTCGGCAGCCAGGACCCGGCCAACGTCCCGCCCGCCTCCCCGACCACCGGCCTCATCCTGGGCGTGAGCGGTCTGATCATCGCGTTCGTGGCGAACCGCCTCGGCGGCGCGCCCGACGAGGCCCGCGTGAGCGTGCGCCCGAGCGGCGACCCGGCGAGCCCGACCGCGTACGTGAAGTCGGTGATGGTCGCGGGCGTGGCGCTCGCGGGCGCCTTCTGCGCGGCGCTGGTCACCCGCGATCTCGCCTCGCGCCCCGAAGCCGACATCAAGGGCCAGGAGCGGCTGATCCACCTCTACACGTACCGCTACGATCGCCTGTGGCCGAAGGAGCTCAATTTCACGCCCGCGCTCCTCGGCTTCGGGCTCGCCATCACCATCCTCATGGTGGTGCTCGTCGCGCGCGCGTGGCGTCGTCAGGCGATCGTCGCGCTGCTCGCGTGCGGCGCGCTGTTCTCCGCGTGGACGCTCGACGTCTACATGATGAAGGTCGCGCCGCACTGGGGTCAGCGCCCGCTGTTCGAGGCCTATTACAAGGATCGCCGCAGCGTGAAGGAGCCGCTCGTCGCCTTCGAGATGAACTGGAAGGGCGAGAACTACTACTCCGGCGGTCGCCTCATCGAGTTCGGCAACGGCATGGGTCAGGGCGCCACCGCCGGCGAGCGCGGGAGCGATCGCATGCGCACCTGGCTCGCCGACATCAAGGGCAAGACCGGCGCGGTGTACTTCGTCACCGAGTTCAGCCGCGTGTCGAAGATCGACGACATGCTCAAGGGCGTGCTCGGCAACCCGCCGAGCGGCAACCGCTGGACCGAGCAGGTCACGACCGAGAAGACCACGAACAAGTTCGTGCTGGTGCGTGCGCGCTGGCAGTGACCTGGCGCACGGTCGAGGCGCGCGCAACGTCGCTGGCAACTTCCAGCGAGGCTGTTCCAGTCTGAACGCGAGCGCGGATGTTCCACCTTCTCCGCATGCTCCAGGTCAACGACCAGTAATTAAATTGAACTGCACGCGTTGCCCTGGAGCAGCGCCCGGGTAAGCTCTTCCGCGAGAGGGACACCCCGATCTCCATGGGGTATCGCCGCGCTCTTCTGCGCAGGAAAGGTTGATGTCATGCGAGTCGCCGCCCCGCTCGACCTCGCCACGGAGCTCAAGAAGATCTCGCTCTTCTCGGAGTTGCCGCGTCACCATTTCGCCGACGTACTCGCGCGAACGCACCACGCACGCATCGAGCGCGAACGCTCGATCGTGTCGGAGGGCGAGGCGCAGAGCACCGTGCCGGTGTTGGTGCAGGGCCTGGTCAAGCTGCACCAGGGCCGCATCCTGCTCGACGTGCAGCGCGGTCCGAGCGTCCCCGTCCCCTCGCTGACCATCGACGCGGCGCCCTCGCCGGTGTCGGTCTCCGCCATGCGCACCTGCGACGTGGCGCTGGTCGATCGCGCGGTGCTGCTGGCCGCCATCCACGCGAACCCGGGCGCCTCGCAGCGCTTCGGCGAGCTGCTCGGCAAGGAGTCGCGCAACCTCCTCAAGCGCGTCCCGGAGCTGGTCGGCAGCCCGGTCGAAGACCGCATCATGGCCCTGCTCGATCGGTTGGCCGAGCGTCACGGCTCGCCGCTCGACGACGGCCGCTACCTGCCCCTGCCCCTCCGCCGCTGCGACCTCGCGATGATGGTCCACGCGACGACCGAGACGGTCTCGCGCACGCTGGCCGAGTGGGAGCGTCGCGGGTGGCTGCGCTCGAACCGCTCCGGTCTGTGGTGGGGCTCGCGTCGCCAGCGCGAGACGAACCCGCCGCCCTCGCAGCCGCGGAACAAGAGCGACCGTCCCGAGTCGCTCTGACCGATCGCGGTCCGAAGACTCACCTGCGGGTTGAGCTACGTGTTCTGACGGCCCCGGGCACCCGCCGCCGATCCAGGAGACACATCCGAGCGGGGCGCCTCCGCGCCGAAGCCGTCGATGTGACAATGTGACATATTGAGGACCGCGGATGACCACGAGCCTCTCCAACCGCCGGAAGCTCGACGACGCATCCCTGTGGGCGGCGATCTGCCGCTTGCACGAGCGTCTCTTCGGTGTCCTCGAGGGCGACGAGGCGATCGAGCAGGGGCTCGATGTCCTGGTCGACGTGCTCGGCGCCGATCGCGGGATGCTCCTGCTCGCGCAGTCCGATGGCAGCGCGCACGTATTCAAGGCGCGCGGGCAGCGCGGAGCGCTCGACGCCCTCGAGCACGAGGAGATCAGCCGGACGATCGTGCAGCGCGCGCTCCAGACGGGGCAGCTCGTCGAGTGGGACCCGATGTCGGGGCTCGGGGCGTCGCAGAGCGTCACGACGCTGGGGATCATCGCCGCGCTCGCCGCGCCGCTGCAGCGGGCCGGCAGCCGCGAGACGCGCGGGGTGCTCTACGTCGATTTCCGCGATCGCGAGAAGTTCGTCGGCGAGCGACACGTCGAGTTCTTCCGCGCGGCCGCGCCGGTGCTCGGCGCCGTCCTCTCGCAGTCCGATCGCCTGAGGGAGACGCGCGAGGCGCTGCGCACCGCGCGCGCGCACCGCGTCGACGCCGTACCCACGCCGCCGCTCGACGACCTGCTCGCGCCGCCGAGCATGCAGCGCATCCGTCGCGAGCTGGCCTCGGCGCTGGCGAGCACCTCGCCCATCCTCATCCTCGGCGAGTCGGGCACGGGGAAGACGCTGCTCGCGGAGGCGATCGCGGAGGCGAGCGGCCGACGGCCCATCGTGCGCGCGATGCTCGGTGCGAGCGACGATCTGAACACGATCACCTCCGAGCTGTTCGGCCACGAGCGCGGCTCCTTCTCGGGCGCGGCGAACAAGCGCGTCGGCCTCGTCGAGTTCGGCAAGGGCGGCACGATCATCCTCGACGAGGTGCTCAACCTGCCGCCGCACGCGCAGAAGCTCCTCCTCGATTTCACGCAGTTCGGGACGTACCGCCCGCTCGGCTGGGAGCGCCCCGAACCGAAGCGCGCCGACGTGCGGATCATCGCGGCGACGAACGGCGATCTCCGCAAGGCCATCGAGCAGGGGCGCTTCCGCGAGGACCTCTACTACCGGCTCGCGGCGCTCACGATCGAGCTGCCTCCCCTGCGACAGCGGAGGGAGGACATCCCCTCGCTCGCCGAGGCGTTCCTCAGGCGCGCGGATCCGTCGCGCCGATGGCTCCTTTCGTTGCCCCTGCGCCGCATGCTGATCTCCGAGACGCTCGACTGGCCCGGCAACGTGCGGCAGCTGGAACGCCACGTGCAGCGCGCGAGGGAGCGGGCGATCACCGACGATCCGGCCACCGAGACCCTCGGAGTCGAGCACTTCGATCTCGCGGCGATGGAGGGTCGCAGCACGAGTGCGGCGGCGCCCTCGGTCGGAGTCGATCCGGAGCGCCTCGCCGAGAGCTGGCAGGCGCTGCAGGACGCGCGCGCACGGCTCGACACCCTGGAGGCCGACGCCATCCGCGCCGCGCTCGCGAAGCACGGCGGTGTGATCGCGCACGCCGCCCGCGAGCTCGGCATCGCTCGGACGACACTGTCGAGCCGCATCGAGGTCCTCGGCCTCGCGCGCACGCGCAAGGCGTGAGGTGTAAGCTGTCCTCCGTATGGGGGCGGGCGCCGACGAGCGGGATCTCGAGCAGACGATCCCAGGCGTACCGCGCGCCGGCGAGCGCATCGACGACAAGTACGAGATCGAGACGGTCATCGGCGAGGGCGCGATGGGCATCGTCTTCGTCGCGCGGCACCTCAAGCTCGGCGAGAAGGTCGCGATCAAGGTGCTCCGGCCGGAGGTGGTGCGCAGCGCGCCGACCCTCGTGCAGCGGTTCCTCCGCGAGGCGCGCGCCGCGATCTCGATCCGGAGCGCGCACGTCGTCCGCGTGATGGACGTCGGGACGCTGCCCGTCGGCGCGCCGTTCATGGTGATGGAGTACCTCGAGGGCTCCGATCTGCAGGCCGTGCTGCAGCGAGAGGGCCCGTTGCCGATCGCCGACGCCGCGACGTACGTGGTGCAGGCGTGCGACGCCATCGCCGAGGCGCACGCGCGCGGGATCGTGCACCGCGACCTCAAGCCGGCGAACCTGTTCCTCACCCGCAGGTTCGACGGCGCCCCGTGGATCAAGGTGCTCGACTTCGGCATCTCCAAGGCCGCCGGAGCCGACGGCGTCGACCCCGACGTCAGCCTCACGCAGACGGCGGCGATCCTCGGATCGCCGGCGTACATGTCGCCGGAGCAGGTGCGCAACGCCAAGGCCGTCGACGGCCGGGCAGACGTGTGGTCGCTCGGGGTGATCCTCTACAAGCTGCTCGCGAACCAGGCGCCGTTCGAAGGCGGCACGTTCAGCAGCCTCTGCGCCGCGATCGTCGCCGACGACCCCGCTCCGATCCGCGAGCAGCGCCCCGACGTCCCGCCGATGCTGGCCACGATCGTCGAGCGATGCCTCGCGAAGAAGCCCGAGGCGCGCTTCCAGCGCGTGGAGGACCTCGCCGCGGCTCTCCAGCCGTTCGCCGCCGGCGACTTCGAGCCCGCAGGTCCAGAGACCGAGCGAAGCGCCCCCGAACCGCTCGCCGAGCAGCCCGCCGCCGAGCCGACGACCGTCGATCGCCCGCGCAGGCGCCTCGCCCTCTGGTTGGGGCTCGCCGCGGTCGCCGCCGCCGCCGCGATCGCCGTTCCGCTGACGTCCCGGTCGCGCGTAGACGGCGTGAGCGCTCCGCCTCCTGCGAGCGCGCCGCCCACCACCGCGTCCGCGCCGCTGCCGACGGCGGCGCCGCTCGGACCGGCGCCGCGTCCCGGCATCGCGACGACGGCGACGACGGCGACGACGGCGACGACGGCGACGAGCGCGACCGCCGCGACGAGCGCGCCGAGGCCGTCCCCGTCCACCCAGGCGCACCCCGCCGCGATCAAGAGCGCGCCGAAGCCGAGCGCGCCGTCGGCGAGCGTCTTGCAACCACCGCCACCACCCGCGCCGTCGAAGGCGCCGGACCCCCTCGAGCATGCGCAGTAGCATCACGGCCTCTCTCGCGGCGATCGCCCTGTCGCTCGCCGTCGGCGCGCGCGCCGACGATCCTGCCGCGCTCGCCGACAGCCTCTTCGCGGAGGGGCGCAAGCTCGCCAACGAGCAGAACGATTGGGCCGCTGCTTGCCCGAAATTCGCCGAGTCGCACCGCCTCAAACCGGGCGGCGGCGTCGTGCTGAACCTCGCCCTCTGCTTTCGGAAGATCGGCAAGACGGCATCGGCGTACGCGCGCTTCAAAGAGGGCCGCGCGTTCGCGGTGCGCGACAAGAACGAGGCGCGCCTCGCCATCGCGAACCAGGCGATCGCCGAGCTCGAGCCGGTGCTCTCGTACCTGACCCTGATCGTCCCGCCCGCGGCCGACGAGCCCGGCCTGTCGATCGAGCTCGACGGGCAGCCCATACCGCGCGCGGCGTGGGGCTCGAGGTTCGCCGTCGACCCCGGCAAGCGCGAGGTGGTCGCGACGGCGCCGAAGAAGAAGCCTTTCCGTACGACGGTGGCGGTGGAGGACATGGCCGATCAGAAGACGGTCGCGATCCCCGCCCTCCAGCCGGCGCCCGCGGGCTCGCCGCCCTCGCCGCAGGGCGACGTGGTGACGATCGATCACCCCGGCAGGCGGATCGCGGGGTTCGTCTCGCTCGGCGTCGGCGCCGTGGGCCTCGGCGTCGGCACGTACTTCGGCGTGCGCGCGCTCGACGCGAAATCGAAGAGCGACGACGCGTGCGTCACCGGGTGCACGTCGGTCGGCGCCGATCACAGCGTCGACGCCGTCCGCTACGGGAACCTCTCGACCGCGAGCTTCGCCCTCGGCTTCGTCGGCGTCGCCGCCGGCGCGTACCTCGTCCTCACGAGCACCACGACGCAGCTCCGCGCCGCCCGCGTCTCGGTCGGACACGACCACGCGATCCTGTCGTTCTCGACCGTCTTCTGAGCCGACGAGTCCGGGTCAGCCCGCCGTCGCCTTGCGGAGCAGCGCCTGCGCCTCGTGCTGCGTGCCGAAATCGTCGGACGGCGCGAGCTGCTGGACCATGCGCAGGGCAGGGATCGCCGCCCGCGCGTCGCCGAGGGCGAGGTCGCTGCGCGCCTTCACGAGCCAGGCCTCGACGATGCCGGGGTCGGTCGAGAGCGCGTCGACCGCGTGCTTCCGCGCTGCGTGGAGATCGCCGATCGAGGCGAACAGCCGCGCCGCCACCGTCAGGTACGCGGCGACGCGCGGGCGCATCCGCACGAGGCGCTGGATCGCGCGGCGCGCGTCGAGGTGCTTGCCCAACGCGATCTCGAAGCGCGCGCGGAGCAGCCACGCCTCCGGATCGCCCTCGTCGCGGATGATCGCCTCCATCACCGCGTCGTGCGGCGCGCGGCGACGAGGTCTCCTCGCGGAGCGTCGCGGGGGCCTGACGGGGCTTGCCGGCGCCGCGCAGCGCGCGCGCACGCTCCAGCGGATCGCTCGGCGGTGGGATCGAGGGGACGTCGCCGACCCGCGTCATCGCGTCGAGCCACGCGCTCACCTGCGCGGTGAGCCGCGACGGCGACAGAAACAGCGCGAGGAAGCGTCGCAACGGCTCGATCGCCTCGTGGTGCGACCCGAGCTTCGTCAACGCGCGCCCCTTGCCGTAGTACGGATACGCGGCTTCGCCGCTCCGCTCGATCGCCGTCTCGAACGCGACGAGCGACTCGCGGACGCGCCCCAGCGCGAACAGCGCGTCTCCCTTGGCGGAGAGCGCGGCGACCGACGGTCGCTCGGCGAGCGCGAGGTCGAACCACCGGAGGGCGTCATCGTGACGTCCGCGGGCGCTCAGATCACGGCCGTGGAACAGGGAGGTGTCGTGGGACGAGCGTGCGTCGATGTGCATGCCCGCCCGTGTTGCGCGCGGCGTGCCGCCGCGCACGCCGGCGAAATCAGGCGAACGCCCCGGCGGTGACGACGGTTCGTCGTCGCCGCGACGGAACGGCGTCGCCCCGGCCGACGACGTGACGACGCGACGGCGCGACGGCGCGTCGTCGCCCCGTGACGACGAAGGTTCGTCACGGGCCGCCGGCCGGAGCGGCCAAACGCGAGAATCCTCGGTCTTTCTCGAGCGGCACGCGCCTCGCTGAAGGGTCGTCGTCCAGCCGAGGAGGCACGCCGTGAACGTCAAGCGATGGTCCATTCCGGTCGAGCGAACGTACGAGGCACCCGAGGGCACGGGCGGCGCGCCGCGCGCCATCCGCTCCGACCGTCGCGTCGATCTGGTCGAGCGCGACGGGCGCTTCCACGTGTACGTCGACGGGCGGATGGTCGTGCACAAGGAGCACGAGGGCGAGCTCACGTTCGGGATCGGCAGGTTCGGGTGCGTCATCTCGCGGACCGTCGACGACTGGGAGCTGTCGGTCGGCGGCAAGCGCATCGGCGACTTCCCGAGCGTGTTCCCGGTGGCGCTGCACACGAACCCGCCGCCGCCGCCCGAAGCCGAAGCGGCGCCGATCCGGCTGCACGTGTCGCCGCGGCTGATCGCGCTCGTCGCGACGCTCTTCGCGATCGTCGCCGCCGTGCAGCTGCTCTCGAGCCGCTCGTCGAGCGCTCCCGCGCCGGAGTGGCACGAGGTGCGATCGTCGAGCGGCCGGTACGGCGCGGAGCTGCCGGGCACGCCGGACGAGAAGAGCGGGACGCACACGAGCGGCGCCATGACGCTCACGCTGCACGAGCAGTCCGCGCGCGTCGCCGACCGCGGCGCGTTCGGCGTCCTCTGGGCCGATCTGCCGACCAACGCCGACGGGACGCTGCCGATTCGCGACGACGAGCTCGTCACGATGTGCACGCTCGCGACGAACGCCTTCCTCGCGGGCGCGACGGGCTTCGTGGCGTCGCCGGCCGATCTGCAGGTCGCCGACAAGAGCGCGGTGCGCGAGCCCTCGGCGGTCGGCTGTCAGGTCGCCGGGACGGCCGAGCGCGCGTGGCGCTTCGCCGATCTGCTGTCGAGCACGGCGCTCCATCCGCGTCGCCTGCGGGTCGAGGTGCGCGGCACGGTGATCGGCGCGCGGCTGTACGTGCGCGCGGTCGTCGTCGAGAGCGACGGGGCGTCCGGCGCGGATGCGCGGCGGTTCTTCAACGGGGTGAAGATCGATCCGGCGGGGTGATCTCACCTCGCGAGCCGGCCGGTGCGCACGCAGCGGAGCGAGGAGGTCTGCTCCTCGCCGTTGGCGAAGGCGGCGAAGCCCCCGTCCACGAAGTCCATGACGTATTGCAGGGTCAGATCGGTCCGCGAGTAGTTCTTGGACCAGAAGTCGTCTGGTCCGCCGGCGGGGAAGACGTCGTAGATGGACGTGGCGCGGCGCTCGTCGACGATGGAGGCGAGCTCCTTCAGCCACGGCACCCGCCAGCTCCCGAGAGGCTCGAGCGAGCTGCACTTGGCGAACGCCTCCGTAAGGCGGAACTTCTCCGGTTGCCCCCCATCGTCGTCCCGCCTCGCCGGAAGCCTCATCCACAGCAGGTCCGTCGCGCGGTCATAGATGAAGGAGCTGTCCTGCACGAACCGATCGGGCACGTTCGGACGGGTGGCGTGCACGCAGCGTGGACGACACCTGCGCGCCAGCGACGGCGGCATGATCACGACGGCGCCGTCCGGGATGCGGAGCAGATGGCGCCAGCTCCTGTCGCTGACGGCTCTCGAGCGACCGCAGTACCAGCCGCTCGTCGGCGCGCCGGAGGGGTAGTGCGCGCGGCAGGCGTTGTACGGGCTGTGGAGATCGAACTCGAAATTGGCGAGGGTCGACAGCTCGATGCGCGTCGGCAGCGCCCAATCGCGGAACCCGCCCACACCGTCCGCGCTCAGCTGCGCGCAGTGGTCCTCCGCCGCGGAGCCGGCGGCGTCGACCTCCGCGTTGCCGGCTCCCTCCCAGATCAGGCCGGTGTTTTCGTCCTCCATCGCCGTCGCATCAGCATTCGGCACGCAGCCGGGCAGCTCGCCCATCGTCCACTGCCCCGGATCGCGGTGGTCGTGGCAGGCGCCGCGCAGGCACTGCACGTACGGGCTGTCCTCGCACACGTGACCGCAGACGCCGCAGTGCTTCGCGTCGGAGCAGACGTCGACCTCCACGCCCCCGCAGGCCGTGGGCTTGCTCTGCGCCTCGCCGCACGGGGGCTGCCAACCGGCGCCGGCGTCGCCGAGGACGAGCGGCGGGACCTCCCGGCGCTCGATGTCGAAGATCCAGTTGCACCCGCCCACGAGCGACGTCGCGAGGACGACGCCGAGGATCGATCGAGCCTTCCGCACGCGGGCGGGGACAGCAGGCCGCATGCCAACGCGCATGTGCGTGCTCGATGGTAGCCCGGTCGCCCCTCGCGCGCATCTCCACCCCGATCCGAAAATGAAGGTCTGGCCGGAACGGGCGCGCGCTCGCCTGCGCGGGCGGCCGGCTTCGGCTATCTGCTCTCGCACGCCATGACCCGCGTGCTCCTTGCGGCTCAGCCCGCGCCGACGACGCGCGAAGCGGATCAGGACGCGTTGACGATCCCGTTGCGCGGACTCGACTCCGAGCGCGCCCGGAAGATCCTCGAGCACGAGGCGCTGCGTCGCACCGACACGCTGATCCCGCTCTCGTCCGACGCGACGCTCGAGCGCTTCGTCGCCTCCCAACCGGACGAGACCGACGCGGACATCACGCTGCGCATGACCACCCGTCGCGAGCTGCGCGTGCGCGCGATCGCGCGCCGGGCGGTGGTCGCGACCCTCGTCGCGGCGCTCGCGATCCTCGCGCTCGGGGCGGCACGATCACCCGCGCCCGCCGTGTCGCCGATCGCCGGGGAGTACCGCCCCGTGCGCCGCGACGTCGGCGTGTTGAGCGTCCCCGACGCGGCCGGCGTGCCCGTCTTCGTCGACGACGCGCGCGTGGGCATCGCGCCCGGCCCGTTCGAGGTGGCGTGCGGCGTGCGGCGGGTGCGCATCGGCGGTCAGGGCAGCACGCGCATGGTCGACGTGCCTTGCGACGGCCGGGTTCAGCTCTGACTTCCTCTCGCCCTTTCGCAGCCGGCTGGCGGCCGGAAATGGCGAACGTCGAGCCCGTCGTCGGCTGACGAAACTTGGGAAGCGTCGGCCGGCGTTTCCAGGGCCGGCGCACGCGCATTACCCTCGTCGGCGTCATGATCCCGACGAGCCGCACGGCGCTCGCTGCCGCCTTCTTCGCGCTGTCCTGCTCCTCCAACGCGGAGGACCCGCCGCCGGTGCCGGCGCCGGTCGAGGCGACGCTCGGCGGGCTGAAGGTGCGCCTCGAGCCCGATCCGCTGCGCATCGTGGTGTCGGCGGCCGACGGCTCGGTGCTCTTCGACGGCCTCGCGCCGAAGAACGTGCTGCCTCCGAGCGACGAGGTCGATCCGCCGCCGCTCACGGGGCTCGCGGTGCGCGACGTCGAGACGCGCGTGCAGGCGCTCTACGGGTCATACCAGTTCACCGACACCGGCACGCAGTGGCGGGTGGCGCGGCGGGCGAGCGCCGTGAAGAGCGACGCGTCGTCGCTGTCGTTCGACGCGGTCGACCACGCCGGCAAGGTCGCCGCCGTGCAGATCAGGGCGGAGGGCGACGGCGAGCTCTCCATCGGCGTCACGCCCGCGACCACGCCGAAGCCCGGCGCGCGCACCTGGACGTCGATCGCGGCGCGGTGCGACCCCGACGACCACTTCCTCGGCTTCGGCGCGCAGGCGCGCGACGTCGATCACCGCGGGACCATCGTGCCGCTGTTCGTCACCGAGCCGGGCATCGGCAAGCGCGACGACGACGATCCGCTGGCGGTCTGGTACATCGCCGGCACGCGGCACGCGAGCTCGTATCCGGTGCCGGTGTACCTCGCGAAGAGCGGCTACGTGGGCGCGCTCGACACCAACGGGCGCGCGACGTTCGGCATGTGCGCCGAAGAGGACGCGCTGCGGATCACCGCCGACTCCGACGCGGCGCCGGGTCGCACCTTCCTCTTCCGCATCTTCGCCGGTCCGACACCGAAGGCGGCGCTCGCGCGCTCGACCGCGCGCTTCGGAAGGCCGCGCGTGCCGCCGCGCCTCGCGTTCGCGCCATGGAACGACACCATCCAAGGCAGCGCCAAGGTGCGCGAGCTCGCGAAGTACCTCCGCGACAAGGACGTGCCCTCGAGCGCCATCTGGTACGAGGACTGGCGCGGCGGCAGGTTCGTCGGCGACGACTACAAGCTCTCCGAGGAGTGGGACGTCGATCCGACGCTCTACCCCGATCTGCCTGGCCTGGTGGCCGACCTGCACGCGCAAGGGTTCGCGAGCTTCACCTACTTCAACACCTTCGTGGAGAAGGGGCTGAAGATCTGGGAGGAGACGGCGCCCAAGGGCTACCTCGTGAAGAAGCAGGACGACGCGGTCTACGAGTTCACCAACGTCAAGCAGAAGCCCGCCGGGCTCGTCGACCTGACCAACGAAGCCGCGAGGAGGTTCGTCGAAGGCAAGCTGAAGGCGAACCTCGCGATCGGCGTCGACGGGTTCATGGGCGACTACGGCGAGTGGCTGCAGCTCGACGCGAAGCTCGAAGACGGCAGCGATCCTTGGGCGACGCACAACCTCTACCCGCAGCTCTGGCAACAGGCGCAGCGCGCCGCGCTCGACGCCGACGGCCTCGGCGACGAGGCGTCGCCCAAGGAGCGTCGATTGAGCTTCGTCCGCTCCGGGTGGCTGCGCACGACGCCGCTCGCCGACGTCGTGTGGGCCGGCGATCAGGCGACCGACCTGTCCGTCGACGACGGGCTGCCGACGGTGGTGGCGATGGGCCTCGGCCTGAGCATCGCCGGCGTGAGCACCTACGGCAGCGACATCGCCGGCTACCAGGTGGCCCTCCGCAAGCCGACGGACCGGGAGACCTTCTTCCGCTGGACCGAGCTCGGCGCGTGGTCGCCGGTGATGCGCACGCACCACGGCACGCAGCCGCTGAAGAACTGGATGCTGCAGACCGACGAGGAGTCGACGCAGCACTTCCGGCGGTACGCGATCGTGCACCAGCAGCTCTTGCCCTACTGGGAGCTGCTCGCGAAGGAGGCCAACGCGACCGGCGTGAGCATCTGGCGTCACCTCGCCGTGGAGTTCCCCGAAGACGGGCAGGCGTGGACGACGCACGACCAGCTCATGGTCGGGCCATCGTTCCTCGTCGCGCCGATCGTGAAGAAGGGCGCAACGAAGCGCGCGGTGTACCTGCCGAGAGGCGCGTCGTGGGTGCCGCTCGGCGGCCCTCTCGTCAAGGCGATCGAGGGCGGCCGCACGATCGACGTCGACGCGCCGCTCGGGGAGATCCCGGTCTTCGTCCGGCGCGGCTCGATCGTGCCGATGCTGCCCGACACGGTGCGCACCGTGATCACCGAGGCGAAGGGCGTCGTGCGCGTCGAGGACGTCGGGGACGATCGCGAGCTGCTCGTCGTCGCCGGGGGCACCACCGCGCTACCGACGAGCACGGTCACCGAGGTCGCCGGTCTGAGGTACGAGCTCACGGTGGGCGCGAGCGTCGCCGCGGCGTCGTGGAACGACGCGCCGCTCGCGGAGTGCGCAGCGGCCCCGGTCGCGCCATGCGCGAAGACGAGCAGCGATCGCGTCGAGGCCTGGGTCACCGGACCGGGCAAGCTCACCGCCGGCAACGCGACGGTCGCGATCGTCGGCGGCAAGGCGGACCGGAAGCTCCACGTCGACGTGCGCACGCCCTGATCGAACGCAGCCTCGACCCTCGACCTTCGACCTTCGACCTCGGACCCGGAGGCGGGCAGCTATACTGCCGCCTCCCCGATGATCGAGACCGTCGCCGTCCACAACCTCGAGGTCCTGTGCAAGATCGGGATCTGGGAGTGGGAGCAGGGCACGCTGCAGAAGGTCCAGCTCGATCTCGAGCTCGGGTTCGACTTCGGCAAGGTCATCGCGTCGCGGCGCCTCGAGGACACCATCGACTACGGCGACCTCGTGCGCCGCGTGGAGTCGCTCCTGCAAGGGAAGAACTTCGGCTACCTCGAGGTGGTCGTCGAGCGCGTCACCGATCTGGTCTTCGAGACCTACCCCGCCTCGTCGTTCGAGATCCGCCTGCGCAAGCTGTCGCGCGAGCTGCCGAGCGCCGCCTGGGTCGGCGTGATGCGCAAGATCTCGCGGCTCGAGTGGGAGCATCGTCGCCGCGCCCGCGCGCCGGCGATCGAGCTCCCGCAGCCGTCCGCCGCCGCGCGTGATCTGGTCGGGCGCGTCGCGCTGGTGACCGGCTCGGCGCGCCGCCTCGGCCGCGGCATCGCCGAGCACCTGGCCGCGCGCGGTGCGAGCGTCGCCGTCCACTACAAGACGAGCCGCGACGAGGCCGAGGCGCTCGCGCACACGCTGCGCGGGCTGCACCCGGGCGCGCGCTTCGAGACCTTCCGGGCCGATCTCGCCGACCAGGCGCAGGTCGTCGGCCTCGCGCAGGCGGTCGCCGAGCGCGTCGGGCCGGTCGACGTGCTGGTGAACAACGTCGGGCACTACGTCCCCAAGGGCATCCTCGACGTCGACGCGTCCGAGTGGAACGAGACCATCCGAGTGAACCTCGACGCGGTCTTCCACCTCACGCGCGCGGTCGTCGACGCGTCGATCGCCGCGCGACGGGGCTGGGGGCGCGTGATCAACATCGGCCACGCCGGCTCCGACGAGGTCCTCGCGCGGCCGGCCAGCTCGGCGTACCACGTGTCGAAGACGGCGCTCGCGCTGCTCACGCGCACGTTCGCCGACGCGTGCGGCCCGCATGGGATCACGGTCAACCTCCTCAACCCGGGCGTGCTCGACATCTCCGTCGACCTGCCGATCACCGCGGAGGACATCCCGCTGCGCCGCCTCGGCACCGTCGACGACGTGGTCGCCGGCCTCGCGTACCTCACCTCTCCCGAGGCGAGCTACGTGACGGGCACGGCGCTCGACGTCTCCGGCGGTTACGGCCTCGCGGGGAGGCCATGAGGCGCGCCGTGCTCTCGGTCTGCGCCTCGCTCTGCGCGATCGGCGTCCTCGTGTCGACCGTCGCGTGCACCGGCAGCAAGAACGGCAAGGACACCTTCGTCGCCGGCGGCTCCGACATCGCGTCGTGGGCGGTGACGGCCGACGGTCGCGTGAAGGTCCCGCTCGCCACCGGCGTCGCGTGGGGGCAGCCGGCGACGGCGAAGGAGCCGAAGGACAGCACGCTGCTCAAGGTCCGCGGCGAGGCCGGCCCGACGTTCGTCATCGTCGCGCGGGTCGACGACGCGCCCAAGCCGATCGCGCTCGGCACCTGCGCGAAGGCGCACGGTGAGCGCATCGCCCAGGCGGTCGCGGCCGCTGGCGTCTACACGAGCCCGCCGACGATCAGCGACGAGCTGCGGCGCGGCGAGCGCGTGCCGCGGTTGCACTACGTGGTGCCGCTCGCGGCGGCGCCCGGCGTGCGCGGTGCCGCGACCATCTCGTGGTGGACCTACTTCGTCGACCGCGATCGCTGCGTCGCCGTCGGCGTGACGGCGGTCGTGCACGAGAAGGCCGACGACCCGAAGAGCCCCGACCCGGACGATCTGCACCGCCTCGAGCGCGTGTTCGCGATGGTCAGCGACGGCACCGTCGTCGCGCAGTGATCATCGCACGTCGATCGCGTCAGCCGTTGGCCAGGCGCTTGATCACCGCGCGCAGCTCGAGGCTGCGCATGCCGCGCGGCACGATGCGATGGGTGCGGACCCCGACGGCGCGCAGCAGCGACTCGGCGGCGTGCGCGTCGTTCGACACCGCGACCACGCGCACGTCGGGCGCCCTCGCCGACAGCGCGCCGAGCATCGACGCGACCTCGCTCATCTGCATGTTGACGATGGCGACGTCGATGCGATCGTCGAGCGACATGATCTCGGTCGGGCTCTCGGCGGCGGCCACGTCGCACTCGGTGCCGACCAACGAACGCGCGAGCGCAGCGCGCGCGAAGCGGTCGGTGTCGCACAGGACGACGTTCGGGCGCACGCGCACGCCGGAGCTCTTCGGCGGCTCCATCGACCCGGACGCCGCGATGCGTCGCGTGCTCGGCGGCTCCATCGAGCCGATGGCGACGCGCGTGCTCGGCCGATCGGCGGCGGCGAGCTCCTGCTCGAGATCCTCGAGCAGCGCGGCGACCAGCCGCGGGCCGAGCTCCTCGGTCAACGTGCTCATCAGGTGCGCGCGCACGAAATCGAGCAGCGCGTCGGGCTCGTTCGGGAGGCTCGCGCGGCGCGCCTCGCGCAGCGCTGCCTGCACCAGCATGCGACCGGTGCCCTCGTCGCCGAATGCCGCGGCCAGGCGGCGCATGAGGGCCCGCTGCGGTTCGGTCATCAGTACGGATCGGTCGGCGGTGGGAATGTGCGACTCCTGCTGACGCACCCGAGTCTAGCCATGTCGGCGTGCCGCGCCCGTCTCGAATGGAGCTTAGGGGCATCCGTCATACGCGCTACCCTGTGCCGCGGTGACGCAGCGAGCCGTGACCCACCCGAAGCGAGCGAGCCTCGTCCGCGCGGCGCTCGTGCTAGCCGGTCTGCTGCCGTTCCTGGCTTGGGCGCTCCACGACGTCGCGCCCGGCGCATACGGCGTCCTCGACGGCTGGTTCCGCTTCCAGTGCCACGCGCGCGCGGAGCGCAGCCTCGCCCTGGGATCGCGGCTCCTGCCGGTGTGCTCCCGGTGCCTCGGCATCTACCTGGGCCTTTCGATGGCGGCCGCGGTGGCGCGGCCCCGCCTCACGCCGCGAGCGCGGCGCGCATGGCTCGTGGCGGCGGCGGCGCTGATGGTCCTCGAGGTCTTCGTGCAGGACGCGACCGGTCACGCACCGTTTCATTTCTTGCGGTTGGCGACCGGAGCCCTCCTCGCGTGGCCGGTCGTCCTGATCGTCGTCGCTGCGGCCGAGGGCGACGGCTGAACGATCACGCCTCGTCGCTGGCGTCCCAGCTTGCGACCGCCAATGCATCAGGTCGGTCGCCATTGGCGGTCTCCGTCTCCGACGGACCGCGCATGCACCAGCGGAGGACCTCGACGAACGCGGCGCTCGTGAAGACGACCTCGCCCCGGGCGCGCACCTCGAAGCGCGCGAGCTCCTCCATGAAGAGGACCTCGAGCGGGTCGTCCTCTTCGCGGAACCACCGCTCGAGCAACGTGCCGCTCATGGGACGTCGAGCATAGCGGACGACGCCGATCACGCACCCTGGAGCGGGACGGTGAACCAGATCGTCGTGCCGGCGCCGAGCGCGCTGTCGACGCCGACGCGGCCCCCGTGCGCCTCGACGATGCCGCGCGCGATCGCCAGGCCGAGGCCCGCGCCGCCGCGGCGCACGCCCGGCGCCTGATAGAAGCGATCGAACACGTACGGCAAGGCGTCTCGCGAGATGCCGGGACCGTCGTCCTGCACCTCGATCCGGGCCTCTGCGTCCTGACGCCGCACGCGCACCGCGATCGTGCCACCTCTCGGCGCGAACTTCGTCGCGTTGCCGATCAGGTTCTCGAGCACCTGCAGGACGCGCTCGCGATCGCAGGAGAGCGTCAGCCCGTCTGCGCTCGACGGTACGTCGGCGATCATGCGGATGCCCTTCTCGTCGGCGGCAGGCCGCGCGGTCGACAGCGCGTCGTCGAGGATGGCCTGCACCGGGTGCGGCTCGCGCTCGATGGTCAGCTGGCCGCCCTCGATGCGCGCGATCGCCAGGAGATCCTCGATCAGCCGCGACATCCGCCGGGCCGAGCGCGCGATCGAGTCGAAGAGGCGCGCGCGACGCTCCTGGTCGTCCCCCGAGCGGCGCAGCTGATCGATCCCGAGCGCGATCGCGGTCACCGGGTTGCGGAGATCGTGAGAGACGATGGCCAGCACGTCGTCGCGCGATTGCACGGCGAGGCGCAGTCGTTCGCGCTCGGCGGCGACCGCGTCGCGCTCGGCGGCGACCTCGGCGTAGCGCTGCGCGGTGTAGGCGGCCGCCGCCTCGGCCATCGCGTCGTCGATGCACCGATCGAGGATCGCCAGCTCCTCGAGCTCCGGCGCGGCGCCCTGCTCGGTGACGACGCCGAGGATGCTGCGACGGAGGACGGCGAACTCCCGGAGGACCACGCGGAGATCGAACCCGAGCCGGCGGCGGCGAAACCCATGGCTTCGCGCCGTCTCGGCGACCGAGACCTCGCCGCGGCGCAGCGCGTCGACGAGATCGGCCATGAAGAACACGAGATCGTCGACGAGCACCGTGCGCGGCTCGTCCTGCTCGGCGAGCCGCTCGTCGCGGAACGCGCGGACGAATCGCTCGATGACGTCGGAGCGTCGCCTGTCGAGCAGAGCGTGCAGCGGCTCGTCAGCGCGAACGGCCGCGGCACGCACGACCGCGGACGCGGGAAGCGGCACGGTCGCGCGATCTCCGTTCGGAGTCGCTTCCGTGCTCACCTCGACCGGCTGCTCCCGCTCGACGACCACTGCGGCGGCGATTCGTTGCACGCACTGGACCGTACGGGGCGCGATCAGTCCTCGAAATCGCTCGGACCGCCGCCGATCGCGTTCGGCGGCGTGAACGACGACTCGCCGCCGGCCGCGAACTCCTGCTCGGCGAGCCGACGTTCGGCCTCCGTCGCCCAGCCGAGCGGCATCGCGCCCGAGCTCAACGTGTTGCTCTCCGGGGCCAAGGGGACGAACCCGACGCGCGCGAGCTCGGCGCGCTCGACGTCGGATTCCTCGATGTCCTGCCCGGAGACGACGGCGTCCATCCTGCCGCACCCGATCGCCGCGGCCGATAGCACGGTCGCAGCGGCGAGCGCTCCGCCGAGGCGCTTGAACATGGTGACCTCCTCGACACGAGGTCGCTGCAAACGCCGTGCGACAAACCGGGGACGGCACGCACGAGCCTCGGTATCCTGCGCGCCATGACGTCGACCGAGAAGCTGATCGTCCAGGCCCTGATCGCGGTTGCATGGGCCGATGGAGCGGTCGAGGGGCCCGAAGAGGGCGTCGTCGAGGGGCTCCTCGCGGGCTTCGACGCCTCGCCCGAGGAGGAGGCGGAGCTGCTCGCGTGGGCGAAGGCGCCGCGGCGGCTCGGCGACCTCGACCTCGACGCGCTCGACGCCGACGACCGCGACCTCCTCATGACGAACGCCGCGCTGCTCGTGCAGGCCGACGGCACCGAGAGCGACGAGGAGCTCGCCGTGCTGACCAGCCTCGCGGGTCGGCTCGGCCTCGACGCCGACGCCGCGCGCGCGATCGCGCGATCGGCGCGCGGCTCCGCGTCCAAGCGATGACCCGCAGGCTCGCGAGCCTCCTCGCCGCGTCGACCGTGACCGTGTCGACCGTGCTCCTGTCCGCGCCCGCCCTGCGCGCCGAGGAGGTCCCGCTGCAGCCGGAGGGCACGCGCCTCGCGACCAACAGCTATCGCATCGACCTGTTCCAGGGACCGGTCCTCGGCGGCGGCAGGGTCACCGGGCTCGGCGGCGCGTACGCGCCCATCGCCGAGGGCGTCGCCGGCTTCGCCAACAACTCGGCGTCGCCCGCGGTGCGCCCGCTGTGGTCGCACTCGTGGTTCGACTTCGACTGGGACCTCGGCGTCACGTTCCCGAACCTGCTCGCGCGCACCGACTTCTACAACACCGGCCAGCAGGGCCTCAGCTACCGCAACTTCTTCTTCGCCACCGCGGGACTCAACCTGCAGTTCGGCAACTGGGGCGTCGGGTTCAACGTCGCCGGGCAGACCTACTCCCTCGGCGGCGTCGACGCGCCGTCTGCGCTGCAGCTGCAGCTCGCGCGGACGACGGCGCTGCTCGCCCGGTCTCTGTTCGACGGCCAGCTCGTCATCGGCGCGGGCGTGCGCATCGCCTCTTTCGCGTTCAACGCCACCGAAGGCGGCAGCCAGAAGAACCTCTTCTCGACCACGAGCGCCGGCAGCGAAGCCGGCGTGCTCGTCGCGCCGAACAAGCTGCCCGTACGCTTCGCGCTCACCGCGCGCAGCGTCATGAACCCCGACGCGCCCCAGGACTCGCCCGATCTGAAGCGTGACGGCGCAGGTCAGGCGTACGTCGGCGGACGCAACAACTGGTACCTGCCGACCTCCGTCGAGCTCCCCTGGGAGGTCGAGGGAGGCTTCGCGCTGCAGCTCGGTCCGCGGCCGCTCAATCAGCCTTGGGTGAACACGCACCACCCGCCCGACGAGTACCTCGAGGAGACGCGGCTCCCCGACGGCGGCGTGATCCGGAAGAAGAACACGAGCTACGTCGAGAAGAAGGTCGCCGAGAAGTACCGCGCGCTGCCGCGGCAGAAGCTGCTGATCGTCGGCAGCGTGCTGGTGAGCGGGCCCGTCAAGGACGCCATCGGCCTCGAGAGCTTCCTCTCGCAGTACGTGCAGCGCTCGGGTCGCCGGCCCGTCGTCACGCCGCGCCTGGGCGTCGAGGCGGAGCCGTTCGCCAACGCCATCCAGGTGCGCGCGGGCACGTACCTCGAGCCGTCGCGCTTCGCCGATCGGTCGCCGCGCCTGCATGGGACGCTCGGCCTCGAGGTGCGCCTGTTCCGCTGGAACGTCTTCGGCCTGGTCGACGACGACACGTCGTGGCGCATCGGCGGTTACGGCGACGCCGCGCGCGGGTACGTGAACGTCGGCGTCACCGCCGGCGTCTGGCACTGACCTCCTCGAGCGCGACCACCGACCGGCGCACGACACCGGCGGTCCTTCGGGTTACCTTCGAGGGATGGCGAAA
The DNA here is from genome assembly GCA_016182965.1 of Deltaproteobacteria bacterium. Lineage (GTDB taxonomy): Bacteria > Myxococcota_A > Polyangia > Polyangiales > JADJMO01 > JALHOE01. Next base: position 7,495 of record JACPFM010000074.1, on the reverse strand, counting down.
CGCTCGATCGTCGCCGTGCTCCTCGCGATGGCGTGCTCTCCGACCGCGCCCCCGCCCGCGAGCCCATCCGCAACCGCCCGCTCGCCGGGGACCGACGCCGCGCCGCCGAAGGGCGCGCCGGTGCCGTGCGGCGGCAAGGCGTGCAAGCCGACCGAGTGGTGCGTCACCAGCGTGGTGATCGGAGGTGTCGCGTCGCCGCCGGGCACGCCGCCGCCGACGGGCACCTCGTCCTGCGCCGCGGAGATCCCGGCGGGAGGTCCGGGGCACATGTGCATGCCGGATCCGGCGACGCGTCACGTGCAGTGCACCGGCTTCGCGCCTTCCGCGCCGCCGCCGCCCTCGCCGCCCAAGTGACGCGACATTTTGCCGTCGCTGCGGCAGCCGCGCTCACGACCGCACGCGCGCGCACGCGCGATCGCGCGCCCGATCGCGCGCACGAGGAGGGAGGCTCGCGCGCGCACGCGGCTCGTCGCCGGAGTCAGCGCGCCGGAGTCCGCGCGGTTCAGCGCAGGTGGACGACCGTCTCCTCGCCGCACTTCACGTCGATCTTGCGCTCGGCGTTCTTGCTGCCGAACCGCACCGTGTGCGTGCCGCAGGAGACCTCGAGGCGCTGCGGCGAGTCGCCGATCAGCTTGCCGTCGACGTACAGGCGATGCCCGTCGTGACCCGGCGCGGTGACGAGGACGCCCTTGTCGCCGGTCGGCGCGGCGACGGTCCCCTGCGTCGTCGTCGGTGCCGGAGCGGACGCCACGGGCGCCGACGCCGGAGGTGCCGTCTCGGGAGGTGCCGATGCGACGGGCGGCGTCGCATCGGGCGCGGCCGGCTCGGTCGGTTCGCCCTTCGCGACGGGCTCCTTCTCCGCCGGCGCGGCCGGTTCCTTCGCCGGCGGGGCGGCCGGCTCCTCCACCGCTGTCGTCGTCTCCGTCGCGCTCGTCTCCGTCGCGCTCGTCTTCGCCGCCGCGTCCTCGGCCGACGGCCTGCGGCTGACCGCGAGGATCGCGGCCACGAGCGCGATGCCGAGGGCGAACGTCAGGACGATGAGCCACGTCGGCGTGCGCGGGCGCGCGACCGCGGCGGTCGTACGCGTGGTGGGGCTGAACGTCGGCGCGGGCGGCGGCGCGCTCGGCGCGGGCGCGCTCGGCACCGGCAGAGGCGGCGGCGCGAGCGGCGACGGCGCCGACCCGAACGCCGCGGGCGCGGGCGGCGTCGCCGCTTCGTCGCGCGCGAAGCTCGGCGCGGGGACCTCGATCGACGGCGCTGCCGGTGGTTGCGGTTCGATCGCAGCGGCCTCCGGAAGAGGCGCTGCGATGGGCGCTGCGACGGGAGGTTCTGCGACGGGTGCTGCGACGGGTGCTGCGACGGGCGCTGCGACGGGAGGTTCTGCGACGGGAGGTGCTGCGACGGGAGGCGCTGCGACGGGAGGCGTCGCATTCGGCGCAGCGGCGTCGATGCCCAAACCCGGGGAGGTCGCCGAGTGCGGGACGGGCTTGTGCGCCCTGAGTGGCGTCGGGCGGAAGGCGCCAATCGGCGTCGGGCGCGTCGCGACGACAGGCGCCGGCGACTTCGCGATCGGGAGCGGCGGCGCAGGGTGCGGCTGCTCGGGCGCGATCGGCGCGTCTGGGGCCTCCGGCGCGTCTGCCGCGACCGCCGCGACCGGCTGCTGGCCGCCGACCGGACCCGGAACCAAGGGCGTCTCGGCCGGCCGAGCGATGCGCGGACGCGCAGGCGCCGACAGGTCGCCGACGCCCGTCGGACGCGGCGGCCTCGGCTTCACCCGGGCGACCGGAATGGCCGGCGCGCGCGGCAGCTGCGGCCCGGACGCCCCGAGCAGCGGCGGCGGTCGCGCCGCCATGTGCGACGACGACGGGGCCGGGTCGCGCTCGGGCTCCACGGCGGGCAAGAGATCCACCGCCGCCTTGAACGCCGCCGCGGGATCGGCGCCGGGCGGCGCCGCCGCCGTCGGTCGTTGCGAGACCGGCAACATGGCCGAAGCGAGCTCCGCGAGCTCGCCGAGGCGGGCGACCGCCTCGTCGCGCGCCTGCCTGGAGATGGCGTCCTGCAGCTCGCTGGCGACGAACGCGAAGCACTCGCAAAGCGCGCGTCCGACGATGGCGACGCGGTCGTCGTCCGGCCATCGCTGCGCGTTGCGCACCAGTCGGACGACGTCGAACGAGCCGTCGGGGGACAGCTCGATCCCCTCGAACAGCGGCGCCGTCGCGCCCGTCAAGCAGCGCTTCAGCGCGTCGCGCAGCTTCTCGGCGCGCCCGACGCGCTCGGCCTCGCGCGCGAGCGCGCGCATCGCCTCGTTGAACGCCGACACGACCACTCGCACGGAGAGGTGTCCGGCATCGCGAGGAGGCGGCGCCACGTCTCAATTCTAGCAGTCCCTCCAAGTTTTCGGCCGAACGGCCGCCCGCGACCGCACCCGGGGCGTCGGTCGCGGAACGGCCGAGCCGCCCGTCTCGCGAGGCTGCCGAGGCCGCTCAGACGGGGATCACGCCGTGCTTCTTCCCCGGGCGCAGCGCCTTCTTGCGCGCGGACAGCTCGAGGCCCCAGGCCAGCACCCTACGGGTGTCCCGCGGGTCGATCACGTCGTCGATGTAGCCCCAGCCGGCCGAACGGTAGATGTCGATGCGGCTGCGGATCTCCTTGAGGATCCCCTCCTTCACCTCGGGCGGCGGCTCGGCGTCGCCGAACAGCTTGCGGGCGGCGATGCCGACCATGCCCTCGGCGCCCATGACGCTGATCTCGCCGGTCGGCCACGACACCAAGAGGTCCGGCTCGTAGGCGCGGCCGCACATCACGTAATAGCCCGCGCCGTACGCCTTGCGCACGATCACGCTCAGTTTGGGGACGGTCGCCGCGCTCATCACGTGGAGCATCTTCGCGCCGTGGCGGATGATGCCGGCGTGCTCGACCTTCGAGCCGACCATGAAGCCGGGGACGTCCTGCAGGAACACCAGCGGGATGTTGAACGCGTCACAGATCTGGATGAAGTGCGCGCCCTTGTCGGCGCTGTCGTTCTCCAGGATGCCCCCCATGTGCATCGGCTGATTGGCGACGATGCCCACGCTGCGCCCGCCGATCCGGGCGAGGCAGGTGATCAGCGAGCGGCCGAAGCGCGGCTTGATGTCGAGGATCTCTGCCCCAGCGGCGGCGGAGCCGTCCGCGTTGGGACGATCCACGACCATCTTGATCAGCTTGTACATGTCATACGGCTTGCGGTTCGAGTCGGGCAGGAGGTCGAGGATCGCGTCCTCGCGCCGCTCGATCGGATCGGTGCACGGCAGCACCGGGGGCTGCTCGTCGCACGACGACGGGAAGTACCCGAGGTACCGACGCACGAGCGCGATGCACTGCTCGTCGTCGGCCACCTCGACGTCGCCGACGCCGCTGACCTCGCAGTGCACCTTCGAGCCGCCGAGCTCCTGCTCGCCGATGTCCTGCCCGGTGACCGCCTTCACCAGCGGCGGCCCCGCCAGGGCGAGCGACCCGATGTTCTTCACCATGGGGACGAAGTCGGCGAGGCCGGGGATGTACGCGGTGCCGGCGGCGCCCGGGCCCACCATCGCGGCGACCTGCGGCACCACGCCGCTCATCACCACCTGCTCGCGGAAGAGGAAGCCGGTGCCCGCGAACTGCGACACCTGATCGGGGTGCGACGAGCCGGGATCGATGCGCGCGCCCGCGCTGTCGATGAACCACACGATGGGGTGGCGACCGGTGAGCGCCATCGAGCGCAGGCGGGTGACCTTCTCCTCGCCGGTCTGCCCGATGCTGCCGCCCTTGACCGTGAAGTCGTAGGCGGCCGCGCACACCAGGCGTCCGTCGACCTTGCCGAACGCGGTGATCACGCCGTCGGCCGGCGGGCGATCCTTGCCGTCGGGGCCCGAGGCGAGGCCCATCTGCGTGCCGTGCGTGCCGATCTCGAAGAAGAGGCCGTCGTCGAAGAACTTCTCGAGGCGCTCGCGGCAGGTGAGCTTCCCGCGCTGGTGCTGCTTGGCGATCTTGTCCTCGCCGCCGAGGCGCTTGATCTGCGCGCGGCGCTCCTCGAGGTCTCTCACCAACTGACGGAGCAGCGACTCGGACATGGACGGCCTCCTCCCCGCGACGTGGCGGGGCGAATCGTTTCGCGTGCGAAAGATTCGTGTACGACGCAGGTCGCGTCAAGCAACGCCCGTTGCCCCGCTCGCGCAGACCGCCCGGCGCATGGGGACATGACACGTCGACGACTCGTCTCCGGGCGTATCATCGCGCGCACACGCGTTCCGCTCCGGAGGCCCGTCCATGCGCCGCATCTTCTCGCTCGGCTTTCCCTGTGCAGTCGTCGCCGGCGTGGCGCTCTCTGCCGCGTGCGGCGGAGGCGAGTCGGCGCCGCCGCCCAAGGTGCCCGAGCCGCCCGCGAGCACCGCTCCGGGGAGCGTCACCGCCGCGCCGCCCGTGTCCGCTGCGCCCACGGCGAGCGCCGCTCCCGTGAGCAGCGCGCTCGGTCCCGTCGGCAAGCTCGCCGTCGGTCCGCTCGATCAGCTCGCCGTCGGCGGCGACGACACGTGCGTGCGCGGCCAGGATCACGCGATCCTCTGCTGGGGACGCGCGCTCGAGCACGAGCAGTCGAAGACCGCGAAGGTGAAGCCGGTCACCGTGAAGTCGATGGCCGACGCGGCCGAGATCGAGCTCGGCGAGTACCACGCGTGCATCCGCAAGAGCGACGCCAGCGTCGCCTGTTGGGGCTACAACCAGTTCGGTCAGCTCGGCGACGGCACCGACAAGGGCAGCGACGAGCCGGTCGCGGTCAAGGGGCTCACCGGGGTGGCCGACATCGGGCTCGGCATCGCGCACTCGTGCGCGCGCCACCAGGACGGCACGGTGAGCTGCTGGGGCTCGAACCTGCACGGTCAGCTCGGCGACGGCACCGCGAAGGACCGCAACACACCGGTGAAGGTGAAGGGCCTCAAGGACGTCGCCCACCTGTCGCTCGGCGGCTGGAGCTCGTGCGCGCTCTTGAACACCGGCGGCGTGAAGTGCTGGGGCAACGGCGAGCGCGGGCAGAACGGCGACGGAGGCTCGCTCGATCGTCGCACGCCGGTCGAGGTCTCCGGCATCGCGAACGCCGTCGGGATCGCCGTCGGCGAGCACCACTCGTGCGCGCTCCGCAAGGACGGCACCGTCGACTGCTGGGGCGACAACGACAAGGGCCAGCTCGGCGACGGCACCGGCAAGGCGCACGGCACGCCGCAGTCGATCAAGGGCCTGAGCAAGGTGAAGTCGATCGCCGCCGGCGGCACGCACACGTGCGCCGTGCTCGAGGACGGCGGCGTGCGCTGCTGGGGTCACAACGGCTACGGGCAGGTCGGCGACGGCAGCAAGACCGATCGCACCACGCCGGTCGAGGTCGCGAGCATCAAGGGCGTCGTCGAGCTGAACGCCGGCGATCACCACACGTGCGCGCGCCTGAAGGACCAGACGGTGATGTGCTGGGGCAAGAACGTGTTCGGCCAGGTCGGCGACGGCACGCTCGAGGACCGCGCGAAGCCGACGTTCGTGGTGTTCTGACACCGGCGGATCGGACGCTGGCGGCCGTCCGCCGACGCGCGCCGGAATCTCGGCAACGCCCGCACCGCTCATGTCGACAGCGCGCCGAGCCTCCGAAGCGTCAGCGGGTCCGGCGCCGGTCTACCGCGAGGTCACCCTGTGACCCGTCAGGACCTCAGTAGAAGACCACGCGATCGCCCAGCGCCTGCAGCACCTCGCCGCTCGACGCACGCAGAGCCGCCTCGTTCGCGGCCGGGAGGGTGAGCTTGGTGAGCGCGGTGCGGGCGAACGCGGGCGGCAGCGTCGTGACCCTGGTGTCGTGCAGTCCGAGCTTGCGGAGCGCCGGCGCCGCCGCGAGCGACTCCGGGACGGCGCCGAGCGGGTTGCCGGATACGTCGAGGACCTGCAGCTTCGGGGCGCGCCCGAGCGAGTCCGGGATCGCCGTGAGCTGGTTGCCGCCGAGGTGCAGCTCGGTCAGCGACGCGCAGTCGCCGAGCGACTCTGGAAGGGCCTTCAGCCGCGCGCTCACCGCGCGCACGACGGCGAGCGCCGGCAGGCGGCCGAGGTCGTCCGGCAGCGCGGCGATCGCGCGCTCGCTGACGTCGAGCATCGTGAGCGCCGACATTCCGGCGATCGACGAGGGGAGGCTCTTGGCCTTGGGCGGCAGCCGCAGCTCGGTGACGTGCGCGAGGCGCCCGAACGACTCCGGCAGTGTCGCGAGCTTGCGCATCGGCGCGAGATCGAACGGCCCTCCGAGGAGCGGCGCGTCGCCCAGATCGTCGGGCAGCGCCGTGACGTCGGTGGTCAGCTGCAGGTCGCGGAGCTCCACGAGCCGACCCCACCCGCCGGCCGGCAGGGTCGCGATCTTCGACTCGGAGAGACCGAGCGTCTCGAGCGTCGCGAGCTCGAATGTCTCCGCAGGCAGCGACTTGATCTTGCCGGAGGTGACGTCGAGCCTCTTCAGCCTCTTCAAGCGCGTGATTGCCGACGGGACCGCGGTGAGCCTGCCACCGAGCACGAGGTTCTCGATCTCGTCGAGCGCGCCGTCACCGAGCGCCTTCGCCAGATCCGCGTCGGTGCCCTCGACCTCTGCCGTGCCCTCATCCTCGAACAGCTCGATTCCCTTCACCTTGACCTCCGAGTGTCAGTCGTAGCGCGCCGTCAGGATCGAGCGTCCGCGCAGCTCGACGCGTACGGCGTCGGGATCGGCATCCCACGAAACGTCGAGCGCGTCAGCAAAGGACTCCCGCTCGCCGGTCTCGTAGACGCGGGTGATCTCCGACACGCCGTCGCCGCGTAGCGATGCGGTCGCGAGCGGACCGGCGGCCAGCAGGAACGTCCCTGGCGCCTTTGCCGCGGTGGCGCCGACGCGCGCCAGCGCCTCGTCGACCTGCGTGCGCGTGGCCTCGAACACGCTCTTCGCGACGACGCACCGCGCCTCGTCGACGGTGGCGCGTTCACTCTCGGCGGCTTGGTCCGCCTCGACCCTGGCCATCGCGACCAGCGCGCCCACGACGAACGTGAACACGCACGCCTCGTCCGGCGTCGCCGCGCTCGGCGAGCCCGTGTCGCTCAGGTCACCGTTCGGTGCGGCCACCAGCGGCGGGCCGAGCCTCGCCACCGCGTCGGCGAGCGTCGCGCACTGCGCCCACGTCAGGCCGTCGAGCGCGTAGCCGTGCACGACGAGCGCGACGGTCTCCTGCGCGTCGAAGCCGAGCCGCATCACCCGATGGTACCGTCCAGCCGCGCGGCATCGTCGAGGAACGCGCAACGCAGGGGCGGACCTGCTCGGAGAGCGTCGCGCCCCTTTCGCCCGTCCGGCGGGCGTTTCGTGCGCGCGCAACCGACGGATGCGGCCTGTCGAGGGGGCGGTACGATGACGTCCATGTCTGACTCGGCCCGCGTGATCATCCGGTACGAGATCCCGCGCACGCGCCCGGACTGGACGCTCCCGGAGGAGCCC
>JACPFM010000075.1 GCA_016182965.1 Deltaproteobacteria bacterium | reverse complement strand
TCCACCAAGAGCTGCTGCAGTATCTCTTCGCGGCCGCCGCGTTCCTCGTCGCGTTCGGCTACGCGTTCGCCGAGTCGGGGCGACCGGATCCGGTGCGCGCCGGCGCGTCGGTGCTCGCCGCCGCGCTCGACGGTCTCGACGTGCGCTGGGTGGTCCTCTCGGCGCCGGCGACGACCGCGGCGATCGCCGGCGCGGCCCTCGCGGCGGCGGGCGTGCGCGCGCGCGGCGTCGCGCGCTCCGTGGTCATGCACCTCGCCGGCGCGGCGCTGCTCGCGGGCGCCGCCGTCGCCGGCACCTTCCTCCTCGATCGCCTCGTCGATCCCGCGCAGTGGCGCGCGGCCCCGGCGGTCGTCGGGCGCGCGACGGCGGGCGACCTCTCGACGTGGCTGCTTCGTCGGCTCGGCCCCACCATCGCCTGCGTGCTCGCGGTCGTCGCGTCGTTCCACCACGTCGCGGCGGTGCTCGTGGGCCTGCAAGGGCGCCGCGAAGACGGCGCGCGCCCGGATCTCGGCGCGCGCCTCGGGCGCGACCTCTTGCTGGTCGCCAGCGCGACGGCGGGCGTCGCGTTCGTCCTCGCCGGCCGCGCGCCGGGCGCGCTCTCGCCCGCGCGCACCGCGATCGCGACCGGCTTCGGCGCGATCGTCGTGGCGACGGCGACGGCCGCGCACGCCGCCTTCCGCGAGCGCTCGGCGCGCCACGTGTACTTCGTGCAGCTCGCGCTGGTGGCGACGTACGCCCTCTTCCGCAACGAGCTCGCCCCCGGGCTGCCGCCGGAGGCCGACGCCACCTTCGCCTTGGTCCTCGGCTTCCTGCTCCTCGGCGCCACCGTCCAGGCGCGGCGCGCAGACATCCCCGAGATCGCCGCGTCCACCCGCACCTTCGCGGCGCTCCTGCCGATCGCCGTCGCGGTGTTCATGCCGCATCGAGCGAGCATGTCGGCGGCGCTCGCCGCCGCCGCGAGCGCCGCGCTCTACGGCGCGCTCGGCTGGGTCGAGCGGAGCCGCTGGCTCGGCACGCTCGGCGTCGCGGCGATCAACCTGGCGCTCCTGCTCGTGGCGCGCACCGGGGGCCTGCAGGGGCGCGAGTTCGATCTCGCCGCCATCGGTCTGTTCATCCTCGCGGTCGGGCACCTGTTCACCACGAAGATGGAGCACGGCGCGCGCGTGGCGGTGCGCGTCGTCGGCGGCCTGTTCCTCTACTCTCCCGCGGCGCTCCGGCTCGCGACGCAGCTCGGCGACGCGCCGAGCGGCGCCTACTCGGTCGGCTTCGGCGCCGCCTGCCTGCTCGGCGTCCTCGCGGGCATGGTGCTGCACATCCGCGCATACCTGGCGTTCGGCACGCTGTTCCTCGTGCTCGACGTGGTCGCCAACCTCGCGGCCGCGGGTCTGCGCGACCATCGCATCGGCTTCCTCGTCCTGTCGGTGACCGGCCTCTCGATCCTGGCGATCATGGTGGTGGTCACGCTGAAGCGCGATCGGGTGCGCGCGCTGTCCGCGCGGCTTCGCGCGTCGCTCCGGGGGTGGGATTGATGGCCTTCCGCTTCGTACCGCTCGGCGTCGGCGACGCCTTCACCGCGCTCCACTACTCGACCTGCCTCGCGCTCGAGGCCGAGGGCGCGCTCCTGCTCGTCGACTGCCCGCACCCGATCCAGAAGATGATGCGCGAGGCATCTCTCGCGGTGGCTGGCGCCACGCTCGCGCCCTCCCGCGTCTCGGCGGTCGTCCTCACGCACCTGCACGCCGACCACTGCTCCGGGCTCGAGGGGCTCGCCTTCTGGACCTTCTTCCACGAGCGAAGGCGGCTGCCGCTCTACCTCCACCGCGAGGTGCTCGACGAGCTCTGGCACGGGCACCTCGCCGCCGGCATGACCCACCTCCTCACGGCGAAGGGGTCCGCGAACGGGCCCGCGGTCGGGGTCGAGCGCGTCCGCATGAGCCTCGACGACTACTTCGAGGTCCACCTGCTCGACGAGGCGCGGGCGGTGTCGTGCGGTCCCTTCTCGATCGAGTGCCGCAAGACCATCCACCACGTGCCCACGACCGCGCTCCGCGTGCGCGCCGCCGGGCGCACGCTCGGCCACAGCGCCGACACCGCGTTCGACGAGTCGTTGATCGCGTGGCTGCAAGAGGCCGATCTCGTCGTGCACGAGACCAACCACGGCGTGCACACTCCATACGAGAAGCTCGCCGCGCTGCCGGCTGCGCTCCGCGCGAAGATGCGGCTCGTCCACTACCCCGACGACTTCGACGTCGCGGCGAGCGTGATCGAGCCCCTGCGAGAGGGCCGCATCTACGAGGTCTGAACCTCGACTGCACGGCGAGCGACGGCGCGAGGGATGCAACACCGAGCGGGTCCCGAACGACAGGAGGACTCCCTTGGCGAGCAAATCGGTGCAGGCAGCGCGCGGCGACGTGGGTCTCGACAAGCCGGCGCCCAAGCGGCGCCGTCGCAACACGGCCATCGCGGACAACGGGCGCAGCGGCTCGATGAGCGCCGCGCGGAAGAAGGCCCTCGGTCTCTCCCACGCTGCTCTCCCGAAGCAGCCGAAGCGGCCGGCGAACTCGAGCGCCAGAGCCGGCGACGACGGCAGCGAGATCGGGCGCCGCGTCGGTCACGGGAAGGGCAACGTCAAGGCGGCGCAGGCGAGGCCGGAGAAGAAGCGCCGCGACCGCCCGGTCGACACGTCGAAGAAGGGCGTCGCGGCCGACGATCGGCGGGTCGGGTCGGGGCACACCGCCCGACGCAACACGAAGCTGAACATGGCCGGCATGACGGCGATGCTCGAGGACTCCGCCACCGGCGTGCCCTCGCGCAAGTCGACCCGCCGCGCGGTCAACCGGCACAAGCCGAATCAGCTCACGAAGAGGGCACAGCGGAAGGCGAGCTCGCCCCAGGCGCGCCACGCACGTGGACGCGCGACGGCGGGGTGATCAGAACGACGCGCGGCCGCTCGGCTCGACCGGACGCACCCCGGAGCCCGCCGGGGGCTTCGGGGCGGCCACGGCGATGCGGCTCTCGCTCGGCTGATCACGCGGCTCGAGCGCGCCGAGGGCGGCGACGAGGCGGTCGAGCCCGAGCTCGTTGGCGCCGTCCTTCGTGAAAAGGCCGGCGATGCGCGTGATCTTGAGGCCGAGCTCCTTGCCGAGCTCGGTCTCGCGCTCGATGAACGCGTCGAACGTCGTGTAGCCGCGCGGCTCGAAGAGCTTCTTGGCCTGCACTTCGCGGAGGATCTGCCCGATCTCGTAGAAGTTCTTGCCCAGGTTCTTCCGGAGCACCTTCAGCTGCGACGTGAGGCGGAGCAGCTCGTTGAGCTTCTCCTTGATCTCGTCGGCGCCGCTCGGCGTGCGGATCGTGGCGCGGGCGCTGCCGGGCGGAGCCGGCTCGGCCGCGCGGGCACGAGCCTCGGCCGCGTGCTTGGCCGCGTGACGCGCGGCCCACGGCGCGGCGCCCTTGATGCCGAGCTTCCGCTTCGGAGTCGCCGGCGATTTTGCCTCGGCCTTCGGCGAAGACGCCGGTGCCGCTGCCTTGGACGCTTTCCCCGAGGAGCCCTTCTGCGCGCCCTTTGCGGCTTCGGTCCCCTTCCCCTTCTTGTCCGATCCCATGCGCAGACGATCCTCGTTCGAGTGGAGCTCGCGGCGGTCGGCCACAGCGCGGGACGCGCCGGAGGGCAGAACGCTCCCAGCCGGTCTAGAACCTAGATCGAGTGCGCTGTCAAGTGTGGGCTAACTCCACGACTTTACGCGAGGATCGGCAAAGCCCGACAATCAGGGCGCGATCGCCGCGCGAAACGAGCCTCACGGGCAGCTGAAAGTGCCCTCGAGAGCCTTCGACTTCGCGGCGAAAATCAGCCCGCTCGAGACGAACGCCGTCGCCTTTCCGCCGCTCGAGCGCACGCACCAGATCTGGATGTCGGCGGGCGCCTCGCCGGTCGTCACGTCGAAATCGAGCGGGCCCGAAGCGCCGTTGTAGTCGATTCCGTCCTTGCCCATCGCCGAGAAACCCGCGTTGATGTCGTTGTGCCCGGCGTTGATCGGGACCGCGCGCGGGCCGGGGACGCTCTTCTTCAGGCCCGCGTCGACGAGCGCGCCCGTCAGCGGCTGATTGCCGGCGGCCGCGATGGCGTAGGCGACGAGCAGGGTGGCGTCGTACGCGCCGGCGGCGTAGCTGTCGGGCTGCGTGTCGGTGCCGAAGACGACCTTGTAGTCGTTGGCGAAGCTGTCGTAGTTGGCGCCCGGGACGCCGGCGATCGTACCGAGCACGCGCTTGCGAAGGCCGTCGTTGGTGCCGATCTTCTCGATCAGCTCCGGCACCTGCAGGCCGTCGGCGACGAGGTGGCGCGGCCGGTACGACGCAGCGGCCGGCCAGGACGCCTCGGCCTTCGCGAAGACCTCGTTCACCGCCTCGGCGGTGCCGATGGTGATGAGCACGTGCGGCGCGAACGCCACGAGGTCGTCGACCGTCTTCTTGTAGCTCGCTGCCTGCTCGGCGGGCGTGGTCTTGAGCGGATCGACGTATCCGAGCTCTTTGTAGTACGCCGGGTCGTTGGCGGCCGCCGTCGCGCCGCCGTTGAAGCGGAGGTCCCGGAACAACGCCGCGGCGAGGCCGACGCCGTACGCGTCGCCCTTGTGCACGAGGGCGAGCTTGATCTTGTCGGTCTCCTTGAGCGCGAGGGCGGTGCGCACCTCGGGCTCGAGGCGGGTGGCGACGAGCTGCACCATCGCCGCCGCCTGGATGACGTCGGAGGGCGCCGTCCGCCACACGAGGCCCTTGTCGTCGAGATGGGTGATCGTCGGGCTGGTGGCCGATGGGCTGATGACCAGCACGCCGCGCGGGATGGTCACGTCCCTGGCGACGGTGGTCGTCACGCCGCTGAACGCCGGGCCGATGATCGCCGGCACGTGCACGACCTCGGCGAGGTGGCGCGCGGCGCGGACCGGATCGTCGGCGTCGGTGCACGAGAGGATCACCAGCGGCCGCGACGCGCCGTCGCCCGAGGGGAGGCCGCCGGCGGCGGTGTGGATGTGCCTTCGCGCGAGCTCGATCGCGTTGACCCGCGGCTTCATGGACGCAGCGTTCTCGCCGGTCTGCGGCAGCAGGACGCCGAGGACCACCGCGCGGTCGTTCTCGAGGACGGTCGAGTCCTCCTGGAAGATCGTCTTGCAGTCGGGCGAGAGGAGCGGCGCGCACGCGCCTGTCGCGCCGACGCAGATCGCCGGCTGCCCGCCGCGCTGCGCCATGCACGCCTTGTTGGTCGTGCACCGGATGACGCAGGTGTGCTCCGGTCCGCAGACGCTCCCGGCGAAGGCGCCGCCCTTGGAGGTGCAGTCGCCGTTCGTCGAGCATTGCTCGGCGGAGCTGTCGACGAGCAGCGTGCAGCCCTCGCCCGCTGCGCACGACGCCGCGAACAGCAGCAGGCCCAGCAGCCTCGACGACCCCCTCACCCACATCGCGCGCTCAGGATACTTCATCCACGGGCGGGGCCCGGGATCATCGTGTGGCCGCGAACGAAGGCGAGGAGGCGCTGCACGTACGGGTCGGAGGCGTCGACCTGCGCCGCGGCGGTGTCGATGGGACGGCCGCTCCGATAGAGCTGACGGTGCGCGGTCTGGAGCGCGGCGCGCGACGCCGGCGGCACCCCGCGGCGCTCGAGGCCCACGAGGTTCAGGGCCCGCACGCGCGCGCGGTCACCCTGCGCGATGTGGAACGGCGGGACGTCGTGCTCCACCCGCGCGCCCGCGGCGACGAAGGCCATCGCGCCGACGTGGACGAACTGCGCGAACGCGGCGGCTCCGCCGGTCACCACGCCCTCCTCGAGGATCACGTGTCCGGCGAGGAGCGTCGCTCCCGCGAGCGTGCAGTCGTCGCCGACCTGCGCGTCGTGCGCCACGTGGACGCCGGCCATCAGCAAGGTGCGCGCGCCGATGCGCGTGACGCCGCCGCCTTTGAGGGTGCCGCGGTGCACCGTCACGTGCTCGCGCACCACGGTGTCGTCGCCGATCTCGAGGCGCGTGGGCTCGCCGGCGTAGCGCTTGTCTTGCGGCGGCCCGCCGAGCGCTGCGAACGGGTGGACCTCGACGCGCGCGCCGAGGCGCGTCGGACCCTCGACTGTGACGTGGGCGCGGAGGCGCGCCCCCTCGCCGATCACGACCTCCGCGCCGACGACGCAGTACGGGCCGATCTCGGCGGACTCGGCGATCTCGGCGCCGCGATCGACGATGGCGGTCGGGTGGATCACCGCTCGCGCTCGACGATGCTGGCGAGCAGCTGCCCCTCGGCGCACAGGGTGCCGGAGACGGTCGCCTCGCCGCGCAGCTTCCAGACGTTGGAGTGATGCCCGAGCACCTCCACCTGCAGGTCGAGCCGATCGCCCGGCCGCACCGGGTTCCGGAACTTCGTGCGATCGATGCCGAGGAAGTACATGAGCGAGCCCTGCTGATCGAACGGATCGCTCGCGTATGCGAGGATGCCGCCGATCTGCGCGAGCGCCTCGATCACCAGCACGCCGGGCATGATCGGATCGCCGGGGAAGTGACCGGCGAACCACGGCTCGTTGATGGAGACGTTCTTGTACCCGCGGATCACCTCGTTGGGGACGAGCTCGGTGACCCGATCGACCATCACGAACGGCATGCGGTGCGGAAGGATCGAGAGGATCTTCCGGATGTCGAGGTGCACGGGCAGAGAATGGCACCGCGCGTGCGCGCAGGCCAGCGGGTTGCTGGCCTGTCGCCTTCCGTCGCCCGAGCCGCGGACGAGGCTGCGTCTTCGCCGGTCGGAGGTCGAAGGTCGAAGAAAGGGCGATTCGGTGCGGGTACCGGCGTGCGGTACTAGCGACGGTACAACCGCGCGTGACCGCGGAGCCAGCGGGACCGTGCGACCGCCGGGTAGCCGGCGAACGTCTCGCCGGGGGGCACGTCGCCGATGACGCCGGCCTTGGCGGCGATGCGCGCGCCGCGCCCGATGCGGCAGTGGTCGGCGATCCCCGCCTGCCCGCCGATCCACACGTCGTCCTCGATCACGACCGAGCCGGCCAGGCCGACCTGCGCGGCGAGGCGGCAGCGGGCGCCGATGACCACGCCGTGGCCGACGTGCACCTGCGCGTCGAGCTTGGTCTGCCGGCCGATCGTCGTCGGCGCGAGGATGCCGGCGTCGATCGTGCAGAGCGCGCCGATCTCGACGTCGTCGGCGATGACCACGCCGGCGCGGTGGGGCATGCGCAGATCGCCGACGAAGCGGAAGCCCGGGCGGCCGACGACCGAGCCGGCGCCGATCGTCACCCGCCGGCCTATCCGCACCCCGGGGAACAGCACCACGTTCGGCTCGATGCGCGCGTCCTCGGGCACGTCGGGGGCGTCGGCCCGATCGTCGTGCGCGAGGGCGCACGCGAGGTCGGGCGGGTGCGAAAGCAGGTGCGCGAGGACCTCCTCGGCCCGCGGGTGCACCCAGCGGTTGCCCGCGGCGACGCGAGGAGCGACGGGCTCCGAAACCAAGAGGACGAGCGCCCGCACCGAGAGGCGCGCGGCGCCGCGATCGCCGAGGACCGGCGCGAGATCGCAGCGCACGTCGGCGTCGCTCGCCGCGACGTTCGCCACGACCGTGGCCGGATCGAGCCCGGCGTCGAGCGTCCCGCCGTGCATCGCGACGAGATCGCCGAGCGACGCCGGGCGAGACAGCGAGATCACGGCGCCTTGGCAGAGGCCGAGGCCGACGCCGCGGCCGGCGCCCCCCAGTTGTACTCCTTGATGACCTGCTCGGTGAGATCGAGGTCGGGCTTGAGCGAGATCGGCATCGAGCGGCGATCGACCAGCAGATCGAAGCCCTGCGACTCGGCGATGCGGGTGAAGATCGTCTTGATCTTCTTCTCGATCGGGAGGAAGAGCTGATCCTCGTAGGCGGCGAGGTCGGTCTGCGCCTGCTTGGTCGCCGTCTGGTACTCCTGCAAGAACTTCTGGTAGTCGATCGCCAGCGCCTGCATCTTCGGGTCCTGCGTCGGCGTGCCGGCCTTCTGCTGCGCGGCGATCATCGACTGCAGCTGCTCCTCCATGGCCTTGAGGCGATCCTCCATGGTGAAGAGCATCGAGTCGCGGCGCAGCTTGGCCTTGGCGAGGGCGGCCTTCGCGCGGAGACCGTCTTCCGTCTCGCCGACGCAGCGATCGACGTCGACGATGGCGACGCGCACCTTCACCTTCTGAGGCTTCGGCTGCGCGAGGACGGGGACCGCGAACGCGAGGACCGCGGCGACGGCGAGCGGGATCAGTCGGAGGGGCTTCATCGCGCGGTCTCTCACTTCTTCGGGGCGGTGGGCGCGGGCTTCTTCGGCGCCGGCTTCTTGTCGTCGGCCTTCGGCCCCTTGCTGGGGTACGTCTTGTTGTACTCCTGCGTGACCTTCTCGGTCAGATCGAGGTCCTTGCGGCCGTAGGGCACGCTGCGCTTGTTGAGGATCATGTCGTAGCCGTCGCGCAGCGCGATCGTGCGGAGGAGCTCCTTGATGCGACGCTCGATCGGATCGAACAGATCGCGCTCCTTGTCCTGGAGCTCCTTGTTGTACTTGACGACGATGCTCTGGTACTCGACGACCGCCTGCTGGTAGTGCGCGGCCTTCTTCTCGATCGCCGCGGCCGAGAACGCCTTCGCCTGCTTCTCGAGGTCGTCCTGCAGCTTCTTGATCTCGACCTCGCGCGCCTGGATCTCGGTCTGCCGCTTGGCCTGCTCCTTCTTGAGCGCCTCGGCGGCGTCCTTCCCCTCGTCGCAGTCGTTGATGACCTTGTCGACGTCGACGTACACGACGCTCATCGCTTGCGCGTGCGCGTCGGTCGGCATCGCGACGACGGCTACGGGCGCGGCGAGGGAGCCGCTCGTGAGGGCGACCGCGAGCAGGACCGCGCGGGCTGTGGACCGGAGACGCATGGGACCGGCTCTAGCGCAGAGGCGCGGTGGTGAGAAGCGACCCCGGACCGGCGCGCCGATCGCGACGCCGGTCGTGGGAAGGTGGCATGGAACGTGTTCGTTCTCCGGGCGTGACGCTGGACGGGTTCCGCGAGCAGCAGGCTGAGGCGTTCGGCGGGTACCGGCCCGTCGCGGCCGCGCGTTTCCTGCGTCTCGTCGAGCGTCTCGGCGACCGCCTCCACGTGGAGGTCGAGGGCATCGAGCGCATCCCTGCAGGCCGCGCGTTGATCGTCGCAAACCACGCATTCGGCTGGGACGCCGTGTTCCCGATGGCGGCGATCCACGAGTCGACCGGCCGCGACGTGTTCGTGTTGGGCGAGCACCTGTGGTGGAAGGTGCCGTTCCTGCGGCGCATCGCGTCGACGGTCGGCACCGTCGACGGCTCATCCGAGAACGTCGATCGACTGCTCGCGGACGAGGCGCTCGTCGTCGTGCTCCCCGGCGGGCTGCGCGAGGCGGTGAAGCCTGCCGCGCTGCGGTATCGGCTGCTGTGGGGCGAGCGCTACGGCTTCGTGCGCGCGGCGATCCGCAACCGGTGCCCGATCGTCCCGCTCGCGTCGATCGGCGCCGACGAGCTGTTCAACTTCGTCGGCGACGCGGTGGAGCGCGGCGAACGCCTGCTCGGAAGGTTCGGCCTCGGCTTCATCCCGCTGCCGCGCCCCGCGCACCTGTTGCCCTGGCCGCACCGCGTCCACCTCCGGTACGTGCTCGGCGATCCCATCGCGCCGCCGTTTCCGCCGAGCGCCGCCGACGATCACGAGGCGCAGCGCGAGTTCCGCTGGATGGTCGAGGGCGCGCTGCACGAGCTGCTCGACCGCGAGCTCGCGTTCCGCGCGCACGTCTCGCTCGCGCCGCACCGGCGCCATTGAGTCGAT
Organism: Deltaproteobacteria bacterium; assembly: GCA_016182965.1. Lineage (GTDB taxonomy): Bacteria > Myxococcota_A > Polyangia > Polyangiales > JADJMO01 > JALHOE01. The sequence goes on along the minus strand of JACPFM010000075.1, from coordinate 85,691 downwards.
GCTGAGCCGGCGGCAGCGCGCGGAGGGCGCGCAAGAGCTGCGCGACGCACCGCGTCGCTTCTCCGCGAGAACCGGCAAAACCCACCTGAGCTGCGGGCACATCACTTGCTGCTCGTTCGGGTATGGCCGTCACGGTCGCCGAGGTGATGAACCGCGAGCTGTTCACGCTGCGACCCGACGAGCGCCGTGACGATGCCGTCCGTTTCCTCGTCGCGCTCTCGATCGGCGGCGCGCCCGTCGTCGAGAACGCGACACCCATCGGGATGGTATCGCTCCACGAGCTACTCGCCGACGCCAGGCCGGGTGCCGACGCTCCTGGGGAGCTCGTCCGCGATCGAATGACATCGCCGCCGATCACCACCACTGCCGAGACGACCATCGAAGACGCCGCGCGCACGATGGGCGAGCGCGGCGAGCACCGGGTGGTGGTGGTCGACGGCGCAGGGCGAGCGATCGGGATCGCCTCCGCCGTCGACCTCCTGCGCGGCATGCTCGGCATCCCGGTCACCCATCCGCCGACGTTCCCGCATTTCGATCCGGCGACGGGTCTCCGCTGGACCGACGATGCGCCGCTCGATCACGAGCATGCCGAGGCGACGCCGAGCGGCCCGGGCCTGATCGTGCTGATCCGCGGCGGCGCGGGGGTGCGCGAACGGGTGATCTGGGCGGAGTCCTGCGATGACGTCCGGGCCCGCGCGCGGGCGATCGTCGCCGCGGGGCCCGACGAGTCGTTGACGCTGCGCCAGCTGCTCATGCGGCCCGCGGGCCTGCGCTTCCGGGCCGCGCGTTCCAGCGCCGACGCCGACCGTCGCCGCGCGCTCAAGCGCATTCTCTCCGACGCGTATCGCAGCGAGCTGGTCGGTCGATGAGCGCCGGGTCCCGACTGCTCTCCTCGCTCAGCGAGGCGCACCGCGCGATCGTGCAGCGGTACCTCGAGCGCTGCTCGTTCGAGGCGGGCGCGACGGTCCTCCGCGAGGGCGACGCGACGCGCGAGATGTACCTCGTCGTCGAGGGCGAGGGGCGACTGCGCCGCGGCGATCTCGATCTCGGCCTCGTCGGTCCAGGCGATCACGTGGGCGAGCTCGCGCTCGTCGCCGGGCGGCCGCGCGCGGCGACGCTGGTCGCCGCGACGCCGATGATCCTCGACCGCTTCGACGGGCAGCGCTTTCGCGCGCTCGCCGACGAGGAGCCGCGCACGGCGACCGCGCTGGTCGAGGCGCTGGTGTCGACGCTCGGCACCCAGCTCACCGAGATGACCGACAGCGTCGGCGTGCTGCTGCGCGAGCGCTCGGTCCCGCGCCGCACCTCGATCAAGGCGACCATCGACGGCGCGCCGCGCGACGTGCGTACCGGCACGCGTGTCGGCGACCTGCTGCCGCGCGAGGTCGACGGCGCGCCGGTGGTCGCCGCGCTGGTCGATCACAAGGCGGTCGCGCTCACGACGCCGCTCACCGCGTCGGCGCACGTCGCGCCCCTCTCGAGCGCCCACTGGGAGGGCGAGCGCATCGTGCGCGAGAGCACGGTGCTCCTGTTGCTCGAGGCCGCGAGCGACATCCCGCAGCTGCAGGTGCGCGTGAACGCGACGATGGGAAACGCCATCTGGCTCGAGCTCGGCGGCTGCGCCTCGCCGCACGGCGTCGTCGATCGCCTGCGCGCGCGCATGAACGAGCTGATGGAGCGCGACGTCGCCTTCCGCGAGGAGTGGTGGACGCTCGAGGAGGCGCGCTCCCACTTCCTCGAGACCGGGGGCCGCGCGGCGTTCGAGCTGCTGCGGACCTGGCGCGAGTCCACCGTGCCGATGGTCAGCTGCGGGCGCTTCCAGGCGATCCGCTCCGGCGCGATGGTGCCGAGCGCGCGGATGCTCCAGCGCTTCTCGCTCGCCCCCACGGCGGAGGGCGCGGTGCTGATCGCCGGCGATCCGCCGGTCGGCTTCGAGCCGGAGCGCTCGACGTGGGCCGAGATCATGCGCGATCACGCGCGGTGGCTCGCCGGGCTCGGCGTCACCAGCGTCGGCGCCTTCAACCGCTCGTGCGTCGACGGCGGCGTGTCCGAGACGATCCGCGTCGCCGAGGGGTTCCACGAGAAGCGGCTCGCGCGCATCGCCGACCTCATCGCCGAGCGCGAGGGGCGCGTGCGCGTGGTGTGCATCGCCGGCCCCTCCTCGTCGGGCAAGACGACCTTCATCAAGCGCCTGAAGGTGCACCTCGCGCTGGTGGGCATCCACCCGGTCGCGATCTCGCTCGACGACTACTACGTCGATCGCGAGAAGACCGTGCGCGGCCCCGACGGCGAGTACGACTTCGAGGCGCTCGAGGCGCTCGATCTGGACCTGCTCGGCGAGCACCTGCGCCGGATGCTCCGCGGCGAGGCGGTCCGCACCGCGCGCTACGACTTCGTCACCGGCAAGAGCCACCCGAGCGGCGGGCCGGAGATCGTCCTCGGCCCGCGCGAGGTGCTGATGCTCGAGGGCATCCACGGGCTGAACCCGAAGCTGCTCGGCGACACGGTCCCGCACGCGCACACGTTCAAGATCTTCATCCAGCCGATGACGTCGCTGCCGTTCGACGAGGCCTCCCGGCTGGGCGCGGCCGACCTGCGGCTGCTCCGCCGCATCGTCCGCGATCGCCGCGGCCGCGGGTGCTCGCCCGGAGACAACATCATGCGCTGGCCGTCGGTGCGGCGCGGCGAGCGCCTGCACATCTTCCCGTTCGTCGATCAGGCCGACGTCGTGTTCGACACCTCGCTCGTCTACGAGCTCTCGGTGCTCAAGACGTACGCTGAACGCTATCTGCTCGAGGTCCCCGAGGACCACCCGGCCCAGCCGACCGCCAGCCGCCTGCGGCAGCTCGTCGACCGCTTCGTGGCGATCCACGCCGCGCACGTGCCGCCGACGAGCATCCTGCGGGAGTTCATCGGCGAGAGCGCGTTCGAGTACTGAGAGTCGTCAGTCGTCAGTCGTCAGTCGTCAGCACGGCAGCCTCGTGGCGCCTGCGCTTTGGAGGCCATCGCAGACCGGGTCGAAAGTCGAAGGTCGAATCCTCGGGAGGACTTCGACCTCTGATGTTCGACCCTGAACCGCGAAGCGGGCAGACGCGGCGTCGTATGGGCGTCGCGCCTGGCGCTCCACGACTGAAGTCGTGTGTTGAAGTCGTGTGTTGAAGTCGTCTATTGAAGTCGTCTGTTGAAGTCGTCTGCTGAAAGTCGAAGTCGTCCGGAACGCGTCAGTCGAAGTCGAGTCATCCACGGATGACTGGACGCGGGGTGCGCGCTCGCGCCCGGCACGGCCCTCGCTCGATCGCCAGCGACCTTCGCTTCTTCCGAAGGCACCGAGGAGGTTCGATGGCAACGCTCGTGGGCAAGCAGTCTGATCCGGTCTCCCTGCTCCGCAACCTCGTCGAGCTCGACTACGACGCCATCGAGGCGTACGAAGCGGCGATCGCCCGGCTCGACGACTCGATCATCGGTCAGCGGTTGCGGCAGTTCTGCGACGATCACCGTCGTCACGTCGCGACGCTCAACCCCATTCTGCAGCGCCTCGGCGGTGACGTGGTCCTGCAGGGCGACATCAAGCGCGTGCTGACCAAGGGCAAGGTCGTCATCGGCGGGCTCTTCGGCGATCGCGCCATCCTGATGGCCATGAAGACCAACGAGGACGACACCAACACGGCGTACGAGCGCGCCGTCGTGCACACCCGGCTCAGCTCGGACGTCGTGCAGGTGCTCCAGAGCCACCTCGCCGACGAGCGGCGGCATCGCGAGTACATCGTCACGACGCTCCGCGGCCTCGCGCCGGAGGAGCAGACGCGCGTGTCGTCTTCCTCGATTGTGTGACGGCGCGTGCGAGGGGGCGGGTGACGGGGCGTGTGACGGTCGACTCCAGACCCGACGCGGCCTCGTCGGCGCTCGACGCGGTGTCCTCGACGAAGGGGCTCGGGGGTGACGCTTCGCCCCCGAGCTCCGCGCGCGCGAGGCTCGCGCGCTCCTGCGCGAGCTCCTCCTCGTCGCCGGCGCGCACGATCGCGAGGACCTCGAGGGTGACGCGCATCACGACGGGTCCGAGCACGAGCCCCTGGAAGCCGAGCAACGCGAAGCCGCCGAACATCGAGAGCGCGACCAGCCACGTCGGCAGCGAGAGCCGCCCCCATCGCGCGAAGTACGGGCGCAGGAGGTTGTCGACCGCACCGATCAGCAGCACCCCGAGCGCGACCAGCGCGACCGCAGCCGCCTGACGGCCCGAGACGAACAGCCCGACCGCGACCGGAACCCACACGGTCGCGGTGCCGATGAACGGCACGAAGGCCGCGAGGAACGTGAGGCCCCCGAGGACCACCGCGTGCGGCACGCCGAGCGCGGCGTAGACGAGCGTGGCCACCAGCGCCTGGGTGAGCGCGGTCAGCATCAGTCCGACCAGGAGCCCCTGCCCGGTCTCGTAGAACGCGGCCGCGAGCCGCGCGCGCGCGGCCGGGCCGAGCGGCACCCGATCGCCGAGCCACGTCCACGCTCGATCCCCGTCGACGAGGCAGGTGTACGCGCCGATCACGAAGAGGCCGAAGCCGATGACCACCCGCGTCGCGCCGCGCCCGACGGCCTGCGCCGCGCGCACCGCCCCGTCCTTGGCCGATCGCCCCACCATGTCGACGAACTGCAGGCCGAGCTCGGTGTGCTCGACGCGGTGCAGGAGGTCGAGCGCGGTCGCCACCGAGACGACGAGCACGACCGCGAGCGGGGTCAGCAGCACGATCATGCCGAGCACGGTCACGAGCGCGGCGGCGCGCCGCCGACCGCCGAGCACGCGCTGAGACGCCTCGAGCACGGGGCGCGCGAGGTGCGCGAACCATGCGGCGAGCACCACGATGCCGGCCCACGGGAGCACGACGACCGCCGTGGCGACGACGCCAGCGACGAGCATGATGCGCAGCCAACGCTGCTCGAGCCCCATGGCCCGAACCGGGAGCATCGCGCATGCCGCGGATAGGCGCAGCGGGGCGGGCGGTTGCGAACGCATCCCTTGCGTCGGTCACCCCGCGCTGCGGCAGGTTTTCACGGGCGATGGTCGCCGATCGCGGTGGCACTCCGGTTGCTGACCACCAGGTGCGATGGCCCACCGACTCGCGCCCCACGCGCACGCCGTCTTCTGGCGCGGTGCGCTCGCGATCACGTTCGCGGTCGCCGTGTTCGCGTGGCCGCTCTTCGGACCGACCGTGTTGGTGCTGATCTTCGGCGTCTTCGCGATGATCGACGGCGCGATGGCCTTCTCGATGGCCATGCGCGAGGCGCCGCGCACCCGGTGGTCGATCGCGCTCATGCTCGAGGGCGTCACCGGCGTAGTCATCGGCGCCTTCGGTTCGTTGCTGCCGGCGGTCGCCGGCGGCTGGCTCGTCGGGCTGATCGCGGCCTGGGCGTTGTTGACGGGCGCGCTCGAGATCCTCGCCGCCTCCGCGATCGGCAGCGATCGGGCGACCACCGTCGCGCTGCTCGCCGGCGGCGCCGCGTCGATCCTGCTCGGCGGCACCGTGATCGCCTGGCCCGCCCTCGGGACGTCGGCGCTCGCGCAGCTGCTCGGCGGTTACGCGGTGGCGTTCGGCGCCGTGCTGGTCGCGCTCTCGATCCGGCTGCGTCGCTCGGCGCGGCCGCGCGGCCACGCCCAACGCCCGGTCTCGCTCGCACGAGGAGGAACACCGTGATCCACACGCAGCCGACGACGGAACCGCAACGCGCCTCCCTCGGGTCTGCGGACCTGGACGCGACGCTCCTGCGCCTCGCCATCGGGCAGGCGGTGCAGGCGCCCTCGTCCCACAACACGCAGCCGTGGCGCTTCCACGTCGATCGGCGCCGTGTCGATGTGTGGGCCGACGGCAGTCGCCTGCTCCCCGTCGTCGATCCCTACGGGCGCGAGCTGGTGATGAGCTGCGGGGCCGCGCTGTCGTTCCTGGTCATCGCGCTGCGACGGCACGGGTACGCGGCGCACGTCGAGCGCATGCCCGACGCGCGCGCCCCCGAGCTGCTCGCGCGCGTGTCGCTCGCCGAGCGGGTCGTGCCGACCGAGGACGAGATCGCGCTCTGCAACGCCATCGACGCGCGCCGCACCAACCGAGGTCCGTTCGCCGCGCGCCCCGTGCCGATCGCCTCCCTCATCTCGCTGCGCGGCGCCGCCGAGATCGACGGCGTGTGGGTCGACGCCGTGCAGGACAAGGCCCGACGCCACCTGCTGGCCGAGCTGATCGCCGAGGGCGATCGGGCGCAGTGGGAGGATCCGGCCTTCCGCGACGAGCTCGCGCGCTGGCTGCGCAGCAACCGCCAGCAGGGAGCGGGAGACGGCATCCCCGGGTACGCGCTCGGCATGGGCGATCTCGCGTCGCAGATCGGGCCGTTCGTCGTCCGCACCTTCGATCGTGGCGACGGCGAGGCCGCGCGCGATCTCGAGCTCGCCGAGGGCGCGCCGGTGCTCGCGGTGCTCGGCACGCTGCGCGATCGGCCGATCGACTGGCTCTACGCCGGCGAGGCGCTCGGGCGCGCGCTGCTGCGCGCGACGGTGCTCGGCCTCTCGGCGTCGTTCCTCAACCAGGCGATCGAGGTGGGCGAGCTGCGGCCGCGCGTGGCGCGGGTGGTCGGCATCGACGGCACGCCGCAGGTCGTCGTGCGCGTGGGCTTCGCCGAGACAGACGTCCGCCCCACGCCGCGCCGGCCGGTCGAGGACGTGTTGTTCTGAGGCTGGCTCGCGCAAGCGATCACGCGCTCACGCGCGCGGCGATCGCCCGCACCGTCGCGTCGTCGACCTCGCGGTCGGTGTCGACGACCGCGTCGGCGTCCTCGGGATCGATCCACGACTCGTGCACGCCGGGCATCGTCCCCTGCGCGGCGGCGCGCGCGCGGCGGTAGAGCCCCTTGGGGTCGCGCGCCTCGCACACCTCGGCCGGGCAGCGGGCGAAGACCAGCAGCATGGGACCGCACACCTCGCGCGCCGCGGCCCGCAGCGCCGGATGGTGCGCCGTCGCCGCGACGACGGCGATCACCCCCTGCTCGTCGAGGCGACGCGCGACGTAGGCGATGGCGCGGTAGACGATGGCGCGCTCCTCGGCGGTGTAGCGCGGCGTCGGCGTGATCGCGCCCTCGAGCGCGGCGACCACCCGCCGCCCGAGCGTCGTCTTGCCGGAGGCGGGTCGGCCGGTGATCCATGCGATCATGGGTGGGCGATCATGTCCTCGAGCGGGGCTAAAGGGGGCGCGAACAGCGAATCGAGGTCGTCGAGGTCGAGCCGGTCGCGCTGCATGACGTGCGCGACGATCTCGAAGAGCCGCGCGCGCACGTCGCCGCCGAGCTTCGGATACCAGACCGGCGACCCGACCACCAGCGCGCGCCACACGAAGAACGGCGCGATCACGCGCAGCGCGTCGTCGTCGCCCATCTCGGTCAGCCAGGTGTCGAAGAACCGGCGGAACATCTCGGCGAAGGGGCCATCGGCCGCGTGGTGGGCGCGCAGCGAGAAGAACACGTAGTTGATCGACATCGCCGCGAGGTCGTCGGCCGCCTCGCCCCACTCGCCGCGGCTCCGATCGAGCAGCGTCAGCCGCCGCGCGAAGCCCGCGCCGTCGAACAGGACGTTCCACGGGTGGAAGTCGCCGTGCACGCGGCAGAGCCGCGAGGTCATCGGCTTGAGGCGGTGACGCCAATCGACGGCCCAGTGCTCGATCAGCCGGCGGATCTCGCGCGAGGGCACGCCCGCCTCGTAGTGATCGTCGTAGCTGTCGAGCAGGCCGGCGATGCACTCGTGGCCGCCGACCAGATCTCGGACGCGGCGCACCCAGAGCTCGGGCGCGTCGCGCTTGTCGCGGTGGATGCGCGACAGATGCGTGGCGAGGCGCTCGACGCGCGCGAGGTCCTCGCCGGTGGCGACGCCGGTCTCGGCGATGCGGGCGAGATCCTCGTAGTAGGGCTCGCCTTGCCCGTACGAGGTGACCAGGAAGAAGTCGCGCACGTCGCCGACCGATCGCATGCGACCGTCGACGTCGATCGCCCCGAGATCGAGCGCGTGGACGTGCGCCGGGAGCTCGTTGAACGTCTCCCAGGCGAGGATCACCTCGGCGGCGCGATCGGCGAGCGTGTCGTGGCCGAACCCGCCGCGGCGCGCGGTGTGGACGACCAGCTCGTGCACGCTCGGGTGCGCGCGTCCGCGGAGCGTGACGCGGACGACGTCGCCATAGCCGAACTCCTTCGGCCCGGCGTCGCCGCCGATCGGCTCGACGCTCTCGATCTCGGCGCCGAAGCGATCGCGGACGTACTGGGCGAGCGCCGCGCGCGGGGTCATGGCTCGAGCCTCGGGGAGATCGGGCGACCCCAGCGATCGGAGGTCGGCGCGCTGAAGTACTCGTCGAACAGCTCCGAGAGCGCGCGCAGCGCGTCGGTCGCGCAGAAGATCCCCGCGACCCGGCCCTCGTCGAGGACGATGGCCGAGCCGAGCTTGTGATCGGCCATGGCGCGCGCGACGACGTGCACCGGCGCGTCTGCGCTGACCACGAAAGGGTCGGGCGTCATCGCGTCCTCGACGTGGCTATGGCTCGGAGGTTGGCCGACGCCCTCGAGCAAGTGGATGTCGCGCTCGGTGATGACGCCCACGAGCCTGCCGCGATCGACGACCGGCAGGTGGCGGATGGCGGAGGCCTGCATGAGCTGCCGCGCGCGGTACAGCGTGTCCCGCGGGCCTACCGTCCGGGGGTTCGCGCTCATGTAGTGGCGGATGGCTTGGTGCATGGCCTCCCTCGCTCCAGTCGTCAGTCGTCAGTCATCAGTCATCAGTCATCAGTCAGAGTGAGGAGCGAAGAGAATCCCGGCCGCGGCTGACGACTGACGACTGATGACCCGGGCTTCGCGAGCAGCGACGTGGCGGCCAGTCGGCAAATCGCGACGGGCTCTTCAGTTGCTCTTGAGATTGTCGCGGAAGCGGCGCATGGTCTCGGCCAGCTCGTGCAGGGCCGTCTTGGTCGCGTCGCCGACCTCGCGCTCGACCCGCTTCTCCATCGAGAACAGCCGTGGCTCGAGGTCGCGGTTCCAACGATCCTTCGCCTCCATGCCTGCGAGGTGCAGCTGGACGCGGATCTCGTCGCGCAGCGTGCGCAGCTCGTCGAGGGTGGTGTTCAGCTCCCGGCGGAGCCCATCCTGCTTGTTCATGGCTTTGCTCCTGGGTCGGCGCGGGACGGTCCGCGCCACCAGGCGGGAAGTTGCATGCGACGGACCGTGCGCCGGGAGCGGAAGGGACACGCTCCCGAAGCGGTCGGCCAGTGCATCGGTTGCCGACCGACGCAACGACCGCGTGCTTTGCGCCAGGGTTTTTCGTGCGCGGCGCCACCCGATGGGCCGGGGGTGCTTGCCGCGCCGCATCGTTCGCAAGTAGAAGCCGGAGCCCGCCGCCGTCCTCGCCTGCTACCGTCGCGTTCCTCACCCCGCCCCATGTCCCGCGCGATCTCCGCCGTCAAAGGCATGAACGACCTGCTCCCGACCGACGTCGCGCGTTGGCGCGCGCTCGAGTCGACCATCCGCGAGGTCGTCCGGCTGCACGGCTACCGCGAGATCCGCGTGCCCGTCATCGAGCACACGCAGCTGTACGTGCGCTCGGTCGGCGAGGGCACCGACATCGTCGACAAGGAGATGTACTCGTTCGTCTTCCACGACGAGCCGATGACGGTCCGCCCCGAGGGCACCGCCGGCGTCGTGCGGGCGTACGTCGAGCACGGGCTCCACGCCAAGGAGCCGGTCAGCCGGCTCTACTACGAAGGCCCGATGTTCCGCGGCGAGCGCCCGGCGCGCGGCCGCTACGGCCAGTTCTACCAGGCCGGCTGCGAGGTCTTCGGCGATCCGGGTCCGCTCGTCGACGCCGAGATGATCGACATGATCGTCGGCCTCCTGCGGCGGCTCGGCATCACCGACGTCGAGGTCCTCCTCAACTCGCTCGGCGGCAAGGGCACCAAGGCGCGCTACCGCGAGCGCCTCGTCGAGTACCTCGAGCCGCACAAGGACGCGCTCTCCGAAGACAGCAAGCGGCGGCTCACCACCAACCCCCTGCGCATCCTCGACTCCAAGGACCCGCGCGATCAGAAGGTGATCGCGTCCGCCCCGTCGGTGCTCGACGTCATCGGCGACGACGACCGCGCACACTTCGACGGCCTCCGCCGCCACCTCGACAAGCTCGGCACCCCGTACACCGTCGAGCCGCGGCTCGTGCGCGGCCTCGACTACTACTCGCGTACGCTGTTCGAGGTCCGGGGCCGCGGCGGCGAGCTCGGCGCGCAGAACACCCTCGTGGGCGGCGGCCGCTACGACGGCCTCGTCGAGGAGCTCGGCGGGCCGCCGACGCCGGCCATCGGCTTCGCCGCGGGTCTCGAGCGCCTGCTCCTGGCGACGTCGGTCGCACCAGCGAAGGACCAGCCCGAGGTGTTCGTCGCGCCGCTCGGCGAGCGCGCGATGGGCGAGGCGCTGGCGCTCGCCCGAGAGCTGCGCGAGGCGGGCGTCCCCACGCTGGTCGAGGGGCGCGGCGGCTCGCTCAAGTCGATGCTCCGCCGCGCCAACGCGCTCGGCTCGACGATCGCCATGGTCATCGGCGACGGCGAGGTCGATCGCGGCGTCGTTCAGCTCAAGGACCTCGCGGCGCACGCGCAGCGCGACGTCCCGCGTGCCGAGGTCGTGAGCGCGGTCACCGAGGCGGTCCGCGGAGGGTCGACCGGGTGAGCCTGCGCAAGGTCGTTCCGCTCCTGGTGGCGCTCGCGGGTGCGAGCTTGCCGCTCGTCGCGCGCGCGCAGGATCCGGGCGATTTCAAGCCCGCTCCTGGCGTCGCGCCGACCGCCAGCGCGCCGCCCGCCAGCGCGCCGCCCGCCGAGCCGCCCGCCGACCCTGCCGCCGGAGCGCCGAAGGCCGATCCCTACGCCGAGCCGCCGCCGCCCCCGAAGAAGAAGAAGCCGGCGCCCAAGGAGGAGGATCCGCTGATCATCCCCGAGGGCATCAAGGACGACCTCGGTTCCAGCCACTTCGGCGAGGACAAGCCGCTCGGCAGCCGCACGCGGACCGGCATCTGGCCCCTCGCGTACAAAGAGCGCATCGCGAACGTGATCACCAGCGCGGTGTTCCCGTTCTACTACGACCGGAAGACCGTCGACGACTCGAACGCGGTCACCGATCGCGAGAGCTTCTACGGGCTGTACTACAAGAAGCGCAGCAAGCTGCACGACGTCGACGCGGCGTTCCCGCTGTTCTTCCGCTGGCGCGACGACAAGACCACGACCACCGTCGTCCCCCCGGTGCTCTGGCGCGACGGCCCCAAGGGCGAGTGGCACCGCTGGCTCGCGCCGTTGTTCTTCGCGTCGTCGCAGCCCGACGGCGGCTACTTCCACGCGCCGGCGCTGCTGACCTTCAGCCACCACAGCCCGAAGAAGGCGTTCTCGCTGATCGGCGGCATCGGCTACTACGACCGCAAGGACCGCGACGTCGACTGGGGCGTCGTGCCGTTCGTCTTCGCCGGGCGCGACTCCGACAAGCTCACGAGCTACTTCTTCATCCCGCCGCTGCTGACGTATCACCACGAAGACCGCGACAGCTCCAAGCAGACCACCGTCGTCGGTCCGGTCCTCTACAAGACCGCGCCCGGCAAGGTGGTGCTCGACGTCTTCCCGCTCTTCCTTCACTCGCGCGACGACGACTCGACCGCGACGACGCTGCTGCCGTTCTTCCACACGTCCCGGCGCAAGGACGGCAAGAGCCTCCTGGCGACGCCGCTCTTCATCCTCGGCCGCGACACCGAGGGCGGCCGCACGATCGTCACGCCGCTCTACTCGCAGTATCGCGGCCGCACGACGCTCGACCTCGCGGGGCCGATCATCCCGCTGTTCGCGCACTACCACGACCCGGATCTGTACCGGCACCGCTGGCTGACCGGGCCGATCTTCACGACGTACGATCCGACCGGTTGGTCGGTGCTCACGCCGCTGTTCGGCCACTGGCACGACTACGGCGTCTCGCGCACGACGTGGGTCTTCCCGACCTTCCACCACGTCACCGAGGTCGACGGCTGGACGTTCAACGTCCACCCGTTCCTCTACCTCGGGAAGGACAAGACCAACTCGCACTCGGTCCTCGCGCCGGTCTTCTGGGATTTCGTCACCCCGAAGAAGCGCGCGACGGTGGTGTTCCCGGTCTTCTGGCGCTTCGCCGACGAAGAAGGCACCACGCAGCTCGCCCTCAACTCGCTGTACCTCGAGCGCCCCTCGACCAAGGGGCCGAACTGGGACTTCTACTTCCTGCCGCTCTTCCACGTCGGAGAGCAGCCGCAGGGCAACTCGTGGGACGTGCTGTTCGGGTTCGTCGGCTACAAGCGCGACGGCGGCCACAAGCAGCTGAAGCTGTTCTGGATCCCGATCGACCTCACGAAGCCGCCGGCGCCGGCCGCGAAGAAGTGACGTCGAGCGCCGGCGCTGTCGCTGCTCGCGGGGGCCGGGGTCATCAGTCTTCAGTCTTCAGTCTTCAGCCGAGACGCACGATGAAGCGGCTGGCGGCCGCGGTCGACTGACGACTGACGACTGACGACTGACGACTGACGACTGGACGACTCAGCCAACCTCGTCGCGCTTGCCGGCCCGCGCCAGCGTGCTCGCGTTCTCGGCGATGTTCTCGAGGAAGCTCTTGCGCCAGCGCTCGTCGCTGATGCGCTCGGCGCGCTCCCGCAAGCGCGCCACCGCCACGTCGAGCGCGGCCTCGGCCTCGTCGTGCCGCTTGAGGGCGCGCAGAGACACCGCGTGCACCAGACGGATCAGCGACTCGCCCTCGCTCACGCCGCCGATGGAGATCATGATCTCCATCGCGCGTGACGCGACCTCGTGCGCCTCGTGCAGCTTCTTCTGCCGTAGCAGCAGCGCGCCGAGCGTGGCGAACGCGTAGGCGCGCGCCTCGGGCGCCGAGCTCGCCGCGACGATCGCCGCGCGGGCCTCGTCCTCGGCGGCGACGAAGTCCTTCTGGAACGAGAGGATGCCGGCGAGGTAGATGCGACAGAACGCCTCGGCGCGGCGGTTGCCGCGCGCGACGAGCTCGTCGACCGCCTCACGGGCCTTCTGCGCCGCCGCGGCCACGTCGCCGATGCGCGCGAGCACCACCGCGTGGTTCGCCTTCACCACCGAGGCCATCTCGAGCTTCATGGCGAGCGCGGCCTTCAGCACCTCGACCAGCGCGACGTCGGCCTCGGCGTAGGCGCCGAGCTGGATGTACTGGTTGGCGAGGTTCTGCCGCTGCACGCAGGCGCTGCGCGCGTCGCCCGCCTCGGCGAAGGCGTCGACCGCGCGCTGCAGGTGCTCGATGGACGCGCCGGGATCGCCCTGGTGGGAGCCGATCTCGGCGCCGATCACCTCGTACCACGCGCGCACGAGCGGCTCGCGAGGCCCGAGCGCCGCCGCCCCCTCGGCCACGGCCGCGCGCACCGACTCGGAGCGCTCGGTCTGACCGGTGCGCAGGAGCCACGCGGCGATGCGGAAGGCCGCGACCAGACGCGCCGCGGCGGCCTCTCCGTCGCTCGGCTCGACGCCGAGGATCGCCGCCGCGAGGGAGCCGAGCCTGTCGCGCTCGCCGATCGCGCCGCTCGCGACCGCGAGCTCGCCGACCGACTCGAACCACGGCGCCGACCCGCGTGGGTGCAGCTCCATGGCCTCGAACGCGCACCGCGCGGCGTCGACGTGCGCGCCTCGCCAGCGGTGGGCGACCGCCTGCACGAGGCGCATGCGCGCGGTGACCCCGGGCGTGCCGATGGCGCGACGGATGGCGCGCTCGGCGTCGGCGATCGCCTCGTCGAGCGCGTTGGTCTGCAGCGCGCGCTCCGCCGCCGCGGCGAGGCCGTCGGTGGTCGCGCGCGACCCGGACTCGAGGCCGAGCTCGCTCTGCAGGCGACCGGCGCCGAGCGACTGCGCGGCGTCGAGATCGATCACCGAGATCGTGCGGTTGCCGGGCCGCGGCGCCTCGCTCGGACGGCTCGCGGTCGAGGGCTTCGGCGGCGCGAGGCTCCCGAGCACCGCGCGGTGACGCGCGCGGATCTCCTCGCCCGGGATCGACGGACACTCGAGGAGCGCTTGCAGGAAGTCGCGCATCGACGGCCAGCGACGATCGCGATCGCGGTGCAGCGCCTGGGCGATGACCGAGGCGAAATCCGACGACACCGCCGGGTTGAGCTGCTCGAGCCCGGGCGGATCGAGGCGGAGGATGTTCGCCACCACCGCGCCCTCGTCGGCGCCGTCGAACGGCCGCTTCCAACCGATGACCTCGTAGAAGACGACGCCCATCGACCAGACGTCGGCGCGCGCGTCGAGCATGTCGCCGCGGACCTGCTCGGGGGACGCGTACTCGATGGTGCCGACGCCGCGCTCGTGGTGCGCCACGCTCTTGGTGACCGTGCTGACCGCGCGCGCCACGCCGAAATCGATGAGCTTCGGGACAACGGTGCCGAGCGCGTTCTTCGCGAGGAAGATGTTCTCCGGCTTGAGATCGCGGTGGACGATGCCGTGATCGTGCACCGCGATCAGCGCGGCGATGATCGGGACCAGCAGGTTCAGCGCCTGCGCCGGGTCGAGCTGCTGCCGGTCGATCAGCGCGCGGAGGTCATGGCCGCGCAGGAACTCCTGCACGATGAAATACGAGCCGTCGCTCTGGTCCTGGCCGATGTCGAGCACGTCGACGATGTGCGGGTGCTCGAGGCGCGTGGCGGTGCGCGCCTGGTCGAGGAAGCGCGCGATCGAGTGCTCGTTCCTGCCGAGTCGGGCGTGCAGGAGCTTGATGGCGACCCGCCGGCCGGTCCACGTGTTCTGCGCCTCGAAGAGCGGACCTTCGCCGCCCTCGCCACGGAGCGACAGCAACGCGTACTTGCCGCCGATCACCATCCCGACGCGCCATCGTGAAGGCTCGCGCGCCTGTACGGCCGTACCGCTCATTCCCGAGCAGGATAACAGCAGGCGCCGCCCCGGGGAGCGGACCGGAACCGCGGCGCGCTCGCCGCCCCCTCGGGCGCGTCGCCAGCGGACTTTTCTGCCCCCGCGAGGAAGAGCACGGTCGAGCAGTGCACGCTTGACATTGTCGGTCTCACGAGCATCGCGAGCCCTGGTGAAGCGAAACGCGACCCGCGAGCCGGCATCGCACGCGTCATGAGCGCGACCTCCCTCCACGAGCCGGAAGGCAAGCTTCGGCCGCAGACCGTCGACATGCACCGGGCGATACGCTCGTTGATGGAGGAGCTCGAGGCGATCGACTGGTATCGACAGCGCGCCGACGCCTCGTCGGACGACGGCTTGAAGAAGATCATGCTGCACAACGCGCGCGAGGAGATCGAGCACGCCTGCATGGTCCTCGAATGGATCCGCCGCGCCGACCCGGAGTTCGACGCGATGATGCGCGAGTACCTGTTCCACGAGGGCGACATCACCGAGCGCGAAGAGCACACGAAGCTCGACTGAGTCGGCGTTCGTGGGGCTGACGCGGCACGGATCCGCTACGCTCGGTCTCCGTGAAGCGAGCGCTCTTCCTCGCGTGCGCCGTCCTGGCGTGCAGCAAGTCATCCGACGATCCGGCGCGGCCGGCCGGCGATGCCGGCGGCGACTCGTCGGTCGAATCGTGCTTCGAGGCAGAGGCCGACGACACGCGCGCGGTGGTCGCGGCGACCGCGCCCTTCGGCCGGTACGTCGATCCGTTCATCGGCACCGGCGGCGTCGGCTTCGGCACCGGCAGCACGTTCCCGGGCCCGCAGACGCCGTTCGGGATGGCCCGTCCCGGACCCGACACGATGAGCGTCGGCGGCGCCCCGACGTTCTCGCACTGCGTGGGCTACGCCTACGAGGACAACTACGTCTACGGCTTCAGCCAGACGCGCCTGCACGGGATCGGCATCGTCGACTCGGGCGCCGTCGCGCTGTTCCCGACCCGCGGCGCCATGGCCGCCGCCAAGACGACCGCCAAGGGCCGCCGCGTCACCTTCAAGCACGCGAACGAGAAGGCGTCGCCCGGGTCGTATCGCGTGAAGCTCGACGACGAGACCTCGGTGGAGCTGACCGCCTCCGATCGCGTGGCCTGGCACCGCTACACCTTCGCCGCCACCGAGACCGCGGCGACGGTGCTGGTCGACGTCGGCCACACCCTGCCCGAGATGAAGATCGTCGACGGCAGCGTCGTCATCGACGCCGAGAAGCGTGAGATCTCCGGGTTCGCGCGGTACTCCGGCGGGTACTCGGGGCGGTTCGGCGGCGTCCCCGTGTACTTCGTCGCCCGCTTCTCGCGCGCATTCGACGAGCACGGCGTGTGGAAGGGCGGTGCGCTCGCCGAGGGCGAGACGTCGCGCACCGGCGGCGACGTCGGCGCGTGGGTGACGTTCGACGCGACGAAGGACGCCGCCGTGACCGTGGCCGTCGGCTTGTCGTACGTGAGCGTCGAGGGCGCGCGGAGGAACCTCGACGCCGAGGCGAAGTCGCTCGACCTCGACGCCGCGCGCGCCGCAGCCGAGGCCGCCTGGGAGCCCTTGCTGTCGCGCGTGAAGCTCGAGGCGCGCAGCGCGCGCGATCTCGAGATCGCCTACACGGCGCTCTATCACACGCTGCTCATGCCGACGCTCGCGACCGACGTCGACGGTCGCTACCGCGGGATCGATCAGGCCGAGCACGTCGCCGAGGGCTACCGCTACTACACCGATTTCAGCCTGTGGGACACGTATCGCACGCTGCACCCGTGGCTCAGCCTCGTGTACCCGGAGCGTCAGACCGACTTCCTGCGCTCGATGACCGCGATGGCCAAGGACGGCGGCGCGCCCCCGAAGTGGCCGCTGGGCATCGGCGAGACGCAGGGGATGGTCGGCGACTCGGCGGCGGTGGTGTTCGGTGACTCGGTGCAGAAGGGCCTCCGCGACTTCGACATGCGCGGCGCCTACGAGGTCCTGAAGAAGGCCGCGCTCGGGCCGCTGCCGAAGAACGGCCGCGATCACATCGCGCCGTACGCCGAGAAGGGCTGGGTCGCCATCGAGGACGGCGGCAGCTCCGGCTCGATCACCCTCGAGTACGCGTTCGACGACTTCGCGCTGGCTGCGCTCGCCGACGCGCTCGGCGAGAAGGCCGACGCCGAGCTGTTCCGCAAACGCTCGGGCAACTGGAAGAACCTCTGGAGCGGAGAGCTGCTCCTCGGTCGCCACCGCGACGGCACCTTCGCGACCGGCGACGATCACACCGCGTGGCAGGACTACTGGGCCGAGGGCACGACCTGGCACTACACGTGGTTCGTGCCGCACGACATGCCGGGCCTCGCCGAGGTGATGGGCGGGCGCGATCGCTTCTTCGGCCGGCTCGACGACTACTTCGCGATGTCGACGTGTCAGCCGCGCACCCGCCTCGCGCCGAAGGCGTACTACTGGCACTCCAACGAGCCGGTGCTCTATGTGCCGTGGGCGTACGTCGAGCTCGACGACGCGGCGCGCGGCGCGCGCTGGATCCGCTGGGCGCTCGCCAACGAGTACGGCGACGGCCCCGACGGCCTGCCTGGCAACGACGACGGCGGCACGATGAGCGCGTGGTACCTGTTCTCGGCGATGGGCCTCTTCCCACGCGTGGCCGCGACCGACTACCTCGTCGCGTCGCCGATCTTCCCGAAGGCGACGCTGAAGGTCCAAGGCGGCGAGCTGACCATCGTCTCCACCGCCGCAGCAGGCGGCGAGACGAAGGTCCCGAGCGCGGCCTTCTGGGTGCCCACGTCGATGCGCTGGAACGGCAAGGAGCTCGCGCGCCCGCGCGTCGAGCACGCGGCGCTGAGCAAGGGCGGCACGCTCGAGATCACCCTCGGCAAGGGGAACTGACGTGAAGGGCTTTCCGAAGGTCAAGGTGAAGAGATCGCGCGTGCACGGCCAGGGGCTGTTCGCCGCCGAGGACATCGCCGAGGGCACGCCGATCATCGAGTACACGGGCGAGCGGGTCACCCGCGCCGAGGCGCGCCGGCGCTACGCGTCGAGGCCCGACGCGGCCGTGCAGCTGCTCGCGATCGACGCGCGGACCTCGATCGACGGCGCGGTCGGCGGCAGCGACGCCCGCTTCGCCAACCACGCGTGCTCCCCGAACGCGCAGCTGCTCGTCTACAAGAAGCGCGTGTTCCTCGTGGCGATCGAGCCGATCGCGAAGGGCGAGGAGATCACCTACGACTACGCGCTCGAGATCACCGGTGACGTCGACGCGATCACCGCGATGGTCGAGACGGTGTGCAGCTGCGGCTCGCCGGAGTGCCGCGGCACGATGCTCAGGATTTAGCGCGGGCGCCCGCGACGCTCGAGCGTTCGCCGTGTCGCCGCTCGCGGGGACCGGGTCATCAGTCGTCAGTCGTCAGTCGTCAGCTCGAGACGGGAGACCGGCGCCTCTCGCTCCACGCGACTTGCGCCTCCTACCAGGTCTCGGCGCGCGCACCTGTCGCATGCGCCAGGTCGAAGGTCGAAGGCAGAAAGCAGCCGAACCCCGTCTCACGTTCGACCTTCGACCTTGGACCCTCGACCTCGGGAGCCGGCGCGGCGACGAGCATCCAGCGGAGAAGGGCGCGATCGGCTCCGACTGACGACTGACGACTGACGACTGACGACTGACGACTGACGACTGGGCCCGGTCACGCCATCACGCGCTCGAGGAAGCGCCGGGTGCGCTCGGTCTGCGGGCGGTCGATCAGCTCGCGCGCCGGCCCGCTCTCGACGATCGCGCCGTCGGCGAGCACCGCCGCGCGATCGGCGGCGCGGCGCGCGAAGCCGATCTCGTGGGTGACCAGGACCAGGGTCATCCCCTCGGCGCGCAGCTTCTCGATCACCGAGAGCACCTCGCCCTTGAGCTCGGGGTCGAGCGCGCTGGTGATCTCGTCGCAGAGGAGCGCCTTGGGCTCCATCGCCAGCGCACGCGCGATCGCCACGCGCTGCTTCTGACCGCCGGAGAGCTCGCGCGGCAGGGCGTCGGCGCGCGCCTCGAGTCCGACGCGCGCGAGCAGGGCGCGCGCGCGCTCGTGCGCCTCACGTCGAGGCAGGCCGCGCACGTGGATCGGCGCCTCGGCGACGTTCTCGAGCGCGGTCATGTGCGGAAACAGCTGGAAGTCCTGGAAGACCATCCCCACGAGCTTGCGCGCGTCGCGCGCGGCGGCGCGGCTCTCGCGCGGATCGCGCGTGGGGTGCAGCGTACAGGCGCCGACCTGGATGCGCCCTTGATCGAAGTTCGCGAGCCCGTTGATGCAGCGGAGCAGCGTCGACTTCCCGCCCCCGCTCGGGCCGATGAGCGCGATCGTCTCCCCTTCGGGGACGACCAGATCGATCCCGGCGAGCACCTCGTGCTCGCCGAAGCGCTTGCGCACGCCGCCGACGTCGATGAGCGCGCTCACCCCGCCCCCTTCGACGCGCGCGCCTCGAGGCGCCGCGACCACGCGCCGAGCGGCACCGCGATGAGCAGGTACAGCGCCGCGGTGACCGCCCCCATCTCCAGGTACTTCATGCTCGACTTGGCGAGGATTTGATACTGCTTGGTCAGCTCGACGACCGCGATCACGCTCACCAGGCTCGTGTCCTTGAACAGCGCGACGAAGTCGTTGGTCATCGGCGGCAACACCACGCGGAACGCCTGCGGGAGGATGACCCGGCGGAAGGTGAGGCGCCGCCCCATCCCGAGCGACGCGGCCGCCTCCCACTGCCCGACCGGGATGGAGGCGATCCCAGCGCGGTAGATCTCCGCCTCGTAGGCCGCGTAGTTGAGCCCGAAGCCGAGGATGGCCGCGCTGATCGCGCTCAGCTTCACGCCGAGCGTCGGCAGCCCGTAGTAGAGGAAGAAGATCAGCAGCAGCACCGGCACGCCCCGGAACAGCTCGACGTAGGCGGTCGCGAGCCACCGCACGGGCCACGGTCCCCACATCCGCGCGACCGCGATCGGCAACCCGAGGAGCACCGCCAGCACCATGCTCACGACGGCGATGAGGATGGTGGTGAGCGCCCCCTGCAAGAGCAGCGGCAGGTAGCGCGCGGGGGTCCAGGCGCGCGCAGACTCCTCGCCCCACGTCCGCGCCGACTCGTCGGCGGCTCCGAGCGCGCCGAGCGACCTCTGCTCGTCGTACCAGAGGCTCCACTTCTTGTAGATGCGTTCGAGCTCGCCGCGCGCGGCGAGGCGCTCGATCGCGCCGTCGAACCGCACCGCGAGGGCCTCGCGGTCCTTGCGAAACGCGATGGCGTAGAGCCCCCGCGCGAACGGCTCGCCGACGAACCGCAGCTTCGGATCGGGGCGCGCCCAGTACGTGGCCACCGGGACGTCGAGGAGCACCGCGTCGAGCCGCGAGAGCCCGAGATCGCGATAGGGCTCGGCCTGCCCGTCGTACACGCGCTTGGCGACGCCGCGCGCGTCGAGGAGGCGCTCGGCCGCGGTGTCGCCCAACGTGCCGACGACGCACTTCGCGGCCGCGCACGCGTCGAAGCCGGCGAAGCGCGCGTCGTCGGCGCGCACCACCAGCTGCAACCGGTACACGTAGTACGGCCGCGAGAAGCGCACGCGCTGCACGCGATCGGGCGTGATCTCGAGGCCGTTCATCGCGAGGTCGAGGTCGCCGCGCTCGAGGCCCGGGAGCAGCGAGCCGAACTCGTACTGGACGAAGTCGATGGGCTCGCCGACCTCCCGGCTCAACGCCTCCGCGAGATCGACCTCGAAGCCGATCACCTTGTCCGGCGCCTTCGGATCGCGGAGCACGTACGGCGCCCCGCCCTCGGCGTCGGCGCCCCAACGCAGTCGCGCCGAGGCCGTCGACGAGACGAGCAACCCGAGCGCGAAGATCACGCACGCGACCAGGCGGGCGTTCGCTCCGACTCGACTTTCGCCCTTCTCGGCCGACACCCGCTCGCTGCTTCGGCTTCGTAGGTCGAAGGTCAAAGGTCGAAGGTCGAAGGGAGCGGGCCTTTTTGGGCCGGCCTCTTGGACCTTCGACGTTCGACCTTCGACCTGGCCCGACACGGCACGGCGCGACGCGGTGGCCGCGAAGGGGCGAAAGGCGAGTCTGAAGCGCGCGACCATCGCGGGCATGACTGGCCGCATCGTCGCACGGAAAGGGCTGGGCACGGCCCCGCTCGTGCTCGGCGCGTCGCGTGCAGGTGCCTGGGAGCGTCATGATCGTCCGCTCCCTCTCCGTGGGCCTGTTCCTGCTCGTCGCGCCGCTCGCCTGCGCTTCGGGCACGCAGCCGTCGTCGCGCTCCGTCGCGACGTCGCCCCAAGCGCGCACGCCCGTCGCGAGCGCGGGGCATGCGCTGTCGGCGCCGGCGGAGCGAAGGACGGCCAAACAGGCGCTCCTCGACAGCGCAGTCCTCGGCACCACCGGCACCGGCAAGGACGCGGCGCCCTGCTGGGACCCGATCCGCCACGCCGCCATCGTGAACGATCTCGTCGACGAAGGCGGCCGCCCATACTACCTGCCGGCCGTTCACGCCTTCGACATCGACGACGACGGCACCCCCGATCCGATCCTCGCCGCCGATCGCGACGAGACCACCACGCGCTGGGAGATCTACGTGCGCCGCGGCGGCTGCGCGCAGCACCTCGGCGGCGTCCGTGTCGAAGGGCGCATCGTCGGCACGCTCGGCGTGGTCAACGGCGTCCGCAAGCTCGAGGTCGTGGGACAGTGCGACGAGGGCTGCGACGATGTGCCGCACCAGGAGCTGGTCTTCGACGGCAAGAAGTGGATCGTCGGCGCGAAATGGACGGTCCCCAAGCGCGTCGCGCCGAGGCGCTGAACCCGATGGCCCGCGCACGTCGACGTCGTTCGTCGTTCGGAACACGCCTTGGACCGAGCTCGCGAACGAGCCGCCCACCGCGTAGGTGACGCCGAGCTCATCGAGCGCCGCGCCGACCCGGAGCACCGCGGCGAGCGCGTCGCCCTGCTCGAACGAGCTCATTCGTATTCCGGACCGGGGTCGATCCCCGTCGCCCGCCGGACGAGATCGCGGCCGTACGCCAGGGCAGCGACGCGCGCCTCGACCTCGCGGTCGGACAGCTCCGGGTGGTCGCGCCGGATGCGCGCAGCGGACAGCTGACGGGCCGTGCGCGTCGTGCGCGTGAGGACGAACACGCGGGCCGCTCTTTGCTCGGGCGTCATCGCCCGGTAGAGCTGCAGCAGGCGCTCCTCGATGACCGGACGGGTGTCTCGCGCCCCGAGCGACATGCGCGCACAGGTTGGCACGCCGGCGGCCCGCACCGCCCCGAGGGGCGGCGCAGCCAGAACTTCGATGAGGCTCGCGCGCAACCGGCGGCGAGCGGCGGTCGACCAGTCTGCATGAACGTCGCCCATCTCTACGCTCCTCCCTCCGCTCCCACCGCAACCGCAGTCCCGATTCGTCCTGCGCGCGCCTTCACCGCCGGTGAGGTCCTCGGCGCGGCGTGGCGCTCGTACAAGCGCCAGGGCTTCGCGCTCAGCGCCTCGACCGTGCTCGGGTACGCGCTGATCTTCGGCTTCGATTGGATGAGCGGCGCCGCGGGAGGCGTGCTCGCGATGGCGGTATCGGGCGAACCTCTGCCGCTCGTGGCTGCGGTCGCCGTGCTCCCGCATGTCGCGAACCTGCTGGTCGGCTCGTTCGTCAGCGTCGGCCTCTACCGGGTCTACCTCGCCGCCGCGCGCGGCGAGGAGGTGCGTGCGTCGATGCTCTGCTCGGGCGGCGACGCGTTGCTGTCGATGACCGGCGCGAGCCTGCTCGTCCTCTTCGCCACACTCGTATCGATGATCGCCCTGATCGTCCCCGGGATCGTCGTGTCGCTCGCCCTGTCGAACGCGCTCTGGCTCGTCGCCGATCGGCGCGCCTCCGCCGTCGAGTCGCTGGGGCTGAGCTTTCGGACCACGCGCGGCCTGCGCCTCAGGCTCCTCGGCCTCGGCTTCGCGAGCGGGCTCGTGCTCTTGCTCGGTCTGCTCGCACTCGGCGTCGGCGTGCTCGTCGCGCTGCCGGTGATCATGCTGGCCAGCGCGCACGCGTACCTGCGCATGATCGGCGAAGATCCCTCCGCCATCGCGGCCGTTTGATGGCCGCCGCCTTGCTCTCTCGTCGAGCATGGCGCGCGCACGTGGTCCCGACGAGTCTCGACGAGACGTTCTTCGCAGCCTCGGCGTCTTCGCCGGCGCGGCCGCCAGCCTCGTCCTCCCGTCCGAGAGCGCGGCAGCCGCCCCGACGATCGCGGTGCCCGGCAAGCTGCCGCGACGCGCGCTCGGCAAGACCGGCGTCGAGGTCTCCATCCTCGCGCTCGGCGGCTACCACCTCGGGGTGCTGAAGGACGAGGACGAGGCGAAGCGGGTGGTGCACGCCTCGATCGACGCGGGGATGACCTTCTTCGACAACGCGTGGGAGTACCACGACGGCAAGTCGGAGGAGTGGCTCGGCAAGGCGCTCGTCGGCAAGCGCCAGCAGGCGTTCGTCATGACCAAGGTCTGCACGCACGGGCGCGGCAGGGCCGAGGCGATGAAGCAGCTCGAGCAATCGTTGAAGCGCCTGAGGACCGACCACCTCGATCTCTGGCAGGTGCACGAGGTCATCTACGACGACGATCCCGACCGCCACTACGCGACCGAGGGCGTGCTCGAGGGCGTGGCGCTCGCCAAGAAGCAGGGCAAGGCGCGCTTCGTCGGCTTCACCGGCCACAAGGACCCGTCGCTGCTCCTCGCGATGATCGACAAGGGCTTTCCCTTCGACACGTTGCAGATGCCCCTCAACGTCTTCGACGCGAGCTTCCGGTCGTTCGAGCAGAAGGTCCTGCCGCGCGCCCGGGAGCGGGGCCTCGGCGTCCTCGGGATGAAGGCGCTGTCGGGCGGCGGCGAGGCGGTGAAGGCCGGCGTGATCAGCCCGGAGGAGGCGCTCCGCTACACGCTCTCGCTGCCCGTCGCGAGCGTGGTGAGCGGCATCGACTCGGTGCACGTCCTCGAGCAGAACCTCCGCATCGCGCGCGAGCTGAAGCCGATGACGAAGGAAGAGATGACGTCGCTCCGCGAGCGCATGCGGAAGCACGCGCGCGACGGCCGGTACGAGCTGTACAAGTCCACGACGGGCTACGACGGCAAGCCGGGACGGGAGCAACACGGGCTTGGAGGCGCGGAGGAGTAGCCTCAGGCCCAGCTCGATCGTGCTGCTCCACCGCCGCCGGGTTGCGGCTCCCCGCGCGGCCAAGGCGTCGCACGCAGCCGTGCAACTCGGGCGCACCGTCTGCGGATCTGGCGCAGGCGCTCCATCGCTCGCGCCCGCCGCGGCGCCTCGTCCGTTTCGCCGGCGACACAGCGTGCCGCACGCCGGCGGCCAGCCCGTCGCGCGGCACGGTCGCTGCTGGTGACCGAAGGTCCGACCAAGCGTCCGACCGAGGGGACACCATGCAGAGCGAGCACGCCGAGTCCATGACGAAGCCCGCGAACCCGTCTTCGACCCCTTGCCTTCGACCCACGCGCCGTCACTCGACCGAGACGACGTGCCCCGCCTCGTCGAAGATGTAGACGACCGCGGGGCCGAGCTCGACGCGCGCCTCGAGGTCCGCCGGACGCTCGACGCGCGGGGACGCGGAGGCCTCCTTGGACGCATGCCTCGCCGGAGCCGGAGCCGAGGCTGGCGCCGCAGCGGTCGACGGCGTGGTGGAACCGGCGATCGTCAGGGTCAGCACCACGGTCCAGCGGAACAGCGTCATCGAAGTTTTCCTCCGCCACTGGACGAAGCAAGCGGCGAGCCGCGAGCTCCCGTGCGAGATTTCTCGCGGTTTCGCCGCTGCCGGTCGTCGCGGAGCGTTCGCGTCCGCGTGCCAGTGTCACACGTGCGTGACGGGTCGGTCGCCGCTCGCGGAGATCCGCCGTGTCGCTGCTCGCGCAGGATGGGTCATCAGTCATCAGTCGTCAGTCGTCAGCCCGAGACGAGAGAGCAGCCGTTCTCGGTCTCTCTCTGACTGACGACTGACGACTGACGACTGACGACCAAGCCCAGACGCCAAGTCGAGCGGCGAGGGCGCCCCGGAATCGACACGCCCTCAGCGATTCATGATGTCGACCGCGATGCCGATCGAGTGCTGCGCCGAGATCATCATCGCCTCGCCCAGCGTCGGGTGCGGGTGGATGGTCAGCGCCATGTCCTCGGCGAACGCCGCCATCTCGACCGCGAGCGCGGCCTCGCTGATCAGGTCCGACGCCGACGGCCCGACGATGTGCACGCCGAGCACCTGGTGGCTCTTCGCGTCGATCACGGTCTTGATGAAGCCGTCGGTCTCCTGCACGGCCATCGCACGGCCGCTGGCGGCGAACGGCATCTTGCCGACGCGGACCTCGATGCCCTTCTCCTTCGCCTGCGCCTCGGTCATGCCGACGGAGGCGATCTCGGGATCGGTGAAGATCGCGCCGGCGATGGAGACCCAGTCGCGCTCGGCCTTGTGGCCGGCGATCACCTCGGCGGCGATCTCGCCCTCCTTCACCGCCTTGTGCGCGAGGAGCGGCGGCTGCGAGACGTCGCCGATCGAGTAGACGTTCGGCACGTTCGTGCGACACAGCTTGTCGCTTGGGACGAAGCCGCGCTCGTCGACCTTGACGCCGATCTCCTCGAGGCCGAGGCCCTTGCCGTTCGGGCGCATGCCGACCGCGACGAGGACCACGTCGGTCTCGACCGTCTCGGCCTTGCCGCCGCCGAGGTCGAGCTTCACCGCGAGACCGTTGGCGGTCTTCTCGTAGCCCATGGCCTTGGCGTTCTTGTAGATCTTCGCGCCCTTCTTGGTCATGCGGCGCTCGAGGACCGCGGTGCAGTCGGGATCGGTGCCGGGGAGCAGGCCCGGCGTCGCCTCGACGACCGTGAGCTGCGCGCCGAACGACTGGTAGACGCACCCGAGCTCGAGGCCGATGACGCCGCCGCCGATGACCAGCAGGCGCTTGGGGATCTCCTGCAGCGAGACCGCCTCGCGCGCGCCGATGATCGACTTGCCGTCGAACTTGAAGGTGGGGATCTCGATCGTCGTGGCGCCCGTGGCGACGACGATGTTCTTCGCCTCGATGATCTCCTTGCCGCCCTCGCGGGTCTGGACCTCGATGCGGTTCTTCCCGACGATCTTCGCGGTGCCGTAGAGGTGCTCGGAGCCGTTGCCCTTGATGAGCTGGCGGACGCCGCCGGTGAGCTTCTTGACGATGCCGTTCTTCCACTCCTGCATCTTGGCAACGTCGAGCTTGGGCTCGGCCACCATGATGCCGGTGGAGGCGCCGTGCTTGATCTTCTCGAACGTGTGGGCGTTCGCGATGAGCGCCTTGCTCGGGATGCAGCCCCAGTTCAGGCACACGCCGCCGACCTCCTCCTTCTCGATGCACAAGGTCTTCACCTTGAGCTGACCGAGCCGGATGGCGCACGTGTAGCCGCCCGGGCCGCCGCCGATCACCACCGCGTCGTAGCTCCTCGTCGCCTTCTCGCTCATGGTCGGGCCGGTTACCACGATGGATGTTTGGGGTCACCCCTGAGCGTGGTCCACTCCAGTGGGAAAGCGACGCCGCGGTGCGCTAGCCTCCTGGGCCGTGGCGCGTCGACTCCTCGCTCTCTCCGCGACGCTCGCCCTCGCCTCCGGCTGCCCGCCCGCCGCTTCGCCTCCGCAGGTCGCCGCGACCGAGCAGTGTCTGCGCGTGATTTCGTGGAACGACCTGCACGGGCAGCTCGGGGCAGACGAGGCCTTCATCGACACCGGGCGCGTGCCGGCGGGCGGCGTCATCGCGCTCGCCGATCACGTCGATGCTGTCCGCAAGCATGGTGAGCCGGTCTTCGTGGTCGACGCGGGTGATCTGTTCACCGGGCCGATGGAGAGCACGATGTCCGAGGGTGCGCCGGTCATCGCCGCCTACGCGGTCCTCGGCGTCGACGCGGCGGCCATCGGCAACCACGAGTTCGACTTCGGCCCGGTCGGCTACGAGCGCGTCGTCGCGCAGCCGAACAAGACCGACGCCGACGGCCCCGAGGGCCCGCGCGGCGCGCTGCTCGCGCGCATCGCCGACGCGAAGTTCTCCTTCCTCTCGGCGAACCTGCGCACCTCCGCGAGCGGCTCGCCCGCGTGGCCGCACGCGCGCGCGTGGACGCTCGTCGAGCGCGGCGGGTTCCGGGTCGGCGTGGTCGGCTACTCGACGCGCGAGACGCCGACCACGACGCTCAAGCCGAACGTCGACGGCCTCTCGTTCGACGAGGGCGCACCGTACGTGGGCGAGAGCATCCGCGCGGCGCGCGCGGCCGGCGCCTCGCCGATCATCCTCGTCGCGCACGCGTCGATCGAGGGGGAGCTGCCGCAGGATCTCGACAATCCGAAGGATCCGCGCGGCGACAAGCACCAGGGCGAGATCGCCTCGCTCCTCGACGGGCTCGGCGCCGATCTGCCCGACCTGGTCGTGGCCGGTCACCGGCACGCGTGGATGCTCGGGCGGGTGCGCGGCGTGCCGGTGGTGTCGAGCGATCAGCACGGCGTCGGCTACGCCGAGACGCGCTTCTGTCGTGGCAGTGATGGCAGGATGTCGATGCACACCCTCGAGCGCCACGTCGCGTTCGCCAGCGATCCGCCCCGGAGCGATCTCGGCAAGCGCGTGGCCGCCGCCGTGCGCCCGTGGATCGACTCGGTGCGCGTCGAGGCCGACCGCGTCATCGCCAAGGTCCCGCGCATCTGCCTGCCGCAGTCGGCGAACGGCACCGCGCTCGCCGAGTCGATCGCGCGCGCCATGCTCGAACGCTCCCGCAAGGAGGGGCTCGTCTCGAAGGACGCCGCGGCCGTGGCGGTGGTGAACTCCGGCGGCATCCGCGCGCCGATCCTCGCCGGCCCGGTGCGCAACCGCGATCTGTTCGCCGTGCTGCCGTTCGAGAACGCGCTGTCGACCTGCACCACCACGCGCGCCGGTCTCGAGCGCGCGCTCGGCAACATGGCGAAGAAGGTCTCCACACGCGATCGATTCCCCTTCGGCATCGCCGGCGCCGAACTCCGCGCGCACCGCACCAAGGACGTGCCGCTGGTGCTCGACGCGATCAACCTCTTCGAGGGTCCGGCGAAGGACGAGGTGGTCATCGTCATGCCCGACTTCCTCCTCTACGGCGGCGACGCCTTCCTCGAGGGCGTGACGTGCAGCGCGACGCGCACCTCGCCGGTGCGCATCCGCGATCTGTACGCGGCGGCGCTGCCGCAGCTGGAAGCGCAGGGCTGCGACGGCGCGCCGAAGAACGTGAAGATCGACTGAAGCGAGTCGTCTCAGAGCGCGCGTTCGGCCGACGAGACACCCTTTGGTGTTGGGGACAAGGCACCGAGGGGCAGCTCGCCGACGGTGCGTTCGTCGATCGCTTCGCGCCCGTACCCTCGAAGTTTCCACCGGCGATCGTCGGCTTCAAAGGGGCCGATACGCATACGCTCGTCTGGTACGCAGACGGCATGAAGGCCGCCGGCATCAATTGGGACGGTGAACTCGGCGACGGCTTCACCAAGACATTTGCGAACACGCCGGTCACCGTCGCCTGGTGACCGGCGGCGCACCGTTTGGACATCTCCTCGAGGTCTGGTCTCAGGGCAGTGACATCTCCTCGGCCCGCTCGCCGTCCTTGGACGGCGAGGGAACGAAGCCGCTGCCAGCGGCGCCGCGCGCGCCGATGGTGAAAGTGCTCGTGCCGACCCGGGTGATGACCGAAGTGCCGCTGCGTGCGATGACGATCGACGGGCCGCCGCCGCCGCCGCCGCCGTTGCCGCCGTCGCCACCTTTGCCGCCCACGCCACCGCCGCCGCCCTTGCCGCTGTTGTTGATCGCGGAGCCGCCCGCGCCGCCCGCGCCGCCGCCGCCCCCCGCACCGCCGTTGGTGCCAGCGCCGCCCGCGCCGCCGTTGCCGCTCGTGAGCTTCACCTTGTCGATGGTCACGTCGGAGCCGATGACGAGGAGCGCGAACGAAGCGCCGCCGCCCTTGCCGGCCTTACCTGCGCCGCCACCACAGCCGCCGCCGCCACCGCCACCGCCGGCGCCGCCATAGGCGTTGCAGCAGCCGCCGCCCGTCCCCGCCGAAGTGCCGCCGCCTCCACCACCGCCCCCGCCGCCGCCGCCGCCGATCACGCCGACGGCGCCATCGGTGCCACTCGAAGCGACCCAAAGCCCGCCGACGATCTTGCCGGTAGCGTTGCCCCCGAAGCCATGCGCACCCGCGGCACCGCTCGCACCGGCGGTGCCCACGGTTCCGTCGCCGGCCCTCGCGCTGGTGCCCGGACACGCCCCGGCTCCGGCACCGCCCGGCCCACCGGTGGCGCCGCCGGTCGCGGTGGCGCCGGCCGTGCCCCCACCCGTCCCCTGGCCGGCCGCGCCGCCGGCGGCGCCCGCGTTGCCGCATCCACCGACGCCGGCGGTGCCTGCCACGGGTGCGGCGTTATTCCCGCATCCTCCACCCGACCCGTTGCTCCGTCCGTCCTGCCCGGCCGTCCCCGACGAGCCTGTCGCCCCGCTCGTCGCCGACGCGCCGTCCGTCCCGTTCCCGCCATTCCCCGCGATCACCGTCGATCCGCGCAGCGTGAAGTAAGTGCCGCTGCTGCTCACGAGCACGCCGACGCTCGGTTCGCCCTCGCCGCTCGGCAGTGTGGAGCCGTTCGCGGACGTGATGGTGAAGAGATCGAGCATCGTGGGCTTCGTCAGGCCCACGGCCGCGACCGCGAGGGTGCCGCCCGTGATCTTCGAGACGTTGGCCGCGCCGCGGCCCCAGTACCCGGCAGGTGCGCCGCTGAACGGCGTCGTGCTGTCGTATCCGCCGTAGACGCCCACGCCGTCGGCGAGGTTGACGGACGTGTCGACGTACACGCCCTTGTCCGCGTACACGTCCTTGCTCGCGGTCGCGGCCACCGTGATCGCCTTGGTCAGCGTGCGGTACGGCTTGGTCATCGTGCCGTCGCCGGTCGTGTCGTCGCCGGTCGGGGAGACGAAGACCGCCTTGGTGAGGTCGCCGTCGATGCCGTCGCAGTTCGTGTCGCCGAAGCCGTCGTCGGGCTTGTCGTCGCCGGTGCTCGACGTGCACGAGTACTCGCAGCCGTTCGCCGGGTTCTTGTCGAGGTCGACGTACCCGGCGTCGCACGAAGCGATCTCGCACTTGCTCGACACGCACTTCGGGGTGGCGTGCGCGAGGGTGCACTTGTTGCCGCACGCGCCGCAGTTGTTCGGATCGGTCGGGAGGTTCGACTCGCAGCCGTTCGCCGCCGTCGTGTCGCAGTCGGCATGGTCCGTGGTGCAGGTCGCGATCGTGCAGCCGGCGCTCGTGCAGCCGTGGGTCGCCACGTTCGCGAGCGCGCACACCGTGCCGCACGCCCCGCAGTGGGCCGGATCGTCGGTCAGGCTCTTCTCGCAGCCGTCGGTCACGTTGCCGTTGCAGTCGCCGTAGCCGGTGTTGCAGGCGAACCCGCAGGAGGACGACGCGCACGTGGCAGACGCGTTGGCCGGCGTGGTGCATGCGTTGCCGCACGCGCCGCAGTGCGCGGGGTCGGACGTGGTGTCGACGCAGACCGCACCGGCCGTCGTGGTGCACACGGTCTTCGCGCAGGTCTCGCCGCCATCGGCGTCCTCGCCGGCCTCGCCGGCCTCGGCCGAGGCCTCGCCCGCCTCGTCGGCGTCGGCGGCGTCGGCCTCCGTCTCTGCCACCCCGGTGTCCTCGACCGCGCCCGTGTCGTCGATCGCCCCCGTGTCCTCGGGTGTTCCGGTCTCGACCACTGCGCCGGTGTCGTCGCCGCCGGTATCGGCGATGCCCTCGCCGGTGTCGGCCTCACCGGTGCCCGACGAATCGCCGCCACACCCGGTCAACGCGGTCAGCAGAAGGCCAATGCCAAGGCAAGAGAAGCTGCGCATGAGCACCTCGTCGACGGGGATTGCGATCAACGCGAGAGCACGCCTGTCGATCTGACTATCACATCGCACCGCACATTCGCGCGTGTCGAACGCGAGACACGACGTGCACACACGTGGGTGATCACGCGCGACGCGTTGCACTGACGCGCGCAGGTCGCCGGCTCGGAACGGGACGTCGTGGACGATCCGGATTCGCCGCTCTCCCGCTTCATCCCGCTCCGCGAGCCGAAACACCGCGGAGCGATCCGGGTGGTCGGCCAGGTTCGAGCGGCCGGTGCTCAGGGACCCGGCGCGCAGCGCTTCGAGCCTCGCGCCCGCCTATCCTCTCGCCATGGGCCCCCTCGAGGTCGTCGTCCTCGTCATCGGCATCCTCCTCTTCGTCGCCATGCTCCTCGCCGGCATCTTCCTCCTCGGCGGCCGCGCGACGACCATGATGATCGAGAAGGTCGAGCGCGAGGGCGTCCTCCTCCGCACCGGCCGCCGCACCATCGCGGTCACCCTGCGCGATTTCCGCGACGTCGGCCGGTACCAGAGCTACCGGCGGTCGCTCAATCGCGGCGAGGTCCTCATCGTCACGAATGCGGTGGCCGTGATCGCGGGCCTGTTCGGCATCCGCCTGCCGCTCGATGACCTGCCCCACGCCCAGGTGTGGCTCGACGGCCGCGAGGTGCACCTCCGCACCTCGAAGCTGCCGCGCGGCACCGGCACGATCGAGATCGCCTTCGAGGCGGACGATCCGACGCTGTGGCTACGGACCTTGAACGCCCACGGCGCGCGGCCGCCCGCTTGAAGGTCGGTGAGGCTCGACGTGTCGCTCCACGCGTCGAACTTCGCGTCATCAGAGCAGTGGATTGCCGGACGTCCGGCAGCGTCACCGCTGCCGATGCGTGCTCCCGAAAGTCCGGCGGAACTCGTGATTGCACTTGCGGCAAACGAGGTCGTGCGGAGTGCTGTCGTGGTAGATGCGCTCCTTGACCCACCGCGTGCCTGTGAAGACCTCGCGGCGTTGGGTGCGAGTGGTCGTCTCGCCGATACCAATGACGCGGCTCCACCACGTGCGGCACTGTGGGCACGCGCGGATGCGGCCGAGGTGCAGCGTGACCGCGAGCGACAACGCGAACAACGCCGCGGTGATCCCGATCAGGCCTTCCGGACCGAGGTCGCGCGGGATGTTGCTGAAATCGCGGGAACCACTGATGGCGCACAGCCCCATTGCCGCGAGGAACGCACCCGGGAGCGGCAGCAGCCAGTGAATCGGCACTCCGCGAGCATATGGGAGGGTCACACCGAGATCACGCCGTGCTCCTCCTCGCCCCCCGACAGCTCGAGGCCCACGCCAACACGCGCCGCCGATCGCGCCGGGCCGGCCGGAGCCGACGTCAGCCGAACGACGACTGCGAGGGACGACGTTGCCCGACACCACGATCGACGTCGTGACGTCGTAGGCACCGTCCTCGAGCACGATCTCGGCGCCGTCGCCTGCCTTGGCGATCGCGTCCCATCGGCACACGGCGGCACAGCGGCATCTTCAGATCATGGCGCGTTTCGCGCGATCGTGCGTGGCATCGCCGATGCTTGAGCCGGACGACATGTCCAGCCTCCGCACCGCCCCTCCTCGCCCGGCGAGCTCCCGTGTCGGTCCCGCCTATCCGCGCGTGATCGCGGCCGTCGCCATCGCGCTCGCCGGGTGCGGCGGTGTCGTGCAGAACGAGGGCCGCGAGACCGACAAGCCCTCGCAGCAGCTGCCCTCGCCAGGTCCAGCCGGCGTCGCCGACGCCCCGTTCGACGACCCGACGCCGGCCCCTCCGGACACGGGAGTCGAGGACACCCAGCCGGCACCGACGGACGGCGGGCAGGATGCGAGCGAGACGGCGAGCGAGACGCTGCCCGACCCGTCGCCGGACGGCATCGCCGACTTCCCCTTCGACAGCGGCGCTGCGCCCGACGAGCCGGCCGATCCAGAGGAAGACGCGGGGCGCTGATCGCGCGCGCTACGCCGCACCGCGCTGCAGTCTGCCCAGACTCCGCGCCAGACCGACCGATGCGAGCCCCAAGCCCGCCGCGAAGATCGCGACGTGGGCCACGCGGCGCAGCTCGAAGCTCCCGACGACCACGAGCAGCGCGTAGGCCGCCGCGAGATTGAACAGGCCCCAGAGGACGTTCACGGCGGGTGACGAGAGCCCTCGGAACGGCGGCGTCGCGAACGGGGTTTGGAACGGGCGCCCCGACACGCCGGCGACGAAGTGCGGGACGAAGTTGGCGAGGAACGCCCCTCCGAAGAAGTACGCGGCAACGTCGTACCAGGGCATCGAGACTCCTGCCAATGGCAACTCATTGTTGCCATCCTGCGGTTCGGACCGTCATCGCCGGCGCCCGCGCCGGAACGCTCGTGCGAGGTCGCGCGACACGCTCGATTACGGCCTCACGCCGCAACTCGCTGGGGGCCTGAAGGTTGCCCCATCAGGGTCACTGCAGCTTGAACACGTGACACCCGGTGCAGATCTTCGCGTCGGGCTGGTGGTTGGCCAGGTTCGAGTGGCAGGTGCTCAGGCAGTCGGCGCGCGACGGCTTCGAGGCACTGTGCGTGTCGTGGCACTTCGTGCAGGCCTGGTGGCTCTTCGAGGTGTGCAGGCCGGCGGTCGCCTGCTTCTCGTGGCAGCTCTTGCAGTCGGGCTTTCCGAACTTGTGCGGCTGGTGACACGAGTCGCACTTGGAGTGCTTGGAGGCGGAGGTGGCCTTCACCTTGTCCGCGTGACAATTCACGCAGCGGCCCCACCAACCCTTCTTGTCGGGCGGCGGCGCCTGGTGCACCGCGTGGCAGCTCTTGCACTCGTGCTTGCCGCCCATCGCGGCCATCTGCTGCTTCTGGTGGCAGTTCCCGCACGCCGCCTTGTCACGGACGTCGTGCGGTTTGTGGCACTCGTTGCACTTCTCGCGGTGCGCCGACCCCGCCGGCCACAGCGCGGCGAGCTTCGCCTTGTCGGCATGGCACGCGCCGCAGCGGGCGATCGCAGAGGCGGCCTGGATGTGCGGCTTGTGGCAGGAGGCGCACTTGTTGTGATCGGGGTTCGGCGCCTTCAGCTGCACCTTCACGTGGCAGCCGAGGCACTTCTCGCGCGCGACCGTCGGCTGCCCGTGCGGCGCGTGGCAATTGACGCATTTGCCGCCGTGGCTCCCCTTGCCCGTCGCGACGATGTTGCCGATCTCGACGTGGCACTTCGCGCAGGGCGGCGACGCCTGGTCGATCGCGAACCGGTGCGGCAGGTGGCAGGAGGTGCAGGTCCGGTGCTCGAGCTTGCTCGCGGCCGCGACCGCGGTGCCCTTGTCCTTGTGGCACTCCGCGCACTTCTTCGTGTCGGCCTTCGGGTTGCCGTGGATGGTGTGGCACGACTGGCAGCTCGCCTTCGCGTGCGCCGCCGGGCCGAGCGTGACCAGCTGGTGCAGCGGCGCCTTGTGACACTCCGAGCAGGTCGCCGGCACCTTCACCTGCGGCGCGTGCGGGTTGTGGCAGCTGATGCAGTTCTGGTGCTTGGCCGGGGCGGCCAGCATCTTCTTGGCGTTCTCCTTGTGGCAGGTGCCGCAGGTCGCGCCGGTCGGAGGCTTGCCGTGCACCTCGTGGCAGTTGGTGCAGCGCTGGTGCTTGTCGGGGCTCTGGGTCTGGACGAGCGTCGCCTGCTTGCCGTGGCAGGTGACGCACTCGTTGGGCGCCGCCGCCCAGGTGTGCGGCATGTGGCAGCTCGCGCACTGTTCATGGCGCAGCGCCGTCGACGTGACGTCGCCCTTCGGCCTCGCCTGCTCGTGGCACTTCACGCAGCGAGAGCCCGCCGCCGAAACCGGCTTGTGCTGCTCGTGGCAGCTCTCGCAGAGCAGGTGCTCCTTCGGGAGGTTCGGGTTGCTCGAGACGATCTGGATCTGGTGACACGACTTGCACGCGCGCTTCGGGCCCTTGCCGGTCGCGTGGTCGTGCGGCTGGTGGCAGAGCTTGCAGTCGACGCCGCCGTGGAGCCCGGCGCGGTCGATCACGCTCGCGGGCACCACGTCGGCCAGGCTCGGGGGGAGGCTCGCGGACACGACGCCGGCGCCCTTCTTCGCCGCCTCGGAGTGGCAGCGCGCGCACGCGTCGGTGGTCAGCGCGACGTGATCGACGCCGCCCTTCCGCGGCACCGAGAAGTTGTGGCAGCCGAGGCACTGAGGCTTCGGGCCCTCGTCGAGCTTGTCCTTCGCGTGCAGCCGCGCGTCGTCGTGGCACTCGCTGCACGTCTCGGCCGCGCTCGCCTTCTTGGCGTGGAGGGTCTTCGCGTGACAGGAGAGGCAATCGAGCTTCTCGGCGGCGGGGTGCTTGCGGTGCCCGGCGGTCGCCGCGATGCGATCCCACGCGGCATCGGACGAGTTGTGGCAGCTCGCGCAGGTCGCCGCCGTCGCCTTGCCGTGCGGCTTCGCGCTCTTTCCGCCGAGCGCGCGGGTCACCGCGAGGCGGATGCCGACGCCGGGGCTGATCGCGTGGCACGACTGGCACGACACCGAGGCGTGCCCCGGCGTCGGCAGGTGCGCCCCGCCGGCGGCGACGTGGCAGGTCGGCGTGCAGAACTCAGCCGAGCGCTGCGCGCGTGCCCCGGTGAACACGAGCAACGCCGCAACGACCGCGGCAGCGACCGCGGACACGACGGCTGCGGCGCGCCACCTCGAGCGGCTCGGCTCCGTCATGACTCACCCCGCCGCCTCCGACGCGCGAGCTGGATCGATTTGGCGACGAGCAGGGTGAGCAAGAGCGAGGCGAGGCCGATCGCGACGAAGTAGCCGCGCCGCTCGACCTGCCGATCGCGGCGCGCCTTGGTGAGGAGATCGCGCGCCTCCTGGGCGATCATCTTCGCGGCGTTCGCGTCGTCGCCGAGCTGCTGCATGTCGAGCGTGTGGACGGTGGTGATCAGGCGGATCTTCGCGGTGCGCAGGCGGTCGACCGCGAAGCTCGCGTCAGGCACGAGCAGGCCGGCCGTCTTCGCCTCGGCGAGATCGACGGCCGCGGCGTGCTCCGCCTTCTGCACGTCCTCGAGGAGGACGGCGATGTCCTCCGCGACCTTCTTCGGCTTGTCGTCCTTGCTGTGGCACTTCGCGCACGCGGAGTCCGGGGTCATGCCCGCGAGCCAGCTGGTGCGGGTGACGTCGTGGTCGCCGTGGCAGGGCACGCAGTCGGCGAGCCCGAGCTTGCGGAACGCGCGCGAGTGGGGGCTCTTGAGGAACAGCTCCCGCTCGTCCTGGTGGCAGCGGTCGCACAGCGCGGCGACGCTCGCCGTGCCGGGGAGCGTACCGGCGTGCGGGCTGTGGCAGCCGGTGCAGGTCGGCGCCTGCTCGCTGCCCTCGTGGAAGGCCTTGCCGTGGACGCTCTTCGACCATGCGACGGGCTGCGTCGCAGCGAGGCCGTAGGGCTTCATCGTCTCGACGTTGCCGTGACACTTCGCGCAGAGATCGCGCACGCGCCGGCGGTTGACCTCGGCGTTGGGCGAGCTGACCGCCAGGATGCCGTGCACGCCATGGCAGTTGGTGCACGTCGGCGAGGCGGCGTCGCCCGCGGCCGCCATCTTCCCGTGGCGGCTCAGCTCGAAGAGCTTGCGCTGATCGACGCCGAGCCGGGCGTTGAAGCGACGGACGAACGTCGGGTCTTCGTGGCAGCCGCCGCACAGCGCCGCGACCTGCGCGTGCGTCGGCCGCACGATGAAGCCGGTGGTCTTGTCGTGCGCCTGCACGGTCGGATCGGAGGCGTTGCCCTTGTGACAGGCGACGCAGCCGATGCGCTCGTCCTTGTGCACGCTGTGCGAGAACTCCTCGGCGGCCTTTCGCAGCTTCGCGTCGGGCAGCGAGAGGTGGCAGGTGAAGCAGGTGTTGGCGTCGCGCTCGGGGCGCTTGGGGCGCGGCGCCTCCTCGGAGCCGGCCGGCTTCGCCGCGCTGCCCGACGCGGCGGGCGGCGCGGCCGCCGACGCAGAGGGAAGCGGAGGTGCGTCGGCGCGCGACGCCGAGGACGCGACGCCGACCGCGAGCGCGATCGACGCCGCGAACAGGAGCGTGTGTTCAGAGGATCGCATGGCCGGTGAGCACCAGGAAGACGACGATCAACACCGCGCCGATGTACGCGGTGATCTTCGAGCCCTTGCGGTCGATGAACGGCAGCGCGACGGCGAACAGCGCCAGCACCGACAGCGCGCCGAGCACGAACTTCGCGCTCTCGACGCCGAGCAGGCGGGGCGGGGCGGCGCGCAGCAGGTCGTGGAGGAACAGGAAGTACCAGGGAGGCAGCACATCGGAGGGGGCTGTCCCGCCGCCGGCGGGCGCCATCGACTGGGCCATGTTCACCGGCGTGCCCACCGCGACGGGGACGAAGGTCGCGAGCGACACGATCAGGAGCAGCACCGCGGTGCACACCGCCGCGAGCCGCACGATGAACTCCGGGTAGACCGGCACCGTCGCACCCTCGACGGGGCCGCCCGAAGACCGGCGGACCACCGCCATGTGGAAGCCGAACAACAGGGTCGCCAGCGCGGGCAGCACGCCGGTGTGGAACCCGTACGCGTGGCCGAGGCTCCACGGCGTGATGTCGTCGCCGCCGCGCAGCATGCGCTTCAGCCACGGGCCGAAGATCGGGCCCTGGCCGATCATCTCGCTGCTGACGCGCGCCTGCAGGTAGGCGTTCTGGCTCCAGGGGAGCAACGCGCCGGTGAAGGCCATCGAGACGCCGGTCACCAACAAGAGGAGGCCCGTCCACCAGACGAGCTCCTTCGGCTCACGGTAGACGCGGTTGAGGAGGACGGTCGCGATCTGCACGAACAGCATCGCGACGAACATGTGGCTGGTCCACGCGTGGACGCCGCGCACCAGGCTGCCGTAGGGGAGGCGCCCGGCGATCGCCACGACCGACGCGTGCGCGTGCTGCGGATCGGGGCGATAGGGGAGCATCAGCAGGATGCCGCTCGCCACCTCGAGGAGGAAGAGCATCAGCAGCACACCGCCGACGAAGTGCGTCGGGCTGAGGCCGCTCACGCGCCGCTCGCGCAGCTTCTCGAGGAGCACCGGCGCGCCGACCCGGTCCGAGAACCATTTGCGCGTGTCGTCCAACATGCGGGATCAGGCCTCGGTGAGGGTGACGATGCCGTTGACGACCTCGACGCCGACGGACTGGAGCGGACGCGGCGGCGGGCCGCTGACGTTCGCGCCCTCGAGGGAGTACACGCCCTTGTGGCAGGGGCACTCGATCTGTCGGTGCTGCGCCGAGTAGGCGACCACGCACTGCAGGTGCGTGCATATCGCGCTGAACGCGCGGAATTGACCGTCGTCGAGGCGAATCACCAATACCGGCTTGTCGCCGAGCAGCACCGTTTTGGACGTTCCAGGAAGGAACTTTTCCGCCTCGCCGGCGGTGGCGATGCGCTGGCCCGGATCGGGTCGCGGAGAGAGGAACCTGACGACCGGATACGCCGACACGACGCCGAGCGTCGCGGCCGTTCCGGTAATGGTCGTTCCCAGGAAATCACGTCGACCGGGAACGTCCTTCGGCCCTTCGTCACTCATTCAGACCCCCACGCTGGTGGGGCCCCCAGACGCAACTGCCGTGCCGTCGAGACCGCGCCCGAGAATTCGACCGGAGAAAATTGCGTGGAGGCACGCGACCTTTTCGCGTCGGTCGAACCCGCTCGGACGCACTGCTTGCGCAAAGCCCGCAGGCCCTGCGTCGTCGCGCGAACCGATCGCGATGTTTGCGAGGGACGCTCAGGCGTGGCGCATGGCTTGCAGATTGGCCCGGCCGTGAACTGGGGGACGGCGCAAATCGCACTTCTCGCGTGCACGTTGTTCGTCGCGTGCGATCGCCAACCGCGGCTCGGTCCTCCGAAGGAACCCCCGCCTCCGCCCACCTCCGAGGACTCGATCCACGTCGGGCCGCTGAGCGGCAAGATCGACGGCCAGCCCTTCCAGGTGAAGAGCGCGCGCTACTACGTCGACGCGCGCCCCGGCTTCGAGCGGGTCGAGATCAAGCTATACGCCTCGGCCTCGCCGACGCCGTGCGGCGCGCTCGAGTCGCCGAAGTCGCCGAGCGTCTGGCTACGACGCGTCGGGCGCGACAAGCTCGAGCGCGAGAAGTCGACCACCACCGTCAAGGACGGCGGCAAGTGGGAGGTCCACTACCAGGTCCAGGACGACGGCTTCTGGATCGGCGTCGGCGAGGCCAATGCGCTGCTGGTGCTCGACGAGCCCGGCCCCGATCTGCGCCTGAAGGGCGTGATGTCGGCGTGCTTCCGTGATCATACGGGGAGCTGCGTCGCGGGCGAGTTCAGCGCGTCGTTCTGTCGCATCGCGATTGACGAGCCCGTCCGCGGCACCGAGGCGATGGAGCGCCCGCCGAAGCGACCGCTCGCTGCCGTAGCGAGCGCGCCCCTCCCCGGTAGCAGCGCGTTTCCTGCGCCCTCCGCCTCCGCGTCGACCGTCTCGAACAAGGAGAGCAAGCCGTGAGGGCGCTGCACGTGACGGCGGGCAGACTTTGCGCGTGGGCGCTGTCGGCATTTGCGCTGGTCGCCTGCCGCGGCAAACACGGTCACGACACCCCCCCGACCCCTCCTCCGAAGCACGCCGAGCAAGTGCAGATAGAGCCGCGCAGCGACATGCTGCCGGCGTATCCGTGCTCCGGCTGCCACGCCGATCGCAAGCCGCGCCCCGAGAAGTACGTCCTCAAGGAGTTCCACGAGGTCCGCAACCACGAGTTCTCGCACGGCGAGGACGCCTTCTGGTGCTACCAGTGCCACTCCATCAAGAACATCGACAAGCTGGTCACGTCGACCGGTGAGCTCGTCTCGTTCGACGAGGCGTATCGCCTCTGCACCGCGTGCCACGGCGACAAGTTGAAGGACTGGCGCGCCGGCATGCACGGCCTCGTCGTCGGCAACTGGAACGGCGAGAAGCGGAAGAAGTCGTGCCCGGCGTGTCACGACCCGCACGACCCGCGGTATCCGTCGCTCAAGCCGGAGAAACCGCCGGCGCCTTCCAAGGGGCTGAAGGCTTTCTAGTCATGAAAAAGTCGCTCCCGATGTTCCGCGAACCCGACGCGTGCTCGTGCGACGAGCACGGTCACGATCACGATCACGGGGATCACGACGAGTCCCGGCGCGGCTTCTTGAAGCTCGCCGCCGGCGCGGCCACCGCACTCGCCGCGACGTCGTGCGGCACCAAGCCCGATTTCGACGCGCTGCTGCAGAAGCACTACAAGGTGATGACGGACGAGGAGAAGAAGAAGGTCTTCGCCCGTCTCGAGGAGCGCACCCGCGCGATCACCGGCGTGAAGGTGCACATCACCGACCCGCAGCCGATGGACGGCGTGCACTTCGCCTATGCGCTCAACCTGAGCCAGTGCAACGGCAACCGTCGCTGCGTCGAGGCGTGCGCGCGGGAGAACAACCTCCCGAACGATCCGGAGATCCGCTACATCCGCGTCATCGAGGTCGACAACGGCTCGCAGCACCTCGAGAAGGGCACCGTCCACTACAACCCGGAGAAGGTCCCGCAGAAGGGCAAGTTCTACCTCCCGGTGCAGTGCCACCAGTGCGACAACGCCCCGTGCGTCCGCGCGTGTCCGACCAAGGCCACGTGGAAGGAGCCCGACGGCATCGTCG
Source organism: Deltaproteobacteria bacterium (assembly GCA_016182965.1). Taxonomy (GTDB): domain Bacteria; phylum Myxococcota_A; class Polyangia; order Polyangiales; family JADJMO01; genus JALHOE01. The sequence continues at coordinate 45,201 of JACPFM010000075.1, read as the reverse complement.
TCGTCGACTACAACTGGTGCATCGGATGCCGCTACTGCCAGGCGGCGTGCCCGTACCACGCGCGGCGCTTCAACTGGGTCGCGCCTTCGATCGAGCCCGAGCGCATCAACCCGAACCAGGGTTATCTCTCGAACCAGATCCGGCCCGTCGGGGTCGTCGAGAAGTGCACCTTCTGCCTGCACCGCACCCGTAACGGCCGTTATCCGGCCTGCTACGAGGCGTGCCCCACCGGCGCGCGCAAGTTCGGCAACCTCGCCGATCCCGAGAGCGAGGTGCGCAAGATCGTCGAGAACAAGCGCGTCTGGATCCTCAAGGAGGAGCTGGGGACCGAGCCGCGGTTCTTCTACTTCTATGGTTGATGGGGCCGACATGGCCGATCGCGTGGCGTGCCGGGGAGCGTTCGCATGAAAGACCTGATCACGTACTTCCCGCGGATGGCGCTATGCGCGCTCAAGGGCAGCCGCACGTACTACGTGTGGATGGGCACGCTGCTCCTGTTCATCGTGGCCGCCGGTCTGGAGTGGTCGCACGACCTCCACGCCGGCCTGGTGGTCACGAACATGTCGGACCACGTGAGCTGGGGCATCGGCATCGCCAACTTCGTGTACTTCGTCGGCGTGGCCGCCGGCGCCGCGGTGCTCGTCGTGCCGGCGTACCTCTACCACCGCGAGGACATCAAGGAGCTGGTGCTCCTCGGCGAGCTGCTGGCCGTGGTCGCCGTCTCGATGTGCCTCTTGTTCATCATGACCGACGTCGGTCGGCCCGACCGGCTGTGGCACCTGACGCCCGGCATCGGCTTCCTCAACCTCCCGACGTCGCTGCTCTCGTGGGACGTGGTGGTGTTCACGGGCTACCTGCTCATGAACCTGTGGATCCCCGGGTACCTGCTCTTCAGCCGCTATCGCGGCAAGAAGCCGACGGCGATGATGTACCTGCCGTTCGTCTTCCTCTCGATGATCTGGGCCGTCACGATCCACACGGTCACCGCCTTCCTCCTCTCGGGCCTCGGCGCGCGGCCGTTCTGGAACACGCCGATCCTCGCCCCGCGCTTCCTGATCAGCGCCGGTGCCTCGGCGCCCGCGCTGCTGATCCTGCTGTTCACCGCGATCAAGCGGTTCGCGAAGCTCGACGTGAAGCAGAGCGTGTTCGATTACTTCCTCTACGTGCTGCGCATCGCGATGCCGATCAACCTCTTCCTGGTCGGCTGCGAGGTCTTCGGGGAGTTCTATACCGGGACGCTGCACTCGGCGTCGGCGCAGTACCTCTACTTCGGCCTGCACGGGCACTCGATGCTCCCGAAGTTCATCTGGACGGCGCTCACGTTCAACGTCACCGCGTGCGTCATCTTGCTGGTGCCCAAGCTGCGGCAGATCCCGAGGCTGATGTACCTGGCGTGCGTGCTCACCATCGTCGGCATCTGGACCGAGAAGGGCATGGGCCTGGTCTTCCCCGGCTTCGTGCCCAACCCGCTCGGCGAGATCGAGGAGTACGCGCCGAACGCCGGCGAGATCATCCTCAACCTCGGCATCGTCGCCTTCGGCGCGTTCCTCTACACCGCGTTCGCCAAGGTCACGATCGCGATCCAGTCGGGCCAGCTGCGCGCCGATGGTCCGAGGCCGGCGCCGGAGCCGGCGCACGAGCCCGCCGCGCCGCAGGCCGCGGAATGAGGTACGACGGCGAGGAGCGCGCGCTGCGCTTCGCGTCCGAGGAGGAGGCGGAGCGCTTCCACCGCGAGCTGACCACGCTCATCCGCAGCGTGATGGTGGCGACCACCAAGCGCATCGAGGACGCCGAGCAGGCCAAGGAGCTCTCGCGCGAGGTCATGCAGGAGAACGCGACGCTTTTTCGCGCGCTGAACGCGCTGCGCACGGCGCTGACGCGACACGGGAGCTGACGCGCGCTGAGAGTGATTTTCCCCCCGGCCTGAAGGCTGACCATTGGGCTCATCTCACGCCAGACGCCCGTGACCGCTTGCGGCGGTCACGGGAATTTGCCCTCACCCAACCCTCTCCCGGAGGGAGAGGGCAGAGAATCTGGGCGAATTCTCAGGCTCCCTCTCCCGCCGGGAGAGGGATGGGGTGAGGGAAGAAGATCACTCGTGCGGGTTCCATGCACCTGCTCTCGCGGCCGCTGACCGCCGGATTTCTCGCTGAATCTCCAATTGTGACCAATGGTCAGGCCTGAAGGCCGGGCGTCTCTCAGAAGGGGCTTCAAAACCGAAGCTGCCGGACGCTCGCAGCATCCAACGCGTCGCGCATGCTCCTTCGCGTGATCGTCGTGCTTCTGCCGTGCGCGGCCGTCGTCGGGTTCGCCGCGTGCGGGCGCAGTCGCATACCGGAGCCCGAGTACCAGCCGCATCCGGCGCACGCGACGGAAGCGCTCTGCGTCCCGTATCCGCCGCCGGCCGCGAAGCCCGAGCAGCTCGGCTCTCCGCCGTCGGAGCGCGCGGTGTGGGTCGACGGCGACTGGGTCTGGAAGTCACTCGGTCCGCCGACCTCCGAAGCCGGCAAGTGGGTCTGGCAGCCGGGAGCTTGGGTCGAGGCTCCGTACGGCGCGACGTTCTCGCGCGCGGCGCTGGTGCGCCTGACCAACGGCGCGCTCGCCTGGTACCCGCCGCACTGGCACCTGCCCGAGCACTACGCTTCGGGTGGCGGCGGTCGCGACGCGGCGGCGGGGCCGATCGCCCCGAGCGGCAAGCCGCTCGTCTGCCCCGATCCGCCGCGCAACGAGATCACCGGCGCGCCGCCGCCGCTCGCCGACGCCGCCGACGCGCACGTCGGACCCGCGCTCCAGTACCCGGCCGACGCGCCGGCGCAGGCGCCGCCGAAGGTGGTGGTCGATGCGGTCATCCCGAGCGACGGCAAGCACCCGCCGGTGCTCATCCAGCCGCCGGAGTGACGATCACTGACGCTCGCAGATCCCGATGAGCGGCTTGTTGCAGATGTCGTCGCCCCACCCGCCGGTGCCGAGGACCTGCCCGCACTCGCCGGCGCCGCTCGGCTGGCCCACCGCCCACTTGAGGTAGGTGACGGCCTCGCCGGTGACCCATCGGAACGACGCGGCGCCCGTCGCCGAGCCCGAGGGGCGCGAGAGGCCGATCCAACGGTTGCCGGTGCCGATCGACTCGACGATCGCCTCCTCCGCGCTCGTCGAGACCGTCGCGAGGTGCGCGCCCGCGCCTTCGCAGGCCTTCTTCGCGGCCGCCCAGTCGAGCGTGGCCGTCGGGAAGTAGCAGCGATCGCCGGCGATCTTCGCGCCGGGCTCCGCGCAGCCGCCGGACGGACCGCCGTCGGCGCCGCCGCGCGGGAGGTACGCGTCGAAGTCGTACGTGCAGCTCACGAGGAGCGGCAGGAACGCGAGCAACAGGGGGCGCATCGTCCGCGCAGGATACCCGTTCCCGCGCCAGGACGTTGCGTGAGATCAGGCGGCCTGTCGCTCGTCCGTCAGAATCGCGCGAACGGTCTCGCTGTCTTGCACGCCGCGGAGGACCGGCAAGAGCTGGCCGCTGACGCCGCCGACCACCTTCTCGCCGAAGGCACCGGCGAGCGCGTGGGCGTGCGCGTTCTTGCCGCCGAGGACGAGGAAGAGATCGTGCAGCCCGTGATCTTGCGGCGCGTCGATGACGTCGACGATGCGATCGCGATCGAGGTGCAGCTCCTGGGTGCCGCGCTGGATGAGGACCCGACGATCGGTGACGACGTAGCGTGTCGCATCGTCGAGCCGGCGCGGGCGCCAGATCGCGTGGTAACCGGCGACGACGCCGGTTACGAGGACCGCGGCCACCGAGATGCCGACGGCGAGCGCCATCGCGCCGAACGGCGCCGACAGCGTGCGGAGCCCGGCCTGGTGCAGGACCTGGAGCGCGTGCACGCCGCCGAGCAGCGCGCGGAGGCCGCTCACCACCGCGACCAGCGCGATGCCCAGGGTGCCGAGCCGCTGCACGTCCCAGGGGCGGTTGGCCGCCGGTTGCGCCGTCCACAGCACGCGCTCGTCGGGATCGAGACGCTGGCCGAGCGGGCGCGCGCGATCGCCGAGCACGGGCGTCTCTTCGACGCCGCGGATCGCCGCCCACACCGCGTCGGGCGCCTCGATGTCAGGCAGCGTGATCGAGAGCGTGCGGCGCAGCGCGCCGGTGGGCACCGCGCGAACCAGCTCGAGATCGCCGACGCCGGAGACCTTCGGGTGCCAGTGGATGCGCGCATACGAGATCGCGCGCCGCTCGATCGAGCGCCGCAGCCGCCCGCGCCGCCAGATCACCAAGCGCGACGTGAGCGCGACGCGGATATCTCGACGCCACCAGCCCGGCCCGAAGTAGGTGGCGATGGACAAGCACGCGAGCCAACCAGCGACGAAGAGGATGGACCCGATGGGGATCATCAGGACCTTGGCGACGGCGATGGCGAAGCAGGTCGTGACGGCCGAGAGCGCGGCCAGCATGGCCGACGCAACCTTCATCCCGATCGGAGGTGGAACGACACGCGGCTGCCACGTCCGGCGAATCGTCTCGCCATAGAGCGAATCACGCAGGCTCCTGCGTCCGTCGCCCGGGGTACCCGGGACGGAGGGATGACCGCCCGAGTGGTCTGCCTGCATTCCCAGAAATAGTTGCGGCCGGCGTGCCAGCTGTCCAGGAGGGCCGCGCCGGGATCCGTCCCTGCGCCTGCCCCCCGTGGATACGGCCCCGGCCGCCCGTGGCTCCGACGCGCGTCACCGGGCGGCTGGGCGTGCGTCCCGATTCGTCTCGGCGCGAACGTGCGCGACCCGCGATCCCGGCGCGACGACGCAGGATCAGCGCTTCGCCGGCGCCTTGCCGAGGCGCGCCATCACCTGCTGCAGATCCGCCCACACGAGACGCTTGTCCTCGGGCTTCCGCAGCAGGTACGCGGGATGGAAGGTCGGCATCACCGGGATCTCGCCCCGGTACAGGCGCCAGGTGCCGCGCAGGCGCGTGATCCCGCCGATGCCGAGCAGCCCCTCGCAGGCAGTGGCACCGAGCGCGACGATCGCCTTCGGGCGGACGAGCGCGATCTGCTCGTGCAGGTAACCGACGCAGGCGGCCATCTCCGAGGGCTCCGGCTTGCGGTTGTTCGGAGGACGGCACTTCACGATGTTGGCGATGTAGACGTCGTCGGGCTGGTAGCCCATCGCGACGATCATCTTGTCGAGCAGCTGCCCCGCCTTGCCGACGAACGGCAACCCCTGCGCGTCCTCGTCGCCGCCCGGTCCCTCGCCGACGAACATCAGCTCGGCGCCGGGGTTGCCGCGCGCGAACACGGGGTTGGTGCGCCCCTCGTGGAGCGCGCAGCGGCCGCAGGTCGCGGCGATCTGTTCGATCTGGGCGAGCCGGACGCGGCGGGCGTCGGCGTCGGCGGGGACGTCGACGACGCGGCGCTCGGACGCAGGCGCGCGCGCGGGCACGGGCACGGGCACAGGCGCAGGCGCAGGCGCAGGCGCAGGCGCACGCGCAGGCGCAGGCGCAGGCGCAGGCGCAGGCGCGTCAGCGTTCGCGTTCGCGTTCGCGTTCGCGTTCGCGTTCGCGTTCGCGTTCGCGTTCGCGTTCGCGTTCGCGTTCGCGTTCGCGTTCGTGTCGGGGTGCCAGTCGCCGTGGGGAAGCTCGAGCGCGCCGGAGTCGGCCAGCTGCTCGAGCAGCGAGCGGACACCTCCGATCAGGTAATCGAGCTCCTCGCGGACTTCGAGCTCGCCCATCGCGCCTCCTCTACAGCCGGACGTCGATGTACACGCCGCTCTTCAGCTCGCCGAGCCAGACCTTGATCTGCTTCTGCATCATCTCTTCGCGCACGCGATTGTAGACGGCCTCGCGGACCTCGAGGTAGGCGGGCAGCTGCGACGGCGGGCGATCGGTGATCTTGAAGATGAGGAGGCGGCCGCCGGAGACGAGCGGCTCGCTGACGTCGCCCTCGTCGAGCCGAAGGAGCACGTCGTCGACGCCCTTGCCGAACGCCGTGGGCGAGCGGAGGCCGAGATCGCCCCCCTTCTCGCGCGTGGCGTCGGTGCTGTACTGACGCGCGAGCGCGCCGAAGTCGGCGCCGACGCGCGCGGACTTCACGATCTTGTCGGCGAGGCCGCGCACCGCCTTGTCGCCCTCGTCGAGCGGCAGGGCGATCATCGAGGCGCGGTAGGTCTGCTGCTTGCGCTCCTGCACCTGCAGCTTCTTGTAGTACTCGCGCGCGTCGTCTTCGGTGACGCGCACGCGGCTGCGCACGCGCGTCTCGAGCATCTTGCCGAAGAGCAGCTCGCGCCGGACCTCCTCGCGATAGTCGGCCTCCGAGAGGCCCTGCTTGGCGGCCTCGGCGAGCAGATCGCTCACCGGCACCTTGAGGTCGGCCGCCTTGAGCTTGACCGCGTCGTCGACCTCCTTGGTGGTGACGGTGACGTTCAGCTTGTCGGCCGCGAGCGCGACGACGCGCTCGTCGACGAGCTTGTTGAGCAGCTCCTTGTACATCTCGGCCTCCGCGACCTTCTGCTGCTGCGGCGGGACCTGCGTGTAGATCTTGATGAGATACGGGCGCGCGCGCTGGCGGAGCTCGGTGAGGAGGATCGGCTGCTCGCCGACGACGGCGACGATGCGCTCCACGATCGCGGCGTGCGCGACGGAGCTGCCTTCGGCGGCCGCGACGATCGCGGCGAGCGGCGCGAGGGCTCCGAGGAGGACGGCGTGGCGAAGGCGCATCCGGGGCGACGTAGCAGCGCGCGGACGCCGCGTCACGTTCACGGCGTCTCGCGTGGAGAAACGAGCGCTGACGATGGGCTACAGCGAGGACGCCGGGAAGCAAGCGCAGAAGGAGGCGCCGCTTCGGCATGGAGGGGAAGTTCAACGGCGACACCCTTCTTCCTCGAATACGAGGCCGGCGCGATGCCCTCGGTGCGGGCTCAAGGGCCTCGCGTTGCTCGCGCTCTCCGCGGCCAAGCCGCTCGTCCTCGGGCTCACGAAGCTCCCGACGCTCCTGTCGATGCTCGTCGCGATGGGCGTCTGCTGGACGGCCTACGGCTGGAGCTTCGCGGTCGGCCTGATCGCGGCGATCTACGTCCACGAGATCGGCCACGTCGTCGCGCTTCGGCGGCTCGGGATCGCGGCGACCTCGCCGATGTTCGTCCCTGGCTTCGGTGCGTTCGTGCGCCTGCGTCAGTACCCCGCCGACGCCCGCGAGGACGCGCGCGTCGGGCTCGCCGGACCGCGCTACGGCTGCGTGGCCTCGCTCGCGGCCGCGGGTCTCGGTCTGGTGCTCGCGTCACCGTTCCTGCTCGCCATCGCGCGCGCGAGCGCCTGGCTCAACTTGTTCAACCTCCTGCCGCTCGGCTCGCTCGACGGCGGCCGCGGCTTCCGCGCGCTCGATCGGCGGAGCCGTGTCCTCGCGCTCGCGGTGCTGGTCGTCGCGTGGGCGCTCACCAAGGAGTCGCTGGTCGCGATCCTGGCGATCGTCGCGCTGCTCCGCCTCGCCGGGGCCGCGCCCGCGCAGGGCGATCGACGCGCCGCCGTCGAGTACACGGCGTTGATCGCGGTGCTCTCGGCGCTGACGCTGCTGCAGGTGCCCGGCTTGCCACGTTGAGCATCACGGGCTCACCGGAATCCGCCCCAGTACCGCGGTGGCCTATCGATCGTGGTGCGGAGCATCGCGACGGGGGGCAGGGCTCGCAGGAACGAGGTCATCGCGGAGAGCAGTCGCGTACGGCGGGCCCGCCATGGGAAGATGCACCTATGTCGCGCCTGCGCGTGGTGTTCCCGAAGCCGGGGTTCTTCTTGATGGACACGCGGCTGCGCGTGCTGCTCGACGGCACGCCGATCTACGACGGCGGCTTCAAGGCCGGCGTCGACGTGCAGGTCGAGGTGCAACCGGGCACCCACGCGCTCGAAGCGCGCATCGCGATCGCGCCGCTCGAGCGCACGCGATCGTATTCGGTGACCGTCGCGGCGGATGAGCTGCTGATCGCGGAGCTCTCGTATAGCCGCTTCTGGGGGAACTTCGCGAAGTCGCTGATGACATCGCGCGGCGGGTAACTGACGCCGAGCTCGTCACGGACGACCTCTTCGCCCTCGGGACGACGTTCGTCTCCCGCGCGGAGGCGAATGAGCGCTCGCGCCCGTCAGCGCTCGGGGCGGGTGAGGAGCGGCACGGCGAGGGCGCCGACCGAGGCGGCGATCACCAGCCACAGGCCGAGGCCGGTCGTCGCGAAGAACGCGTGCACCGTCTTGACGACGGCGTAGCCGACGAGCCCGAGGCCGACGAGCACCGAGGTGAGGCGCGCGTGGCGCGAGCCGGTCGCCGCGGTGACGATCATGGCGAGGCCGCCGATCGGCACGAGCCAGAGCATCATCTGGAGCAGCGCGCCGCTCGGCGCATGACGCGCCACGGCGAAGCCCGAGATGGTCGGGCCGAAGCCGAGGTCGACCCAGGGCAGGAAGAAACCGACGAGGAGCGCAGCGCCGGTCACGAGCAGGAGGGTGCGGGCGGCCTTCGGGTCCATGCCCCCCGAGCTTGCCACGTTCCGGCGCAGATCGCTCGCGTCGCCGTCGATGCGGCGAGACGGGGGTTGACCGCGCGCACCGGCCGCCGTTCGATGGCGCCGCCATGACGATCCGCCCGAGCGACCTGCGCACCATCCCCCTCTTCTCGCGGATGACCGACGCCCACCTCGACGAGCTCGGCGCGATCTTCGAGCGTCGCTCGCTGACGAGCGGCGAGGTGTTGTTCGAGGCGGGCGCGCCGGCCGATCAGTTCCAGATCCTCGTCTCCGGCTCGGTCTCGCTGATCGAGGACCGCATCGAGCGCTTCCGCCTGGCGCCGCTCGCGCCCATCGGCGAGCTCGGCGCGCTCACCGGCGTCGCGCACAACGTCAAGGCCGTCGCCGCGCAGCCCTCGGAGGTGTGGCGGGTCGCGGTGCCGAAGCTGCTCGCGTTCTTCGAGAAGCACGGCGACGTCGCCTACCCCTTCTACCACTCGCTCCTCGAGATCGTCTCCGACAAGGTCCGGCGCGACGAGCACCGCCTCGAGGAGATGCGCGCGAACATCATCCGCACGCAGAAGAAGATGAAGGAGCTGCGCGAGCTGATCCTCGAGAGCGCCGAGACGGAGCTGTCCGAGCCGGTGGCCAAGGCGCTCGACGATCTCATCGAGCACAACCGCCGCGGCCACTACATGGTGGCGCCGCCGCGCGCGCTCTCGAGCAAGGTCCGCCTCGACGACGGCAAATCGATCGACGTCGCCGAGATCAGCGAGGACCACCTCTGTCTCGCCGGCGAGGTCGGCGCGCCGGGGCAGTCGTGGAGCGGCGTGCTGATGATGCCCACGGGCGAGATCCCGGTCAGCGGCACCATCGAGAAGAACGGCAGCGGCACGGTCGTCGCGCTCGACCTCCTGGTCGACGACTACAAGCGCGTGCTCTCCGACTACCTGACGCGCGTGCAGATGCTCGATTTCGTCGTGTGAGCGTCACGAGACGTCCGGCATCGCCGTCGGGTCGCGCAAGATCGCGCCGGTGAACCTGGCGCGCAGATAGAACCCGCGGGGCACCGTCTGGACCGGATCGCCGTCGCGGTCCCACGCGGTGGTCCGCACGCTGCCGTCCTTCGCCTTGGGCCGCACCTGCAGGACCACGCCGTCGCGCGCCGTGAGATCCTCGATGTGCCCGGCGCCGATCGCGCCCATCAGCTCCTCGAAGTCGGCGCGCAGCAGCCGGTCCTGCGCGGGCGTCGGTCGCCAGAACACGGGCCGACCGATCGTGTGCCACTCGACCAGCGGGACCCACAAGACGTGCGCGAGCTTGCGCCGCACCCACGAGCTCTCCCACTCGGCGCGCTCCGCCTCGGCGAGGGAGATGCGGCACACGTACGTCGACTCGCGCGGCCGCAGCGACGCGTCGACCGGGATGGTCTTGAGCTCGACGCCGAGGTCGGGGAAGTCGTGCGTCGCCTGCGATCCGCCCGTTGCGCCGAGCGCGCGCTCGACCAGCTCGCCGAGCTTGCCCTTGGTGCGGAGGCCCACGCGCGGCGGGTCGACGCCGAGCGCCCGCGCGACGTCTTCGAGGGTGCGGCCGGCGATCGCCTCGGCGCGCGCGTGGAGCTCGTCGAGCCCTCGCGGACGGATGGTCGGCGGGATCATTCGTGCACGCCCCCGTGCTCGCAAGACCCGCCGAGGAAGCCGAGCCACGGGGGGAGCACGGCGACCGCCCACCGGCCCTGCGGCAGCGGCACCACGCGGTGTCGGCCGAGGCACGAGACGGCGATCTCCTCCTCCGACTTCGTCGCGACGAGCTCGGCCGCGGCCATCTGCGCGGACGCGAGCACGACCATGGAGCCGGTGCCCGATTCGGCACGCACGAGGTATGCGTGCAAGGAACGGATGCGATCGGGCGGCGCGCTCGCCTCGGCGATGCCGTCGACGAGGAAGATCTGGCGCGCGAAGTCGCGCGCCGCCTCGTCGCGGCGCCGCTCGGTCGACAGGGCCCACAGGACCACGGCCACGGCCGCGGCTGCGACGATGACGGCGAGCACCCCGAGTCCCATCGCCCCGGGATACCACGGCTGCTAGCCTCCCGTGGTGAAGCAGACGCGGCGCTCGTTCTTCGCCTTCGCGCTCGCGTGCGTCGGCGCCGCCGCCACCGGCGCGACGCCGGCACGAGCATTCGTCACGCCCCGCTGGGACGCGATGCGCGAGAGCCGCCGGGCCACGCTGCTCGGCAGGTGGTCGGTGATCACCCAGAAGAAGAGCCACAGCTCCTCGCAAGTCCACGATCCGGGCATCGAGATCGTGTTCACGCGCACCGAGCTGCGCGTGGAGCGCGCAGGCTTCAGCTCCCGCGCGTCGTGGAAGATCGTGCGGCAGGACGGCGATCTGCTCGAGGTGCAGATCACGGATGCCAAGGGCAAGCATCACGATCTCGACGTGCTCGTCGAAGGCAGCGACGCGCTCACGATTTACGTGCGGGACGACGACGGCGAGGACGAAGAGGCGATGCGTCTCGAGCGCGTGCGCTGACGACGAGCAGCGTCCGTCCGCGTCGCATCCCGCGTCGGGATTGTGAAGCTCTGCCACTGGCGCTTGCCCATCCGTGGCGCTTACCATCCCGGTACGATCACTGTTGGTTTCGACCAGAGGGGGGCCGAATGTCGAACCACATGCCGGACTCGGTGCGTCGTTGGATTGCCACGGGCGCGGTGACACCCACCGCGCGATGGCCGGTCGTGCTCGTCCTCGAACCCGGGGGCCGCATCACCGGCACGAACGAAGCCGCCCGACGGCTCGCCGGCCGCGTCGACGTCGCGTGGACGTTCTGGGATCGCGTGCTCGCGAGCGCCGCCGACGCGCATCGCGTCCGCGACGCCATCCGCGAGGCGTTCCGTCGCGCGGGCGAGACGGTCTCGTGCGTCGCGCGCGTGCACCGCGCGCTGGAGCTCGAGTTCCGCTGCACGGCGGTGCTCGCCGACGCCGCGTTGCTGGTCGCGCACGAGCGCAACGCCGACGCCGACGGCGCCAAGACCTACGGCGTCGCAGCCGAGGAGGTCCTGCTCGATCGGAGCGCGCTCACGCCTTTGTCACTCGGGTGCGGCGCGCGCGCGTCGCTGGGCGACCGCGCCGAGCACGGTCTCGTCCACGCCGTGCACGCCGACGAGCGCGGGCCGCTCGTCCGCGCGCTCGCGCGCTTCGACGACGCCGAGACCACGTCCGGTCCCTGGCACCGCGCCGACGGCGGCCCGGCTTTCGAGCTGGTGCTGCGCGGCGCGACGTTCCGCGGACACGCGGCGCTCGGCGCCACGGTCACCGTCGCCGGCGCTACGAGCGGGCGCTCTTGCGCTTGACCGCGGTCTTGGAGCGCGTGCGCGGCGTCTCGGTCAGGACGCCGCGCGAGAGGATGGCGTACATGTCGCGCACCACCGCCGCCTTGTCGACCGGCACCGGCGCGTGCGTGAGCTGCAGCAGCACCTCCTTCAGACCGCCGAGGAGGAAGTGCGCGAGCACGCGCTTGTCGCCGGGGTGCACGATCCCGAGCTGCTGCCCCTCTTCGAGCGAGCTCGTCAAGAGCGCCTCGATGTCGGCGTAGAACGCGAGCAGCCGCCGATCGAACTCGACGTCGAGGCCGATCGCGTCGGTGAGGATGATCTTGGCCATGCCCGGATCGGACCCGAACACGTCGAGCACGGCGCTGACGTTCGCGGTGATCTGCGGCGCGATCGGCTGGTCGACGTCGATGCGCGACACCGCGATGGCGATGCGGTGGAAGAAGCGGCTGACCAGCTCCTCGAAGATCGAGCGCTTGTCGTGGAAGTAGAGGTAGAACGTGCCGCGCGCGACGCCGGCGGCGGCGACCACGTCGTCGATCTTGGCGGCGTGATAGCCCTTCTTCGCGAACACGTCGCGGGCGCGATCGAGGATCTGCTGCCTTCGGACTTCGCGTTGGGCCACGGGATCGGGAGCATCCTAACGCAAAGGCTCGCGTCGTGGCGTTCAGCAACTCGATCACGGCCAGCGCATCCGTAACCGGCAGATGCGCCGGCTTCTGCGCGAGAGCGGCTCCGGACGCGCGGTCGTCGGGGCGTTCGCGATCGCGGCGCTGGGGGTGTCCGCCCGCGCGTCGGCGCAGGACGCCGCGCCGCCGATCGAGGGCGGCTCCACCGATCGCACCAAGCTGTCCGGTCAGCTCGGCGGGAGTTGGTCGTCCGGCAACAGCAAGTCGTACTCGAGCAACACGCAGGTGCGCGTCTCGCACCGACGCGGAATGGACGAGGTCACGTGGAGCGGCATCGTCAACTACGGGCGCGCGGCGGCGCCGCGCGCCGAAGACGAGCGCGATCCGGACGCGCCGGAGCACAGGTTCAAGACGGACTCGCTGTACTACACGCGCCTGCGCTACGACCGATTCCTGTCCGAGCACAACGCCCTCTTCGTCGGCGGGCTCGTGTTTCGCGACACCTCTTCGGGCTTCCGCGCGCGCTACTCGCCCTACGGCGGCTTCCAGCACACGTGGATCGCGACCGGGGCGTTCGAGCTGTGGACCGACATCGGGTATCGCGCCGCGCACGAGATCCTCTTCCTCGATCGCAAGGCGCGCGAGGACGGGTTCGGCGAGCGCCGCTGGGTGCACGGCCCGCTGCTCACGCTCGGGACGTCGTTGGAGCTGAACACGACGCTCGACCTCGACGTCGCCCTCGAGGCGCAGCAGGCGGTCAACCGCGAGCAGGACTTCCGCGTGTTCGCCATCGCCAACCTCTTCAACCGCGTCGGCAAGGGGTTCGCGCTCGGGATGAACTTCAACGCGCGCTACCATCGCGAGCCGATCGGCGCGCGCGAGCCGCTCGACACGCAGCTGCAGGTCGTCGGCATCCTCGATCACTCGTTCGGCCCCAAGAAATGAGAGTGCGCCGCGCGCTCACGACGAGCGCGCGGCGCCCTCGTCGTGCTCAGCCCTTCAGCACCGCGAGCGGCTCGAGACGGAGCAGCGGCGTGACGAGGTCGGCCTGATCCTCGAGCACCTCTCCGATGTCTCGATACACCTGCGGCGCCTCCTCGCGGACGTCGCTCTCGGCGCGCCACACCACGCGCCGGAGCGCGCGGTCGACGGCGTCGCGGCGCAGCGTGCGCCGCGCCTGCGTGCGCGTCATCACGCGACCCGCGCCGTGCGACGCGGACGCGAACGACAGCGGCTCCCCCCTGCCCTCGACGACGTAGCTCGCCGTCGCCATCGAGCCGGGGATGATCGCGCGCGCGCCGGCGGGCGCGGCGATCGCCCCTTTGCGGTGGACGAGTCGCTCGCCGTCGCGCGCCACGTGGTTGTGGTGCACGTCGACGATGGCCTCGCCGGCCGCCCCGAGCACGTCGAGCGCCGCGCGGAGGAGCCGACGCCGGTTCTCCGCCGCGAACGCGAGCGCGAGCTCGAGATCGCGGAGGTAGAGCCGCCCCTCGTCGCGATCGATCGCGAGCACCTCGCCGACGCGGCGATGGTGCTCGGCGATCGCCGCGCCGATGCCGCGCGAGCCGCTGTGGACGAGGATCCACAGATCGCCGTCCACGTCACGATCGAGCTCGAGGAAGTGGTTCCCGCCGCCGAGGGTGCCGAGGTGACGGGCGCCGATCGCGTCGCGGGTGCGCGCGAGCGCGCGCGTCGAGAGCGGCGCCTCGGCGAGGTGCTCCGGCAGCGGGTCGAGTCGCCGCGCCCGCGGCGCGAGCTCGCGGGAGCGGTGCACGGCGTCGCCGACGGGGACCACCTCGGCGAGGCGATCGAGGACGGCGCGGAGATCGACGCCGGCGGCGGCGCCGGGGACGCACGCGGCGGCGATCCCGCAGCCGAGATCGCCGCCGAGCGCGGAGGGGACGACGACGTCGCGCGTCGCGAACACGGTGCCGACGGACACGCCGTGGGAGACGTGGACGTCGGGCATCGCGCACACGGCCTCGTGCACCCAAGGCTGGTCGGCCAGGGCGCGGAGCTGCTGCAGCGCGGCGTCGTCGAGGTGTCGTGCCCATACTCGGATGGGCACACGCCCACCCGAGAAGACGCGCATCAGGTCGCGCCCCTCGGGTGGATGGCGAACCGCAGCTCCGGCGTGCGTTCGAGCGACAATGCGCTCGCGACGCTCGCGCGAAGAAACGGCGCGGCCCGGCCGAGCGCGGACATGACCGCGTCGGCGTCTCGATCGGTGGGGACCGCCACGTGCACGCGCGCGTGGCGGCCGTCTCTGGACAGCACGACGTCGAGGACCTGGAGGTCCTCGAGCAAGGGGTCGGCGATCTCGTCGCGGAAGAGCTCGGCGAGCTCCCGCGCGAGCGCGAGCTGGACGCGTTCCGCATGGAGCGCGCCGCGTTCTGGATGTTTCTTCAAGGGTCTCTCCGGTGGAGCAGGAAATCGAATCGATCGAAATCGCTCGGGCTCCGCCGCGGACCTGTCTCGAAGATCAGGTCCGCGCGGAGCGACGCGGAGAGCCAGCGGTGTTGGTCTGGAACATGGCGCACCTCCCGGGTCGCGGGACGGCCGCTAGAGTGATGCGTCGATCGCGATTGGTCAAGCGCGCGAGGCTCAGCGATACCCTATCCGCTCGAGCCACCCGACGAGCACTCGGTTGGTCTCGTCGGGCAGCGTGACCTGACAGCAGTGACCGCCGCCCTCGATGAGGGCGAGCTCCGCGCCGGGGATGCGCGCCTTCATCGCCTCCATCGTGGCGTGGCTGACCACGCGGTCCTCGGTGCCGCGCAACAGCAGGGTCGGCGCGGTGATCGACGCGAGCTTCTCGGCGTAGCGCGCCTTGCTGCCGGCGATCATGCGGTCGATGTTGGCGCCGAGGCCGTGCAGGGTGCCGTACTCGAGGATGTAGTCGATGAGCGCCTCGTTGCCGGGCGACGGATCGAGGACGAACCCGCGGTGGCTGCCGACCCAGCGGAGGATCGGCCGCCGATACCGCATCGGCAGCGCGAACGCGGACATGTGCACCACCGTCGCCAGGGTGAACATGTTCAGCCCGAAGTGGTCGTAGCGCGCGCGGTCCATCGTGTTGCAGAGCACCAGCGCCTCGACGCGATGCGCGTGGGAGGTCGCGATCTCCTGCGCGATGACGCCGCCGAACGACTCGCCGACGAAGGCCGCCCGCGCGACGCCCAGCGCATCGAGCAGCTCGGTGACGTGCACGGCGTAGTCGGCGACCGTCGTCCCGAGGCTCGGCCTGCGGCGCGGGTACTCCACGACGATCGTGCGGTAGCGCGCGCGGAGCACCGCCTGCTGGAACCGCCAGAACTCCTTGGTGCCCTCCATCCCCGGGATGAGCACGACCGGCTTGCCGGAGCCTTGATCGACGTACTCGTGTTCCATGCTCGCCTCACCCGCGGATCGGGATCACGCAGTGCTTCGTCGTCGCGTCGCAGATCGGCTTGATCGCCGGGTAGGACGGCATGCACTCCGGGCACCCGGTGCCAGGCTTGCAGACCTCCTTCTCGTAGCCGGCGCGCGACGCCTGGTTGATCGTGATCGGGTTCGCCGCGTCGCCGCCGCACTCGCAGCACTCGGAGGTGCGCAGCACGCAGTCGGCGTCGGTCGTGCACGCGGACAGCGGGTGGGTGCGCAGATCGATCGGCGCGCACTTGCCCGCCTGGCAGAAGGACATCAGCGACTTGTCGATCGACGTGGGGCACCCCGGGCAGTCGACCAGCTCGGGGTTGGGGCAGGTCATCTTCCGGAACGCGGCGACGTTCTTCTCGTTGACCGCGGTGAAGTCGGCGAGGCTCGGGAAGCCGCAAGGCCCGCAGCAGCCGTTCATCGAGAGCACGCACTGCCCTGGGCCGGTGCACGCGGCGAGATCGCCCGGCGGAGCGTCCAGATGGGGGCCGTCGACGGCCACGTCGGCGGCGCCGTCGACGCTGGCATCGACGGAGGCGTCGGAGGCGTCGGACGCGGTCTTGCCGCCGCACGCGAGGAGCGCGACGGCGAGTGCGAGCAGGGTGGTGGCGCCGATGTCCATGCCGCCCAAGGTACGAGCAGACCCGCCCGAGCGCACGGCGGTCGCGCCGTGCGCCGCGCCAGACGAGCTTGCAAGTAAGTGCTTCCTTACTATACTCGACGGTGTCGTCCCCCCGACCCGACGTCGGCCGGCCGGCGCTCCCCACCACGGAGGCCCCACAAGCGCCCATCGCTCACCGAAGCTGCCGCCGAAGGGTCGAAGCAGGCGGTCATCGATCTCGACGCCGACAAGAGATCGTCTTCGTCATGCTGCGCGACGTGGGCGCCGGCAAGATCAAGACCATGCTCCGCGACGCATATGAGCTGAACGGATATGGTGACAAAGCCACGCAGGGCCGCGCGACGGCGACGGTCGCCGGGCACGATTTCATGCGTGCGACGTGGAGCCACTGGTTCGGTAAGACGGATCAGCCGGAGCTCGGGGCGGCGTTGATGTCGAAGCTGTAGATCACGGCGGTCGCGCGCTGCGAGCTCATGCATTGAAAAAAGTCGCTTCGCGCGTGAGCCCCACCGAAGGAAACGACATCGACGCGAGGTGCCGAGCCTTGCACAGATCGATATCGCCGCTGGCCTCGCGCTGTTCCTCTTCGCGCTCGCCGGCGCGACCTGGTACGCGTTTCGCGTGCTGCGCGCCGGCGAGGTGCGCTCCGAGCGCGTCGCGCGCGCCGGGACCTCGCCGTTCCTCGGCCGCACGCCGATGGAGGCCGCCTACGCCACGTTCGAACCGGTCGGCCGCTTCCTCGCGCGCATCGGCGTCACCGCCAACGCGATCACCGCGACCGGCGTCGGGCTCGCCGCGTTCGCGGGCGTCGCGGCGACCGCCGGCGCGCTCGGCCTCGCCGCCGCGTTCGCGGCGATCGCGGCGGCGGCAGACGCGCTCGATGGAGTCGTCGCCCGCGCCACCACCGGCCCGACCGCCGACGGCGCGATCTACGATTCGGCCGCGGATCGGTACATGGAGCTGCTGCTCCTCGGCGGGCTCGTCGTGCACTTCCGCAGCTCGCTGCCCGCGCTCGTCGCCGTCCTCGGCGCGGGCTCCGGCGCGGTGATGGTCAGCTACGTGTCGGCGAAGGCCGAGGGCGCGCGCGTCATGGTCCCGCGCGGATCGATGCGCCGCGCCGAGCGCGCGGTCTACCTCGTAGCGGGTGCCGGCCTCGCGCCGTTCGCCGCGCGGCTCTTCCCGACGGTGCCGTTCGCCTACGACGCGCCGCTGATCGCGGCCTGCGTGATCATCGGGCTCGCGGCGCACACCTCGGCGGGCGCTCGGCTGATCGCGCTCGGGCGTGCCGTCGCGAAGTCCCAGCCGGCGCGCGTGCAGCCCGAGACCGCGCCGTCCCCGAGCCGCGAAGGCGTCGCGCGGGGACTTCCGTGATCGTTGGCGGCAGCGCGCCACGGGGCGCGTCCGACTGGCTCGCGCGCCTCGGTCGGCACCAGCTCGGATCGCTGCTGGCGACGGGCGCCGACTGGGCTGTGATGATCGCGCTCGTCGAGCTGCTCGCCGCCGGCCCGGTGCTCGCGACCGCGCTCGGCGCGGCCGTCGGAGGCGTCATCGCATTCGGAGTCGGCCGGCGCTGGGTCTTCGGCGTCGAGGGTCGTCTCTCCGGTCAGGCCGCGCGATATGCGAGCGTGTGGGCGGTGAGCGTCGCGCTCAACGCGGCGGGCGAGCGGGCGCTGCTCCCGGTCTTCGGCAGCTACCTCGCCGCGCGCTTCGTCGTCGCGACCCTGGTCGGTGTCCTGTGGAACTTCGAGATGGGTCGCCGCTGGGTGTTCCGGGCGGAGGCCACGTGACGACGACGGCGCGAGACGAGCGGCGACTCGGCGTGCACGCGTGGGCGCCGCTCCCGTTCGCCGCGTGGGCGGTCTTCATGCTCGTGCGCCGCGAGCTGCGCATCGATCACGTGGCGCTCCTCATGGTCGTTTCGCTGCTCGCCTTCGCGGCGCCGTGGACCCGTCGCTTGCTCTCGGGGCTGTACCCGATCGCGCTCGTCGCCCTCGTCTACGACTCGATGCGCGTGATCACCTCACCCCTGACGGCAGATCGCGTCCACCTCTGCGATCTGCACGCGCTCGAGGCACGTCTGTTCGGCTGGTCGGAGGGCGGCGCGGTGCGCACCGTGCACGATTGGCTGCAGCCACGCGCGCACCTGGCGCTCGACGTCTACTTCGCGATTCCCTACGGCACGTTCATCTTCGCGACGATCGCCTTCGCGGCGTGGCTGTTCAAGAAGGACCAGCCGGCGTTCCGGCGGTTCGGTTGGATGTTCCTCGTCCTCAACGTGGCGGGGTTCGTCACCTACCGCCTGATCCCGGCCGCGCCGCCCTGGTACTTCCACCTGCGTGGCTGCGCGGTCGATCCGCTGCAGCCCGCGAGCGCCGGCCCCAACCTCACGCGCGTCGACGGGCTCCTCGGCTTCCCGTACTTCGCGTCGATGTACGCGCGGTCGACCAACGTGTTCGGCGCCGTTCCGTCGCTGCACGTGACCTATCCGCTGCTCGTGGTGCTCGAGGGACGCACGGTACTGGGGCGCGCGATGCGGGCGGCGACGATCGTCTACTTCGCGTCGATGTGCGTGGCGGCGGTGTACCTCGATCACCACTGGGTGATCGACGTGGTGCTCGGCGTCGCCTACGCCGTCGCCGCGCGCGCGCTGGTGCGCTCCGTCGCCGCGCGGTGGGAGCAGGCGGCGACATGAGCACCACGCGCACGCAGGTCGCTTTCACGCTCGCCGAGTGGTTCGGCTGCGGTCGCGCGCCGCGCGCCCCCGGCACGGTCGGGACCGTCGGCGCCTTCCCCGTCTACCTGCTCCTCCGCGCGCAGGGGCCGCTTTCGCTCCTCGGCGCCGCGCTCTTGATCTCGATCGTCGGGATCTGGGCGGCGACCATCGTCGAGGACGCATCGGGCAAGACCGATCCGCAGAACGTCGTCATCGACGAGGTCGCGGGAATGCTCGTCGCCCTCGCGGCCACGCCGCCCACCTGGCCCGCGGTGCTGGTCGCGTTCCTCGCGTTCCGTCTCTTCGACTGGGCGAAGCCCTGGCCGGCGCGGGCGGCCGAGCGGCTGCCGGGCGGGTTCGGCGTCGTGCTCGACGACATCGTGGCCGGCGCGTGGGTCGCCGTGCTCGTCCTCGCGCTGCGGATGGGGGGCGTCCTGTGAGGAGTCCCGTGAGAGGGTCCTCGGCGCGGGTGCGAGCGTTCGTCGCCTGGACGCTGCGGCACGGTCGGCTCCTGTGGATGCTCGCGCTGCTGCTCGCGATCCCGGCGACGGTGCGCACGGCGCGGATGTACGCGAGCCTTCGCAGCGATCTCGAGCAGCTCCTGCCGCGCGACGCGCCGAGCGTGCACGCCATCGAGGAGCTCCGGGCGCGCATGCCTGGCCTGCAGCACCTCGGCGTGATCGTCGACGTGGGCGGCGCCCAGAACCTCCCCGCCGGCGAGCGCCTCCTCGACGATCTCGCCGCGCGGGTGCGCACCTACCCGAAGGCGCTGGTGCGCGCGGTGCGCGTCGGCGACGCCGAGGAGCGCGCCTTCCTCGAGTCGCACGCGCCGCTCTACCTCGATCTCGAGGACCTGCAGACCATCCACGACCGGCTCGAAGACCGGCGCGACTGGGAGGTCGCCAAGAAGACCGGCTCGCTCCTGTCGGACGAGGGACCGCCGCCGCTCGACTTCGCCGACCTCGAGAAGAAGTACGCGGCGCGCGCCGGCGGACGACGCAGCGAGCGCGGGCGGTTCTCGAGCGCGGAGCAGAAGACGACCCTCCTCTTGATCGAGGTCGCCGAGGCGTCGGGCGGCCGCGGAAAGGGCCAGGAGCTGCTCGATCGCGTGAAGGCCGATCTCGCGGCGCTCGGCGGGCCCGACCGCTACGCGCCCGGGATGCGCCTCGGGTTCACCGGCGACGTCGCCATCTCCGTCGAGGAGACCAGCGCGCTGATGGCCGACCTCTCGTTGTCGTCGGTGGTGGTCGCCCTCCTGGTCATCGCGTCGCTCGTTCTCTACTTCCGCTGGTGGCGGAGCGTCCTCGTCCTGCTCGCGCCGCTGCTGCTCGCGACGGTGTATGCGTTCGCGCTCGCGTCGCTGCCCCCCTTCCGCGTGACCGAGCTGAACTCGAACACCGCGTTCCTCGGATCGATCGTCGTCGGCAACGGGATCAATTTCGGCATCATGTTGCTGGCGCGGCACGTCGAGGAGCGCCGCCGCGGGGTGGCGACGGCCGACGCGCTGACCACCGCGGTCGCCTTCGCGCGACCGGGGACGCTGGCCGCCGCGCTCGCGTCGTCCGTCTCCTACGCCTCGCTGATCGTCACCGACTTCCGCGGGTTCGAGCAGTTCGGCTACATCGGCGGCCTCGGGATGGTGATCTCCTGGGTCACCGCCTTCGTGCTCATCCCGCCGCTGACGCTGTGGCTCGATCGCGGCGAGCACGTCCGCCCGTCGCGTCGCACCGGGGCGATGGAGCGGCTCGGGCGCCTCGTCGCCGCACGCCCGGGGGTGTTCGTCACCGTGGGCGCGCTCCTGCTCGCCGCCGCGGCGGTGGAGCTCCGGCACATCGGCCCCCATCAGCTGGAGACCGACTTCTCGAAGCTGCGCCGCCGCGACACGTGGACCTCGGGCGAAGGCCTGTGGGGTCGACGCATGGACGCGCTGCTCGGCACCTACCTCACGCCGATGGTGGTGCTCACCGACGCGCCGGACGACGCGCGTCGCGTGGCCCAGGCGCTGCGAGACGCCGCGACGCGTCCGCCGCTCCAGGGCATGATCGCCTCGATCCGCACGATCGACGACGTGCTGCCGGCCGATCAGGAGAAGAAGATCGCGCTCGCCGAAGGCATCCGGAAGATGCTCACGCCGAACATCCGCGCGAACCTCTCGGAGGAGCACCGCGCCTCGATCGAGCGCTTCCTCGGCAGCGGCCCGCTCGAGGCGATCAGCGCCGCGAACCTGCCGGCGACGTTCACCATCGGCCTCCGCGAGCGCGACGGCACGCTCGGCCAGTCGGTGGTCGTCTACCCGGTGCCCTCGCGCGCGCTCTGGCAAGGCGAGCAGCTCGGCGCGTTGGTCTCCACCATCCGCGGCGTCTCGTCGGCGACGGTCTCGAGCGGATCGCCGCGCGTCGCCGGGTCCCTCCCGCTCTCCGCCGACATCGTCGACTCGATGCGCCGCGATGGCGTGCGGGCGACGGCGACCGCTCTCGGCGGCGTCCTGGTCGTGGTGTTGGCGCTGTTCGGCGCGCGACGGGCGAGCGGCCTGGTCGTCGCCTCGCTGCTCACCGGCGTCGCGTGGCTCGCCGCCCTCGGCATCGCCTTCGGCGTGAAGGTCAACTTCGCGAACTTCATCGCCTACCCGATCACCTTCGGAATCGGCGTCGACTACGCGGTCAACGTGGCGTCGCGGTTCCGCGAGGACGGCGACACGGCGGCCGCGGTGGCCTCGACCGGCGGCGCCGTCGCCCTGTGCTCGGCGACGACCGTCATCGGCTACTCGTCGCTCCTGCTCGCGCAGAACCAGGCGCTGTTCCTCTTCGGCGTGCTCGCGGTGCTCGGCGAGATCACCTGCCTCGTCGCCGCGATCACGCTGCTGCCGGCGGCGCTCGCGTGGGTGTCACGCCGGCGGCCGCCGGCGGAGCCGAAGGTCCGCCGCTCGTCGGGAGCTGAGAACATCGGGCGAATGGCCCCGCGGACGGACGGCACGACGCACGCATGACCAGCGTCCGCCTCGCCACCTTGCGGCGTGTCGGACCGTCATGAATCCTCGAAGCATGTCGGCGTCGTTCCACCCGAAGCCCCCGCGTGGCGAGGACCTCCCTTGCGACGACGGTGAGCCCATGGAGACGCAGCGCCATCGCGACCAGATGAACCTGCTGGTCGACTCGTTGATCGACGCGTGGCGCGATCGCACCGACTTCTACGCCGCCGGGAACATGGGCCTGTACTTCAGCGAGACGCAGGCCCGCCGGAACGACTTCCGCGCCCCCGACGTGTTCGTCGTGCTCGAGACCGACCGCAAGGAGCGCAAACGCTGGGTCGTGTGGGAGGAGGACGGGCGTACACCCGATGTGATCATCGAGATCACCTCCGAGTCGACCGAAGCCGTCGACCGCGGCACGAAGAAGGACGTGTACGCGCGGGTGCTGCGCGTGCCGTTCTACGCGATCTACGACCCCTTCTCCGCGAGGCTCGATGCGTTCCGGCTCGCGGCCGGGCGGCGCTCCTACGAGCCGCTCGCGCCCGACGAGCACGGGCGGGTCTTCTGCGAGCCGCTCGGCCTCTGGCTCGGCGTGGTGCGCGGCGTCCGCCGCGGCGTCGACGCGCCCTGGCTCCGCTGGGTCGACGCCGACGGACGCCCATTGCCCGAGGACTGGGAGCGCGCCGCGCAAGAGCGTGAGCTCGCCCAACGCGAGACCGAGCGCGCCGAGCGCGAGACCGAGCGCGCCGAACGCGAGACCGAGCGCGCCCAGCGCGAGACCGAGCGCGCCGAGCGCGCGGAGGCCGAGCTGCGCCGATTGCAGGAGGAGCTGCGACGTCGCGGCGGGTGACGGCGGGAGCGGTCGTTCGACCCGCCTCGCGCCAGGCGCGCGTGACACCTTCGCGTCCTCATCTCCCTTTGTCGCCGTCGAGGCCGAGGTCCTTGGTCACCTTCTTCAGCAGCACTGGATCGTCGCTCATGATCCCGTGCACGCCGAGCTTCCACAGTCGCTCCTGGTCGTAGCTGTCGTCGACCGTCCACGCGTGGATGCGGATGCCGAGCTTGTTGGCGATGCGCATGCGCGCGGGGTTCACCGACTCGTACGGCGGCTGCAGCACCGGGGCCGGCGGCTTGTAGTCGCCGAGCTCGTCCTCGTCGAGGTTGAGGAACTTGAGGATCTCGCCCATCGCGAAGCTGGTCAGCAGCTTCGGGCGCTTCGCGCGCACGGCGCGGATCGTGTCGTCGTCGAACGACGCGATGAGCACCTTGTCGCTCATGCCCGTGGCCTCGACGATCGCGATCACCTCGTCGACGATCGGCGGGGTGTACTGCTTGATCTCGATGCTGACGGGCATCTGCGGGAACGCGCGCAGCACCTCCTCCAGCGTGGCGATCTTCACCCCCGTGCCCTTGTAGGGGAACGTCTTACCGCCGTCGGTCGAGAACTTCGCCGCCGCATCGAGCGCCTGGAGCTCGGCGAGCGTCTTCTCCTTCACCTTGCCGGTGCCGTCGGTCGTCCGATCGACCTCCTCGTCGTGGATGCAGACGATCTTGCCGTCCTTGGTCCCGTGCACGTCGAGCTCGAGCACGTCGGAGCCGGAAGCGACCGCGTTCTGGAAGGCGAGCAGGGACTCCTCCGGCCACAGCTTCGCGCCGCCGCGGTGAGCGATGACCAGGTTCTTGCCGCACGCCTGCAGATTCTCGCCGGCCGCGCAGCGGCGCTCCGCGGGCGCAGCGGGCGCATCGTCCTTGTCGGAGCATGACGAGAGGAAGGTGAGCGCGGCGACGACCATGAGGAATGGGCGGAAGCGCATGGCGCGCTCAGGATAGCGCCTTCTCCGGCTGGCCCCGTGGTGGGCCCGTGGGACGCCGATGGTCGTCGACGACAGCCGGGTCCGCCGAGCCGCGGTGCCCGCCCTCGAGGCCATCGGCTCCCGTATCGACGCGGCGGAGGGCGGCAGCGAGGCCGTCGCCCTCTACACCCATCGACGATCGCGTGCCGGTCATCGTGATCAGCCGTCTCTCACGTAGAGACGAGACGCGCGATACCGGAAGAGAGCGACATCGACTCTCTCTCCGAGACGATCGAGCAGCGGCGCGCGCGACGATCCGGCATCTGATCGAGTCGGGTGGCGCCGCGCCGGCGGCCGCCGTAGAGATCAGGTTCGACATGCGCAGTCTCGTCCGTACGGCCCTCCTCCTCTCGGCGCTCTTCGCGACCATCGCGTGCGGTGGCGAGGACGCGAGACCGCAAGGCACGGGCGGCGGAGCGCCGCCGGTGCCCACTGCCTCCAAGTGCGTCGACGGTCAGATGCGCGAGTGCAAGATCACCGTCGCCGTGCGGGAGGGCTACGTCGACTGCATCGAAGGCAAGCAGCGCTGCCTCGGCGGCGGTTGGGCGGCCTGCCAGTCGCTCAAGGAGCTCGACGCCGGTGCGTCGCCAGAAGGGCCGCTCGACGCCGGGGGCGACTGAGCACGCCGCGCGCGGCCACCACCCGGGCGGGTTGCCGCGTATCCCTGCTTCGGTCCGAGCACGTGCGCCGGACGCGCGCCGACGTCCTATTCGAGCACCCGCCGCCCGATGAGCGGAGGTAGGTCGCCGAGGCACCTCGATGCGCGGAGCGCCTTCGACGCGCTCGTGCGCTGAGCGGATCCGCGCGCTTTTCGCGTACTTGCCTCCGCACGCGCCCCGCACGCGCGCGCACCGCCGCGCGAGCGGACGTCGATCAGCTGACTTGCCAGAGACCGGATCGCCCGTTACCACAATGGACTGACACGCCAGTCTAGTCCGCGATCTCCTGCCCCTCCCCGCCCATCGAGCGGGTTTTCTCGCTCTGGGGTCGAGCTCAGGGGAAGCGGAATGGACTCACGTGTCAGTGCCCATGATTCGGGCGTGGAGGCGAGGAGGATCGATGGCGAACGCCGCGGGTCGTGAGCTCGTGATCGGGATGGACGTCGGGTCGACGACCGTGAAGGCGGTCGTGGTCGACGCCGCGACGAAGGAGATCCTCTGGAGCGACTACCAGCGTCACCTGACCAAGCAGCCCGAGAAGTGCCTCGAGCTTCTCCAGGCGATGCACGCGGCGATCCCCGAGCTGAAGGCGGCCGAGGCGCGCATCTTCCTGACCGGCTCCGGCTCGGCGCCGCTCTGCAAGCCGCTCGGCGGGAAGTTCGTGCAGGAGGTCAACGCGGTCACGCTCGCCGTCGAGCACCTCCACCCCGACGTCGGCAGCGTCATCGAGCTCGGCGGGCAGGACGCGAAGATCATCATCTTCAAGGAGACCGCCGGAGCTCCGCGCGCCGAAGGCGACGCGGAGGAGAGGAGCGGGAAGACCGCGATCGCGTCGATGAACGACAAGTGCGCGTCCGGCACCGGCGCGACCATCGACAAGTGCTTCATCAAGGTCGGCGTCCCCATCGAGGAGACGACGCGGGTGAGGTTCGACCCGAGCAAGCTCCACCACGTCGCGGCCAAGTGCGGCGTCTTCGCCGAGACCGACATCGTCAACCTGGTCAAGAGCGGCATCCCCTCCCACGAGGTCCTCAACTCGCTCGCCGACGCGATCGTGATGCAGAACCTCAGCGTGCTCACCCGCGGCAACACGCTGCGGCACAAGGTCCTGCTGCTCGGCGGACCGAACACGTACATGCCGTTCCTGCAGGAGTGCTGGCGCCTGCGCATCCCGCAGACCTGGGAGGAGCGCGGCTACCAGTACCCCAAGGACGTGCCGGTCGAGGAGCTGATCATCGTCCCGGCCAACTCGCAGTACTACGCGGCGCTCGGCGCGGTGCTCAACGGCCTGCACGAGGCCGAGGGCGTCGGCGTCTACCAGGGCATCGCCGGTCTGCACGACTACATCCACAACGGTCGCAAGGCGCGCCTCGGCGAGTCCGCGGGACCGCCGCTGAGCACGTCGCAGCAGGAGCTGCTCGCGTTCCGGGACCTCTACGCGATCCCCGACTGGCAACCGGTGAGGCTGCAGCCCGGGCAGGTGGTGCGGGCCGTCATCGGCCTCGACGGCGGATCGACCTCCAGCAAGGCGGTGCTCGTCGACGAGGAGCACCGCATCGTCTGCAAGGCCTATCAGCTCTCGAAGGGCAACCCGATCCAGGACATGAAGGAGCTGCTCGCGCAGCTGAAGGGGTTCGTCGTCGCGCAGGGCGCGAGGCTCGAGTGCTTGGGCTTCGGCGCGACCGGCTACGCGGCCGACGTCCTCGAGCAGTCGCTGCGCGCCGACGTGAACGTCGTCGAGACGGTCGCGCACATGATGAGCGCGGTGCACTTCTTCGGTGACATCGACGTCATCTGCGACATCGGCGGACAGGACATCAAGGTCCTGATGATGAAGAACGGCGACATCGCCAACTTCCGCCTGAGCAACCAGTGCTCGGCGGGCAACGGCATGCTGCTGCAGGCGATGGCCGATCAGTTCGGCGTCCCGGTGAAGCAGTACGCCGAGGTCGCGTTCGGCGCCGAGCTGTCGCCGAAGTTCTCCTACGGGTGCGCGGTGTTCCTCGACACCGACCGCGTCAACTTCCAGAAGGAGGGCTACTCCAAGGAGGAGCTGCTCGCGGGCCTGGCGCAGGTGCTGCCGAAGAACGTCTGGCAGTACGTGGTGCAGATCCCTCGCCTCGCGGCGCTCGGGCGCAAGTTCGTGCTGCAGGGCGGCACGCAGTACAACCTCGCCGCGGTCAAGGCGCAGGTCGACTACATCAAGGAGCGCGTGCCCGACGCCGAGGTGTTCGTGCACCCGCACACCGGCGAGGCCGGGGCGATCGGCGCCGCGTTCGAGACGCTGCGCATCGTCAAGCGCAAGGGGACGAGCACGTTCATCGGCATCGATGCGGCGATCGACCTCGAGTACTCGACCAAGAACGACGAGGAGACGGTCTGCCACTTCTGCGAGAACGAGTGCAAGCGCACGTTCATCGACGCGCACCGCCCCGACGGCACCACCGCGCGCTACATCAGCGGGTTCTCCTGCGAGAAGGGCACCGTCGAGTCGAAGGACGCGATGCTCGCGCTCGTCGCCGAGCGGAAGAAGCTCGCCAAGCAGTTCCCCAACTGCGTCGACTACGAGTCCAAGCGCGCCTTCATGCACTTCTACGAGCCCGCGCCGATGCCGGCGGAGGACACGCCGATCGACGACGTCGAGGTGAAGCAGGGCTTCCTCGGGCTACGCCGGGTGAAGACCGTGCGCCCGTTCCGGCGCTCGACCGCCGAGGCGTGGGAGAAGCGGCGCCGGGTGCGCGTCGGCATCCCCCGCGTGCTCAACGTGTGGTCGATCGCCCCGTTCCTCCGCACCTACCTCGAGACGGTGGGCATCCAGAAGCAGAACGTCGTCTTCAGCGACGAGACCACCGAGGAGCTGTGGCTCGCCGGCGGCAAGTACGGCTCGATCGATCCGTGCTTCCCGAGCAAGGTCGCGCAGGCGCACGTGCACAACCTGCTGTTCGAGCACCACGACCCGGAGAAGAAGCGCCCGCTCCACTACATCTTCTTCCCCATCCTCACGCACGTCGACACGTTCGTGAAGAACACGATGGACAACGCGTCGTGCCCGATCGTCGCCGGCGCGCCCGAGGTGATGAAGGCGGCCTTCACCAAGGAGGTCGACTTCTTCGCGACGCGCGGCATCGACTACGTCGATCCCGCCCTCAGCTTCTCCGAGCCCCTCCTGCTCCGGCGGCGACTCTTCGAGATCTGGGGTCCGCGCCTCGGCATCACCGAGGACGAGAACGACCACGCCTGCGCCGAGGCGTGGAAGGCGCTGCACCAGTTCGATCGTGACGTGCAGGAGAAGGGGCGCGCGATCCTCGACACCGTCGAGGACGAGGACCGCGTCGCCATCCTGCTGATCGGGCGGCCCTACCACTCCGATCCGGGTCTGAACCACGGCATCCCGGAGGAGTTCCAGGTGCTCGGGTACCCGATCCTCTCGGTCCGATCGATCCCCAAGGACTACGAGTACCTGAAGCGGTACTTCAAGGACGAGGTCGCCCGCGGACACGACCCGCTCGACATCAACGACGTGTGGCCGGAGAACTACTCGGTCAACTCGTCGCAGAAGGTGTGGGCGGCGAAGTTCGCCGCGCGGCACCCGAACGTCGTCGTCCTCGATCTGTCGTCGTTCAAGTGCGGCCACGACGCGCCGACCTACGGCCTCATCGACTCGATCATCGACTCGAGCGGCACGCCCTACGCGGCGCTGCACGACATCGACGCGAACAAGCCGGGCGGCTCGATCAAGATCCGCGTCAAGACCTACGCCCACTCGCTCAAGCTCCACGAGGAGCGGCTCGCCGATCTCCGCGCGAAGAAGGCGGAGCTGCAGCACAACATGGACAAGAAGCGCCTCGAGCTGTTGACGCTCAAGAGGGCGCAGCTCGTCGGGCGCAAGCAGACCGATCCCGCGCTCGAGGCGCAGCTCGCCGAGCTGTCGGACCGGATCCGCGCGTACGTCGCGCCGCGACAGGCGCCCGAGCTGCCCAAGGGCGTCGTGCTCCTCGGCAAGAAGCGCGAGGACGGCGGCATCGATCGCATTCGACTCGAGGCGGGGGTGAAGCCGCAGCCGCGCGTGCTGCCCGCCGATCCGAAGAAGGACCACCACGTCCACATCGACCTCGACTCGCCGGACATCAGCCCGGCGAAGCCGATGGTCGTGGAGCTGACGCTCCACCGCGACACCAACCCCGACCAACACGTCCTCGACGCCGAGGACTGAGTCGTCAGTCGTCAGTCGTCAGTCGAAGCCGCACCTCTCGAGCGCCTTCGCCTTCGCCTTCGACTTCGACTTCGACCTTCGACCTTCGACCCCCGCACATCCGACAGCACCCCTCGACGAGGACACCACGATGCAGAAGCACCTCCC
The DNA here is from genome assembly GCA_016182965.1 of Deltaproteobacteria bacterium. Classification (GTDB taxonomy): domain Bacteria; phylum Myxococcota_A; class Polyangia; order Polyangiales; family JADJMO01; genus JALHOE01. The sequence continues at coordinate 16,189 of JACPFM010000075.1, read as the reverse complement.
CATCATCGACGTGGACGCCGAGCTCGCGCGGTTCGAGGCCGAGGAGCGCGCGCGACTCGGGCTCGATCAAGAGCGCGAGCAGTGGATCGAGAAGATGGCCGACCTGAAGTTCACGCGCGAGCAGCGCGAGAGGTTCCAGACGACCATCCTGGTATCCGGCCTGACCATGGCGCAGGACTACTTCGTCCAGGGCGCGCTGCAGGGCCTCGGCTACGACGTCATGCACCTCGAGTGCCCCGACAACGAGGCGCTCCGCTTCGGCAAGGAGTTCGGCAACCGCGGGCAGTGCAACCCGACGTACTTCACCGTCGGCAACCTGGTGAAGTTCCTCTGCACGATGCGCGACAAGCACGGCATGTCGGCGCAGGAGATCGTCGACAAGTACATCTTCCTCACCGCCGGCGCGTGCGGGCCGTGCCGCTTCGGCATGTACGTGACCGAGTACCGCAAGGCGCTGCGCGACGCCGGCTTCGACGGCTTCCGCGTGATGCTGTTCCAGCAGAAGGGCGGCTTCGATCAGGCGAGCGGCGAAGGCGCGCCCGGCATCGAGCTGAAGGCGCCGTTCTTCCTCGGGCTGATCAAGGCGCTGGTCGCCGGCGACGTGATCAACGCGCTCGGCTACCGCGTGCGCCCCTACGAGATCGAGGCCGGTGCGACCGATCGCGCGCTCGAGACGGTGAAGAAGAACGTCTACGAGGCGCTGCGCACCAACAAGAGCGTGTTCGGCGCGCTGTGGACGGCGCGAAAGGAGCTCGGCGCGGTCAAGGTCGACAAGCTCCGCGCCAAACCGAAGGTGTCGATCATCGGCGAGTTCTGGGCGATGACCACCGAGGGCGACGGCAACTACCAGCTGCAGCGCTTCCTCGAGAGCGAGGGCGCCGAGGCGGACATCCAGCTGGTCACGGCGTGGATCCTCTACACCATCTGGGAGGGTCGCAACGACATCCGCGACCGCATGAAGCTGCGCGGCGCCGACGACGCGCGCTACGGGCTCGGCGGCTACAAGGGCATGACCGAGATCCAGCGGACGCGCGCGGTCCTGTCGGTCGCCGACAAGGCGACGCGCGTGGTGTTCCACGTGTTCGCGTGGTTCGCCGGCCTCCACGGCTACACGCTTCCCGACATGGATCAGATCGCGGAGGTCAGCCACCGCTACTACAACAACGATCTCCGCGGCGGCGAGGGCCACATGGAGGTCGGCAAGCTGATCCTCAACGTGGTCAAGCAGAAGGCGCACATGACGTTGAGCGTGAAGCCATTCGGCTGCATGCCCTCGGCGGGCGTGAGCGACGGCGTGCAGTCGCTGATCACCGAGCTGCACCCCGGCACCATCTTCTGCCCGGTCGAGACCTCGGGCGACGGGCGCGTGAACTTCTACTCGCGCGTGCAGATGTACCTGTTCAAGGCGAAGCTGGCCGCGCAGGACGAGCTCGACGAGGCGCTCGCGCAGCACGGCCTGCGCAAGGAGCAGGTGCAGGAGTTCCTCGCCGCGCACCCGCGCTTCGCGAGCTCGCTCCACAAGTCGCCGCACGCGGTCGCCGGCACCGGCGCCGATCTCGTGCACGAGATCGCGCCACTGATGACGAAGACGTTCGCGCAGCGGGTGGCCGATCGTGCGCGTCGCGCGGCGGAGGTGGTCTTCGCCGAGGCTCCGAAGGTCGCCGAGCAGGCGCGGGCGCTGTGGGCGCGCCGCGACGAGGCGCTGGCGATGGCGCGCGAGGACCTCGCGGTCGCGGGCGAGGTGGTGCGCGGCAAGATCGGCGAGGAGTGGCTGGCGCTCGGCAAGACCTTGCTGCACAAGCACGAGGAGGAGCACGCGCAGGCGGAGCGTCCGCGCCCCGCGCCGGTGACGCGCGAGGTGGCGCCCGAGGCGGTCGCCGCGGAGTGATCGCGCCGCGCGCGGGCGAGTGACTGCGCCGCGCGCGGGCGAGTGATCGCGCACCGCGCGCGGGCGCTGCGCAGCGCGCGCGCGCACCGCGTTGGTGATCACGCACCGCGCGCGCGCCGCACACCGTCTCGCGTTGGGCTGGCACCGGGAGGGTCGGTTGAACACACCGCGTCCGCGAACGCGCGAGACCGTGCGTTCGCCGCGTGCAGCCGCCGTACGGGACGAGACCGTGAAGCGTCCCACGGACCAGGCACGACTCATCTGCACAATTGCTGCTCCCCGACCGTCCCGGGGGGCCAATTCCATGAACGACGCGCTGCACGCGCTGAAGCACCAAGACGCCGCGAAGAAGACCGACGACGCGCTCCGGGACGAGGCGCGCGCGCACCTCGCGCGGTCACCGAAGCTGCAGATCGTCGCCGAGGTCCTCGGCAGGCTGCGCGCGCTCGAACTGCCCTGGTGGAGCGCCTCCCATCTGCGCGGGAGCTTCCCGTGCGCGATGCGGATGAGGTGGTTCGCCGACCGCGTGGATCTCCGCCAGACGATCACCCACCAGCTGACCGGGCTCGCGCCGAAGGCGGCGCGCGCGCTGACGCCGGACGCGCAGGCGCAGTTGATCGACGCGGTGCTCGACGCCGGCGACATCGACTGCGCCGCGTTCGAGGCCGCCTTCGATCCGCGCAGCGAGGTCGTCTACGGCCCGGTCGCCGCGCTGTGGAAGCGGTTCCGCGAGAGCTTCCCGTGGGACGTGCAGACCAAGGCGCACCAGGAGCTGATGGGCTGGCTCATCCAGATCCTCATCGCGGAGAAGAGCGAGGACGGCGTGACCCGCAAGCCGATCCTCACGCCGTGGGACGTGCGCACCGCGATCGACGGTCGCGTCTGGCACTCGACGATCCCCGTCGACGTGCGCATCGCGATCGACGAGATGCGGCTCCTCCACGAGAAGACCGCCCCGCGCGAGCCGGTCCACGCGCGTCACGAGCTCGAGCTCGCCACCCCTTGGGTCATCGCCTCGCACGTCCCGCTGCGCGAGCTGCAGCGCATCTTCGTCACCGCGGAGAAGGCGCTGGGCTTCGAGGAGGCCGTCCCCGAGGTCGCGCGCCGTGCGCCGTCCATCGCGCCGGCGGCCGCGCTGACTCCTGCGTCCATCCGCACGCTCACGACGGGCGAGCCGGCGCCGCCCCGCGAGTCCTTCATCGGCACCCGCGCCGTCGCGCGCGCCGCCACGCCGCCCGGCAACCGCGTCGCGCTCGATATGCAGCCGACGCCTTGCATGATGGAAGAGATCGTGATCGACGACAACCTGTTCGCCGACGTCGACGTGGGGACGTAGCGCCGACTCACCCCCCCGGCAGCTCGACGACGAACACCGACCCCTTCGGCGCGCCCGGCTCGACGCGGATCGTCCCGCCGTGCGCCTCCACGGCCAGCTTGCAGAACGCGAGCCCGAGGCCGGTCTGCCGCACGCCCTTGCGCTGCAGGTCGACCGTCGCGAAGCGATCGAAGATGCGGGCCCGGTGCTCCTCGGCGACGCCTGGGCCTTCGTCGACGACCTCGATGCGGGCGCCTGCCTCGCCGCGCGAGGCGCCGAGCACGATGGTCGCGCGAGGCGGCGAGAACTTCGCGGCGTTGGAGAGCAGGTTCTCGAGGACGCGCGTCATCAGCGCGCCGTCGACCTGCAAGGTCCACGGCGGGCCCTCGACCTGCGTCACGAAGCGCGTTCCGCGCTCGAGCGACCACCGGCGCGACGCGGTCACCGCGCCGTCGAGCAGCGCACCGACGTCGACCTCGGCGCGCTGGATCGGCAACCCGCCGGCCTCGCTCTTGGCGACGAGGAGCATCTCGTCGACGAGCCGCTGCAGGCGCAGCCCTGCCTGGTGGATCTCGTCGAGGTCTCCCCGTGCAGGGTGAGCGGCCAGATCCTCGCGCAGGATGTCGACGTAGGTGTGGAGGATGGCCAGCGGGTTTCGCATGTCGTGCACCAGCATGTGCACGAGGTCCTCGCGCATCCGCAGCATCGACTGGAGCGCGTCCTGGTGGCGCTTGATGCGCAGCGCCGAGCGCACGCGCGCGCGGAGCTCGGGGCCGGACACCGGCTTGGCCGCGAACTCGTCGGCGCCGGCGTCGAGCGCGCGGGCGATCCACGCGCGCTCGTTGACCGCGGTGAGCACGACCACCGGCACGTGGGCGAGCGTGGGGTCGGCGCGGAGCGCGCGGCAGGTCTCGAAGCCGTCGAGGCGCGGCATCATGATGTCGAGCAGGATGACGTCGGGCCGGAGCGCGCGCGCCTTCTCGAGCCCGTCGACGCCGTCGACGGCGTGCTCGACGTGGTGATCGTCCGCGAGGAGCAGCGCCTCGATGCCCTGTCGCGTCGGTCCGTCGTCGTCGACGACCAGGATGGTTCCGCCGCTCTTCACGCAGTCGCCCTCCGCAGGTGCCGCTCGATCGCGGCGACGAGGGTGCGCAGGGGCACCGGCTTGGCGATGTAGTCGTTGGCGCCGGCCGCCAGGCAACGCTCGCGATCGCCGGGCATCACCAGCGCGGTGAGCACCACGATCGGCAGCATCGTCGTGAGCGGCTCCTCGCGGATGCGTCGCATCGCCTGCAGCCCGTCGAGCACCGGCATCTGGACGTCGAGGAGGATGATGTCCGGCAGCGCGTCCCGCGCGAGGCGCACCGCTTCGGCGCCGTCGCGGGCCGAGATGATCACGTATCCGCGCGCCTCGAGGTACGCGCCGATCGTGGCGCGATTGACGTCGTGGTCGTCGGCGAGCAGCACGCGGCGGCCGACGTTTCGCGGCGCGCCGTCCGCCGCGGGCAACTCGGCCTCTCTGCTGCTCACAGGCGGGTCGCTGTCGTCCGACTCCGACCAGGGCAGCGTCACGGTGAACCGACTGCCGGCGCCCGGCGCGCTCTCGAGCGACACGCTGCCGCCGTGCAGCTCGGTCATGCGGCGCACCAGCGCGAGGCCGAGGCCGGTGCCGGAGTACGCGCGCGACAGGCGGCTGTCGAGCTGCACGAAGGACTGGAACAGCCTCGGGACGTGCTCCGGCGCGATGCCGATGCCCTCGTCCCGCACGGTCAAGCGCACGACGCCGGCGGCTCGGTCGCCGACGACCTCGACGCCGATGCGCTTGCCCTCCGGCGTGAACTTCACCGCGTTCGACAGCAGGTTCACCAGGATCTGCTTGAGGCGCCGCGGATCGGCGCGCGTCACGACGTCCCTCGGCTGCACCTCGATCTCGAGCGTCTGTTGCTTGGCGGTGGCCGACTGCTTCACGAGGCGGAGGCTCGCCTCCGCCAGCGGCTCGAGCGCGCACGGCTCGAGGTGCAGCTCCATGCGGCCGGCCTCGGTCTTGGAGAGATCGAGCACGTCGTTGATCAGCTCGAGGAGGTGGCGGCCGCTCTCCTCGATCGTGCGGAGCGCGCGCTGCTGCCGCTCGTCGAGCGGGCCGAAGATCCGATCCTGCAGCGCCTCCGAGAGGCTGAGGATCCCGGTGAGCGGCGTGCGCAGCTCGTGGCTCATGCTGGCGAGGAAGTCGTCCTTCGTGCGCGCGGCGCGGGCCAGCGCCTCGTTCGCGGCGCGGAGCTCGTCGCGGCTGACGCGCAGCGCGTCCTCCGCTCGCTTGCGCTGGATCGCGGCGCCGAGCTGCGCCGCGACGGCGCCGATGACCTCGACGAGCCGCTCGTCCTCCTCGCGCGCAGCGCGCATCAGGAACTCGAGCACGGCGACGACCTCGGGCCCGGCGAGCACCGGCACGGCGAGCGCCGCGTGGAGGTTCGCGTCGATCGCGCGGCTCCGACGCAGGAAACCCGGCTCGGCGGCGGCGTCGCGGATCCAGACCGGCTGGGCGCTCGCCCAGACGGTGCCGGGCAGACCGCGCCCGCGGGTGAACCGCATGGCCAGGCTCTCGGCGTGGAACTCCTCGCCCCCGGCGTCGCGCGCGTACCAGGTGGCGAGGCAGGAGAGCTCGGCGGCCCCGGCGGGCATCCAGGCCTGACCGATGACCCAACCGGTCGTGTCGCACACCTTCCGCAGCACGAGCCCGAGGGCGGAGGGGAGATCGGCCGCTTCGCCGATGGCGACGGCGATCTCGTGCAGCAGCTGCCGCTCCTGCTCGCCGCGCTTGCGGGCCGTGATGTCGGTCTGGACGGACACCACGCTCGTGACGTTGCCGGCGTCGTCGAGCAGGGGCTCGCCGCGGACCTCGCCCCAGAACGAGCGTCCGCTCTTCGTGTAGAGCAGGCACTCGACGTCGAAGCGGCCGGTCTCCGCGAGCTGCCGCTCGATCTCGACGACAGCGCGCCGATCGCCGTCGGGCCCGGAGAGGATCTCGGCCGGGTGGCGGCCGAGCAGCTCCGCGGCGCCGTAGCCGGTCACCCGCATGAACGCGTCGTTCACCCAGCGGATGGTGCCGTCCGGGTCGGAGATCATGACCGCGCTGTTGGTCTGACTGGCGACCTTCGCGAGCAGCTCGATCTGCGCGCGGCTCTCACGGAGCGCCAGCTCGGCCGCCCGCCGTTCGGTGATGTCCTCGCACATGACGAGGAGCGACTGGGGCGCGCCGCTCTCGTTCGCGATCGGCACCTTGCGCGTGCGCAGCCACCGCCGGCCGGCCGCGGTGTCGGCCGGCTCCTCGGGGATCTCGACCATGACGCGGCCGGCGAGCGTCTCCCGATCCTTCGTGACGAAGAACTCTGCCTGCTCGCGCGGGAAGAAGTCGAAGTCGGTCTTGCCGAGCACCTCCGCCGCCGAGCGCCCGAAGAGCGCCTCGCTGACGCGGTTCCACAAGATGAAGCGGTGGTCGCGCGCGTCCTTGGCGATGAGCGCGATCGGGAGGTGATCGATGATCGCCGCGAGGAACTCCCTGGTCTGCGCGATCTGCTGCTCGATGTCGCGGAAGGCGCGCCGCGCGTCGGAGGCCTCGTCGCGCATCGCCTGCTCGGCGCGGACCTTGTCGGTGATGTCCTCGACGATCGCCACGCCGAAGCGCGGTCGATCGTCGGGCCCGTGTACGAACGTCGCGGTGGTGCGCGCGTGCACCACCGTCCCGTCGGCGCGCAGGTAGCGCTTGCGGAGCGAGTAGCTGCGCCGCCTGCCGGCGAGCACGTCGCGCAGCAGCGAGAGGTTCTCCTCGAGGTCGTCGGGGTGGGTGATCTCCGCGAAGCGAACGCCGCGCACGTCGCGTTCGATCATTCGCTCGAACGCCGCGTTCGCCCGCAAGATCGTCCCATCGAGATCGATGAGCACCATCCCGAGCAGCGAGTCGTTGGACATGTCGTCGAACATGCGCGCCTCGATCGGCGTGACCGAGCGGCCGGTGACCCGCGCGAACGCGCGAACGACGATGCTGTTCACGAGCTGGCTGGCAGCGGCGCGCGCGGCGCGGAGCGGTCCGTTCACGACGATTCCTCCCAAGGCGCGCGCCACCGGACGCGCGGTGGATGGTAATCTCCCGAGGATGCGTGTGCCCGCGCCGAGGTGACAAAGCGCACGGGCGGGCTCGAATGGAGAAACATGAGCGGTTCGAATCCGACGCCGACGCCCGACTCAGGCCCGCGCCCGCTCGACTTCCCGCTGCGACTCCGCGCCCTCGCCCACAAGGATCCGGCGGCCGCGGCGCGCGCGCTCGGGCTCGACCGCGAGCTGCAGGCGGTCGCGCGCCGGGCGAGCACGACCGCCGACGAGCGCGAGCGAAGGCGGCTGGTGCTCGAGATGATGGAGCTGCGCGTGCAGTTCGACGCGCTGGTCGCCACCGCCCTCGGTCGACCGCTCCCCGACGGCAGCGAGTGCAGCGCGCTGTCGCGAGTCCCCGGGGTGGTCCGCGAGCAGCTCGCCAAGCTGCTCGGCGTGCCGCTGCGCCCGGAGTTCCACCCGGTGCTCGAGAGGAAGGCCGAGGAGTGGATCGAGCAGGGGCGCGCGTTCGACGAGATCGCGGGAGAGTTCGGCTTCGTCGAGGCGAAGACGCTCGGCGTCCGCGAGCCGCGCGGCGCCCTGGCGCTCACCTACAACGGCTCGCTCGTGCAGATGTCGTCGCCCAAGGACGAGTCCGGCATGCGTCGCTTCGTCTACCAGAGCATCTACGTCAACTCCATCCCCAGCGAGGGCGCGCTCAAGCTCAAGGACCCGGTGCAGGTCGACGGTCGCATGCGATCGACGGCCATGGACACGTCGACCATCCGCAAGCTGCGCGTGGCGACGAAGAAGGGCGTGCCATGGGAGCGCGAGCGACGCACGTTCGACCGCATCAGCACGATCCTCACGCCGCCGCCGGCGCTGCTGCAGGCCGTCAGCAGGCACACGTCATGGGGCGTCGCCTCGGGGTACGTGCGGGCGCTCGGACCGAGCCAGCTCGGGCCGCAGGCGCGCGACAAGACACGCCTCGACGACGCGCGCCGCGCGGCGCGGGTCGAGCTCGGGGCGCTGCTCGACAAGCTCGCCGGCGCGAGCGCCCGCCGCGACACCGTGGAGGTCGAGGTGCTCGGTCTGTGCCTGCACCTGCAAACGCTCGAGGTCGAGCGCGGCCGGCGCGGCTACGAGCTGGAGGACGTCGCGTCCTTCGCCACCGACCGCGACGAGAGGCTCGTCGTCGAGAAGGACGTCCTGCGCCTCGAGCGACGCGGGCGCACCCCCAAGACCTTCGCCCTCGAAGCGATCGGCGATCAGCAGATCGTGGTGGGCGCGCCGGTCCTCCTCCTCGACGAGACGGGCGCGATCGTCGCGGTGCTCGGCGACGTCGACACCATCGTCACGCGCTGAAGTCCTGTCGGAAGATGCCCCCGGACTGAAGTCCGGGGCACCGACTGCACCTCGAGTCCTTCGGACTTCACCGACTCGGCGGACTGGCTCGGGGCGGTCGCTGCACGACGGCCCAGCGGCGAACCGGCCTCAAGAAATCAGGGTACCGGCGACTTCACCTGGCCAGTCGACCGCTGCACTTCCTCGAGGCGAGCCACTCGTAGCCCAGAGGGCTTCGCCCGGTTGTCGGTGCCCCGGACTTCAGACCGGGGGAATTCCTTCTCGAGCGCCCTCCTGAAGTGCGTCACGGCAGGCAACCGGCGCGCACCCAGCGCGCGCGCCCGTCTCCGCTCGCGTAGTGGGTGAGCCCGAGCTGTCCGGCGGTGAAGTCGATCGACACGGCGTCACTCGCGCTCGGCGAGCCGGGCGTGAAGGCGACCGTCCGCTCGAGACCGTCGACGAGGTTCTTGCGCGCGTAGAGCAGCGTCAGGCCGTCGTTCGATTCGAGCGCCATGGCGCCCTCGCCTCGCGCCGCGTCGAAGGTGCCGTGGCCGCTGCGACCGGCCGTGACGCCGGCGAGCTTGTCGACGCCCTTCACGCCCGCGTTCGAGACGAAGGCGTAGCGCGTGGCGCCTGCCTCGTTGTAGGCGACCGCGTAACCGAGGCTCGTGCCGGCCATCGCGATCGGGTAGGCGGTGCCCGCGCTGATCGTGATCGGCCCGACGAGCTCGGCGCCGGACGCGTCGAGGACGGCGAGGTCTCGTTCGGCTGGGGCCGCGACGGGGTCTTCGGCGCGGTGGCGTTCACCTTCTGACGATCAGGCGCGCGCGCGACTGCCGCGGGTCGCCCCGCGCTTGCTCGTGCCCTTCGCCTTGATCGCGCCCCCACGACGGGTCGTGGTGGTCGTGCTGCGCGTGCTCGCGCCGCCGCGCTTGGCCGCGCCCGTCGCGCTGGTCGCCTTGCGCGTCGCGGTGCGCTTGGCGCCGGTCGCCGTCTTCGCCTTGGCGCCGCCGCGCGTCGTGGTCGTCTTGCGCGCGGTCGCGCGCCCCGCCGCGCGCCCCGTCGCGCGCCCCGTCGCGCGCCCCGTCGTACGCGCCGTCGTACGCCCAGAAGTAGAGGAGGAGGCGCGCGTGCTCTTGCGACGCGTACCACGCGTGGCCGCCGTCTCGCGCTTCACGAATCGGTTGAAGCTGCTGGTCCGCCCGGAGGCCGTCTTGTCCTGGTAGACGAGGGCGAGCTTCTGCTTGTCGAACTCCTCGAAGAACCGATCCCAGGTGATCGGCTCGAGGGCGCCCTCGCCGGAGAAGCCTGGGAAATCGAGCCGGATCACGCCGACGTTCTTCTGACCGCGCGTGCGTTTGACGGTCGAGGGAACGGCGCCACGCTGCTCTGCCCAGCGGCGGATGGTCTCGTGATCGGTCGTCGTCTTGCTGCTCTGGCTCGCCATCGGTACCTCGTTGCTGGAGAGACGAAGCTTCGCGCGCCGCGGCGCGCGTCTGCTCGCTTTGGTCGCGTTCCGAGGTCCGATGCGCGACTGTGCAAAACCTCTCGCGGTGATTCGCTCACGACGTGGCGAGATCGCCGATCGCCCACGCGCCGTACCCGACGACCTGGTCGCGCAGGCCCGACGTGTCGGCCGAGTTGCGGAGGTCGAGCGTGCGCACCGGCAAGCCCTTGCTGCGCGCGACCGAGAGGAGCCCGCGCATCGGCATGCGCCCGCAGGCCTGCTGGTCGCCGATGCGCTCGAACGCGAGCGATTCGATCGCGGCGCAGGTCTCGCGGTCGATGACCTTGGCGGTCGCGTCGTCGAGGTAGTGGCTCAGGTCGGAGCTCACCACGATGAGCGTCTCCGGGCCGCCCCACACGATCTCGAGCGCCGCCGCGACCTCTTCGGGCGACGCGTCGCCGACGACGAGCGGGACGATCGACACGTCGCCGAGCGTCATCTGCAGGAACGGCAGGTGGACCTCCAGCGAGTGCTCCCCGAGGTGCGCGAGGTCGCGCGGCTTCACGTACGAGAGCTGCTCCACCGCCGCGATCGCCGCACGGTCGACGCGCATCGGGCCGAGCGGCGTCTCGAACGCCTCGGCCGTCGTCGTGGCGATCCCTCGGACGAACACGCGGTGCGCAGGGCCGAGGATCACGACGCGCTCGATGCGGCCGCGCCCGTCGCGGACGCGGCCGTACGCGCTCGCTGCGATCGGCCCCGAGTACGTGTAGCCGGCGTGCGGCGCGATCAGCGCCTTGGGTACCGGCCCGCGCTCGGGGACGTCCGCGAGGAGGCGCTCGATCTGCGCCCGCAGCGCACGCGGTTCATCCGTATAGAAGCTCCCGGCGACGGCTGGCTGTCGAATCATGGCGGCACCTTGCGGTGTTCGAGGAACGTGCCAAACGTCCTGTCGGATGATGCAAGAAAGAATCGAGGGGGTCCCGGGCCGCTACTGGTCGCGCCAGCCCGACGGACGAATCCAGTGCGACCTCTGCCCGCGCCTCTGCCGTCTGCAGGAGGGGCAGCGAGGGCTGTGCTTCGTGCGCGCGCGGCAGGACGACCAGATGGTGCTCACGACCTACGGTCGTTCGAGCGGCTTCTGCGTCGATCCCATCGAGAAGAAGCCGCTCAACCAGTTCCTGCCCGGCTCGTCGATCCTCAGCTTCGGCACCGCCGGCTGCAACCTGACCTGCAAGTTCTGCCAGAACTGGGACATCTCCAAGTCACGCGAGACCGACACGCTCGCCGATCAGGCGTCGCCCGAGACCATCGCGCGCGCCGCGAAGGAGATGGGCTGCCGGAGCGTGGCGTACACCTACAACGATCCGGTCATCTTCCTCGAGTACGCGGTCGACGTGGCGAAGGCCTGCCGCGCGGTGGGCGTGAAGAACGTCGCGGTCACCGCCGGCTACATCGGGGCCGAGGCGCGCCGCGAGTTCTACGCGCACATGGACGCCGCGAACATCGACCTCAAGGCGTTCAGCGAGCGCTTCTACGAGAAGATCTGCGGCGGCAAGCTCGCCGCCGTGCTCGACACGCTGAAGTACGTCAAGCACCACACCTCCTGCTGGTTCGAGCTGACCACGCTCCTCATCCCCGGTGAGAACGACTCGCCCGAGGAGCTCGACGCGATGACGAAGTGGGTGGTCGCCGAGCTGGGGCCCGACGTGCCCATGCACTTCACCGCGTTCCACCCCGACTACAAGATGACCGACCTGCCGCCGACGCCGCCGAGCACGGTCCGCCTCGCGCGCGACATCGCCCGGAGGAACGGCGTTCGCTACGCGTACACCGGCAACGTGCACGACGAGGACGGCGGGACCACTTCCTGCCATTCCTGCCACGCACCGCTGGTCGTCCGCGACTGGTACGTGATCCGCGACTACCGCGTCACCGACGACGGCCGGTGTCGCAGCTGCGGCGCGAAGGTCGACGGCGTCTTCGACGGCGCGGTCGGCGGGCAGGGCCGAAAGCGCGTGCCGGTCCGGCTCGCAACCTTCCGCTGAATCGCGGCCGTGGTTCTCGGACGCCCGCGGTGGCGCTGCTCGCGAAAGGCAGGTCGTCAGTCGTCAGTCGGCAGTCGGCAGAGAGTGTGAATCTTTCGTCGAGCCTGGTCGAAGGTCGAAAAGTCGAGGTCGAACCAGGGGCGGAGCCCCTGGAACCCCGTGGCAACGGGCTCTCGATTCGACCTTCGACCTTCGACCTTCGACCGGGCATGCGGGGCCGTCAGAAGCGGCGTGTCCGAGAATCTCCGACGCGGACCTGGTGGGCTCTAAGCGGAGATCGCCCGCGCGCGGAGGATGCGCTGGTAGGCGTCTCCCGCGGCGGCGCACACGCGCTGCAGCTCGTCGATCGCGACCGGATCGAGGTCTTCGCCGGGCTCGCCGTGGCCGTACACGAGGTTGACCACGCGGCCCTGCACGAGGACCGGCACGGCGACGGCGGTTCTCGGCGGCTCGCAACGCAGCAGCTTGTAGAGGCGCCCCATCACGGCGGCGCCCTCGGGCGGAGGCGCTCCCGCCCACGGCTTGCGGCTGTCGTACGCGAGGCGGAGCACCGACGGGGCACCGAGCGGGACGGCGATCGACTCGATGACCTCGCGGTCGACGAACGGCGCGAAGCCCTTCCAGCCGAGCGCGGCGCCGTCCTTCGCGATCAACACGAGCGCGGCGCGGAGATGCATGGCGAGGAAGTCGGCGATCGCGTCGCCCACTGCGTCGCGGTCGGTCGCGAAGTCGAGCGTGGCGAGCGCCTCGTCGAGCGTGAGCACCGGACGCAACGACGGGTGGTTCGCCGGCGCCTCCGAGGGGGCCGCGGCCGGCGCCTCCGGCTGCCCGGCGCGCGCGGGCTCCTCCGGCTGCCCGGCGCGCGCGCGGGCGGTCGACACCGGCGGCGGATCCGGGGTCGGCGCGAGGGGCGGATTCGGCGTCGCCCCGTTCGGCATCGAGGGGGGCGGCATCGACAACAGCAGCCGAGCCGTGGTGCGGGGGACCGGCGCCGGGCTCTGCGCGCCGGGAGGGGCGCCCGCGCGGGACTCGGCCGCCGGCGCGACGCGCGGGGACGGCGGCGTGACCGGCGGCGACGGCGGCTCGGTGTCGACCGGCACCTTGGCGAGCGTCGGGTCGACCGCGACGAATCGCCCTTTGGCCGGGCGCACGTCGTAGAAGCGCGACAGCGCCGCGCGGATGCGCGCCTCGGGGGCGATGCACGGCTGGATGCGCGCGCGCGTGATCACGGTCAGATCGTCGATGGCCGCCAGATCGCGCGGATCGGCGAACGCGACGATGAGCGTCTTGGCGTGGCGCGTGGACCACCCGAGGGGAATGGCCTGGCGCTGCTCGGCGGTGCGCGCCGGGATCAGCTTCGCCGCCGCGCGATCGATGGCGTCGAAGTGCTTCTGCATCGCCGCCGGCACGCCGAGCTGTTTCGCGAGCGCCGCCGCGAGGACGTCGACGTCGACGAACCCGAGCTCCACGAGCACGCTGCCGAGACGGCCGCCGTACTGCGCCTGGGTGCGCAGCCCGGCGTCGAGCTGGTCGGGCCGGATCGATCCCTCGGCTACCAGGAGCTCCCCGATGCGCATCGACGATCTAGCGAACCCTCTACGCGGGCGCCTGTCGAGCCTCGTTTTGAGAGGGCCGGCGACCTGAGCTTCGTGCCATGGCGTTCGTCAGGCCGCGGTCGCCGATCGCACCCGGGCGAGGAGCCGCTCGACCTCGGCGATTTCGAACGGCTTGTGCAGCTTGAGCGCGCCCGGTCCGGCGATGAACTGGATGCTCGGCTCCGGGAACACGCCGCCCGTCATGAAGGCGAACCGATCGCAGAGCTCCGGGCGGTCGCGGCGCAGGGCCTCGTACACGCCGAGCCCGCTGACGTCCGGCATCATGACGTCGCAGAGGATCAGGTCGGGCGCCGGCCCCGAGAGGAGCAGCTGCAGCCCCTCGCGCCCGCTGGTCGCCAGCGCGACGTCGTGTTGGTGCAGCGCCGAGCGCAGCGCGGTGCCGAGGAGCACCTCGTCGTCGATGACCACGATGCGAGCGCGACGGCTCGTCGACGGCGGCGGCCCGCTGCCCCTCGCGGCGCGCGGCGCCTCGATCGCCGGAAGCAGCACGTAGAAGGTGCTGCCGCGCCCGACCTCCGTCTCGATCGATCCGCTGTGCGCCTGCACGATGCCGCGGCAGATGGAGAGCCCGAGGCCGGTCCCGATGCCCGCGGGCTTGGTGGTGAAGAACGGCTCGAACAGCCGCCCGAGCACCTCGTTGGGGATGCCCTCGCCGTCGTCGCTGACGAAGATCTCCACCCTCCCGCCGCGTTTGCGAGTGCCGACACGGATGGTGTGGCTCGTCGAGTCCTCGGGGATCGCCTGGGCGGCGTTCAAGAGCAGGTTGAGCACCACCTGGCCGAGGCGCGTCTCGTCGCCCATCACCGCGGGCACGTCGTCGTCCTCGCGGATCAACCGGGCGCGGTGGCGGATCTCCACCTGCGCCATGTTGATCGCCACGTCGACGACGCGCCGGACGTCGACCGGCGCGGCCTTGTCGCTCTCGGCGCGGGAGAACGTGCGGAGATCGCGCACGATGCTGCGCACGCGCTCGCAGCCCTCGCGCGCGTCGCGCAGGAGCGCGTGGAGCTCGTCGGGCGCGCCCAGCTTCCGCTCCATCACGTCGAGGTTCGCGATCACGTAGGCGAGCGGGTTGTTGATCTCGTGCGCGACGCCGGCGGCGAGCGTCCCGATCGAGGCCATGCGGTCGGCCTGCGCGAGGCTCGCCTCGACGCGCCGGCGCTCGGTGACGTCGCGCGCGAACGTCAGCACCGCCGGCTGATCCTCGAAGTGCACGGGGATGCTCGCCATCTCGGCCACCACCGTGCCGCCGTCCTTCCGGAGCAGGCGCATCTCCGTCGAAGGCCCGGGCAGCCCGCCGTCTTCGATCTCGTGGCGGCGCGTGAGCGCGAGGTCGCGATCGCTCGGGTGGATGGTGGCCGTCGCCGACGTCGCGAGCAGATCGGCGGCCGAGTCGTAGCCGAGCGTGCGCACGAGCGCCGAGTTCACCAGCAGGAACTTGTCGCCGCGGTGCACGGCGATCGCGTCGGGGGCGTTCTCGATCAGCGTGCGGAGCGACTCGAACGACCGGCGCACCGCCTGCTCGGCGCGCACGCGATCGGTCACGTCCTCGGCGATGCCGACGCCGCCGACGGTGCGACCGCTCCCGTCGACGATCGGCGCGAACTCGACGCGCACCTGGGTGAGCTTGTCGGACGTGGCCGAGGGATAGGTGCCCTCGAAGCGCGCGAGCTTGCCGGTGAGCGCCTGCTTCACCGCCTCGGCGATCGGGCGGAACGGCAGCGTGGTCATGGCGAGGCCGACGAGCACGCGCTTGCTCGAGCCGATGATCCGCACGAACGGCTCGTTGCAGGCCGTGATCACGCCGCGCTCGTCGAAGTGGAAGATCCCGACCGGCGCGTCCTCGAACACGCGGCGATAGGTCTCGGCGTGGACCGCGCCCTCGTGGTCTCGTCGCAGCGCCTGCTCGGGGATCTGCCGCAGCACGACCGCGAGCAGCTCCTCCTCCGGGGTGGGCGCCTCGGCGAAGAGGGATGCGGCGAGCTCGACCTCGATGTGTACGCCGCGCCGATGGAGGATCGCGCCGCGCACGGTCTCGCCCCGTCGCAGCGCGACGAGGTGCTCGAGCGCGGGCGCGCCGTCGATCGCGCGCAGCGACTCGGGGAGGATGAGATCGACGCGCTGCCCCTCGAGCTCCTCGGCCGATCGCCCGAGCAGCACCTCCGCGAGCGTGTTCACGCACACGATCACGCCCGAGCGACGGCAGATCAGGATCCGTTCGGGCAGCGCGTCGATCGTGCGACGCACCTCGGGTCCGATCGCTCGAACGCCTGTTGGTTCCATGCCCCCCGGTCGCTCCACCTGCCAGCCTACAGCATGGCGGACGGCACGGTGGCAAGCGAGGCCAGCCGTTGGTGCCATGAAAGCGGGCATGAAAGCGGGCGCCGGCAGCGTGGGCCGGCTCAGCGGGTCGCCGACCGTTTCGGGCGGCGCGCGCGCGCCGTCGGC
>JACPFM010000082.1 GCA_016182965.1 Deltaproteobacteria bacterium | reverse complement strand
TTCCCCGCAGCCGCGCAGGTCGTCGGCGTGCAACCGCACACGTTCGCCGTCCCGCCGCCGCCGCAGGTCCCGCTCGTGCAAGTCCCGCAGTCCAGCGTGCCCCCGCAGCCGTTCGGGATCGTCCCGCAGTTCTTCCCCGCAGCCGCACAGGTCGTCGGCGTGCAACCGCACACGTTCGGCGTGCCTCCGCCGCCGCACGTCGCAGGCGCCGCGCAACCCCCGCAGCTCAGGGCGCCGCCGCACCCGTCGGAGATGCTGCCGCAGTTCTTCCCGGCGGCCGCGCACGTCGTCGGCGTGCACCCGCACACGTTGGCCGTTCCGCTGCCGCCGCACGTCTGCGGCGAGGTGCACGTCCCGCAGCTCAACGAGCCGCCGCAGCCGTTCGGGATCGTGCCGCAGTTCTTCCCAGCCGCGCTGCACGTCGTCGGCGTGCACCCGCACACGTTGGCCGTTCCGCCGCCGCCGCACGTCTGCGGCGAGGTGCACGTCCCGCAGCTCAACGTCCCGCCGCAGCCATTGGAGATCGTGCCGCAGTTCTTCCCAGCCGCGCTGCACGTGGTCGGCGTGCAGACCGCGCAGTTGCCGTCGAGGCCGTCGACGAGGCCGTCGCCGTCGTTGTCGAGGCCCTTGCCGTCGCCGGTCCAGTCCTCCGAGGTCGTCGAGTTCTCGTTGCACGGGAAGTCGACGTTGGAGACCGTGGTGTTGCCGTAATACGGCGGCTTCACATTCTCGCCGACCGGCGTGGGATCGCTGGAGTGGCACATCACGCACGACGCGACGCCCCTCAGCGTGTGGCGCGCGCGCAGACCGACGCCCCGCACGACGCCGGCGTACGTGTTGCCGTGACAGCCGATGCAGCCGTAGCCGGGAACGCCCGCCTTGCCGTCGGAGCTCTTGATCCACGGATCGCGGCCGTCTCCCGACGTGTGGCAGAAGGGGCAGTCGGTGTTCATGTTCGACGCGCCCCGGTGGAGCGTGTGCAGGTCGATCGACAGCGTGTAGCCCTTCGGCGAAGTCACCGGCGCGGTCGTCCACGGGTGACACGTGTTGCAGCCGTCGAGGAAGCGCTGGAACGCGTCCGCCCGCGGTGCGACGAGCCCTGCGGCGACGCACACCACCGTGCCGAGCAGCGCCTGACGCACACGCACGCCGAGCTTCATCATGACGACCTCCGCACACGCGGGCCTGGTGCGCGCCCGTGAGCTCGTCTCAGTGAATCGGGAGGAACACCGTTCTTCGATGACGGGCGTCATCCGGGTGCGAACGAGGCACGACGCACCAAGGCGCGGACACGTCGCACCACGACATCCGGTGTCGGCGCTCGAGGCAGAGGACGCCTCGCGTCACGGTCATGTGGGGCGGTGTGGAGGCAGCAGCTGTTCGTCCGTGGCCGCCGCCGGTCAGCCGCCGGCGCATCGGAACCCGAGGAACGCGCTCCTCGAGGTGCGGGGGGCCTGGCCGCAGTAGCCGAGCTTGAACATGTCGTCGGCGCCCTTGTCGGTCCAGTCGCTGCCGCAGTGCACGCGATCGCCGCCGACCGCGGTGCCAGTCCATTCGCGCACGTTACCGGCGAGATCCATCACGCCGAAGCTGTCGCTGCCCTTCGGGTACGCGCCGACCGCGCACGTGCTGGTGCGCTTGGTGAAGCCCGACCAGCACAGCTGCACGTCGGGCATCTCGAAGCCCCAGGGGAACTTGTAGCGCGCGGGACCGCTGCGCACCGCCCACTCCCATTCGGGCTCGGTGGGCAGGCGTTTGCCCTGCGCCTTGCAGTACGCCTCGGCCTGCCCGTGCTCGACGCAGTTGACGGGGTGGTCCTGCCGGTCGGCGCGGTTGGCGTTGCACGCCAGGTTGCGCGACGCCTTCTCTTCGGCGTTGATCGCCGTCCAGTTGCCGCTCGTCGCGGCGGGCGTGCACTTGCCGCTCTTCACGCAGGCGGCGTAGGCCTTCACCGTCACCTCGTGGGCGTCGAGGCAGTAGGTGGCGACGTGCTTCGTCGGATCGCCCGCGACCAGGTCACCCGCGGGCAGGCGCACCATGCCCGGGGCGCATGGCCCGGCCGGCGCGGTCGCGGACGGCGACGCCGGCGCCTTCGTCTTGGGCTCCTCGGAGGCGACGTGCGCGGGCCCCTGATCGGGAGGCGGCGGCGGGCGCGTCCAGAAGAACTTCTGCGCGAGGAAGAGGCCGACGAGGATCAGCCCCACGACCACCGCGATCGGCACCCACGGGAACGGCTTGGGCGGCGGCGCGACCACCGGCTGGAACCGCTCGTGCTCGCGCGACTTCGTCGTCGACTTGATCGGCGGGATGATGATCCGCTCCGGGACCGCCGGGTGCCCGCCCGACTGCGACGCGCGGGACGGCGGGGCCTCCTTCCTCGGCTCCGCCGGCTTGGGGGGCTCCTGCGCCTTGGGCGGCTCGGCCTTCTTTGGCTCCGGCTTCGGCTTGGAGACCGGGATGTCGAGGTCGGGCGCCTCCATCGGCGTGAGGGGCGGCTGGACGATGCGCGGCGCCGTCACCACCGGCACCGACTGCGGCGCGGTGACGATCGCGTCGTTCTTGGTGAGCAGGCGCTCGAGCGCGCCGCGGACCGGCCGCGCCGTCTTGAAGCGCGCGTCGACGTCGCGCGAAACGCACTGCGCGAACCACTCGTCGAAGCCCGGCGGCAAGAGGTGCGCGACGCCGTACTCCGCGGCGCGCTCGGACGCGGCCGACAACGGGTCGAAGCACACCTCCATCACCAGGGTCATCGGGTTCGGCGTCTCGGCGTGCGCGCCGCGCCAGTACGAGTGGCCGGTGAGGCACGCGAAGGCGATGAGCCCGAGCGCCCACACGTCGGTCGCGGGCGAGATGGGCGCCGCCGCGTTGGTCTGCTCGGGCGCCATCCATAGCGGGCTGCCGATCGCCTGCGTGGTGTTGCCCGACTCGGCGACCAGCTTGGCGATGCCGAAGTCGAGGATCTTCACCACGAAGGGCAGGCCCTCGCGCCGCGGCACCGCGAGGTAGATGTTCTCGGGCTTCAGATCGCGGTGGACGATGCCGACGTCGTGCGCCGCGGCGAGCGCGTGGCACAGCTGCTTGAAGATCTCGACGAGATCGGCGCGGGTGAGCGGCCCCCGCTCGAGGCGCGCGTCGAGGGTCTCGCCCTGCAGGAGCTCCATCGCTAGCCAGGGCATGCCGGTCGCGGGCTCGACGCCGGCGCCGAGGACCTCGACGACGTGATCGCTCTCGATGCGCGCGCCGATCTTCGCCTCCTGGACGAAGCGCTGTCGCTGCCGCGGATCGTGCACCAGGGTCGGGTGCATGATCTTGAGCGCGCGCTGCTTGCCGGTGCTGATCTGCTCGGCGACGTACACCGCGCCCATGCCTCCTTCGCTGAGGAGGCGGACGACACGGAAGTCGCCGGCGAAGACGCTCCCTTCGACGAGGTGGACGGGCGAGGCCATCTCGTTCGAGGGAGCCTATCGGAAGTTCAGGGGCCCGCGACGAGATTCGGATCGACCGGCGCGTTACGGGTCAAGGCGCCGAACGTGATCTCGCTCTTGTCGTCGCCCGCTTCGACGAGGATCACCCGCTCGAGAACCGCCGGATCGGCGCCGAGCGACAGCTCGATGCGCCTGGTCGACTTGGCCAGCGCTTTGTCGCGCGGGGTCGCGTGCAGGATCGTGCCCTTGGCGTCTCGCTTGGCGAGCACGAGGTCGTAGCGGCCCTTGAGCTGCGCGAGATCGCCGCCGAGCAGGACCAGGAGGTCGCCGAGCACGCCGCCGAGCGGCCCCTGCGCGCCCTTGGGCACCTTGCCCTTGCCGGCCTTGGTCTTGTAGGCGAGGCCGTCGGGCAGCACCCAGTAGGTCGCCGCGTCGGGCGGGTCGAGCTCCCACCGCAGCCGATCGGGCCGGACCATCCACAGCTTGCCGGTGGACCTCACCTTCGAGGCGAGGAGCGCGATGGTGCGCTCCTGCACGAACGGGCCCTGCAGCGTGGCGAGCTTGGCGCGCGCCTTGGCCACGTCGGCGAGCGCGTCATCGAGCGGCGAGGCGGCGCGCGCGCCGCGCCGCAGCACGGTCACGGAGGCGAAGGCGGCCGTCGCGCCGAGGAACGCTCGCCGGTCCATCGTCGGTGCCCGATCAGAACGACAGCGCGAGGCCGCCGTGCGCCGTCCACGCGTAGCCGTTGCGGCTCGGCGGCGGTGCCGACGTCGACTGGCTCTGGAGGGCCTTCTCGTAGTCGTCGTTGGTGTAGCCGGTGGTCGGGCGCCACGCGCCCTCGAGCGTGAGGTGCAGCGGACCGGCGAGCTGGATGAGCATGCCTGCGCCGACGACGAACTCGACGAAGTTGGCGCGCGCGTCGGTCACCTTCTGCGAGACGCACTGCGGCCCGGCGCCGGCGATGTCCTTGCACACCGAGAGCGTCGTCTCGGGGAAGCTCGCGGTGACGAGGCCGATGCCGGCGAGGCCGTACGGGGTGACCGGCCCGGGGATGGGGATGCGCAGCTTGGCGCGCACGCCGTAGGCGCGGAAGGTGATGGGCTTCACGTCGCCCTCGGCCTTCGGCGTGAGATCGCCGCCGAAGGGGAAGCCGTTGACGTAGACGCCCACCATGAGGATGGGCGGGAGCATCGCCAGGTCGGCGTGCATCTGGAAGTTGAAGCCGGTCTTGTAGTCGGTGCCGGCGAGCGAGCGCCCGGCGACGCCGGCCTGCGCGCCCGCCTCGATGAACGCGGCGTTCGCGTCGCGCGCGTCGACGGTGAGCGCGAACGCGGCGGCGGCGACGGCGAGACCGAAAGGAAGGACCTTGTTCGAGAAAGCCATGCGGTGCCTCTGAAGCGAGCTTAGCAGCCCATCGGGATCGACGCGCGGCGCACCCGCCGCATTCAACCTCGTGTCCTCTCAGGAGATTCGTGCCATGGCACGGCCGACCGCGGCGGCGATTCCGGACAACGGCACGATCTCGTCCACCACGCCGAGCTCGATCGCGGCCTTCGGCATGCCGAACACCACGCTCGATGCCTGATCTTGCGCGATGGTGCGCCCGCCGGCCGCGCGGATCGCGGCGAGACCGAGCGCGCCGTCGCGGCCCATGCCCGTCAGGAGCACGCCGACCGCCTTGGCGCCGTAGGAGGACGCGACCGCGCGCATGGTCACGTCGACGGCAGGACGCACGCCGTGCACCGGCGCCTCGTCGTTGAGACGCACGGTGCCCGAGGCGATGCTGAGGTGGCGATCGCCGGGGGCGAGGAGCGCGACCCCCACGCGCACCCGATCGCCCTCGGCGGCCTGCCGCACACGGAACGCGCCGAGGCCGTCGAGCCGCGCCGCCAGCGCGGTGGTCAGCGCCGCGGACATGTGCTGCACGAGGACGACGCCGTAGGCCGGCCGCGCCGGCAGCGCGCGCATCACCGCGTCGAGCGCGGCGGGCCCCCCGGTCGAGCAGCCGATGATCGCCACGCGCTCGGCGACCGGCGCGACGAGCGGGTAGGCGTGCGCGGAGGGGATGGCGCCGGGGAACGGCGTGGGCTTGCGCACCGGCCCCGGGGCCGGCTCGACGACCACCGCGCGCGCGGCCGCGGCCAGCAGCGCGGGGGCGAGCGGCCTCGCGCGCGCCGCGGCGGCCAGCTTGTTACGCAGCTCGTCGGCGATCTTCGCGAGGTCCATGGAGACCTCGCCGCCCGGCTTGGCGACGACGTCGATCGCGCCCGCGGCGAGCGCGTCGACCGTCGCCTGCGCGCCCTCGGTGGTGTGCGCGGAGACCATCACGATGGGGATCGGCGCCTGCTCGAGGACGCGGCGCACCACCTCGGCGCCGTTCATCCCGGGCATGTTGTAGTCCATCGTGGCGACGTCGGGGCGCACGCGCGCGAGCAGCTCGATCGCCGCGCGCCCGTCGCTCGCCTGCCCTACGACCTCGAAGCGCGCGTCGCCCTCGACGATGCGGGCGAGCGCGGCGCGCACGAAGGACGAGTCGTCGACGATCGCGACGCGGATCTTCGCCATCGCTCTCGAGCATACACGAGCGCCCGCGTTCACCGATGCGGCGCGCGCTCCAGCGCCTCCACGTCGGCCAGCGCCTCGGCGAGGCGCTCGGTCTCGCCCTCGGACGCCGCCTCGAGCGCGACGCGCAGCTTGGGGGCGGCGATCGCCTCGGCGGCCACGCGCACGCGCCGCTTGATCGGCGGCGACGCGCGCGACAGGGCCGCCGCGGCGGCGGCACGATCGACCGGCGGCGACGCGGCGTCCTCCACGATGGCGAGCAGCGCCGCCTCGGTCGGCGGTCCCTGATCGCGGAACGTCGAGGTCCGCGTGAGCAGCCCGGCGAGGTGGGTGACCCAATCGGCTGCGTCGCGGTCCCCACGCGCGAGCGAGCTGCGATCGAACGGCTCGGTCGACGCTTTTCGCAGGGCGATCGTCTCGCGAATCCGCTCGGCGAGCGCATGCGCGCGCGCGTCGACGTCGGCGTGGAGTCCCTCCTGCAGCGGTCCTTGCTTCTTCTGGTCGACCAGGATCTCCGCGCGCGTGTCGCCGTGCGCGTCGACCAGACGGACGATCGAGAGCTCCGCGTTCATGAACGTGTCGCTGTCGTCGACCAGCGCGTCGGCGACGCCGTCGAGCGGGACGAACCGCGTGCGCCCGAGGCGGCGCACGACGAGGCCGTCGGTCCCGACGACGAGCGTGCCCGGGAGCGCCATCGCGAGCGCGAAGAACACGAACGGGAGCACCAGCAGCGGAAACATCCACGGCATGCGCGTGATGCCGAAGACGACGCCGCCCGCCCCCATGCAGATCGCGGAGGCCACGATCGTCCACATCCGCCGCTTCCACGCCGACAGGCTCAGGCCCTGCACCCGAAAGCGCGCGACCGCGTGCGCGGCGTCGAGCCCGAGCAGCTCGAGGACCTCCTCGCCCTGCTCGCTCGACGAGACGGCCAGATCGATCGCGCCGCGCCGGCCGCGCTCGAGCCGGACCAGCGCGCCGTCGACGGTGCCGGGGATCACGGTGCCCGAGGTGATCGACGAGCGGTCGCAGAGCCGCCCCCGCCCGACGGTGATCTCCCCGTCGAACAGCCCGATCTCCCCCCGCGCGACGCCGCGACGCGCCACGGTCCACGCCTGCATCGCCACGTAGATCCCGAGGAAGATCGTCAGCGGCAACGCCGCGAGGAGCGCCGGGGTCAACGTCCACGCCGCGAGCACCGCCAGCGCCACGCCGGCGAGCGGCCACACGAGCTTGCGCAGCACCTGCGCCGCGCGCGATTGCAGCAGCGCGACCTCGGGCCGCGGCGCGCGCGTCACGACCCGCGGAACCCCTCGAGCACCCACCCCGACACCGGCTGCTCGATCCCCTTGAGCTTGATGCCGGGGAGCTCCTTGGCGATCACCCGATCGTGGAGGCGGTCGTAGACCAGCTGTGACAAGAGCACCCCGCCGAGCGGGCAGGCGCTCTCGTGGCGCTGCGCGCGGTTGACCGTGTCGCCGATGCAGGTGAAGTCGCGGCGGACGTAGCGCGAGCCGAGATCGCCGCGCACCAGCGGACCGCAGTTGAGCCCGATGCGCATCACCACCGGCTTGACCTCCGGATCGTCCTCGCGGCGCCGCGCGTTGAAGCGATCGAGCGCGCGCTGCATGTTCCAGGCGGCCCGGGCGGCGCGCAGCGCGTGCGGCTCGTCGAAGCGCACGTCGTCCTGGAACACGGCCATGATCGCGTCGCCGATGAACTTGTCGATGTCGCCGCCCGCGTCGACGATCACCGGGCACATCTCGTCGAAGTAGGCGTTCATCAGCGCGATGACCTCCGGCGCCGTCATCTTCGAGGACATCGAGGTGAACCCCGAGAGGTCGGAGAAGAGGAGCGTCGCGTCGATCTCGAACGCGCGGGCGGCGAACATCGCGCCCTTCGCCTGGTCCTCGGCCGCGCGCACGCCGCCGGCGCTGATGTACAGGCGCGAGGCCTCCTTGTAGCGGCGCAGGCGCGCCTCGGCGAGCACGCGCTCGACGATGGCGATGCACTTGTCGACCGAGAACGGCTTGACCAGGTAGCTGGTCAGCCCGGCCGCGCGCATCTGCGCCTGATCGCGCCGCGACTCGCGCGCCGTGAGCATCACGATCGGGACGTCGCGCGTGCGCAGATCGCGTTTGAGCGCGTGCACGAGCTCGAAGCCATTGCGACGCGGCATGTCGTAGTCGGTCAACACCAGGTCGAACGACCGGTCGGTCGCGGCGACGCCCGCCGCCTTCTCCAGGCCGTCCTCGCCGTCGATCGCCGTCTCGACCTGGAAGCCCTGGCGGCGCAGGCAGTCGGCGACCAGGTGCCGCACCGCCGCGCTGTCGTCGACGACCAGCACGCGCTCGCGCACCGACGGCATGGTCTGCGCGAAGATCGCGGTGAGGCGCGAGATCAGCTCCTCGGCGATCACCGGCTTGACCAGGTAGTCGTCGGCGCCGGCGTCGAAGCCCCGCTCCAGATCCGAGGCCTCGCCGAGCGAGCTGCAGATGACCACCGGCGTGCGGGCGAGCGTCGGATCGTCCTTGATCGCGCGGCACAGCGCGAAGCCGTCGCGCTTGGGCATCTCGACGTCGGTCAGGACGAGATCGGGCGCCTCGGCGCGCGCGCGCTCGAAGCCCTCGTCGCCGTCGTGCGCATAGACGACGTCGTAGCCGGCCTCCTCGAGCATGGCCCCGGTGTGACGCCGCACGACCTCGCTGTCGTCGACGAGCAGCACGCGCGGCTTGCCGCGTCGACCGCGCTCGAGCGCCGCGAGCAGCGCGTCGACCTGGAAAGGGATGGTGATCGCCGTGGCGAAGCCCTCGTCGTGCGCGCGCCCGATCGCGTCGGCCTCGAGCGCGACCGCGATGGCGCGCGGGAACTCGTCGCGGAGCGGCGACGCGGCGCGCACGGCCCGCAGCGCGTCGCCCGCGGTCCTTCGATCGACGACCGGCGCCACGAACACCGCCGCGTGCTCCCCGTCGATGCCGGTCGCGGCTGCGTCGATCCCGGCGAACAGATCGACGTCGTGCCCGAGCGGCTCGAGCGCGCGCCGCAGGTAGGGACCGAGGAGGCCGGGCGGGCTGACGACGGCGACGCGCACGCTGCGAGGCTCGGGGTGACGCTACGCGGCCGCAAGCCCGAGCAAGGTCCGGGCCGCGGACTGCCCCCGTCCCGCAGATGGAGGCCGACTGAGGACAGGGGTCAGCAATTGCTCTTCTCGTGAGCAGCACGGGGGCACGCGAGGCCACGGCAGTTCGGAGCACAGGCGTCTGATTCGCGGAAAAATCCTGAGAATCCCGCTGCGCGGATGTCGCACCTTTTTTGGCCCGGCCGACGATTCGGGGGTGTACGAGTGGCCCGGATGTGGCTTTCTTGTGCGGCGATGGTTTCGCACCTCCGTGGCACGGTTGTCATGGTGGTCCTCGGGGCGCTCGCCTCGGTGACCGCCTGCAGCCGCACCTCCTCCAGCGACTCGAGCCAGTGGTCCTTCCCGATGAAGGCCAAGGCCGATGCGAGCAGCTGGCAGGTGAAGTGCGATCGCCTGTGCGACGTGAAGGCGAAGGCCGCCTCGCTCGAGTCGCTCTGCGCCGCCACGACCGAAGCCGCCAAGCAGGCGCTCGGCGTGACGAGGTGCGAGTCGCGCCGCGCCGCCGGCTTCCCGCAGATCCCGGCTGCCGCGGTGACCGACGCGGCGATCGTCGAGCTCACCCCCGTAGGCAAGCACGATCGAACCGCGTTCCTCGCGCTGAAGACGGCGGCGGGCTGGCAGCTCGCGCGTCCGCTCGGCGTCGCGACCGCGATCAAGGGGGGCGACGCGCAGCCCGTCGACGTGCCCGGCCTCGCCCCGGCCGGCGTGCAGATCAACGTCACGCTCGCCGACGCGACCGGCAAGAGCGAGCGGCTGTTCGTCTGCGGCCTCACCGGCGAGGGCGCCGTGCACTGCCCGGTCGCGGTCGAGGTGGCGAGCAACAAGTCCGCGTTCGCGCAGATGGCCGCCTCGATCGGCGAGGCGAAGAGCGGCGGTGAGTGGCGCGTCGCCGTCGAGCTCACGCCGCGCGGCTACGTCGCCAAGCGCGTCGCCGGCAGCGTCCCCGAGGGGCTCGCGGGCGAGCACGGTTGGGACGCGGTCCCGCGCTGACGCTCACGCGTCGAAGCTCCTTGCTCGGGCTCGCCCCGTCGCGAAGCGGCCAGAGTCGAGATCCGTCGCCAGGTCGGTCAGCGCCGCCGCGTCGATGTCCTCGGGTCCCTCCCATGCGCGGCGTAGCTCGGCGGCGCGCCGGTAGAGCGTCGCCGCCTCCTCCTCGCGCCCGGCGCGCGCAGCGAGCCGGCCGAGATCGATGACGTACTCGACCGCCTCGGCGCTGTCGGGACCGAGGGCCTGATCGACGATGGCGAGCGCCTGTCGACAGAGGGCGGACGCGGTGTCGAGATCGCCGCGCGCGGCGAACGCGCCGGCGAGATCGCGGACCTGCGGCGCGATCGCCGGATCGTCGATGCCGACGGTCGCGGCGCGCACGTCGATCGCGCGCTCGAGCACCGCACGCGCGGCGTCGAGCTCGCCCTGCCGGAGAAGGAGCACGGCGAGGTTGTGCAGCACGCGCGCCGTGAGCTCCGGTCGATCCGCAGGCGCGCGGCCGAGGATGGCCACTGCACGCTCGAGGAACGACTCCGCGATGTCGTCCTCGAACCGCGCGTCGCTGAAGAGGCGCGCGAGGTGATCGAGCGAGATCGCGACGATGGGGTCGTCCTGACCGCAGACCGCCTCGCGCAGGCGCATCGCGTCGCGGAAGCAGCGCTCGGCGGCGGCGAGCTCGCCGCGCTCCTCGGAGACGGTGCCTTCGACGTCGAGCAGCTCGGCAGCGCGCAGAGCGAGCGCGCCGTGCTCGCGGGCGAGGCGTCGCTGCGCGCGATGGATGAGCGCGAGGCCCTCGTCGGTGCGCCCCGCGACGAGGAGCGCCTCGCCGAGCATCGCGCGCGCGAGCGCGACGTCGGGGTGGAAGCGCCCGCCCCGGCGTCTCGCCTCCTCGAGCAGCATGCGGGCCCGCGCCTCCGCCTCGCCGAGGTTCACCTCCGCGAAGAACCCTTGGGTGCCGACGCCGAACATACCTTCGACCACCTGCATGTCTCGTGCGCACACGCGCGCACCCTATCCTACCGCCCCATTCCGCCGAAGATCGGCTGCGCACGGGGTGGCCCGCTGCAAGCGTTGCAGGCGCGCAGCACGCGAACCGCCGGCGCGCGGATGCGCTAATCAGCGGCATGGCCGATCCCTCGCTGCGCGCGTCGCTCGGCGACCTCGCGGGTCTCGACGCGGACTCGCTCGCCGCAGAGCTCGCCGAGCGCCGCCGCATCGACGAGGACGCGATCGACCCGATCGCCGATCCGCTGGCGCTGCCCGAGGATCGCCCCGTCGTCGGCCTCGCGGAGCTCGTCGCGCGCGCGCGCAAGGGCGGGCGCGTCGACCTGCTCGGCGCGCGCGGCGGCGCCCTCCCGCTGGCCGCCGCGACGCTCGCGCGCGGCGTGGGGCGCCCCGTCGTGCTCGTCACGGCCGACATCGAACGCGCGCGCACGCTCGTCTCCGATCTCGAGTTCCTCACCCACTCGCCCAAGGCCGAGGACGACGTCAGCGCCGAGGACGCGGAGGCCGCGGCCATCGGCGACGTGCTCCTGCTGACGGCGCCCGAGGCGAGCCCGTACGCCGAGGTCGCCCCCGACCGGCGCGCCGCGCTCTCGCGGCTCGCCACGCTGGCGCACCTCGCGTCGCCCCCGAGCCCGGGAGCGACGAAGCTGGGTCGACCGTTCCTCGCGTGCGTGCTCGCCGCGAACGCGCTGGTGCGTCGGTTCGTGCCCCGCGCGGTGCTCGAGTCGCACACGGTGACGGTCATCGCCGAGGACGAGCTCGATCGCGAGGTGCTGCTCGCGCGGCTCACCGAGTCCGGGTACCTGCGCGTGCCGGTCGTCGAGGATCCGGGCTCGTTCGCGGTGCGCGGCTCGCTCGTCGACGTGTGGCCGCCGTCGGCGCCGCTGCCGGTGCGCATCGAGCTCGACGGCGACCTCGTGATGTCGATGAAGGCGTTCGACCCCGACGGGCAGCGGACGCTCCACCCGATCAAGGAGCTGCGCGTGCCGCCGGCGCGCGAGGCGATCCTCGACGAGGCGTCGGTCGCGCGCGCGAAGGCCCGCGTCAGCGAGCTGTGCGACGCGGTCGACATGCCGACGAGCAAGGCGCGGCAGCTCGCCGAGGACGTCGCGCAGGGGCGGGCCTTCTTCGGCGCCGAGGGGTTCCTCCCCGCGTACTACGAGGCGCTCGATACGGTGTTCGCCTACCTGCCCGACGACGCCACCTGGGTCATCGACGATCCGATCGCCGTCGCCGAGGCGGTGCGTGACGAGCTCGCGCGCGCCGAGCGGGGCGCCGAGGGGCGCGCCGGCACGCCGAGCTTCGGCCCCGCGGTGCACTACCTCGACGAGGCGTCGATCGCCGAGCGCCTCGCGCGCGCCAGCGTGGTGGTCGCGCACCGAGTGGCCATCCAGGGCGAGAGCGAGGGCCCGCTCTCGGCGCTGACGCAGGCGCCGGACGACGCGCCGACGCTCGCGGCGCGCGCGCACGAGGACCTCACCGCCGCGGTGAAACAGGCGCGCGCGACGCGTGGCAAGCGCGCGGCCCTCGAGCCGTTGGTGCGGCGCCTGCGCGTGTTCCGCGAGCACGGGCTGCGCACCGTCGTCACCGCGCGCACGACGACGCAGGCCGAACGCCTCGTCGGCCTGCTCCGCGGCTACGACATGCCGACGCACGCGCGCCTCGGTGCGTTCGACGGCGCGCTGCTGCGCGACGAAGCGTTCGGGCGCGACGTGGTCGAGGTGGTCACCGGATCGCTGGTGCACGGCGCGATCCTCCCGACCGAGCGGCTCGCCATCGTCACCGAGGAGGAGGTCTTCGGCGCGCGCATCAAGCGCCGACGCGCGCGGCAGGAGGGCTCGGCGCGCGACGCCGCGCAGCCGTTCCTCGAGGACCTGCGCGCCCTCTCGGTGGGCGATCTGGTGGTGCACGCCGAGCACGGCGTCGGCAAGTACCTCGGCCTCGAGCACCGCGATCTCGTAGGCCCCGCCACGTTCGACGCGGACGGCAAGCTCCACCAGAGCAAGACCCGCGTCGATCTGATCGTCGTCGAGTACTCGGGCGGCGATCGCCTGTATCTGCCCGTCTATCGACTCAACCAGATCCAGAAGTACGTGGGCGGCGAGGGCGAGTCGCCCAAGCCGAAGCTCGATCGCCTGGGCGGCACCACGTTCGCCAAGACCAAGGCGCGGGTCGAGAAGGCGGTCCGCCAGATGGCCGACGAGCTGCTCCGACTCTACGCCGAGCGCCAGGCGCTGCCCGGCGAGCCGCTGCCGGAGCCCGACGACGAGTACCGCGGCTTCGAGGCGACCTTCCCCTTCGAGGAGACGCCCGATCAGCAGAAGGCGATCGAGGACGTGCTGCGCGACCTCTCGCAGCCGCGCCCGATGGATCGCCTGGTCTGCGGCGACGTCGGCTTCGGCAAGACCGAGGTGGCCATCCGCGCGGCGTTCCTCGCGGCGACCGCGGGCAAGCAGGTCGCCGTGCTGTGCCCGACGACGGTGCTCGCGCAGCAGCACTTCCACACCTTCTCGCAGCGCCTCGAGGAGTACCCGCTGAACGTCGCGGCGCTCTCGCGCTTCCAGACCAAGGGCGAGCAGGACGCGATCATCCGCAAGCTCAAGGAGGGGAAGATCGACGTCGTGATCGGCACCCACCGGCTGCTGTCGAAGGACGTGCACTTCAAGGACCTCGGCCTGCTCGTCGTCGACGAGGAGCAGCGGTTCGGGGTGACCCACAAGGAGCGCATCAAGCAGCTCAAGACCAAGGTGCACGTGCTCACGCTGACGGCGACGCCGATCCCACGCACGCTGCAGATGGCCGTCAGCGGGCTGCGCGATCTGTCGCTGATCACCACGCCGCCGGTCGATCGTCGCGCCATCCGCACCATCGTCACGCGGTGGGACGACGGCGTGATCCGTGAGGCGATCGGGCGGGAGCTGCAGCGCGGCGGCCAGGTGTTCTACGTCCACAACCGGGTGGGTGGCGCCGAGGGCGGCGGGATCTACGACCGCGCGATCAAGGTGCAGGAGCTCGTCCCGCGCGCCCGCGTGGTCGTCGCGCACGGGCAGATGGCCGAGAAGACGCTCGAGCAGGCGATGCTCGATTTCGTCGAGGGACAGTTCGACGTCTTGTGCGCGACGTCGATCGTCGAGAGCGGCCTCGACATCCCGCGCGCCAACACCATCGTCATCGACCGCGCCGACATGTTCGGCCTCTCGCAGCTCTACCAGCTGCGCGGACGGGTCGGCCGCTCCAAGGAGCGCGCCTACTGCTACCTGGTGGTGCCGCCCACGGCCGCGATGAGCGACGAGGCGCGCGCGCGCATCGAGGCGCTCGAGAAGCACACCGAGCTCGGCGCCGGCTTCAAGATCGCCGCGCTCGACCTCGAGATCCGCGGCGCCGGCGATCTGCTCGGGGCCGAGCAGTCGGGCAACGTCGCGCAGGTCGGCTTCGAGATGTTCTGCGGGATGCTCGAGGAGGCGGTGCGCGAGCTGCGCGGCGACGCCGCCGCGTACGACGGCCACGACATCGATCCGGAGCTGTCCTTCGACGTGGAGGCGTTCCTGCCCGACGACTACGTCGCCGACGTCGGCGTCCGCCTGTCGCTCTACAAGCGCTTCGCGCAGGCGCGCGACGAGGACGACGTCAACGATCTCGCCGCGGAGATGGAGGATCGCTTCGGTCCGCCGCCCGAGCCGGCGGCGTGCTTCGTGCGGCTGATGCGCCTCAAGTGCGAGCTGCGCAGCTGGCGGGCGCTCGGCTGCGAGGCGACGCGCGAGCGGGTCACGCTGCACCTCCGCGCCGACGCCCCCATCGACGCGGGCAAGGTCAGCAAGGCGGTCTCGAAGAAGAGCTCGCCGTGGAAGCTCTCGCCGGACATGCGACTGACACGGCGGCTCGCCGAGGGCGACGCGAACGACGGCCTGGCCGCAGCTGAGAAGGTCCTCGGCGAGATCGTGGCGTTCAAGCGCGACGACGCCTGATCGGTCGCGCTCGCCATGAGCGCGCTAGCGTCGCGCACGTCAACGCGGCCGATCTGCGGTAGAATCGCCGGCGGTGACCGAATCGATCGTCGCAGCGGCGCAGCGGTGGACCCGTGTCGAGTTCGCCGCCAACTACACGCATTTCTTCCTCGTCGGTGAGCCGTCGCTCCAGGCGCCGCGCGCGCCGATGCGCACCATGTCGGCCTTCGCGCCGGCGCTGCGCTCGCAGGAGACCATCGTGCCGGGCGTCGACGAGGCCACTTCGACCACGCCCGCGCGCCTCGTCGTCCTCGCCGTGCGCAAGCGTCAGGACATGTTCCCGGAGATGATCACGGTCGGGCGCACGGGCAACAACGACCTGGTCGTCCCCGACGCGACGGTGTCGAAATTCCACGCCTTCTTCAAGCAGACCGGCGAGCGGCTCGACCTCGTCGACGCCGCCTCGCGCAACGGCACGCGGGTGAACGGCAAGGCCATCGGCGCCAAGCAGCCGGCCGCGGTCACCGCCGGCGCGCGCATCCGCTTCGGCGGCGTCGACTTCGTGTTGTGCTCGGCCGCCGAGGCGTGGGACGCGATCCGCATCCGGCCCTGAATCACGACGGCGACCGCGGGTGGAGCGCGCGGTCAGAATCCCGGCTTGGTCACGCCGAGGAACGGATCGTCCACGCGCTTCGGCTTCGACGGCGACCGTGGTTTCGCCGTCGCCGACGGCTGGGGCTTGGTCGCCGCTTGCGGCGGCTCCGCGGCCTTCGGGGCCGGCTGCGCCTCCGGCGTGGGCTCGGTCGTCGCGATCGGGGCGACGACCGGCTGCGCGGTCGCGAGCTGCGGCGTCGCGGAGACGCCCTGCTGCTCGGCGGCCAGGCGCGCGCCTGCCCCGGCCGCCGCCTGGGCCTGCTCTCGTCGCGCGGAGTGCGCGAGCATGACGAACACGAGCACCGTCACGACGATGCCGGCCCACGCCAGCTTCTGGTGCAGCGCGAGGCCGTGCGGCACGACGGCCGCCGGAGCGGGCGCGTCCTCCCCGCGCTCCTCCGTCTCGGCGACGTCCAGCGCGATCGCCGGGTTGCTCGATGCGTTCTCGACGTGGCCGAGGCCGAGCACCGCGAGCGCGGCGTCGAGGACCTCGCAGATCGTGGGCCGGAGCACCGGCTCGCGCGCCAGGCACAGGCCGATGAGGTCGGCCAGCGGCGAGTCGATCAGGTCGCCCACCGCCACGCGATCCTTCGCCGTGGCTCGCGCCAGCGCCGCGCGGCTCTTGACCGAGAACGGCGCGTGGCCGGTGAGCGCGTAGTAGAGCGTGGCGCCGAGGGCCCACACGTCGCTCTCGACGGTCGGCGGGCCGTCGCCCTCGGCCTGCTCGGGGCTGAGAAACGCGATCGACGGATCGTCGATGTTCGGCATCGTCGTGCGCCAGTCCTCGGAGTCGTCGCCGAGCAGCAGACCGAGCCCGAGATCGACGATCTTGATCTCGCCGTCGTGGATCACGATGCGCGAAGGATCGAGCCGACCGTGCGGCACGCCGGCGGCGTGCAGCACCTGCAGCGCCTCGGCGAGCTCGATCGCGAGGTGGATCACGGCGGGACGCGGCCACGGCCCGCCGCGCTCGACGTTCGAGGCGAGCGTCTCGCCGACGGCCGGCTCGCTCACCAGGTACCAGCGTGCCTGCTCGAACACCAGGTCGACGACCTCCGCGAGGTTCCGGTGGCGCGCCGGCGTCTGACCGCGCGCGATCGCGAGCACCGCGGTGGACGATCCCGGCGCGATCGCCGTGTCCTCGGTGAGCGCGCGAACGACCACCGACCGCATCCGCGCCGTCTCGAACCCCGCCCAGATCTCGCCGAAGGCGTCCTGCGCAACCCGCTGGTCGAGGCGCAGTCTGTCGCCGATCGTACGACCGGCACCAGGTACGTACTGTTCCATGCCCATCGGCACTGCACGTCGCGCGCCTCTCCGCCGCTCCATCCAGACCCGCCGCGAACGCGATGCGTTGCCTTTGCGCCGCGTCCGTCGTCGCCGCGGACGAACTCGCGAAGAGATCGCGCACACCATCCGCTCGTGCACATCGTCGTCAGTTGCGACACCGTCGCGACGCGCGCACGTCGCTCCGTTCGACGACGCTCGAGGTGCGGTCTCGGATTCTGTCGATCCGCATGGACGTGCGTGCCTCGTCGTGGCAGCGCAGGCGAATGTCTCGCTCGCAACAGGTGCAGTCTCGCGCGTCGATTGCGGTGCTCACCGCGGCGCTGATGTCGGTCGGATGTCGCTCACAGCCGTCCGACGCCGCGGTCGCCGAGAGAGCACGCGCGTCGATCGCGCCGTTCAAGGCGGCGCTGAAGGACGCCCTGACGAGGGCAATGGCCGAGTCGCCCGAGTCGGCGATCGCCGTCTGCAGCGAGAAGGCGCCGGAGCTCGCCAAAGCGCACTCGAAGGACGGCGTCGTCGCCGGGCGCTCCGCACACAAGCTGCGCAACGCCGCGAACGCGCCGCGTCCGTGGCTTCAGCCCGTCATGGCGCGTCTGGCGAAGGCGCCGAGCGGGAGCGACGCGCACGAGGTCGTGAAGCTGCCCGAGGGCCGCTACGGCTACGCCGAGGCGATCTGGGTGCAGGCGCCTTGTCTCGCCTGCCACGGCGCATCGATCGCGCCGGGCATCGCGCAGAAGCTCGACGCGAAGTACCCGCACGACGAGGCGCGCGGCTTCGCGGAGGGAGACTTCCGGGGCGTCTTCTGGGCGGAGATCGACGGCGCCGCGCTGCCGCACTGAGTGTTCAGTCGTCAGGCAGTCGTCAGGGTCGTCAGTCGTCAGTTCGAGAGGGAGAGAGAGAGAGAGAGAGAGAGAGAAAGCTGAGGGGGGATCGCGGGCTCTCGAATCGAGTCTGACGACTGAGGATGTGAAACAATCGGACCGGCGCGGTTCCGAGGTCGAAGGTCGAGTCGAGAGCCCATTTCCACGGGGTTCCAGGGGCTCCGCCCCTGGTTCGAGCTTCGACCTACGACCTTCGACCAGGCTCGACGAAAGATTCACACGACTGACGACTGACGACTGACGACTGACGACTGACGACTGACGACTGATGACCGTGTCTTCGCGAGCAGCGACACGGCGGACGTCCGAGAGGCGCGACCGCGCCCGCTAGAAATACACCGCGACGCGCCCGAGGATCGTGCGCGGCCAGCCCGGCGTGTAGTGGAGGTCCTGCACGGGCGCCGGCTCGTCGCGCAGCCGTGACGTGCTCGCGAACTGGACCTCGCGGGTGCGCGCGCCGAGGACGTTGCGCACGTCGACCGCCGCCTCGAACGGGCCGCGGCGGAGCCCGAGGGTGGCGTCGACCACCGTCCAACCCTCGGCGATCAGCGAGCGGTCCTCGGTCGCCGGTCGCGCGCCGATCGCGCGTACGCGGAGCGCGCCGAACGCGCCGATCGCGTGCTTGGCGTGCAGCCCCGCCGACAGCGTGCGCGTCGGTGCAAGCGGCACCGCCTCGCCGGTCGTGAAGCGCGCGCGGGTGAAGGTCACGTCGGCGTCGGCCCAGAGCCAGTCGAGGACCCGGGCGCGCGCGCCGAGCTCGACGCCGATGCGCCGCGTGGGTCCCCGCGCCTCGGTGGTGCCTTCGTCGCCGACCCAGACCGTCTCGCTCTCGAGATCGACGCGGAACAGCGCGGCGGAGAGCTCCAGCCGTCGATCGGTCGTGCGCAGACGCGTGCCCATCTCGTAGGCGTCCGCCTTCGCCAGGAGGGTCACCGCGCGCCGATCGAACGTGGCGAGCGTGGCGGTCCGCGCGTCGTTGCTGTGGAACCCGCGTCCCCAGCTCAGGAACATGTCGAGGAAGGGCGCCGGCGAGGTCACCACCCCGAGCTTGGGCGAGAGCATCGCCGCGCCGGCGGAGGTGCTCTGCCCGTCGCGCACCCGCACGTCGATCCGATCGAGGCGGGCGCCGAGCGAGATCCGGAGCCACGGCAGGAGCTGCGCCGCCTCCTCCGCGTAGGCGCCGAGCCCGGTCTGCGCGATCGATCCGTCGAACGTCGTCGCGAGCCGCGCTCGCGCGCGCGACGCGAACAGTCCGCTCTCGATCGCGTCGTTTCGGGCCTGCAGGCCCACGGTGGTGGTCAGCGCGATCGACCCGACCGCGTGCGTGCGGCGAAACGAGGCGTGCGCGCCGACGACCGTGCGCGCGTCGGTCTGCGCGATCTGATCGCCGGCGACCGGATCGTTCGCGAAGAAGCTGAAGTTCGAGAACAGCTCGAACTGGTAGCGGATCACGTACAGCTGCGCGCGCACCTCGTCGCCGCCCTTCTGGTGACGGAAGGCGACGCTCGCCTGATGGCGCTGCGTGTCGCCGCCGTCGGTCGGATCGATCGCGCCGAAGTCGTCGGGCAGCTCGGGGATCCGGCCGACCGCGCGCGCGGGGATCTGCCCTGAGGCGTTCCACCTGCCCGCGTAGGACATCCACGTGAAGGACAGCGCGCCGCTGCCGAGCTCGCGGGTCGCGCGCGCGAAGAGGTTCAGCCGGCGGAGGCGCTCCTTCGACCGGAACGGCCCGTCCGTCCCGTGGACCTCGCCCGCGACGGTCGTCGTCCACCGGTCGCTCCTCCAGGGAGACGCGAGGAGCAGCGCACGGAAGGTGCCGAAGCTCCCCGCCTGCAGCGTCGCGCTGGACTCGTGCAGGTGATCGGCGAGCCGCAGGTCGACGGCGCCGGCGGTCGCGAAGTCGCCGAAGCGCACCGCGTTCGGCCCCTTGATCCAGGCGACGCCGGTCACCAGCTCGGGGATCAGGAAATGGAGGTCGATCCACCCCTGCCCGTGCGCGTGCGACGGCAGGTTGATCGGCACGCCGTCGACGAAGACGGCCACGTCGCTCCCGTGGTCGGCGTCGAACCCGCGGAGGAAGTACTGGTTGGCCTTGCCGCCGCCGGCGTGCTGCACCGTGAGCAGGCCGGGCACCACGGACAGCACGTCGGCCGGCCGCGTCTTGGTGCGGAGGCCGAGCTCGCGCGCGCGGGCCTCGCCCTCGGAGCCGGTCGCCGGTTTGTCGCCGGTGACCACGAGCTCCGTCTTGGGAGGGCGCTCGGCGCCTTCGTGCCCGGCGGCCTCGTGCGCAGCGGCTTCGTGCGCAAGCGCGGCGGGCGCCCAGAGGAGCGCGAAGGCCGCGGCGACCGTCGAGAACCGCACGGCGCGTGTGTAGCACGATCTGTCGAAATCGTGCTACGGCGACCGCTCGTCGGGGATCGCCCGCCTGGCTCCGTCGCGGTGCGCCTCGTAGTGCGGCGACATGATCTCGACGCCCTCGCGGAAGAACTCGTCCTGGATCTGCTGGCACAGGCGCGCCTCGACGAGGTGCAGCTCGTTCGGGCGGCGGCACCACGCGTTGATCTCGTAGCGGACGTAGAAGTCGTCGAGCCCGCGCTGCAGGACGTACGGCTCGGGGTTCTCCTCGAGCCCCGGCGTCTTCTTCGCCGCGGTGATCAGCAGGCGATGGACGGTGCGCCACGAGGTGTCGTATCCGATGGTCACCTGCGTGTGCACCTGCACGCCGCGCTCGCGCGCGTAGCGCGTGTAGTTGTAGACGGTGCCGCTCTGCACGACGGCGTTGGGGATGGAGACCTCCTCGTCCTTGAGGGTGCGCACCCGGGTGGTGAAGGCGCCGAGGCCGACCACGTCGCCGATGACGTCGCCGATGCGCACGCGATCGCCGACGCGGTAGGCGCGCGTGTAGGGGAGCACGAGCCCGGAGAGGAGGTTCGACACCACGCTCGACGACCCGAGCGACACCAGCACGCCGAAGATCAGCGCGACGCCCTGGAACGCGCGCGAGTCGCTGCCGGGCAGGTAGGGGACCGCGACCACCAGCGCGAGCACCCAGATGAGCATGGTCGCGAGGCGCCGCGTCGGCGTGGCCAGATCGCGGTCGAGCGACGCGAGGTGGATGCGCCCCTCGGCGATCGCGTCGGAGAAGAGGCCGACGGTGCGCGCGGCGAACCGCGCGACGAAGACGATCACGACGAGGAAGATCAGGTTCGGGATGAACCCGACGAACGCGGTGCCCACCGCGGAGACCGCGCCGACGAACGGGGCCACCACGAGCGGGAACACGTGCCCGCCCTTGTCGAGCGCCCACGCGACCGCGACGACCCACAGGTAGATCGCCGCGAGCGAGGCGACGACGCGCACCGCGCCGACGGCCGATTTGACCAGCTGCACGATGGCGTCGGCGGAGAGGACCTCGACCGAGCGATACCCGAGCCCTCGCCCGCGCGTCTGCATGCGCGCTTCGATGCGCGCCACGACGGCGGCGAGGATCGCGCCGAGCCGGCCGAGCAAGAAGACGAGCAGGATCGTCGCGACGAGCGCGCCGACGGCCCGCCCGAGCCACGCGGCGAGGAGCTTGGGCGCGAGGTTCCTCACGTCGCCGAGCGTACCTCAGTGACGTCGCAGGATGAGAACGACCGCGACCACGACGAGCGCGACGACCGCGACGATGGCGAGCCACATGGCGAGCCGGCGCGGGGGCGGCTCCGGCTCGGACGTGACGACCGGCGGCGGCTGGTCGCGCCGCGACACCGGCCGTTCGGCCGACGCCGGAGGAGGTGCGGAGGAGATCAGCGGCGCTGCAGGCGGCGGCACCGAGCGGGGGAAGTTCGGCGGCGGCACCGAGCGCGGGAGGCTCGAGCCCTCCATCAGCGTGGTGCCGAGCGGCGCCTGGAACCCGGACTCGAGGGTGCTGGCGAGCGGGTTACGCCCGCCTTGCTGCGGCGGCTCGACGGCGGCGAGCTCGTTGCGCGTGAGCTCCTCGTCGATCGCACGGAAGCGATGCGACGCCTCGCGAAGCTGCGGCTGGTAGCCGCTCGACGGGGGAACCGACTGCACCGCCGCCGGCGGGCGCGGCTGCGGCGCGGGCACGCGGACCGGCGGCGCGCTGTGCGCGGTGATCGAGAGGCCCTGGAAATTGGGCGTGGTCAGCGCCTGCGAGAGCGCGAGGTAGAACTCCTCGACCGTCGTGTAGCGACGCTCCCGATCGGGGTCGAGGCCGCGGATGAGCACGTCGTCGACCGCCTTGGGCAGCGTGGGCACCAGATCGCTCGCGCGCGGGCGCGCACCGCTCATCACCGCCTGGAACAGCGCGAACGGCTGCGACTGCGGGAACGGCCGCTGCCCGGTGAGCGCCTCGAACATCAGCGCGGCGAAGCCGAACTGGTCGGCGCGGTGGTCGATGTCGCCGAGGCCCTGCATCTGCTCGGGCGGCGAGTAGGCCATCGTGCCGATCATGATGCCGGTCTGCGAGAGCTTGCGGCCGGGCGTCGTGTCGAGGAGCTTGGCGACGCCGAAGTCGAGGATCTTCGTCGTGCCCATGCCGTCCTTGCGGACGCGGAAGATGTTCTCGGGCTTGAGATCGCGGTGGACGATCCCCGCCATGTGCGCGTGGTGGAGCGCGTGCGCCGCCGGGCCGAGCAGGCGCATCGCGCGCTCGGGCGGCAGGGCTCCTTCGCGGTTGAGCAGATCGCGCAGCGTCTCGCCGGTGAGCAGCTCGGTCACGAGGTAGGGCACGCCGTCTTCGGTGACCCCGACGTCGAGGAGCACGAGGACGTTGGGGTGGTTCATCCGCCGCAGCGCCTCGGCCTCGTTCCAGAAGCGGGCGATCGTCTCGCCGTGATGGAGGAACTGCGGGTGCAGCAGCTTGATGGCGACGGGCTGGCTCGTGCCGCGCTCGATGCCCGCGTGCACGATGCCGAAGGTACCGGAGCCGAGCTGCTCGCCGACGACCCAGCGGCCGCCGAGCACGCGCCCGACGAATCCAGAGGTCTCGACGTTGGCGCTCACCGTGTGCGGTCCCTCTCGGCGTGGTCGTTCTACCATCTACGGGCGCCCGCGCACGGCCGGCGGAGCGCGCCCCGCGCGACCGGGGTTTGCCCGGAGCCGCGTGGGTCCCGAAACATAGCGGATTTCCGCGAATCCCGCCGAAGTTCTGGGGGCGACGGAAGCGTCGGGTACCCGCGCGGGCGTGGTTCCGGTAGGGATGAAGCCAGCATGAACTCCATGCCTCCGCCCATCCACCAGCCGGGCGAGCTCCTCGACGGTAGGTACCGGCTCGGGGAGGTCCTCGGACGTGGTGGCCACGGCATCGTCTATCAGGCCGTCGACGAGCAGGCCGGCATCGACGTCGCCATCAAGTTCCTGCACCCGGAGTTCGCCTCGGACCCGGAGTTCAACGTCCGTATGCTCCGCGAGGCCCAGGTCGCCAGCAAGCTGCAGGGCACCGCCTCGATCCAGATCTTCGCGCTACGCTCCGACAAGTCCGGCGCGCTCTTCATCGTGATGGAGCTGCTCGAGGGCAACGACCTCAGCCACTACCTCGCGCTGTGGGAGGAGAAGGGGCTGTTCTTCCCCGTCTCCGAGGTGCCGAAGATCTTCGCGCCGATCGTCCACACGCTCGCCGCCGCCCACGCGATGGGCATCGCGCACCGCGACCTCAAGCCGGGCAATCTCTATGTCATGTCGCCGCGCCGCGGCGGTCATGTTCGCCTGCTCGATTTCGGCCTGGCCAAGGTGATGTCGGCCAACCCGCTCACGCGCGCCGGCATGGTCGCCGGCAGCCCGAGCTACATCGCGCCCGAGGTGTGGAGGGGCGATCCCACCAAGCTCGATCACCGCATCGACGTCTACTCGCTCGGCGCCCTGATCTTCCGCGTGATGGCCGGCCAGCCCCCGTTCAGCGGCTCGCTCATCGAGCTGATGCAGGCGTCGCTCACCGCCAAGCGCCCGAGCCTCCACGCGATCCGGCCCGACGAGATCCCGCCGGACGTCGATCCGTGGGTGCAGAAGGCGCTCGCGATCGATCCGAACCAGCGGTACCAGAACGTCACCGAGCTGTGGCGTGAGCTGAAGGCCGCCATGAAGTGGTGATCACGGGCCGCGCGGGTGTCGCCGCGACGCTCATCGTCACGTCGTCGTGGCCGCGCACGCGAGACGAGGTCGCCGGGACCTTCGTCCGCGCGGACGCGATCGCGCGCCTGCGCGAGGGACGCGTGGTCGTCGCGGCGCCCGACGGACCGGGCGACGCGCGCGGCGGGTACGGGCTCGAGGTGGTCGACGTGCCGCACGCGGGCCTCTTCGGCACGCCGGGCGCGCCGGCGCGGCTGCTGGCGGCGCCGCACCGGATCGTGGGCCTGTTGCCGTTCCACGCGGCGGTCGCGCGGCTCGCCCGGGCGGTGCGCCCCGATCGGGTCGTCGCGCACTGGCTGCTGCCGGCCGGCGCGATCGCCTGCGCGCTCGACGGAGAGATCGAGGCGATCGCGCACGGCGGGGACGTGCGGCTGCTCGAGGCGATGCCGAGCGCGCTGTCCCGCGCGTTCCTGTCGCGACTCGCGTCGCGCGCGCGTATCCGCGCCGTGTCGCCCGGCATCGCGGCGCGCCTGCGCGCGATGGCGCCCGACCTCCCGGTGGTCGTGTCGCCGATGCCGGTCGCCGAGCACGCGTTGGAGACGGCGCGCGCGCACGGCGCACGCATCCGCGCGCGGCTCGGCGGCGATCTGCACGTCGTCGCCGCCCGGATGGTCGCGAGCAAGCGGATCGAGCGCGCAGTGCCGCACATCGCGGCGCGCGGCGGCAGGCTGGTGCTGATCGGCGACGGGCCCGAGCGCGAACGACTCATGCGCGAGGCGCGCCGCGCGGCCGTCGAGGTGATCGCGACCGGCGCCGTCGCGCACGAGCAAGCGCTCGCGTGGATCGCCGCGGCCGATCAGGTGATCGCGCCGCTCGCGCGCGGCGAGGGCGCGCCGACGGTGGTGCGGGAGGCGGAGGCGCTCGGCGTGCCGGTCGTCGTGTTGGCGTGAGGCGCGTCTTCGTCGTCAGCGCGTGCCGAGCCTGTCCCCTCACTCGCGGTACCACTTGGTCGCGGGGACCGGTGGGAGCTCGGCCGGCTCCGCCGATCCGACCGGTGGGCTCGGGACGGGTTGCACGAACAGCGTGGTCAGCGGGACCAGGATCGCGGTCGTGATGAACACGATGAGCCAGCAGAATCTGATCTTCGGCTCACCGAGCGCGTGCACGGCGGGAAGCGCAGGGAGCCTCACGAATCGCACCCGGTCACCGGGCTGAACGGCGCGATAGGTCTCCCACTGTGCAGAAGTCACGCGCAGATCGCGGCCAGGCGCAGCCTTCGCGGGAGTCTTCACGTGCTACGCTCGACGGAGGAATGGCCGATCCCGCGCAGCGCTACGTCTCGCTCGAGGACTTCCTCACCGCCGAGGCGGCGGACGCGAGCGGCGTGCGCCATGAATGGGTCGACGGCCACGTCTACGCGATGTCCGGCGCCAGTCCCGAGCACGGCCGGCTCGTGGCGAACGTTCTCGCCGAGCTCCGAGCGGCCCTGCGCGGTCGATGCTCGGTTCGCGATGGGTCCGTCGCGATCCACATCGCCGCGACGCGCGCCGGTCTGCGGCCGGACGTCAGCATCGTCTGTGGCCCCATCACGAAGACGGTCGTCGAGAAGAACGGTCGGATCGAGGGCGAAGCGATCACGAACCCGTGCGTGATCGTCGAGGTCCTCTCCGACACGACCGAGCGCGACGATCGCGGCTGGAAGTTCCGCGATTATCGAACGCTCCCGTCGCTCGAGGAGTACGTCCTCGTGTCCCAGCACGATCGTCGCGTGGAGATCTTCCGTCGGTCCCGCGAATGGGCGTCGGAGGTGATCGCGCCGAGGCAGTTGATGCTGATCCGCGGCGCGGAGATCTCGCTCGACGCGATCTACGACGAGTAGCGCGTGGCGGTGATCGAGCGCGACGAGGGCGGCGAGGCACGGCCCTGAGCAGCAGCTTCGATCCCGGAGCGCCGTTTCGCCCGCCCGCTCCTCCTGACCGGTTCACCCGAACAGCTCGAGATCGCACCCGACGGTGATCAGCGCGCCCATCAGGTAGCTCACCGGCGATCGCGACGACGTCAGCGGCGCGAAGCCCATCGCCGACAGGCGCAGCGGCTTCCAGCGGAAGCCGTAACCGAGGCCGAGAATGGTGATCGACCCCGCGCTCTTCACCGCGCCGTTGCTCGACGTCGTGTCGGTGAAGCCGTCGTTCTGGAAGCCCTCGTGCCAGCCGACGTGCCCGATGAGGTGGCCGTAGCGACCGCTCGGACCGAAGGCGTACGTCGGGTACAGCCCGAGCGCCCAGGTCCACTTCGACTCGAGGCGCTGGCTGTCGAGGCGATAGGTGGTGCCGTCGCCGAAGCTCCCGGTCGCGTGATCGACGTAGCATGTCTGCCCGGCGCCGCACGCGTCGGTCTTCGTCCACTGCGCGATCGGCAAGCGGTACTGCATGAAGTTGAACGCGAGCCCGAACGTGAAGCGCCCCTCGCGGTCGAGCGGGAACGCCGCGCGCACCTCGGGCCCCGCGCCGATCAACGTCGGCCTGGTCGGGAAGGGCATGGTCCCACTCGCGCTCGGCCGGGCCCAGTCGTAGCTCGCGTACGAGAAGCGTCCGCCGACCTCGATCTTCTTCGAGACGGCGATCGTCGCCGAGCCGTCGACCTGCGTCTGCGGCACCCACACGGCGGTGTCGTGCAGCTCCGGGGTGTGATTCGTGACGACGGTGCTCTTGGACACGGCACCTTCCACGCGGACGTCGCCGGGGTCGGCGGTGCGGCCGTCGAAGGGGATGGGCCGCGCCGCAGGCACCATCGCGGAGTAGCGATAAGGGGTCGCGGGCGTGCAGCCTGCCGCGGCGAGCGCCGCGACGGCGACGGTGAAGATGAAGCGCATGCCGAGGCCCGGAGCAGGACCCGTGCCGCGCGAAAGAGGCGCATTCACGTGGGGGCTCGCGCGACCCGCGTTCTCGTGTGGCACCGGCTTCACGCGACGGGTGTCGCGGATCGAAGACGCTCCCGCGATCCGTCCTACGCACCCTCCGTCGTGCACCTCCGCTTCCGCGTTCGCGTCCGCGTTCGCGTCCGCGTTCGCGTCCGCGTTCTACGCATCCACCAGCAGGTACCTCGCGATCATGTCCGTCAGCTCGTCCGCCAACACCCCGCTCGAGAGCTCCTCCCGATAGTCGCGCGTGCCCGTGCGGATCACCGCGAGCACCGTCTTCACCACGAGGTCCGCGGCGAACGCGAGGTCGTTCGGTCGCACGCGCGCGCGGCTGCGCTCGAGGGCGGCGCGCACCATCGCCACCGCCTGGTCGGTCATCTCCAGGCCGACGCCGAGCTGGCCGAGGTTCGACGCCTCGCCGTACCAGCGGCGGTAGAGATCCATCTTGCGCGCGGTGACCTCGGCGAGGCCGCGCACCAGCTCGCGCGTGGCCTGCTCGAGCGGCAACGACTCGAGCACGGCGGCGCGCGTCGCGAACACCTCGAGCTCGTCGCGCCACATGCGGTGCACGACCGCCTCGACGAGCGCCTCCTTGGTCGGGAAGTAGTGGTAGAGCGTGCCGATGCTGACGCCCGCCACCTCGGCGATGTGGTTGGTGGTCGCGCCGGCGAACCCGCGCTCGGACATCACGCGCTCGGTGGCCTCGAGCAGCACCGCGACGGTGTCCTCCGCGCGTCGCTGACGCGGGGTCCTTCGGGGCGAGGTGCGGGGCCGTCGGGGCATGGGGCGAAACCGAGCAATGGCGGAGCGCGCGGCGCCGCACGGCCAGTTTCGCACGGAATGTCGTGAGGTTGGCGACGCACCGAGGAGCGCCGGATTGCGAGTAACGACGACGCCCGCGGTCGGGCAGTCTTCCGCCCCCGAAAGCCATGTCGATCCCGCGCACCACCGTCTTCTGCTCGCTCTTGTTCGTCGCCTGCTCGTCTTCGGAGGGCGCCCGGCCCGCGGCCCCCTCGGTGCCGCTGCAGGCGGACAGCCCGTGGCCGAAGTTCCGCGGCAACGCCGCGCAGGACGGCCGCAGCGCGCAGAAGCCGAAGCCGGGCGGCAAGGCGTGGACGTTCCGCACCGGCAAGGGGATCTTCAGCTCGCCGATCGTCGCCGCCGACGGCACCGTCTACGTCGGGTCGGCCGACCGCAACTTCTACGCGCTGAACGCCGACGGCACGCTGCGCTGGAAGGTGGCCACCGGCGAGATCGTCGACTCGGCGGGCCTGCTCGACGACCGCGGCCGGGTCTACTTCGGCTCGGGCGACGGCAAGCTGCGCGCGCTCGACGCCGCGACCGGCCGCGAGATCTGGTCGATGACCGCCGACGCTCCCAGCGTGAACAAGGCGTTCATCAACTGGTTCGAGGGCAACGTCGCGATCGGCCCGGGCGGCACGCTCTACGTGCCGAACGACAACTTCTTCCTCTACGCAATCGACCGCGAGGACGGCCGCGTGAAGTGGCGCCGCAAGATGCCCGATCAGACCTGGTCGCTGCCCGCGGTCGACGCGCCAAGCGGCACGCTGTTCGTCGGCAACAACAACCTGCTGCCGGCGCTCGGTCGCAACACCTTCGCGCTCGATCCGGCGAGCGGCGAGGCGCAGTGGGAGACGAGCACGCTCGGGAGCATCGCCGCGAGCCCGATGTTCGCCGAAGGTCGGGTGATCGTCGGCGGGTTCGACGGCTGGGTGCGCGCGTACGACGAAAAGAGCGGCGACGAGCTCTGGGCGTTCGCCACCCGCGACCACGTCTACGCGAGCCCTGCCCTCTTGCCCGACGGCACCGTCGTGCAGCCCTCCGCCGACGGGACGGT
The DNA here is from genome assembly GCA_016182965.1 of Deltaproteobacteria bacterium. Taxonomy (GTDB): domain Bacteria; phylum Myxococcota_A; class Polyangia; order Polyangiales; family JADJMO01; genus JALHOE01. The sequence goes on along the minus strand of JACPFM010000082.1, from coordinate 797 downwards.
GTACGCGCTCGACCCGAAGACCGGCGCCCTCCGCTGGGCGTTCGACGCCGGCGAGCCGATCCGCTCGTCGCCCGCGGTCGACGCCGACGGCAACGTCTACTTCGGCGGCGGCGACGGCCGGCTGTGGGTGCTCGGGCCCGACGGCAGGCACCGCTGGTCGGTGCAGCTGATCGCCGAGGCGCGCAACGACCTCAACGCCTCGCCGGCGCTCGGCCGCGACGCGATCTACCTCGCCGGCGAGAGCGGCGAGGTGTTCAGCGTGCCCTACGACCTGTGCCTGCGCGCGGAGCCCGACCCGCGCTGCCGCGTCGGCGGCGACGAGCCGCTCGCGCGCGACGGCGCGTTCCTCCTCTACACGACCGCGTCGGGCGCGATCCTCGACGCGCCGCCCTCGGCCCACCACGCGAACCGACCGATCACGCTCAGCCTCGTGCTGCGCGAGAAGGGCGACACGCGCCTCTCGACGATCGACGCGTCGACGCTCGACGTCCGCGTCGAGCCGAAGGTCGACGTCGCGATCGAGGTGGCCGGCGACGGGAAGTTCCTCACCATCACGCCGCTCTCGCCGTTCGTCGCCGGAGCCGACGGCAAGGTGCGCGTGAGCGCCACCGCGAAGCTCCTCGTCGATCACGATCGCGAGGGCCTCCGGCTGAAGAACGGCAAGGCGGGCGGCGGGGTGAGGTCCGACCTGGCGCTCACGCTCGCCGATCGGCCGAAGGCGCCAGCGAAGCTCGCGATCCCGACGACGCCCGGCGAGCCGGCGACCACCTGGGAGATGGCGCGCCTCGCGCTGCCGG
>JACPFM010000081.1 GCA_016182965.1 Deltaproteobacteria bacterium | reverse complement strand
CCGCGCCCGCGCCTGCGCCCGCGCCCGCGCCCGCGCCCGCGCCTGCGCCCGCGCCCTTCTCCTGCGGCCTCGGGACCGCCGTCCTCGGCGCCGATTTCGTCCCCGGCGTCGGCAGCTCCACCACCGTCAAGGGCCGCAGCGCCGTCCGCCTCGCCTCCTTCAACCTCGTCGGCGGCATGTCCCGCGGCCTCGCCGGCGTGGAGGTCGGCGGCGCGTTCAACGTCCACACGGAGTTCATGTGCGGCGCACAGCTCGCCGGCGCCGTGAACGTCGTGCTCGGCCCGGTGCGCGGCGCGCAGCTCGCCGGCGGCGTGAACATCGGCGCCGACGTCCGCGGCGCGCAGGTCTCCGGCGGCGTGAACGTCGCCCGCGACGTGCGGGGGACGCAGCTCACCGGCGGCTTCAACTTCGCGCGCGACGTGCTCGGCGTGCAGCTCGCCCCCTTGAACCTCGCGCGCGACGTCGCCGGCGTGCAGGTCGGCGGCTTGAACATCGGCCGCCGCGCCGACGTGCAGATCGGCGTCGTGAACGTCGCCGACGAGGTCGACGCCCCCATCGGGCTCCTTAACTTCGTCGCCCGCGGCCGCACCCACTTCGACCTGTTCGTCAACGAGTCGGGCCTGTCGCAGCTCGCGGTCGTCCACGGCAGCCGCCGCGTGCACAACATCTACGGCATCGGCGTGCAGCCCGGCTGGTCCGGCGACAAGCCCCGCCTCGCCGGCTCGCTCGGCATCGGCGTGCGGGGGATCGACTCGTCGTCGTTCACCCTCGACGTCGACGCGATCTTCACCTCTCTGACCCGCTTCCGCGCGACCGCCGAGAAGACGACCGAGTTCTTCACGTTCCAGAACGAGCTGCGCGCCCTCTTCGGCGTCCCGCTCTCGAGCCACGTCACCCTGGTGTTCGGCCCCGCGGTCCGCGTGCTCCTCACCAGCGATCCCGACACCTCCCCGCCCCCGCCCTTCGGCGGCGTGAAGCTCCACGATGAGCGCCCGAACACCACTTACGCGCACGGCACGGCGACATGGTTGACGGCAGGAGCCGTCGTGGGTCTGCGGTTCTGAGCGCGTAGACGTTTCCGCGGCGCGTCGCGGTCGCGCCATTGAGGTTCCGGGTCGAGCTCACGGAACCAACACGTGGCGGCGCGTAGGCCCTCGGGTCGCGCACGAGCAACGCGGCGCAGCTCGTCATCGCGATGCAGTCGGCGAGCCGGGCCTGCCGTCCTGCGTGACCGCGATGCGCAGGCGTCTGCGCGCCGACACGCAGGCGTCTGCGGATCGACGAACGCGACGGGGCACGCGTAGCCGCAGCTGATGCGAATCGCGTCTAACGCGGCTCGTCGGTGAAGTCGGCATGAAGCGGGGCACGCAATCGCCCGCGGAGGATGCCGGCGCTGCGAAAGATCACCTTCTGTCCCGTGAACGGATTGATTCTCTCGCGCACGAGTTCGGTACCAGGCTGATGCATGTCGTCCCACAACGACTTGCCGTCGACCCAGTCGCACATCCAATCGGCCAGTGACCAGTCGGTGTCGACCAGCCGCAAGGATGCCATGTTCACTATCGCTCCGTGCTCGGTCGTCGAGTCGATGCATGACCAGATGGCGCATCCGAAATCGAACGCGAGCAGCAGTCCGCGCGGCCAGCTTGCCAGCTCCATCATCGCGCGGTACTCGCCCAGCAGTGTTTCGCCGGCGTTCTTGCGCGTGTCGTCTTCGGTTCCGATCGGGAGCAGCCCGTATCCCGGACCGAATCCGCCGTTTCCGACCTCGAGGTAAAGGCGCCGGAGGAGCGGCGGGAATGGCACGCCGACGTACTCCTCCGCGCGCGCGACCTCATCTGCCGACGCAACCCGGGGAAGGCGGCCTGGAGAGTTGTCCGCGCGGAGCGATTCGTTCGCAGCGCGGTGCCGAATGCGTTCGAGCAGTGCGTCGTGCGTCCTCGACATCACGAGTGAAGCTCGCGCATGCACCACCGCCGGGCAAGCAGGTCCGGTGTGCGCGGTGCCTCTGCTGCGACAGCTCGAAGAAGGCGTTCGCGAGCGCGAGGACCTGCGCGGACAGTGATCGCCCCAAGCGGCCCCCCGAGGGCGGGACCGGTGCTCCGCGGTAGCGGCGCGCCGCGTGTGATCACGGACAAACCGCGCGGCACGCGCGCGACCGGCGCGCCGCGGATAGCGGAGCACCTCCCGCCCCAGGGGCAGCGTCCTGCGGCCACCGGTCGAAACGCTTGCGCGAGAACATCGCGACCACGACGAACGTCTGCTCACACACCGAGCACGCGCCGATACACCGCGACCGTCTCGCGCGCCTGCCGCTCCACCGTGAACCGCGCCGCGCGAACGATCCCCGCTTCGCGCAGGTGATCACGCAGCATCGGATCCCCGGCCAGCCGCGCGATCGCGTCCCCGATGGCGACCGGATCCTCGGGATCGCACAGCAGCGCGTCGTCCCCCGCGACCTCGCCGAGCGAGCCGCTGCGCGTCGTGATCACCGGCGCGCCGCACGCCATCGCCTCGATGACGGTGAGCCCGAAGCCCTCGTCGCGCGAGACGAACAGGTGCGCGAGCGAGCGCCGGTAGAGCGCCGCCAGATCGGCGTCGGTCACGAAGCCGACCAGCTTCACGGCGTCGGTCACCCCGGCGTCCGCGGCCAGCCGCAGCACCTTGGCCCGCTTGGCGTCGTTCAGCTGGCCGCAGAGGACCAGCACCACGTCACCGGCGCCACCGCGACGCGCGTGCGCGAGCCCGGACATCATGCCCTCGACGTTCTTGCGCCAGTCGAGATCGCCGACGTAGACGAGGTACCGACCGTCGTTCAACCCGTGGTTCTCGAGCACCCACGCGTCCGCAGCGCCGGGCGTCGGCGACCACTTCGTGTGAGCGATCGAGTTGTACACGCGGGTGATCTTCTCCGGGCCGATCCCGAAGAACCGCCCCAGATCGCGCGCGCTCTCGTCGCTGATCGCGACGATGTGGTCGGCGCTCGTGTAGCGGCGCCGCAGGATCATCGGGCCGAACGTCTTCCCCCCCTTCATCGGCGGCAGGTAGTGGTCGGGCCAGCGCAGGTCGATGAGATCGTGGCAGGTGACCACCTTCTTGCACCCGCCGGCCGCCCACATGGCGAGCGGGGTCGCGTCGGGCGTGAGCAGGTGCACCACGTCGGCGCCGATGCGGCGGAGCGCGATCGAGAGCGCGACCCTCCGGCGATACGCCCACAAGAGGTGCTGCCGCGGGTCGTCGCGCGCGACGTTCGCCTCGCCCGACCACGCGTCGAGCCGATCGACGACGCGGTAGCTGCCGTCCCACCCGAGGTGGGTGAGCCCGAGCAGGCGCATGCCCGCGCGCTCCTCGGCCGGCAGCGCCGCGATGCCGCGCGCCAGGGTCAGCACGTAGCGGCCGAAGCCGCGCAGGCGGCTGTCGGTGTCGAGGGGGGTCAGGTCGAGGACTACCGTCGGCTCGCGCACGGGCAGTTCATACACCGTCCGGGTGCAGGGCGCGCGCGAGGTCTTCGCGGAGACCGCGCGCCCGGAGCGCCGTCGCCACCGCGCGGCCGACGTCGAGGGCCAGACCCGCGGCGCTCCGCTCGGCGTGCACCCGCCGGAAGTCGCGCGGGATGCGGAGCGTCCAGTTGCGATCGTCGACGAGGCCCGGCCGGTTGTACCAGTCGGTCTCGCCGAACAGATCGCTCCACCAGACGTAGACGTTGCGGGCCGGCGAGGCGAACAGCTCGGCGAGCTTCGCGCGCGCGAGCGCCGAGGGATCGTTCGCGAGGCGCTCGGCGAAGGCCGCTCTGTCGGCCTCCGAGGGCAGGAGCCGCTCGGCGAGGTAGCGCGCGTGCGCGCCGCCCCTGCCTTCGTCGACCCACCGCTTCGCGACCGACCAGATCGGCGCGGTGTCGTGGTTGCCGACCATGATCCAGTCCGCAGGCTGCGCGTTCTCGCTGCGGTAGACGTCGCGCGGATCGTCGAGGGCAGCCTTCTGCGTCACCCGGAAGCGCCCGAGGCGGTGGCGCGCGAGCACGCGCCCGAGCGGGTACGGCATCGTGCTCAGCACCTCGCAGGCGATGGCGCGCGCCGAGCGCACCCTGCGGATCAGCAGGTCGACGTGCACCGCGTAGCGATCGACCTGCTCGTCGTCGAGCTCGCGGACCCACGCGTCGTCCCAGCGCACGCGGCTGCGATCGATCTGCTCCGGGCGCGCGATCGCGAAGCGATCGAGCTCGGGGTGATCGACCAGGCCCGCCGCCTCGTGCAGGCGCGCGCCCGTCCGCACCGCGTGGAACGGGTCGGGATCGTCGACGCGGTAGACCCACGGGCACACCAGGCCGTGCGGGTGGTCGATACGCACGCCGTCGTACTCGCGCGCGATCTTCTCGAACCGCGCGTCGAGCAGGCGCGCCACCGCCGCGTCCTGCGCCGGATCGAGCACCGGATACCCCCACGGCTGCCCGTCGGGGTTGGTGCGGCTCGGCGGCGCGCCCATGCGGTAGTCGGGGAGGAACGTGCGCTGATGCGCCCACAGATCGCGCCGAGACCAGCCGATCTGCAGGTCGGCGAAGAGCGACAGCCCCACCGTGCGCGCGCGGGCGCGCAGCTCGGCGTGCGCCGCGTGCGCGAGCATCTGCGCGGTCGTCCACCGCTCGATCACCGGGCGCCCGCGCTCTTCGACCCGCGCCCGTCGCGCGAGCGCCGCGTCGCTCGGCCAGGCGTAGCCGCCGCGATCGTGCGGATCGCTCCACTCGAGGAAGTCGCGCCCCTCGTGCTCGACGAGCAGCGCCTCCCACATCGCGTCGGCGAGCAGCCAGTGCGCGTGATCGGCGATGAACGCGACGCGCCTGGCCGAGTGCTCGGCCGACGCGCTCGCCCGCGCGTGCGCCTCGTTCAGGACCTCGTTCATCGCGACGGTCGCGCACGCGTGATCGCTGCGGTCGCCGGAGCGGCCGGTGAGCCGGCGCCGCGTCTCCTCCGACAAGAGCCCGACCTCGACCAGCCGCGCCACCGGGATGGCCAGCGTGCTGCGCGCGAACGCGCTGCCGTCGTAGGGGGACGGATCGCACGCGCTCGTCTCGCCCTGCGGACCGAGCTGCAGCGTGTCGAACCCGAGCTCCGCGGCGAAGCGCAGCAGCTCGTGGGCGCGGTGGCCGTACGGCGTGCCGCGCCCGAGGTCCTCGTCGGGATCGCACGGGAAGCACGCGTCGTGCACCCCCAGCGCGAGGCGCTCGACGCCGAGCACGCGCAGCGCTTCGCGGATCGGAGTCATCCCGTGGAGTCTACGTCGTCCTTGCCCACGCCGACGAAAACCGCCATCGACAGCGGACCGAGCTCGACGCTCGCCCCGGCGGGGATGCGTGTGTGCGACACCCGCGAGAGCCGCTCGTCGGGCTCGGTATCGAGCACGCGCTCCCAGGCCTCGGCCCAGCGGCGCGCGGGGAGCACGAAGGTCTCGTCTTCGCGCTCGCCGTTCATCACGATCAGCAGCGTGTCGTCGACGACGCGCCGCCCCCAAGGGTCCGGCGAGGGTATGGCGTCGCCGCCGAGGATGAACGCGACACGGCGCGTCGGCTCGTCCCAGTCCGCCTGCTTCATCTCCACGCCGTCGGGGCGAAACCACGCGAGGTCCTTCTCGAGCGAGCCGAGGATGCGCGTGCCGCGGAAGAACCGGCGCCGGCGCAGCACCGGGTGGTGCTTGCGGAACTCGATGAGGCGACGGGTGAAGTCGAGGAGGTGCCGCTTGCGGTCGTCGAGCGCCCAGTCGATCCACGAGAGGTCGTTGTCCTGGCAGTACGCGTTGTTGTTGCCGCGCTGCGTGCGACCCATCTCGTCGCCGGCGACCAACATCGGCACGCCCTGCGACACCATGAGCGTCGCGAGGAAGTTGCGCACCTGTCGCTCGCGGAAGTTGTTGACGACCTCGTCGTCGGTCTCGCCCTCGAAGTAGCCGTAGAGCTGCCCGGGCGCGAGGCCGGGCACGTAGCCGTGGAAGACGTGCGCGGTCGTCTCGGGCAGCCGCAGCCGGGCGGTCTCCGGCCCGCGCCCACCGTCGTACAGGCAGAGATCGATGCGGGTGGCGTTCTCGGAGAAGACGGCGAACGCGACGCCGCCGCCGTCCCAGGTCGCGCCGAGCGGCCACGGCTCGCCCGGCCAGATCGCTTCGGAAGGACCGCCGGGAGGGCTCAGGCTGCTGCGAGGCATCGCGTCGTTCGATGACGCACGGCGCCGCCCGCTGCGCTGAGTACGCGAGCCGCGCAGGCGCGCGATTACGCGACTAAACGAGCGCGCGGAGCAGCTCGTCGAAGTCGATCGGCTTCTTCAGGAACGCGCGCGGGTTCAGCGTCGCCAGATCGGCCTGTCGCGATGCGGTGATCACCACGACCGGGATCTCCGCGAGCGCGGGATCGCTCTGCTGTTCGGCTCGGAAGGCCCAGCCGTCCATCACGGGCATCATGAGGTCGAGCAGGATGACGTCGGGTTGCGGTCCCGAGTTCTTGAGCTTGTCGAGGGCGTCACGTCCGTGGACGGCGCTCACGACGTCGAAGCCCTCGGTCTCGAGCAAGTCGCAGAGTGCTTCGCGGATGCCCTCGTCGTCCTCTACGACGAGAACGCGCCGTCGCTGTCCACCGTCCATCTATGTCGCAGCATAGGTCAGGGATCTCCGACAATCGAGGGGCGAACAAAACGATATCGCGCTCGCGCACCGTCTCGAACTGGTCAGTCGCCCACGAGGGACCGGGCGGCGACGAAGCGCACGGCGCCGAGATCGTCCGCCGAGACCACGCCGCCGCGGCGCACATGGCGGAGCAGGCGCTGATCGTGAGGAGGCCCGACCGGCGCGACCAGGACGCCACCTTCGACCAGTCCGTCGAGAAAGGCGCGCGAGAGCTCGCCGACCGCGAAGGTGAGCCAGCACTTCGGGTGGGTCGCGAGGAGGTCCGCGCGCCTCAGCCCGTCGTCGTGCAGGACGCGCACGTTCGGGATCAACGCAGTCGTCTCGAGCGCAAGCCGCGCGAGGTGCGGATCGACCTCCACCGTCGTGACGAACCCTTGCGGCCCGACGATGGCTGCCGCGAGCGCGGCGCCGTACCCCGAGCCGCTACCCAGCTCGAGCAACCTGTCGCCGGGGCCGAGCCGGAGCGCGTCGAAGCCGAGCACGTACATGTGCGGGGCGCTGACGGTCGCCACCGCCGCGCCGTGCGGCGTCTCGAGCGGCAGCGGCTCGTCGATCCACGCGCGGCTCCGATCGGCCGGGCGCACGAAGCGCGCGCGATCGACCGACAGCAGCGCCGCGCGGTAGAGCGGGTCCATCGGCCCGATTCGCCGCTCCACGGTGGTGACCATGCGGAGGCGCTCCGGCTCGATCGAGTGACGCTCGGTCTCCATGGGTTCACCCTCCACTCGCGCCGGTGGGGCTCGCGTCGGCGGGCTCCGGCGCGACGGGCAGCCACCGGAACGGGGTCGGCTGCCCGTGACGGCTCGTGCAGGTCTGCGCCCGCCAGAAGGCGTCGCTGCAAGAGAGGCCGGGCATCGGCTCGGCCGTCGTGGCGTCGCAGTACACCGTCGACGAGGCCATGCAATTCGCGACCCCGGCGTGCTCGACGGCGCAGCGCGGATCGACGCAGGTGGCGAGGCACTCCTCGTGCGTCGGTCCACCCGAGCACGTGGTCCATCGCGCGCAGAACTCATCGCAGCCGAGGCAGGTCCGCAGCGCGTTCTCCCGCGGCGCGCAGCCGACGACGCGCGGCTCTCCGCTGTTGGTCTCGCAGGCGATCTGCGCCTCGATGGTGGCGCACTTCATCAGCGCGTTCGCCTCGGGGCGACAGCGCGCTTGCTCGTCGAGGCACTGCTTCAGGCAGTCGGTCATCGAGGGGCCCTTGCGGCACCGGGCGCCCACCCATTTGCCGCAGAACGCGTCGCACGCGCCGGCGCCGACGAGCGAGGAGGACGACGAGCACCCGCCCGTGAGCGCATGCGCCGCGGCGAGCGCGGCGACGAGCAGGGGAGCGAGGACCCGCCTCATGGCTCCACGGTATCGCGTCCGCGGTCGCCCGAACCCGGGTTTTGCGCTAGAAGACGCCCCTTCGATGAGTCAGGCGCCCCGCTACGTGATCGAGACGTTCGGCTGTCAGATGAACGTCCACGACTCCCAACGCATGGAGGACGCCCTGCGCGCGCACGGCTGGGTCGCGGCCGAGGGCGAGCACGACGCCGACCTCATCGTCCTCAACACCTGTAGCGTCCGCGAGAAGGCAGAGCACAAGCTCCGGAGCGAGGTCGGCCGGCTGCGTCCGCTCAAGCGCGGCCGCCCCGACCTCGTGGTCGCCGTCGCCGGGTGCGTCGCCCAGCAGGAGGGCGAGAAGCTCCTCCGCGCCATCCCGCACCTCGACGTGGTCGTCGGCCCCGACAACCTCGCCGAGCTGCCCCTGCTCGCCGAGACCATCCGCAACGGCGGCCCGCCGGTGGCGCGCACGGTGTTCGATCTCGACCGGCCGACCTTCCTCTCCGGCGGCACGCACGAGGCCGTCCACGAGAAGGGCGTCTGCGCCTTCGTCACCACGATGAAGGGCTGCGACGAGCGCTGCTCGTTCTGCGTCGTGCCCTACACGCGCGGCCCCGAGCGCTACAGGCCGCTCGACGAGATCGTCGACGAGGTCCGCACGCTGGTCGCGCGCGGCGTCCGCGAGGTCACCCTCCTCGGGCAGACGGTCAACAGCTGGATGCCGCCCGAGGTGCTCGACGTGTCGACCTCGTCGCACGACCAGTCGCCGTCGATGCGCGCGTCGAGCTCGCACTTCGCCACGCTGCTGCGCACCATCGCGCGCGAGGTCCCCGCGCTCGGTCGCCTCCGCTACACGAGCCCGCACCCGCGCCACCTGACGGCGGAGCTGATCGACGCGCACGGCGAGCTGCCGGTGCTCGCGCGCCACCTGCACCTGCCGGTGCAGTCCGGGTCCGACCGGATGCTCAAGCGGATGATCCGCCGCTACACCCGTGAGGCGTACCTCGAGCGGGTGAACGCGCTCCGCGCACGCGTGCCGGGGCTGACCTTGTCGACCGACGTCATCGTCGGCTTCCCCGGCGAGACCGACGACGACTTCGCCCATACGCTCTCGCTGGTGCGCGAGGCGGGCTTCGTCGCGCTGTTCGGGTTCAAGTTCTCGCCGCGGCCCTTCACCCCGGCGCTCAAGCTCGCCGACGACGTGCCCGAAGCGGTGAAGGACGAGCGCCTCGCGGCGCTGTTCGCGGCGGTGGCGGTGCAGCAGCAGGCGCACCTCGCCTCGCTCGTCGACTCCACGGTCACCGTGCTGATCGAGGGCGAGTCGCGCCCGAACCTCACGCGGCAGGCGAAGTTCCCCACCCGCGTCATGGGCCGAACCGAGCGCAACGAGATCGTCCACCTCGACGTCCAGGCCGGGCGCGATCCGTCGCCGCTCGTCGGTCGCTTCCTCGAGGTCCGCGTGTCGCAGGCCAACGCGCACTCGCTGGTGGGCGCGCTCGCCGAGGCCGACGTCCGCGATCTGCCGGAGGCGCGGGCCGAGCCGCCGAAGGCGCGCCGCTCGCTCACGATCGTCTCGGAGGGATGATCCGCGATGGCCGGCGACCCGAAGAAGCGCGTGTCGCTGCCCATGGTCGGGCAGCCGCGCCGCGCGGTCGACGACGTCGATCTCGGCGACCACCTCCCGAAGGCGCGCGCGCCGGGCGCGTGGATCCTCCTCGGCGGGCTGTCGGTGTTCGCGGTGCTGATGCCGCTGATGTACCTGGCGATCGCGCTGATCGGCGCGATCTACCGCGCGCCGGTGGGCGCCCCGCAGACGGTGCTGCCCGCGGGCGTCGCCGGCGCGATCGTGGTGGCCGTGTCGGCGACGTGCGGCGGGTTCATCGTCGGTCGCTTCGGCGGCAAGGCGGGCCCGCGTGAGGGTGCGCTGGCGGGCCTGCTCACCGGGCTCGTGCTGTGGGCGCTCACGCGCATGCCGATCGGCGCCGTCGTCCTCGCGTTGACGGTGCCTTTCGCCTTCGTCGGCGCACGTTGGGGGCGACGGACGCGCAAGCCTGGCGATAGCATCGGCGCGTGACCCTCGACGTCGACGATCGCCTCCGCGCCCTGCTCCGAGTCGCCTGCGAAGACGCGCTGTTCGCCGTCGCCGCGAGCTCCCCCGCCGCCTTGTCCGCGTTCGGCGAGCGCCGCGCGCCGGTGCACGAGGCGATCGCCCGGGAGGGGCTCGGTCACGCGGTGATGATCGCCGACGGCGACGCGTGGCTCGGCCCGCTGGTGCGCACACTGGTCGTCGACGAGGTCCCCTGGTTCTTGCCGATGCGCGAGGCGATCGACGATGGGCTCACGCTGCTGCGCGAGCCGCGCGGGTTCCGCGCGCTGATCCCCGTCGGGGTCGACGCCCTGCGCGCGCGCCTGCGTCGCGAGGCGATGCTCGCCGTCCGCGTCGCGCGCACGGTGGCCGCCGCCGACGCGCCGCTCGGCGACGACGAGACGCGGGCGCTCGACCTGCTCGCCTTCGCGCTCGGGTTGGCCGACGACGACGCGCGGGTGCTCCGGGCCGAGGCGCCGATCCCCGCGGCTGCGATCGACGTCCCCGACGACCTCGATGCGCGGACCGCTCGGGCGATCGTCGGCGGCGCCTTCCAGGTCGCGGCGTCCGACGGCCTCGACGAGCGCGAGCGCGAGGCGATCACCACGATCGCCGGTCGGCTCGGCCTCGACGCGGAGGCGGTCTCCGAGATCGCCTCTCGCGCGACGAGCGACCTCGACCGTCAGCACAGGGTCGGTCGGGCGCTCGTCGACGTCGTGCGTTACGTCGTGGCCGGAGCCCCGGTCGAGGAGGCGCGCGCGCTGATCACGGCGGCGGTGTTCCTCACCATCCCGCCGGTGCATCGGGCCGACGCGCTCCGCGCGGCGTCGGACGAGGCGACCACGCCGCTCGCCGAGTCGCACGAGCTCGACCGTGCCGAGTGCGACCGCGTGCTCGCCGCGGGGTGGGCGTGCGCGCTTTCGCTCGATTCGAGCTTCGCGGGGCGGGCGGTGCTGCGCGCGCGACATCGACGCGCCGGAACGCACCTCGCCGCCGAGCGCCGCGCCGAAGACGCGCGGGCGCTCGTCGAGCGCTGGGTCGACGAGGTGCTGGATCGCGGCACGGCCGTGCTCGGCGCCTGAGCTGCCGCCCAATTTCGACACCGACGGCCGGCGTCGAAGCGCGGCGCGCTCGAACGGATGTTGGCCCGATCGGATCGCGCTTCGCACGATCGACCGGTGAGGTCCTTCATGCCGCGTCGCTGGCTGCGCTTTTCGTTCGCGTGTGCGCTCTTCTTGCCCGGGCTGGACGCCTCGGTGTCGCGTGGCGTGTCGCTGTCGTGCGCGCGCAACGAGCTGCCGCCGAGCCCGATCGTCGCGGCGCCGCAGCCGGTGGTCGCCGAAGCCCGGCCCGCGCCGGAGCCGCCGGCCGCCGCCAAGCCGACCCCGCCCGATCCGAAGGTCCTGCTGCGTAGCTGGGTTCAGGCGCGGCTGCCCGCGGGCGCCACGCTCGACGAGGATGGGCCCGAGCTCGTGATCGTGCACAAGGCGAGGAAGGGCGACACCGTGCGCGACCTCGCCGCCGCCTACGTCGACCTCACCACCCTCTACTCGGAGGGGGATCTGGTCTCCGCGATCTTCAAGGCGAACGCGAAGATGCACCACGGCCCCCTGGCCGAGGGCAGCGCCATCCGCATCCCCCGCGTGGTGACGGAGGTCCCGAAGACCGGCGACGAGGCGCGCCTCGGCTGGCCGAAGGACGATCCGGCGCTCCGCGGCATCTACGCCAACGCGACGATGGCCGGGCACCCGTCGTTCCCGTCGCTCCTCGACAAGATGGCGCAGCGGGGCATGAACGCCCTGGTCATCGACGTGAAAGACGTCACCGGGTACTTCACCTACCCGTCGAAGATCCCGCTGGCGGCCGAGGTGAAGGCGAACAAGCACGTCACCGTCTCGAGCTTCTCGCGGTTGGTGCGCTTCGCCCACGCCCGCGGCATCCGCGTCGTCGCCCGGGTCACCTGCTTCCGCGACGAGAACGTCGGCCCGCAGAAGCACGCGCTCGCGGTGCAGCGGCGCGGCGGCGGCGCGCACGTGGCCCCGTCGAAGATCGTCGACTGGCTCGATCCGGCCAACGAGCAGGTGCAGGCGTACCTCGTCGACGTGGTCGACGAGGCGCTCGAAGCGGGCGTCGACGAGATCCAGCTCGACTACGTGCGCTACCCGACCGAGGGCACATGGGACGCCGATTTCAAGCTGAAGGATCGCGGGCTGACGACGGTGCAGGTCATCACGGACTTCGTGAAGCGCATCCATGAGCGGACCCTGAAGGCGCACGCCGCGCTCTCGCTCGACGTGTTCGGCGTGGTCGCCTGGCGCGACAAGCGGGACATCGACGCGACCGGTCAGGACCTTCGCGAGCTCGCACCGCACATCGAGGCGCTCTCGCCGATGGTCTACCCCTCGCATTTCGCCGACGGCTTCAACGGGTACGAGAAGCCCGGCGATCACGCCGACGTGGTCGGCATCGGCACCCGCCGCGCGATCCAGGAGATCGAGAACGCCGGCCTCAAGGTGCCGGTCCGCCCGTGGGTGCAGGCGTTTCCCTGGAAGACGACGACCTTCGGCGCCGCGTACGTCGCCGACCAGATCGCCTCGGCGAAATCGGTCGGCGCGTCCGGATGGCTCGCCTGGAACAGCGGCGGCGAGTACGGCGCCACGTTCGGCGCGGTGCCGGTCAAGAAGACCGTCGTCGCGATGAAGTGAGTCGGAAACAGGGGATGCCCCCGGGTTGAAACCCGGGGCACCGACTGCAGGACGAAGCCCGCCGGGCTGGCGGAGAGAGGTCCGGAGGAACTAGTACCGCCGGCCGGAAGTGTCCGCATACTTCGAGCGATGGGCCGCGGTACGCGGCAGCGGCAGCGGTAGCGGGCGCGGGAGCGGAAGCGTGAGCGGCGGCCGCAGCGGTCAGCGGGATGGACTCGCGATCCGTGGTCCGCTCCCGCAGTCGCTACCGCTGCCGTCACCGCGTCCGCTTCCGTGACCGCTTCCGTCATCGAACGTCCCTGGCCAAATTTCCGGCCGGCGGTACTAGCTTTCGATGGCTCGGCGGGCCGGGGTTGGCACATCGGTACCCGAGAGGCGGCGACAGCGTCAGCCAGCGCCGCGAGTCGGTGAAGTCCGAAGGACTTGAGGTGCAGTCGGTGCCCCGGACTTCAGTCCGGGGGTCCCCAATCAGCGCGCGAGCGCGCGGAGCGCCGCGACGCCGCGGTCGATCTCGTCGTCGGTCAGGTACGGCGCGGGGCCGAGGCGGACGAGGTCGCCGCGCACGTCGACGAGGATGCCCTGCGCGCGCAGGCCGTCGACCACCGCCTTCGCGTCGCGCACGCGCACCGCGACGAAGCCGGCGCGCGCCGCATCGTCACGCGGGGTGTGCACGTCGAAGCCCTCGAGACCGGCGAGGATGCGAGCGGTCTGCCTCAGCGACGTCGCCCGCAGGCGCTCGACGGTCATCCCCTGCGCGTCGAAGAAGCCGAAGACGGCGCGCGCGCGATAGTGGCTCGTCGGATCGTAGGTGCTCCCGGCGAAACGCTCGGCGGGCCGGGCGGGGTACGGCACGCGGCCGCCGTCGCGCGGATCGGCGAGCGCGCCGAAGCCGGCATACCAGCCCGTGTACACCGGGCGCAGCGCGGTGTCGGGCGGCACGCGGAGAAAGCAGTTCCCCTCCCCGAGCTGCGCGTACTTGTAGCCGCCGGCCACGAGGAACGCGCCCGCCGGCACGCGGAAGGGCACGAACGAGAACGCGTGGTAGGCGTCGAGGAGGACCTCGACGCCGCGCGCGCGGACGGTGCGCACCAGCTCGTCGACGCCGGGCACGATCGCCGAGGTCTGGAAGAGCACGGTCGAACAGAGCACCGCGGCGGTGTCGCCGCGCACGGCGGACGCGATCCGCGCGGCGAGCGTCGCCGGCTCGCGCGGGTCGACCCAGGTGATCTCCACCCCTTCCTCCGCGAGCCGGCGCAGCTGCCGATCGATCGTGTGGAACTCGCCGGCGGTGGTCACGAGGTGCGGCCGCCGACGCAGGTCGAGGCAGGAGAGGAAGCGGGCGACCAGCTCGTGGGTGTTCGGAGCCAGCGCGATCTCGTCGGCCGTGCACCCGATGCGCGTCGCGACGCCGAGCCGCACCGCGTCGGCCGCGGCGAACGCGCGGCCCCACTTGTCGTCGACCAGCGCCGCCGCGTCGTCGAACGCCTCGAGCACCGCGGCGCGCGCGACATCGGGCCATGCCTGGTGCGAGTGCCCGGTGAGCAGCACGCGGTCGCGCGGTTCGCGCGCTCCGCGACCGCCGGTGAGGAACGCGCGGTAGTGCGGGCGGAGCGCGGCGGGATCGAGCGGCGTCGGCATCGGCGGTAAACGCTAGTGTCTACCCGGCGGCGTCTCCAGTCTCTCACGCGAGGCTGGCCTCGATCTCGCTTGCGGTGGGGCGCGCCGCCGGATCGCCGGCGAGGCAACGGTCGATCAGCGCCGCGCACCACGCGGGCACGAGGCGCATCGGCACCACGCGCTCGCTCGGCGCACCGACGTACGCGGCGTACACCGGCGGCTGCTTGAACGGGTGCGCGCCCGTCGCGAGCTCGTGGAGCATCACGCCGAAGCTGAAGACGTCGGAGGCGGGCGTGGCGTCGTGCGCGCCACGCGCGAGCTCCGGCGCCATGTACGCCGGCGTGCCGATGACCACGCCGGTCCGCGTGAGCGACGCGTTCGACTGCTCGGCGGAGACGGTCTCGTCGTCACCGGACACCTCGTCCTCGGTGCGCAGACGCGCGATGCCGAAGTCGGCGATCTTGGCGACCGTGGCGCCGTCGCCGGTCGTGGCGAGCAGCACGTTGGCCGGCTTGAGATCGCGGTGGACGATCCCGTGCTCGTGCAGCACGCGCAGGCCGGTCGCCACCTGCCGCGCGACGGCGCGAAGCATGCGCTCTTCGAGCGGCTCGTCGCGCTCGAGGGACGCCCCGGTGACCAGCTCCATCACCACGAACAGCGTGCCCGACGGATCGACGTCGACGTCGACGACGCCGACCAGGTTCGGATGATCGAAGCGGGCGAGCACCTGCGCCTCGCGCGCGAACCGCGAAAGTGCCGACGGCGTGCGCCGACCGGCGACGACCTTGAGCGCGAAGCGTCGCGCGTCGGCGAGGCGCTCGACCTCGTAGACCGCGCCCATCCCGCCCACGCCGATCGCACGCACGATCTGGTAGCGCCCGCCGAGCTTCTCGCCGACGCCGAAGATCGTGCGACCGGCGCCCCCCTCCCCGAGGCGCGACAGCGCGTCGGCGAGCGCGCCGGCGCGATCGTGGATCTGGCGGCGCAGCTCCTCGTTCAGCACCGCGACGTCGCGGTTACGCTCCTCGAGGAGGACGATGCGCGCCGAGAGCTCGCGGCGGTGGGCGCGCGCGAGCAGGAGCGCCTGGTTCATCACGAACAGCGCCCAGGCCACCGGCACGAGCTGCAGGTCCGCGCGCACGACCACGTTGCCGGTCACGGCGCCGAGCAGCACCACCCACGCGACGGCGATCGCGACCGCGTCGAGGCGCCGCTCGCCGCCGCGGCGGAAGGCGACGCCGAGCAGCCACAGCTCGTAGACGATGGTGACGAGGACCAGGACGTCGAGCAGCGTCGAGGCCGCGCCGCGCCACGAGAACGGACCCGGTCCGAGCGCGATGGAGGCGACGCCGACCCCCACGAACGCCCACGAGGCCCAACGGCCGCGGTCGCGGAGCCCGAGGTGCTCGCGAATGAACCCGAGCGTCGCCACGCAGGTGATCGTGGTCGTGACGACCGGCACGAGCTGGAGATCGGTCGGACCGAGGAACTGGGTGACGCCGACGATCGCGAGGTGCCAGACGGTCATCGCCGCGGCGAGCAGCGCGAACCACCCGTCGGCGCGCCGCGCGCGGTCGAGCAGGAACACCGCGCCGAAGACGATCGCCAGCGCGCCGAGGACCGCGACCGCCCCGAGCACCGCGAGGCGGTTGAAGAAGAGCGCGCGCTGGATCGCGTCGCCGCCCCACGGAGAGGCGACGAGCAGCGGCGCGCGACCGACGAGCGACGAGTACCAGCCGTGGTGCTCGATCTCGAGCCGCAGCGGCAGCGAAGGCCGATCGGTGAGGCGCGCCGGGATGCGGAACACCTGGTGCATCTGCGCGGCGTGGTATCGATCGAACGGGCCTGCCTCGAGCGGCGCGAGCCGCTCGCCGTCGACGACCAGCGTGACGCGCGCGTAGTTGCGCGCGAGCACGAGCGAGAGCTCGCGCCCACGGAGCTCCGCGTCGAGCGGGGCATCGGCCGTCAGCGCGAACGTCGACGGCTCGTTCGGCAGGTGCTTGGCGAGCTGCGCGGGCAGCGTCACCGCGATGATCTGCGCGCCGCTGTGCAGCGTCCACGACGGGATCGACCGCGACGGCTCGCCGGACGCGCAGCCGAGGAGCGCGGACACGACGAGCGCGACGAGCAGGAGCGCGAGGTGCGTGCCGGTCCGTCGCATCACGGCGGCAAGGTACCACCGCCGCCCGTGGCGGTGACCTCGACGATCAATCGGGGCGACGGGAGTCCTCGTCGAGCAGCGGCGTGCGCAGCCGCCGCGGCGAGCGCACGACGATCGCCACGGCGATGACCGCGGCGCCGAGCAGGGGCACGAACGCGAGCGGCCCGGCGTACAGCAGACCACCGAGATGAGCAGCGCGTCGCCCGAGGCGACGTCGGCGAACCCGCGCCCCTGCAGCCAGCCGAGCGTGCGGTTGGTGAGCACCCCGGCCGCGGCGAAGGCGACGGTCAGCGCCATCTGTCGGTTCACCCGGTTGGTGAAGAATCGATCGCGCTTCCGGTAGAAGATGATCGCCACCGCCAGCGCACCCGGCACCGAGACCGCGAGCATGCGCCCCGGCGACGGCGTGTAGAAGTCGAAGACGTACCCGGCGGTGAGCACCAGCGCGAGCAAGCTCAGGCCCGCGGCCGCGAGGCGGATCGCCCGTCGTCGGTCCGGCTCGGCGACGGCCGTGTCCATTTCGTGGTCGAGGCGGCGCAGCCGCGCGCGGTCCTCGGAGGCGCGCGCGAGCTCCGCGTCGAGCGCCGCGAGCCCCTCGACGAGCTCCTGCGGCTTGGGCTCGAGCGTGGCGAGCAGCGCCGCCGCGCCGACGCGGTTCTTCTGCGCGAGCTCGAACGCGCACATCCGCGCCGTCGCGCGCCGCAGATCGCTCCTCGCCCGCGCGTTCTCGGGCCAGGCGCGGAGCGACTGCTCGAAGCCGAAGCGGCACTCGTGGAACAGCGGCTCGATGGTGTCGGCGCCCTCGGTCGCGAGCGCCACCTCGAGCTCGGCGAGCCGCGCCTCGGCGACCTTCGCGAGCTCGGCGGCGGCCCGGTGGCGCTCGAACTCGGCGAGCGCACGCCCGAGCTCCTCGGCGGTCTCGAACCGGCGCGCGCGATCGGCGTGCATCGCGCGACGCACGATGTCGGCGAGCTCCTCGGGGACGTCGTCGCCGTAGGCGCGTGGCGAAGACCTCGCGATCGAGAGGAGCACGTCGGCGATCGACGCGCCCGCGTGCGGCGGCGCGCCGGCGAGGCACTCGTGCAGCGTCGCGCCGACCAGGTACACGTCGGTGCGCTCGTCGATCTCCCGGTTGGCCGGGCGCAGCATCTCCGGCGCCATGTACACGGGCGTGCCGACGGTCGAGTCGTCCAGCGGCTCGTTCCGCCGCGTCGCCACGCCCCAGTCGAGGAGGTACACCTCGCCGAACCGGCCGAGCATCACGTTCTCGGGCTTCACGTCCCGGTGGAGCACGCCGCGGCTGTGCGCGTAGGCGAGCCCGTCGCACACGCCGCGCAGCGCGTGCAGCAGGAACCCGAGCCGATCGTCGCCGGCGCGCGCCCAGCCGGGGTGCGACGGCTCGTGGAGCAGCGTGGCGAGCGTCGTCCCCTCGATCTTCTTCATGACCAGCAGCGGTCGATCGCGATCGTCGCGGCCGAGCGCGTGCACCGGCACGATGTTGGGGTGCTCGAGGAAGCCGGTGAAGGTCGCCTCGCGCAGCAGGGCCTCGGCGTGCGCGCTCGGCGCGGAGTCCTCGCGCAGCCGCTTGAGCGCGACGTCTCGCTGCAGCGATCGCTGGTGCGCCAGCTCCACGACGCCCATGCCGCCCTCGCCGAGCACGCGCGCCACCACGAGATCCGCCCCGTCCTGCGCGGCGCCGCGCGCGGTGGCGAGCAGCGGGAGGGCGCGCGCGTCGACGGTGCGCGGGCCGGCGGTCGGATCCCACGACGCCGCGACCGTCGCCGCCAGCGCGTCTTGCACCGCGGCCGCCGGCCGGACGGCCCGGATCGTCGAGCCGAAGTCGCGGACGTCGGCGAGCGTACGGGCGACGGCCTCGGCGAGGCGCTGTGGATCGGTGACCATGACAGCCCGATCATCGACGATCGGCGGCGACGATGGCCAGCGCCGTTCTCGCGCTCACTTCACTCACTTCAGGGCGTCGCGGATCGCGCGGCCGAGGCTGTGCGCTTTGTCGTCGCCCGACAGCTCCCACACCATCACGCCGCCGAGCCCCTTGGCGTCGACGTACTGCGCCCGCAGCTTCAACGACTCGGCGTCGTCGTAGCTGATCATGATCTGCCGCGCGGCGCTGTACAGCCACGGCACCTTCGCGTCGCCGTCCCACTTGCGCGTGAACGTCGGCAGGTAGTTCGCCGCGATGTCGTGGTAGTCGAGGATGCCTTGCTCGAAGGTGCCCGGAGAAGGCCCGGTCGCCGGCTGGAAGAGGCCGTCGTTGGTCGCCGGCACGCCCGACCACCCGCGCCCGTAGAAGGCGGCCCCGACGATCACCTTGCTCGCCGGCACGCCGCCCTCGACGTAGGCGCGCGCGGCCGCGTCGGTGTCCCAGCCGACCGGCGACGTGTCGCCCTTGCTGCGGTGGAGCGGCGAGTTGTGCCCGGTCTTCTTCTCCCACGCGCCGTGGAAGTCGTAGGTCATCACGTTGACCGAATCGAGGTAGGGGTGGATCTTCGCGAGCTCGAGGTTCGCGATCACGCTCGGCGCCGCCCCCACCGCGACCGTCAGCAAATGCCCCTTGCCCGCGGCGTCCAGCTCCTTGCGGAACGCCGCGAGCAGGGCGGTGAAGTTCTGTTTGTCCTCGGGGCGGCCCGCCGAGAGGCCGCCGCCGCCCGGGTACTCCCAGTCGAGATCGAGGCCGTCGAAGCCGTACTTCGTCATGATCGCGACGCACGATTTCGCCAGCTTGGTGCGCGAGGCGTCGGTGAGCGCGGCGTCGGAGAACCCGCTCGACCAGGTCCAGCCGCCGATCGACAGCAGCGTCTTGAGGTGCGGGCTCTTGGCCTTGAGCAGCTGCAGCTGATGGAAGCTGCCGCGCAGCGCGCCGGCGTCCCAGCTGTCGCCGGGATAGAACTTGTCGATGTCCGCGTAGCTGTCGCCGAGCACGCACTCGCCGCCGGCGATGTTCAGGAACGCGTAGTTGAGGTGCGTGATCAACGAGGCGTCGACGTCGGTGATGTGGAAGTTGCGCCCGTAGACCGCCCACTCCGCGAAGTAGGCGACGACCTTCTGCTCCGAGGGCGGCGGCTTGGGGCCCGCGTCGTCGCCGACCGTCGCGGTGTCCTCACCGCTACCGCCCGCGTCGGTTCCCCCGCCCGCGTCGCCGCCGGGCGCGCCATCGCGCGTCGGGGCCGCGTCCTCTCCGGACGGGACGAAGGTGCCCGCGTCGTCGTCACGCAGGTCTCGATCGTCGGCGGTGCCGCCGAAGGCGCCGGTGACGCAACCCGTGGACAGCAACGACAGGCCGAGGAGGGCGTGGTGGAAGCGGAGCATGCGCGTCCCGTCAGCACGGCCGGTGCCACGCGGGTTTCGCTGCGATCCGCGGGCTCGCGCGCCGATCGCGCGGGGAGCGCGGTCGCCGACGCTGGCGAGTCGACTCCCCACACGTGTAGCTTGAGCCGCAAGATGGCCGCCAAGAAGACCGCCACCAAGAAGCCCGCCACGAAGAAGACCGGCGCGAAGAAGACCGGCGCGAAGACGACGAAGGCCTCCAAACCGCAGCCCGCGAAGGCGACGCCCGCGACCGGCGGCGCCTTCGAGGCGCTCCAGGCGATCCTCCGCCCCTACGCGAAGCGCCTCGTCGTCAAGACGGACACGCCCGAGTGGCTGTACCTCGACACGCACACCAAGGCACCCAACGGGAAGGACCCGCTGTTCTTCGCCGGCGTGCGCAGCGGCAAGGCGTACACGAGCTACTACCTGATGCCCGTCTACGCGAACCCCGAGCTGCTCGAGGGCATCAGCCCAGCGCTCCGCAAGCGGATGCAGGGCAAGTCCTGCTTCAACTTCCCCAACTCGAAGGCGGCCGATCCGGACCTCGTCGCGGAGCTGCGCGAGCTCACCCGGGAGTCGTTCGACCGTTTCCAGCGCGACGGCCGCATCGGCCGCGCCGGCAAATCGCCCGCGAAGTGACCGGCTCGACGCACGCGCGGGGCTGCTCTAGACCGCGCGCATGTCGCACGCCGACCGCGAGCTCGTCCTCATCCTCGACTACGGCTCGCAGTACACGCAGCTCATCGCGCGCCGCGTCCGCGAGCAGCGCGTCTACTGCGAGATCCACCCCTGCACCGTCGCGGCGCCGGGCGCCGGCCTCGACAAGATCCGCGCGATGAGCCCGCGCGCGATCATCCTCTCGGGTGGTCCGTCGAGCGTGTACGGCGAGGGCGCGCCGCAGGTCGATCCGGCGCTGTTCGAGCTCGGCGTGCCGGTGCTCGGCATCTGCTACGGCCTGCAGCTCGCGGCGCACGTGCTCGGCGGCGAGGTCGCCCGCGCCGACGCGCGCGAGTACGGCGCCGCGCAGGTCACCGTCGAGAAGGCCGAGGGCATCTTCCACCGCTTCCAGCCGGGCGAGACGCTCGACGTGTGGATGTCCCACGGCGATCGCATCGAGGCGCTGCCGAAGGGCTTCTCCACCGTCGGCGTCAGCGGCAACACGCCGTTCTGCGCGGTCGCCGATCCGGCGCGGAAGATCTACGGCCTGCAGTTCCACCCCGAGGTCGTGCACACGCCGCGCGGCGCCGAGATCCTCGGCGCGTTCCTCTTCGACGTCGCGAAGCTGTCGCCGAGCTGGACGCCCGGCTCGTTCGTCGAGGAGGCGGTCGCCAAGGTCGAGAAGCAGGTCGGCCCGCAAGGCCACGCCATCTGCGGCCTGTCGGGCGGCGTCGACTCCAGCGTCGCCGCCGTGCTCTGCCACCGCGCGCTCGGCGACCGGCTCACCTGCATCTTCGTCGACAACGGCCTGCTGCGCGCCGGCGAGTTCGAGCAGGTGCAGGCGATGTTCCGCGAGAACTTCCACATCAAGCTCGTCGCCGTCGACGCGCGCAGAGAGTTCCTCGACGCGCTCCGCGGCGTCACCGACCCCGAGAAGAAGCGCAAGACCATCGGCAAGATCTTCATCGACGTCTTCGATCGCGAGGCGAAGAAGGTCGCCGCCGGCGAGGGCGCGTCGTTCCTCATCCAGGGCACGCTCTACCCCGACGTCATCGAGAGCGTCTCGTTCAAGGGCCCGAGCGCGGGCATCAAGAGCCACCACAACGTCGGCGGCCTCCCGGAGCGCATGAAGCTCTCGCTCGTCGAGCCGCTCCGCGAGCTGTTCAAGGACGAGGTGCGCGCCGCCGGCGAGGTGCTCGGCCTGCCGCGCTCGTTCATCTGGCGCCACCCCTTCCCCGGCCCCGGCCTCGCCATCCGCTGCCTCGGCGAGGTCACCGAGGAGCGCCTGTCGATCCTCCGAAAGGCCGACGCCATCTTCCTCGACGAGCTGCGCTCCTCGGGCCAATACGACGCGGTCTGGCAAGCGTTCACCGTGCTGCTGCCGGTGCGCTCGGTCGGCGTCATGGGCGACGAGCGCACCTACGACGAGACCTGCGCCATCCGCGCCGTCACCTCGAGCGACGGCATGACCGCCGACTGGGCGAAGCTCCCCTACGATCTGCTCGGGCGCGTCTCCACCCGCATCATCAACGAGGTGAAGGGCGTCAACCGCGTCGTCTACGACATCTCCTCCAAGCCGCCGGCCACCATCGAGTGGGAGTGACATGCGCCTTCCGGCGACGGCGGTGATGGGAGCCCTCGCGCTGTCGGCGCTGCTGATCGCCTGCGCCCCGGCGAAGCCGCCGACGACATCGCTGCGGCTCGCGCCCGCGCAGGACGCCCCGAAGAACGCGCGCGTGATCATCGACGATCAGCCGGTCGGCTCGCTCGACTTCATCACCAAGCGCGGCGTCGCGCTGCCACCGGGCAAGCACCGCATCACCATCGAGGCCGACGGCTACCTCCCGTGGGACCTGGAGGTCGACGCTGGCGACAAGGGCGGCCTCATCAAGCTCGACGTGAAGATGGTGAAGGTGCCCGACTGACGTGGTGACTGCGGCGCCGCGCCGGCTGCTGCGGGCTTGGGTCTAGAGTCTAGAGTCGAGAGTGGCTTTGCACCAGAACTCGCGAGGTGCCCTCTCGCCGTGGAACACGGCTAGCGGGAACCTGACGCGGGCTCCTGATACCGGAGTGCTTCGCTGGGACCTTTGCCCTCACCGAGACCGCATCTCGCGTCGGACGGAGTCTAGAGTCCTGAGAGAGAGGCGCGTCCGCGCATCGCGATGAGGCTGCCTCGCTGGCTGCGCGGGCCTGTCGACGGCCGAAGACGAAGGCCGAACGTCGAGCCGCAGGCGTCGAGCGTCGCAGGCCCTGCGAGCCGCCAAACCGCGACTCGCTTCGACCTTGAACATTCGACCTTCGACCTAACGCGCACCAGCTGACGCAGGGTCGCAGTCGGAGAGTCGCGAGCTGACGCGGACTCTAGACTCTGGACTCTAGACTCTAGACCTCTCTCATCAGTGCATCGAGAACATCCACACCGCCGCGATCGCGTCGCGGGGGATGAGCGCGGTGACCTCGGTCGTGGCCTTCGGCGGCTTGCTCGGGGTCATGCGGAAGACGAAGGCGCCCTTGCCCTGATCCGGCAGCTTGGTGAGCAGCTCTTCGGTCTTGCGCGTGTGCAGCGCGGTGCGCGTGAGCCCGTCGATCGCGAACAGACCGCCGATCGTCGGCGTCCCCTGCGTGAGGAAGTCGAACCCGGGGCGCGAGCCGATCGGGCTCGCGGGCGCGCCGCCGAGCGCGGTCGCGAGGACCTTGGGCAGCTCGCCGTCGCCGAGGTTCTGCGCGACGCCGACCCACGTGCGGTTCGGCCCGTCGGGCGCGATGATCGTGTCGGTCACCAGCTTGGCGAGCGCGGTCGGCTTCTTCGCGCCCTTGCCCTTCGCCGGCTTGTCGTCGGAGGGGATCGACAGCTCGAGCTCCGCGCGCTGCGCCCAGCTGCCCTTGGGGAGATCCTTCGCGGCGAGCGCCTTGGTCGTCACCTTGATCGCGAGGCGGTCCTTGGTGAGCGCGCGGTAGGTGTCGGCGAACGACGGCCGCTGCGCCCACGCGAAGAGCGCCTTGACGAACGCCGTCGGCGCCTTGGCGTCGCGCTCGATGACCGACACCGACCACGCCTTCGAGAGGAACGCGTTGGCCGTCGCGCGCGCGACGTCGCCGTGCGGCTTGGGCGTGCCGCCCGGCAGCTCCACCTTGCCGAGGTTCGCGCTGACGAACGCGGTGTCGACCGCGGCGGGGAAGGCGAGCTTGACCACCTCGAGCGCCAGATCGCGATCCTTGGCCGGCCATTTGAAGTCGAGGGCCAGGGCGGTCACCACGTCCTTGAGGGCCGTCTGGATCGGCGCGATCAGCCCGTCGGACTGCGGCGTCGCGCGGCTGAACGCGGCGAGCCACACGCCGTCGCCCGGCAGCTTGGCGAGCCGCGGGTTGGCCGGTCCGGGGTTGTCGCCGCCGGCGAGCATCATGCGCGCGACCCACGACTTGGTGCCCGCGAACGTCGCCGTCAGGCCGAGCTGCACGCCGGCCTCCGGCGTCGCCGCCTCGAGCGAGAGCGTGTCGAGGTCGTCGATGACGTCGAAGACCTCGTCGACCACGTTCTTGGTGATGCCCTTGAGCACGCGATCGAGCTCGGCCCAGCCGGTCTTCACCTCGGAGGCGAGATCGCCGCGCCCGAACGCGTGCGCCTTGTCGATCTCGACCGCGTACTTCTTCTTCACCATCGTGACGTCGACGTCGACGCGCACCGCAGCCGCCGCCGGCTCCTTGCGCGTGACGCCGCGGGCCAGCCACGGCGCGAGGCCCAACGGATCGTTGCCGGTCAGCCCGCAGACCAGCCGCCGCCTGGCCGGGCCGAGCGCCGGCGCGACCACGCAGCGGACCTCGTTGCCGCCGACGGGCACGAGCCTCATCACGCCGCCGGGCAGCACCTCGACGCGGTAGGAGTCCTTCACCGCGTTGGCCACGTCGAGATCGTCCTCGACGCCGAAGGCCACCGCGACGCGCGGGATCTGCGCGTCTTTCCCGGTGCCCTCGGGGACCTGCACGACCAGATCGGCCGGCTTGTCGACGTCGAGGATGCGCTCGAGCGACGCGTCGGCCACCTCGCGCACCAGCGCGCGCGGATCGAGGGTGGCGTTGCCGGGCAGGTAGGCCTTCACCCCGCGCACCAGCGTCTTGAGGCCGATGGCGTGCGCCTGCACCGCGAGGCCGGGCGGCGCCTCGACCGGCGAGCGATCCTCGACGATCGGCGGGGGCTTCTTCGCCTCGACCACCGGCTTGGCCGGGGTGACCGGCGGCGGCGCCTCCGAAGGCCCGCAAGAGCCCAGCAGGAACGACATGCCGACGACGAACGGAGCGAGTCGTGACGGCCGAAAGGACGGACAGCCAACGAGAGAAGATCCGCGCATGGCGCACGACGGTACCATGCCCGCATGAAGATTCGCGCGATCGCGTTCCGGAGCCACGGCGCGCCGGAGGTCCTCGAAGATGTCGACCTCGATGTCCCCGAGCATCCGCCGGCCGGGAAGGTCCGTGTGCGCGTCGACGCCGTCGCGCTCAATCATCTCGATCTCTGGGTCCGGCGCGGTCTGCCGAACCTGAAGCTGCCGCTGCCGCACCGGCTCGGCGCCGACATCGCCGGAACCGTCGAGGCGATCGGCGAGGGCGCGATCGCGCCGCCCGTGGGCACGAAGGTGGTGCTGGCGCCGGCGGTGTCGTGCGGCGTGTGCGAGGCGTGCCTGCGCGGTCGCGACAACCTCTGTCGTCGCTACCACATCCTCGGTGAGAGCACCGACGGCGGCTACGGCGAGGTGCTCGACGTCCCCGCCTCGAACGTGCTCGGCTCCCCGAGCCCGGCGGCCTCGCTGAGCGTGCCCGAGGTCGCCGCGATCCCCCTCACCTTCCTGACGGCGTGGCAGATGGTCGTCGAGAAGGCGCGCGTCGAGCGCGGCGAGACGGTGCTCGTGCACGCCGCCGGCAGCGGCGTGTCGGTCGCGGCCATCCAGATGTGCAAGATGCGAGGCGCGCGCGTGATCGCGACCAGCACCTCCGCCGTGAAGCTGGAGCGCGCGCGCACGCTCGGCGCCGACGAGACGATCGACACCACCACGCAGGACTTCGTCGCCGAGTCGCGCCGGCTCACCGGCAAGCGCGGCGTCGACGTGGTCGTCGATCACGTCGGCGGCGAGACGTTCGCCAAGAGCCTGCTCGCGGCCGCCAGCGGCGGTCGACTGGTCACCTGCGGCGCGACCAGCGGCCCCACGCCGACGATCGATCTACGCCACGTCTTCTTCCGGCAGCTCGAGATCCTCGGCAGCACGATGGGCTCGAAGGCCACGATGTTCCCCATCCTGCGCGAGGTCGAGAGGGGCGCCCTGCGCCCGGTCGTCGACCGCGTGCTGCCGTTCACCGCCGAGGGCGCGCGCGAGGCGCACCGCGTCCTCGAGGAACGCGGCGCCTTCGGCAAGATCGTCCTCGCGCGCTGACGAAGTCAGCGTTCGCACTTGCGGGACACCGCCTCGCTGTCGCTCTCTCGTCAGTCGTCAGTCGTCAGTCGTCAGTCGTCGCCGACGAGACGGAGGACAGGCGAGCTCTCCATTCTCGCCTGATGACTGACGACTGATGACTGATGACCGGGTCTGCGCGGCCAGCCAGAGCTCCGCGGCCCGCAAATTGCGACCGCTGATTCAGAACGGCGGGGGCCCGCCCATGCCGCCGCCCATCATGCCCATGCCGGCGATGGCGATGAGGCTCTTGCTCAGATCGCCGACGAAGACGAGCGGCACCGCGCCCTTCGCGCTGACGCCGGTCGGCGCGACGGTCGACCAGCCCCACATCGCCGTTCCCGGCTTCGGCGGCGGCGGCGGCGGCCCGCCCATGAACGAGCCGAGCCCGCCGGGCATGCCGGGCAGCTGCAGCGTGGTGCCGTACGACGCGCTCACGAGGTCCTTGGTCGGGAACTCGCCGATCCTCGCCTTGGCCAGCGCGTCGTCGGCGACGGTGCCCTTGGCCGCAGGATCGAGCGCCGCGTCGAGCAGGTGCGGCGTGCAGCCGAGGCAGAGATCGACGTAGAGCTGCGAGCCCTTGAGCGCCCAGGTCCACGTGTCCTTGGTGGCCGTCGCGGCGGTCGGGCCGAAGCCCGGGATGACCGCCGGGGTGGCGAGCGTCTCGCCCTCGGCGCCGTGCTTCTTGTACGGCGTGACGGTGAGCTTCTTCGCCGTGCCCAACGACTTCTCGAGCAGCTTGCGGAGCGAGCCGACCGCACCCTTCACCGCCGCGGGATCGTCGAGATCGAAGCGGACGAAGATCTCGGTGTCGAGCGAGGGCGGCGCGCCCGGCGCCGGCGCCGCGCCCTTCACGCTGTCGGTCGCGTACGCGAGGCTGTGACCGAGCGCCTTGCCGAGCGCGCGCGCCTGCTTGCTCGCCTCGGCGCGGTCGGCGGCCGAGAGCGTCGCGCCGTCGAGGCCCCACTCGAGGAGCGCGTAGGCGAGCGGCCCGAGGCCGTCGGGGAAGCGCTGGAGCGAGACCGACTCCGCCTTCGGCATGGTGAGCAGCGGGGTCGCGTCGCCGGTGGGGAACTTCTTCAGCCACTCCGACAGGCTGGCCTTGGCGGCGAACGTCTCGACGAGCTTCAGGTTCTCGCCGTCGATGTCGAACGTGACCAGCGCCTGGCCCATGTCGGCGACGCCCCCGAGCACCGGCTCGACGAGCGGATCGATCTCCGCCTTCACCTTCGGCGGCACGTCGCCCGGCTTCACCTTCGCCCACTCGGCCACGCCGAGCTTCTTCAGCTCGGGACCGATGCGATCCATCGGCACGCGGAGGACCAGCTCGTGATCGACGCTGCTCTTGGCGGCGCGCCACGCCACGTACTTGCCGGCGGCGTCGATCGCCTCGCGCGTGTCGGCGAGGAGCACGACGTCGCCGTAGACGGCGACCTCGCCGCCGTCCTTGATCTCGTAGACCTTGCCGCCGAGGACGCCGGAGTCCCACGCCTTGATCGACTGGCCGCTCTTCTCGGCGGCGTCGAGCGCGGCGGCGGCGATGTCGGGATCCTTGAGGCGCGCGGCGACCACGCCGTGCGGCTTCTCGGCCGGGTTGCCGAACTTGTAGAGGCCGACGCCCGCGATCGTGCCGTGCGGGTCGATTGCCTTGACCGCCTTCTTCGCGCTGTCGTCGGTGACGCTGTCGACGAGCTTCTGGTACGGCGACGCGCCGAGGATCGGCTCGAGACCGGCGCCGGTCGACAGCTTCCGCATGAAGGTCTCCGGGTCGCGCACGACGAGCTCGCCGACGGCGTTCTCGGGCAGCGGCACCTCGGCGATCTC
The DNA here is from genome assembly GCA_016182965.1 of Deltaproteobacteria bacterium. Taxonomy (GTDB): domain Bacteria; phylum Myxococcota_A; class Polyangia; order Polyangiales; family JADJMO01; genus JALHOE01. The sequence goes on along the minus strand of JACPFM010000081.1, from coordinate 15,062 downwards.
GACTTTCTTGAGGATCTCCTTCTTGACCTCCTCGACCTGCTTCTTCTTGCAGGCGGGAGCGGCGATCAGCGCGAGCGTGGAGGCAGCGACGCCGAGCGGGGCCAGAAGGCGACGCGAGCGGAAGGCAGAGGACATGGAGCGGGAGCATGACCGCCGGATCGGCGCGGGCGCAAGCCCTGCCGCTCGGCAGGTCCCTCACCAACGCCGCTCACGCCAACCGCGACCGCGCCGCTCACTCCACTTCGACCACGATGGCGGTGATGTTGTCCTTGCCGCCGCGGCTGTTGGCCAGCTCGATGAACGCGTCGACCGCGGCGTCGCGGCCCTGCGCCACGATGTCGGGGATCTCCGAGGTGCGCAGGTAGCCGTGCAGCCCGTCGGAGCAGAGGAGGTAGCGATCGCCGGGGGAGAGCTGCACGAGGTTGGTGTCGACCTGCACGTACTCGCGGTTGCCGACCGCGCGCGTGATGACGTTCTTGTGCGGCGACCGGCGCGCCTCTTCCTGCGTGATGATCCCCTCGCGCAGCTGCCAGGCGATGAGCGTGTGGTCCTCGGTGATCTGCCGGGCCTCGCCGTCGCGGATTTGATAGATGCGCGAATCGCCGACCTGCGCGGTGACGGCGTGATCGCCGAAGACGAGCATCCCGGTGATCGTCGTGCCCATGCCGCTCTTCTCGCGATCGAGCTCCGCGAGCGTGAACACCATGTACGTGGCCGCCTGGATGGACGCCTCCATCAAGCGGAGGGCCGCGCGGATCTGCGCGTCGTCGGGGTTGTCGCCGAGCTTCTGCAGCGACGAGCGGGCCTGCTTCACCATCCCGTAGGCGGTGCTCACGGCCTCGGCGCTCGCGACCTCACCGGCGGCGTGCCCGCCCATGCCGTCGGCGACCAAGTGCAACCCGAGATCGTCGTCGGCGAGGAAGGCGTCCTCGTTGAGGGATCGCTTCATGCCGACGTGAGTCTTGCCGGCCGACCGCGCGCGCATTCCCCCCTCATAGCGCTGCATCGCGCGCGTGCCCAGCGGCCGTGCGGGCGATGCCTCGGGTTTGGAGCCGCGATGCATGGGGTCGGAACGAGCAGAGGGCCTCGCGACGCCGATCGTCGCGTTCGCCGCGTCGTGCGCCGGTCGCCGGTCGCCTAGAGCACGAGCGGCGGCCGAGCGCCGCGAGGCTCGAATCGTCCGTAGCCCGTAGCCTTTGGCCCTCCGCCGCGAGCGTCTCGCCCGCCAGGGCGAAGCGGGAGCACACGGCTTGACGCTCCGCGCTCTGGAGGTCGACAATCCGCCGGAATGGCCAAGACCCTGCTCGCCGTCGATGACAGCGTCACCATGCGCAAGGTCATCGAGATGACGTTCGCGGGAGAGGATCTCCGCGTCCTGACGGTCGGCACCGCGCAAGAGGCGCTGGCCACCTGTCGCCGCGAGCATCCCGCCGCCGTGCTGGCCGACGTCGCGCTCGATGGCTTCAGCGGGTACGACCTCTGTCGCGCGATCAAGGACGAGTTCGGTCGCATCCCCGTGGTCCTCCTGTCCTCGAAGCAGAACCCCTTCGATCCCGCCCGCGGCCAGGCCGCCGGCGCCGACGGCCACCTCGACAAGCCGTACGACACCGCGAAGGCGATCGAGCTCGTGAAGGGCGTGCTCACGCAGGGGAGATCGGTCGCGCCCGCGCCGATCGCCGCCGCCCCGATCGCCGCCGCGCCCACGGCGCCGCGCGCGCCCATGTTCTCCGCGCCGCAGCCGCCGCCGCCGGCGCCGCCCCCGCCCGCGCCGGTCATCCGCGCGGCGCCGGCCGTCGTGCACCCGACGATGCAGGGCATGCCCGCGACCCGCGCCAGCGCCGGTGGTCCCGCGCTCGGCCGCACGCCGACCCCCGCGCTGCAGCGCCAGGTCACCGCGAAGATGCCCTCCGAGCCGCCGGCGCAGCAGCCGCCGTCGCAGCCGCGGCCGCCGTCGAGCCCCGCGCTCAAGGCGCAGCACACCGTGCGCATGGCGTCCGACGCGCCCCCCGCCGCGGCCGTGGCCGGCGCCGCCGCGCTCCCGCCCGAGCTCGCGGGCAAGCTCGGTGAGCTCGGCCTGTCGCCGGCGCAGGTCGACGCGGTGCTCGCGCTCTCGCGCGAGGTCGTCGAGCGCGTCGTGTGGGAGGTCGTCCCGGTCCTCGCCGAGACGCTCATCAAGGAAGAGATCTCGCGCCTCACGCGCGAGGGCTGAAGGAAATCCCCCGGACTGAAGTCCGGGGCACCGACTGCACCTCAAGTCCTTCGGACTTCACCGACTCGCCAGCCTGGCTTGGGGTGTCGCCGCAGGGCGAGTGATGATCAGGCCGAGGAGACAAGTGCACTTCCTCGGCACCAACGTCTCGCTAGCCCGAAGGGCTTCGCCCTGCTGTCGGTGCCCCGGGTTTCAACCCGGGGGACTTTCCCATCGGGCTGATCACCGCGCGCACCGCTCGGCGAAGCGCTCGATGGCCTCGCGGCGGCCCGCGTTCGGCGGCGGCATCTCGCGATAGCGGGCGAGCGCCGCGCCGACGCGCGCTGCGCGACCGGCCGGCTCGCTGACGCAGGCGAGCAGGATCGCGAGCCGCGCCGTCTCGCGCTGCAGCCGCGGGGTGATCTGCGCGAGCGCGCCGACGTCGACGGTCGAGAGCATCGCGTTGGCGTCGTCCCACGCGTGCAGGTCGATCAGCCGTCGCACGAGGAGGTAGCGCGCGAGCGCGCGGTCCTCCGCGACCGCGCCGCCCTGCTCGACGAACCGCGCGATCGCGATCGTCGCGGCGAGCGCCTCGTCCTTGCTGGCGAGCGGCTCCGGCCGCCCGACGAGCAGCCGCCCGAAGAGCGCCGCGCGCGCCGGCGTGGTCGTGAGGAACGACTTCACGTCGAGGTTGCGCGCGAGGTCGTCGTCGAGCACCTCGAGCCGCGCCGCGTCGAACAGCGACCGCGCCTCGTCGAGCAGCCCACGCCGCAGCGCCTCGTCGCCGAGCGCCTCGCGCGCGCGGTTGCGGAAGGTGACCGACACGCGCTCGTCGGCGATCATCGCCTGCACCGTCGCGCGCATCGACCCGAGATCGCCCGTCTTCGCCGCGAGGCGCGCCCGCTCGAGGCGCGCCGCCGGATCGGCCGTGTCGAGCGCGAGCAGCGCCGCGAGCTTGCGATCGGCGCCCTTCAGATCGCCCTCGTCGCGACACGCCTCCGCCTCGTCGCGCAGCTTCTCGACGACGTGCGGGCAGCGCCTCCCCCAGATCGCCGGTCGATCGAAGCGGGCCTTGGCGACGGCGAGCGCGGCGTCGGGCAGCGCCACGAGATCGAGCGCGCCGAGCCACTCCTGCTCCGCCGCGCCGAAAGGCTCGCCGAACGCCTGCTCGAACGTCACGCCGCCGTACCACGCGCGCACCGCGCCGGCCCGGCCGCGCGCGAGCTGATGGGTCACGAAGGCGCCGGCCAGCGTGTACGCCATCGAGGAGTTCTGCGCGAGGAACCCGCTGCCGAACGTGCGCGAGAGCGGCGGGATGATGCCGAGGCGCTTCATCGCCAACGCCCACTGCGCGGGTGTGAGCTCGTCGCGATCGGGCGAGGCGGCGACCGCGATGCCCTCGATGAGGCCGGGGGTCGGCAGGAGGCCGAACCGCGCGGCGACCTTGAACGGACCGCGTGCGACGGCGCCGGCCACCACGTGCGCGAGCTCGTGCCCGAGGACCGGGTGCGGGTAGGCGCCGAGCTGCAGGTAGACCTCGCGGCGCCACGGCTTGGCGACGTACGTGTCGGCCGCGCCCATCAGCACGCGCTTCTGCTCGGCGTCCTTGAAGAAGAACGCGGTGACCCGCTCCGGACCGGCGAAGCCGAGCCGACGCTCGACGGCCGCGAGCTGCTCGTCGCAGTCGCGCGCGAGCAGCGCCGCCTCCGCCTCGGTGAGCTTGCGCGGGTGCACGACGTCGCACCGCGCGCCGTGTCGCTCCGCGCCGAGCGCGGTGCGGATGAAGTCCGAGCCGCTACGGTGGCCGAGCTCCTTGCCGTAGAAGACGAGCGTCGCGCTGCCGAGCGCGAGGGCCGCGCCGAGCACCGCCTCGCGTCGCCGCACGAGCGACAGCCTCCCCTCCGCGCTGCGCGCGACGGCGGCGAAGAGCCCGGCGATCGCGCCGATGGTCAGGGCGGTGCCGGCGCGGTACGTGAGCAGGGGCCGGTAGGCGTCGACCACCTCGTCGTAGAGCGTCCCGCTGAAGAACCCGACGAACGGATCGAAGGCGAACACCGCCGGCGTGAAGTAGAAGTACGCGCCGGCGACCAGCGCGGTGGCGAGCGGCGCGACACCGGCGACGATCGCCGCGACGCGCCGACGGCGACGCGCCATCGGGAGCAGGTGCCCGACGATCACCGCGGTCGTCGCGCCGACGACGCTCGCGAGCACGGTGCCCGTCCCCGCGGTCAGCCCGAACGTGGCGAGGCCGCCCAACGGATCGCAGAAGCCGACGCGGAGACCGTGGATCAGCGCGGTGGCGACGGCGACCGCGGCGAGGAGGACGCCGCGCTCGACCGCGCGCCCGAGGAGGACGAGCGGCGACTCCGGCGCGAGCGCGTGCCGATCGACGAACCCCTCGTTGGCGGAGACCACCGCGGCGACCGTGGGGACGATCAACCCCGACGCGATCGCGTGCTCGTAGCCCGGCCCGGCGAACAGCGGCACGAAGCCGACGGCGAACGTCGCGATCGCGACGACCGCGACGCCGACGCCGCGCGGGGTGCGGAGCGCGGCGCGCAGGTTCATTCGATCCCGGAAGCTGCGGCGCGAGCGCCGGCGAGGCGCAGCGCGCGCGCGAGCACGCTGCCGCGCAGCGCCACCCGCGCGAACGCGATCGCCTGGTGCGAAAGGAAGATGGTGGTCACCGAGAGGCTGTGCGACGAGATCGCCGCGCCCCACCCGAGCAGCCCGATCGACGCGAGCCAGCGCGGCGCCGAGGCGACGAGCTGCGACCACACCGCCCGGCGATCGCGGAGGATCGCCAGCGCCGCGAGCAGCGACATGTCGTGCCGGACGACGCGCGCCCGCGCGAGATCGGCGGCCGCGAGGATGGCTGCGATGAACACGGCGCTGACCAGGAGCGGCAGCGAGATCAGGAAGAGCGCCGCCCGCGGATCCCAGTCCGCGAGGCGCACGGAGATCCCCCACGCGGGGATGATCCCGAGCAGCGCCGCGACCACGCACGCGGCGAAGCCGCTCACGACGCCGAGCACGAGCAGCCGCCAGAAGACCTCGGCGCCGCGCGCGATCGCCGCGCGCAGCGGCCTGCCCGGATCGTCGATCGCCGCGGTCCACGCGCCGAGCACGAACACCGACGCGAGCGCGAAGACCGCGAGCCCGATCGAGGTCGCGGCCACCAGCGCCGAGAGGACGCCGCGCAGCCGCTCGGCGAGATCGACGAGCAAGAGGCCGCCCGGGTGCCAGAAGGCGACACGATCGCCGTCGGGGTGCGCGCCCACGGTGCGCGCGAGCGTCTCGGACCACGGCGCGGCGAGCACCCAGGCGATGAGGACCTCGACCACGAAGACGAGGACGAGCGCGTCGGGCCGGCGACGCGCCGACGCCGGAGCGGCCGCGTGCGCGGCGCCGGTCACGGCCCCACCAGCCGCGTGAGCACGCCGATCCACGCGAGCGATCGCTCGCGCGCGATGGGAGCGCCGCCGCGCCCGTTCGAGAGCGAGGCGAAGTTGTCGAGCCGGTCACGATCGACGAGCAGCTTGTGATCGGGATCGACGATCACGGCGACGAGCTGGGTCGGACCGTCGGCGTCGAGGCGATACCAGGTGCCGTTCGAGGGGCTCTGCTGCGACGGCTGCGTGTCGGCGGCGACCGGCACGCCGAGCGCGATCGCGGCGACGTCGGCGCCGATCATCGGCGGCGCCGGGGCCACCGCGTACGCCGGCGCGCCGAAGCGGATGGTGCGGCGCGTGCGCGAGCCGTCGGCGAAGCGCAGCTCGACGTCGACCGGGAGATCGAGCGCGCCGCGGCGACCGATCCACGCCGAGCTCTTCCAGCGAGCGGCGTCCTCCGGCTCCTTCTTCACGCGCCCGTCCTTGCCGTCGAAATAGCCGACCGGGCCCCTGTCCTTCTCGCTGCTGAGCGACTCGGCGTAGACGTCGTAGGAGAACGGCGTGGAGAACGCGGTGCGCGCGGCGGCCTCGCAGTCTGCGCCGACGTGCTCGCCGAGCACGGCGAAGAAGTCCTCGGGGCCGGGGTGCTGGAAGCGGAACTTGCGCGTCCAGACGCCCATCGCCGTGTCGAGCTTCGCGGCGCCGAAGGTGCGGCGCAGGGTCAAGAGCACCGCGGCCGTCGCGCCGTAGACGCGCCCGCCGTACGAGCGGCCGCTCGCGAAGCGATGCGCGGGCTGGAAGATCGGCTCGTCGAACGACGCGTCGACGCCGCGCACCGCGAGCATCTCGGTCGACAGCTGCAGCGGACCGAGCGTCACGCCGCTCCCTCGACCGAACAGCGTGCCGAGGGCGAGCTCGTCGGCGTACGAGTTGAAGCCCTCGTCGCCGGCCGGCCACTCGACCTCGTGGGTCCCGACGAGACCGTAGAACCACTGGTGTCCGAGCTCGTGGATGGTCACGCCCTCGATCTCGTGCAGCCCGTGGTTCGGCCACCACGGCCCGCCGGTGGTGATGAGGGTCGGGTACTCCATGCCGCCCGCCTCGTCGGCGTCGTCGGGCGGGTGCACGACGGTGAGCACCGGGTACGGGTAGGCGCCGAAGCGCGCGTTCTTGTCGCGCAGCGCGTGCTCGACGGCGAGCGCCTCGCGATCGATCGCCGCGCCGTAGCCGGGCGGCGCGAGGAAGCGGACCAGGACGCCCTCGATGCGCTGCTCGCGGGCGACGAAGCGATCCCACGCCGTCCACGCGAAATCGTGCACGTCGTCGATCACGTGACGCTCGATGCGCCGCCCGGCCTCGACCTTCGAGGAGACCACCGGTCCGGAGGCGCCGATGGTGAACGTCTCGGGCACGTCGAGGGTGACGTCGAAGCTGCCGTAGTCGGCGTAGAACTCCGCGAGGTGGTGGAACGGGAACGAGGCCCAGCGGCCGTCCTTCTCGAGGCGCGCCAGCTTGGGGAACCACTGGCCGGCGAAGTGGAACGAGCCCTCGTAGCCGGTGCGCTCGGTGACCTCCGGCAACCGATCGTGGAAGTCCACCTCCAGCGTGATCGACTCGCCGGCCGGCAACGGCTTGGGCAGCGGGATGCGCACGTCGGTCTGATCGTCGGGGGCGCCCTCGACGATCGGGGCCGTGTTGGGAGTGTGCGGATCCTGCGGCGTGTCGCCGCGATGGTCGATCCACTCGCGCTTCGGCCACAGGTCCTCGCCGGCGAGCGAGAGCCGGCGGATGTCGATGTACCCCGCGCCCCGGCTGCGATCGCCGCGGAAGCCGCCGACGCGCGCGCGCCTGAAGACCGTGCGGTCGTTCTTGAACGCGTTGAGGTAGAGGTGCAGGCGCAGATCGTTCAGCGCGATCGACGACGAGTTCTTCAGCGTGATCGTGCCGTGCCCGTCGATCTCGTGGGAGGCCGGATCGAGCTTCGCCTGCAGCGTGTAGCGCACCACGCCGTCGGCGTGCTCGGCGATGCGCGGCCATCCGCCGAGCGGCGGCTCCACCGAGGGCGGTCGCGCCGGCACCACCTGCGCCGGTCGCAGCGCGCGCGCGCCCATGATCAGCCCGATGCCGCCGATCGCGGCCAACAGGAGCGCTTCGATCGACTCTCGCCGTCTCGAAGCGCGCGCATCGGCCATGCCCGGCCTGATAGCATGGGCCGACATGCGCGGCGCAGGGACGAGGCTGTTCGGGGTCGCCGCGGCGGCGTGGGCGCTCTCAGCGTGCAGCGAGGACCCGGACCCGTTCGTCATCGCCGTGCGCGGCCCCCTCGGCGGCAAGGCGTTCGACGGCACGCCGGCGGTCACGCAGGTGGAGCTCCGCGTCCGCGCGAGCGACGGCGTCGAACGGCTCGTCTCGAAGGTGCCGGCCTCCGAGGGATCGCTCGAGGTCCCCGACTCGGCCAAGAGCGGCATCGGGGCGCTGACCCTCGCCGGTCTCGCCGACGACGGGGCGATCGTCGCCTACGGTCGAACGCCGCCCCTCGAGCTCTCGGGGCTCGCCGGACAGCCGACGCTCGCGCTCACCATTTTCGTCCAGCGCGTGCGCGAGATCGCGCCGATGGTCGCGCTGACGGCGGCGCCCGCGAAGCCGCTCTGCGCGGCGCTCGGCGGGCGCTACCTGGTGGTGGCCGACGCCTCGTCGACGAACGCGGACGTGGTCGATCTGCTCGATCTGACGGCGCTCCGCGAAGCGCCATTCACGACGGCGCCGGCGACGCTCGCCACGGCCGGGGCGCGCATGCTGGCGCTCGACGCGGCCGGTTCCGCCACGCTGCTCGACGTCGCACAGAGCGCGCAGGGCACGCCCACGCCGCCCGCGGGCGCGACGTTCGCGGAGGTGGCGGGCGGCGCGACCGTCCTCGACGACACGGGCGGCGCGTGGATCGTCGGGCCGACGCGCGTCGCTCCGCCGAGCGATCTGGTGCTGCGGCTCGATCCGACCGGCACGCTGGTCGCGCGCCGCCTCACCCGCGCGCGCAGCGCCGCTGCGGCGACGTGGGTGCCCGGGCGCGGCCTCGTGATCGCCTACGGCCTCGCGCCGTCGGGCGATCCGCCGGGCGTCGAGGTCGTCGCCCCGGGAGCGAGCGTCGGCGCTCCCCTCCCCTTCGCCGGCGACGGTCAGCCCGGCGGCGTGCTCGTGCCGCTCGACGGCGCGCGCCTGCTGCGCATCGGCGAAGACGGCAAGGGCACGCTCCTCGACCTCGCGTGCGCAAGGGACTGCGTGCCGAGCGCCACCGCGATCGCGGACGAGCCGCGCGCGACCCGCTCCGACGATCACGTGACCGTCGTCGAGGGCGGCGCGCTGATCGCGCGTGGCGGCCGGCTCTCGTTGCTCTCGGCCGACGGCACGCGCCTCGATCTGCTGCGCGACGTCGGCGCCACCTCGGTCTGCAGCGCGGCGCTCTCGACGGGCGGGGCGGGGCTTTCGATCGCAGGATCGCCGCTCGCGCACGCCGTCCTCGCCGCGCGCCCCTGACAGGCAGTCGTCAGTCGTCAGTCATCGGTCATCAGTCGTCAGTCGTCAGTCGTCAGTCGTCAGTGTCAGCGCGTCCGCGCGGCGGGCGGCGATCCCTGCGATCGACGACCGACGGCCGAGGACTCCGACTTGAAGCTCGGGAGGCTTCGCGGTAGCCCTCGGACAGCACGGTCCATTCGGGCCGTGACGCCGAGAGCTCGCGTGCGGGTCGGATCCTCCGGCGCGCCCGCGCGCGACGAAGTCGCGAGGGAAGTCCGGTGAAATTCCGGCACGGCCCCCGCCACGGTCACCGGGGACGACCCGCCGAACAGCCACTGCTCTCTCACGAGCGCGGGAAGGTCGGCGCAGTAGGACGATCCGGGAGTCCGGAGACCTGGCTCGTCGGCGAAGCACCGCGCGCACGGCAGGGTGCGCGACCGGGAGCCCCGATGCGCCGAATCACATTTTGTTCGTTGGCGTGCGCGCTCGCCCTCGGATGTGGCGCCGACCTCGAGTCCGTCCCCCGCCAGTCCGCGGACGACGCGGCGCCGGCAGATGCGCAGCCGACCCCAGCCAGCGTCCGCTATCCGAGCCGCGTCGTCTCCTTCACCAAGGGCGACAAGGGCGGCTTCAAGGAAGATGCGCTGCCCGGCGTCATCCAGGGTCCGCCGCAGGGCGGCGGCTGCTGCGCCGGTTCGCTCGACGTGCTGTCCCTCGGCGACGGCGGCGAGATCGTCCTCGCCTTCGACGTGACCATCGTCGACGCGCCGGGCACCGACTTCATCGTCTTCGAGAACGCGTTCGAGTTCGGCAGCACGCCCGAGGACGTGGTGGCCGAGCCCGCCGAGGTCGCGGTGAGCGAGGACGGCATGACCTGGACGGCTTTCCCCTGCACGGCCACGGCGTGGCCCTACGGCACCTGCGCCGGCTGGCACCCGGTCTACGCCACGGCCGCGTCGCCGCTCGACCCGGCCGCGCCCGAGAAGGCCGGCGGCGATCCGTTCGATCTGGCCGCGATCGGCGTGACCCGAGCCCGCTTCATCCGCATCCGAGACATGAACCGGAAGTTCCCCGCGGCGGCTCCCACCGCCGGGTTCGATCTCGACGGAGTGGCGGTGCTGCACTTTCAGCCGTAGGAACCAAGCGTGCGCAACAAGCCAAAGCGGCCCAGCGAGAGCAAGGGCAACTCTGCCATCGTCATCCTCGCGGTCCTGCTCGGGCTGTTCGCCATGGCCATCCTGCCGCGCATCCTCGAGCAGTCGCACCCGATGGTCGGCAAGCCGATGCCCGCGCTCACCCTGCCGAGCCTCGGCGGCGCGCCTAAGCTCGCCAATCAGGCGTCGGTCTCGCTCGAGTCGCTGAAGGGCAAGGTGGTGGTGCTCGACTTCTGGGCGCCGTGGTGCGGCCCCTGCCGCCACGAGATGCCGATCCTCGACAAGCTCGCCAAGCGGTTCGAGCTCGACGGCGTGGTGGTGCTCGGCGTCCTCGTCGATCCGGACCACGAAGGCGCGCGCAACGTGCTCGCCCAGCTGAACATCGCCTATCCCCAGCTCGACGACGACGCGGCCCGCAACGCCGCGCGGGAGTTCAACGTCTCGTCGCTCCCGACGATGGTGGTCGTCGACAAGACCGGCACCATCCGCAGCTACCGCACCGGCTTCTCCTCCGAGGAGGACGTCGAGAACGCGATCAAGCGCGCGCTCGGCTCGTGAGAGTCGTCAGTCGTCAGTCGTTGGTCGAACGTCGAAAGGTTGAAGGTCGAACCAGGGGCGGAGCCCCTGGAACCCCGTGTCAAGGGGCTCTCGATTCGACCTTCGACCTTCGACCCCGTCATCAGAACTCTAGACTCTAGACTCTAGACTCTAGACTCTTGACTGGCTGACGACTGACGACTGACGACTGACGACTCTCTCAAACCACTGACGCGCGCTCCGCCTCCTCGATCGCCGCGCGCGACTCCGGCGTCTCCCACGCCGGCGCCACGATGCGGAAGCGCGCGCCGCCGAGCGGCGAGGCGTCGCACTCGATCGTTCCGCCGTGCTCCACCACGATCTTCTTCACGATCGCGAGGCCGAGCCCGGTGCCCTCGGTGCGCGTGGTGAAGTACGGATCGAACACGCGCTCGCGATCGCCCGTGGGCACGCCCGGTCCGTCGTCGTCGACATCGACGGCGACGCGGCCGTCGGCGAGCGTCGCCGCGTGCACCCGCACGCGGTGTCCCTTCCCGGCGGCGCGGATCGCCTGCACGGCGTTGCGCACCAGGTTGTCGATCGCCTTGCGGAGCATCTGGCGGTCCGCGGCGATCTGCGTCGTGCGCTCGCCGCGCTCGTTGGGCTCGGGGCGCGTCTCGACCGTCACGCGGACCGGGATCGACGTGCCGCCGCTCGGCGTCAGCATGATGTCGCCGGGCTCGGTGCCGAGGCCGAGCCGCTCGAGCGTCGGCTTGATCTCCTCGAGCAGGCGCTCGACGTCCTCCTCCATCAGGCGGGCGTGCGGCAGGCGCGCGAACTCGGTGAACTCCGACACGAGCCGTCGCAACGTGCCGACCTCCTCGGTGACCACTTCGAGGGTGGTGTCGAGGAGCTTCTTCATCTTCGGATCGCTGCCGTCGTAGCGGCTGTGCGTCTCTTCCACCGCCAGCTGGATGGGCGTGAGGGGGTTCTTGATCTCGTGGGCGAGGCGCCGCGCCATGTCCTGCCATGCGCCGACGCGCTGCAGGTACTCGATGCGCGCGCGGCTCCGCTCCACCTCGCGCAGCATGCGGTTGAACGCGATGGCGAGGTCGCCGATCTCGTCGCCGCCGTGCTCCGGGACGCGCACCTCGAGATCGCCGGCGGCCACCTGCTGGGCCGCCTGGGAGACGCGGCGCACGCGACCAGAGACGCTGCGCGCGAGGGCGAACCCGACGCCGGCCGCGACGAGGATCGTCGTGCCGAGGAGCAGCGCGAAGAACGAGACGTTCAGGCGCACGAACTCCTCGCGACGCGCGATGACCCCCTTGTAGACCTGGATGAACTCGTCGGCCTCGTGGCGGCGCTCGATGCGCGCCCGGTCGGTGACGAACGTCGCGACGAGCATCGGCGCCCCGTCGTCTGGCGACAGCGGCTTGCACTGCGCCAGATCGAACTCGACCTTCGGATCGATCGGCTGCGGCCGCCGCACGCCGGCGAGCTTGCGCGCGGTCTCCGGCAGGGCCGCGGGCGGCATGCCCTCCTCGCCCGGAGGGCGCGGCGCGAACGTCTCGAGGCAGTCGGCGAACGGCAGGCCCTCGTAGACCTCGAGCGACGCGAGCGAGATCAGCGGATCGCCGCTGAACGGATCGGGGCGATCGCTGTAGCGATCGAAGGCGTCGCGCAGCTCCTCGTCGACCTCCTTCGCGTCGCCGATGGCGGCGGCCGCGCGCAGCGGCTCGAGCGACGCGATCGCCTCGGCGCGATAGCGCATGCTCGACTGCAGCGCGCGCACCAGCGGACCATAGACGTCGAGCGACGCCTCGAGCTCGCGACCGACGCGCGGGTCGTAGAACAGATCGGCGGCCTTCTGCGCGACGCGCAGCGCGAGGAGGATGCCGATCACCAGGGGCAGCGCCGCCATGACCACCACCGCCGCCGTCAGGCGCAGCTCGATGCGACCGACCAGCGGGACGCGCCGCGGCGGCACGGCCGACGACGGCGCCCGTGACGATGGCGGCGCCTCGTCTCTGAGTCTTCGGTGGGGCAAGGCGTCCTCGGACCTCAGACCAGCGGGTCCTCGACGACGTCGGCCTCGGTGCGGCGCTTGCGTTCGGCCGTGAGCCGCTCGCGCACGTGCGCGACCATGGTCTCGCCGTACGTCGCGAACGGCGGCGGGTCGAGCCCCCTTCCGGCGAGGATCGCCTCGGTGTTGCGCGACGAGTACCGCACCGCGTTGGCCAGCTGATCGAGGAACGCGCGCGGCGACCGCGCGATCCGCTCGAGACCCGGCGTGCGGAGAATCGCGCGGGTGAGGTTCGCCGGGATGAATCCGCGCGGCGACTTGCGACCAGCGGCGCGGGCGAGCACCTCGAACACCTCGCGCACGGTGGGCGGCCGCGGGTCGACGAGGTGGAACGTCTGCCCGATCGCCCGCGGGTCGCGGCCGATGGCCACCGACGCCGCGCCGACCCAGTCGACCGGCACCATGTTGAGCTGCGCGTTGCCCTCGGTGGGCATCGGGATGGCGAAGTCGGGCGGCGCGGTGAGCATCAGCAGCACCAGCAGGTACGGCCCGTCGAGCCGATCGACCTCGCCCGTCTTGGAGTCGCCGACGACCAGCGACGGCCGCACGATGATCGTCGGCACGTCGCGCGCGGCGGCGCGGACCAGCTTCTCGGCGCGGATCTTGGTCGCCTCCACCGCGTTGCGCGTGCCCTGCCCGACGTCGAGCTCGCTCTCGAGCACGAGGCCGCGGCGATCGCCGGAGACGGTCGCCGTCGAGTGGAGAACGAACGCGCGCAGGTGGCTCGCGCACCGCGCAAGCCCCAGCGCCTCGCGCGTCGCCCGGACGTTGAACGCCTCGGCGGTCTTCTCGTCGACGCCGACCCAGGTCGCCTGCGCCGTGTGGTGGATGACGTCGACCTCGGCGGCGAGGCGCTTGAACTCCGCGCCCGAGAGCCCGAGGTCCATCGACGCGGCGTCGCCGTCGAGCAGCGTCACGCGCGCGCGCCGCTCGGCCGGGAGCCCCTCGAAGAACGCCCGCGCGCCCTCGCGGAACTTCGATCGCACCACGGCGATGACGCGGGTGCCCTTGGCGTCGAGCAGGCGCTCCGCCACGCGGCGCGCGAGCAGCGTCGGCAGCCCGGTCAGGACGACCGTCTCGTTCATGACGCCAGACTACCAAGAGGGGTCGACAGTCGACAGCCGACCGTCGAGAGTACGCCCATGGACGCGAAGCTCCTGCTCGGACGGCTGGTCAGCCTGGCCGATTCCGGCGCGATCGACGACGGCGCGGTGGTGGTCGACGGCGGCCGCGTGGCCTGGGTCGGGCCGCGGAGCGAGCTCCCGGAGCGCTTCGCGCCCCTCGGCGCCGCCGCGCTTCGGGCGCCGCTCGTGACGCCGGGCCTCGTCGACGCGCACACCCACGCGGCGTGGGTCGGCTCGCGGCACGGCGAGTACGTCGCCAAGCTGCGCGGCGAAGGCTACGAGGCGATCGCGGCGCGCGGCGGCGGCATCGTGGCGAGCATGCGCGCGATCGAGGAGGCCGACGCCGAGACGATCGCGGCGACGCTCGTCGAGCGCCTGCGCCGGATGGCGCGCATGGGCGTCACCTCGGTCGAGGTCAAGAGCGGCTACGGCCTGCGCCCGGAGCTCGAGCGACGGCAGCTCGCCGCGATCGCGACGGCGAGCCGCGCGAGCGGCGTTCCGCGCGTAGTGCCGACCTTCCTCGCGCTGCACGCGCTGCCGCCGGAGTCCCGCGGCGACGAGGGCAAGCGCGCCGACTTCGTCGCCTCCGCCGCGCGCCTGGTGCGCGAGGTCGCCGCGCGGAAGGAGGCGCGCTTCGTCGACGCCTACGTCGATCGCAACGCGTTCCGCGTCGACGAGGCGCGCGCGGTCATGCGCGTCGCGCGCGAGGTGGGCTTGGGCGTGCGCATGCACGTCGGACAGTTCGCCGACGTGGGCGGCGCCGAGCTGTGCGCGGAGCTCGGCGCCCGCTCGGCCGATCACCTCGAGAACGTCGGGGCCGAGGGCCTCGCGGCGATGGCCGCAGCCGGCGTGCGCGCGGTGCTGCTGCCGGTCGCCTCGTTCGTGCTCGGTCAGACGCCGCCCGACGTCGCGGCCCTGCGCCGCGCGGGCGTTCGCCTGGTGGTCGCGAGCGACGCCAACCCGGGCACCGCGCCGACCGAGTCGCTGCCGCTCGCGATGTCGTTCGCGGCGCGCCTCTACGGGATGTCGACCGAAGAGATCCTCGCGGGCGCGACCCGCGAGGCGGCGCGCTCGCTCGAGCTCGGCTCGGGG
>JACPFM010000080.1 GCA_016182965.1 Deltaproteobacteria bacterium | reverse complement strand
GGACGGAGCGTTCGTCAGTACACGTCGTGCGCCGTGTTCCAGACGTTGAACTTGCCGGTCGGGGTGACCAGCCACGGACCCTTGATGCGGGTCTTCTCGGTCAGCGTCTTGTCGTCGTAGACGATCAGCTCGCCTTCCTTGTCCCAGACGCTGACCCAGACCTCGCCGCCGTTCTTGTCGTACTCGAAGTGCACCATGCGGCCACGCTCGGTCGGCGACCAGCACTTCTCGACCTTCTGGTCCTTCTTCGAGTAGGCGCAGATCTGACGCGGACCCTTCTCGTCGGAGCTGAGGGTCGAGTCCATCCACACCCACGGCGACTTGTCGTGGGTCTTGACGAAGAGACCGCCGGCGGCCGGGAGATCGATCTTCTTGACGACCTTCCAGGCGTGCTCCGGCTTCTTCACCGGATCGGCGCCGTAGATGCTCATCTTGCCCTCGCCGATGTGCACGGTGGCGTTCACCCAGCCGAACTGCGGGTCGAGCCAGTTGGCGCCGCGGCCGGGGTGCGGTTTGACGCCGGTCTCGAACTTCGTGACCAGCTTCTTCTCCTTGGCGTCGATGACCGCGACCTGGTTCTTCATGTTCGCGGCGACGAGCAGGTAGCGGCCGCTCTTGTCCCAGCCGCCGTCGTGCAGGAAGCGCTCGGCCGCGATGCGCGAGACCAGCGGGAAGTCGGGCTTGGAGTAGTCGACCACGCCGACGTGCCCCGACTCCTTGAGGTTGATGAGCCACACCGGCTCGTCGTGCATCGCCCAGATGCCCGCGACGCGGACCTCCTTGAGCTGCTCGCCGTTGTCGTAGGCGGGACCGAGGACGTCGACGACCTTCTTCGGCTCGAGCGTGAGCCCGTCGTAGATGACGTACTGCGGGGGCCAGTAGCAGCCCTCGATGATGACCTTGTCCTCCCAGCCCTTCATCTTGCTGCCGTCGACGCTGCGCGCGTCGAAGCAGCCCTGGACCTGCGAGACGATCGTCGGCTGCTTGGTCCACAGATCGATCATCGTCACGCGGCCGTCGCGGCCGACCGCGAGGAAGTAGCGACCGGACGACGAGGCGCGGAGGATGTGCACCGCGAAGCCGGTGTCGACGATGCCGACCAGCTCCTTGGTGTCGCCGTCGATGACCGCCACCTTGCCGGCGTCGCGCAGCACGACGCCGAAGTAGTTCTGCCAGTTGCGCGTCGTCTCGGGCTTGGTCGGGCGCTTGTCGGGCGTGATGGTGAGCTTCCAGCTCGCCTTGATGTCGTCGATGCCCTTCTGGGGCGGATCGGGCGGCGGCTGCTGGATGAAGCTCGCGACGATCTTGATCTCGTCGTCGTTGAGGATGCCGGCCTTGCCCCACGCGGGCATGCCGCCGGGCGTGCCGTTGGTGAGGATGTTCTTGATCGTCTCGGTGCCGAGCTTGGTGGTGCGCTCCGGCTGGATGTTCGGGCCGGTGGCGCCCGCGCGCAGCGTGCCGTGGCAGCCGGCGCAGCGGTTGAAGTAGATGCCCTTGGCCTTCTCGAAGTCGGCGTCGGAGAGCTTCTCGACGACGGCGGCGGCGGGCGCCTTGGTGCTCTCGACCTCGAGCCAGGCGAGGACCTCGCTGATCTGCTGATCGTTGAGGTTCTGGTTGGGCATCGGGATGTTCTTGAACTTGGTGAGGAGCTCCTTGCCGACGGGGTCGGTCTGGCCCATTCCGATCGGGTCCTTGAGCCACTTCACCAGCCACGCGCGATCGCGGCGCTTGTGCACGTCCTTGAGATCGGGACCGGTCCGGTCGCCGGCGCCGACCGAGTGGCAGGCGATGCAGGTCTTGTTGAAGGTTTCTCCACCTGCCTTGGCGAGCTTCTCGAGCTCGGCGGGCGAAGGGGGCGGGGGCTCCTTCTCGATCGCGGCGTCGTTGCGCTTGCATCCGAATGCGGCGATCGCGGAAAGGACCACACCGAGGGCAACGCGAGAGACATTCGGGATCAACCGCATGGGCACGCTCCTGGTTGTGACCGCCCGCGACAGTGGACCCCTTTGTCCACTATTCCCATGACGTTTGTCAGCGTTTTGCCGGTCCAGAACGAATCCTGACCGAATTCATCGAATCATTCGCCGCTTTCGCGGAGGTTGCCGGCGATGAGATCCGTCATGCCGGTGCTCGTCGTGCCGGCGCTCGTCGCCGCATGCGGGCGGACGAGCTCGACGACCGCGGCGCCGACGTGCATCGACCGCGACGTGCGTGGGCGCGCCGAAATCGTCGCTACCGGCGTTTCGCGCGGAGAGATCGACGGGTGCCTCGTCCGCGAGGGAGCGGCGATGGACGTCGAGATCCGCGAGCGGCTGTCGGAGACCGACGAGCGCGCGCGCGCGACGTTCACCGGCGTCGCGGCGCTGCGCTCGCACCTCGCGTCGATCGCGGCCGACGCCCGCGCTGGCGGAAGATGGCCCGACGGTCTCGCGGTCGTCGCGCCGCTGCGGTGCTACGGCGACTGCTGCGATCTCGACCATCCGGGCATGGTGCGAGGGCGGCTCTACCTGCGTCGGGTGTGCTTCGCGTACGCGGGTCGTCTCTCGTCGATCACGTTCGTCGATGTTCGTTGATCGAACGAGCCCGCAAGCGCTTCGGTGAGCTCCCGATGACCGCGAGCCAAGGCCCGCGCCAGTCACGTGGAAGCCCCGCTTCGCAGGGCTGAGCGGACGATTTCGGTGAGTCGTTCTTGACGTGCGCGCTCCGTGCGTGCGGCGGACGTTCGGGCAAGCCAGCGAAAGCCGGGCTTCGGAGAATTGCCGCGGGTTCAGCCCGCGGCCTTCAAGGGAAGACACCTCTCGGACCTGAATGGGGCATCGGGGTAGGCTCTGCGGCTGAGATGGATCTCGCGCTCGGCCTCAGCGCCTGGATCGTGCAGGACGGCAACTACGGCGACTTCGAGCGGGGGCAGCGGATCGAGGTCGCTGTGGAGGTCTACTTCGAGCGCGTCGAGATCGTCGCAGCCGGCACACCTGCCTGCATGCGACTCGAGGGCGCGATGCACAGCATCACCGGCGCCGTCACCCACGTCTCGCCCGGCGTCTGGGTCATCGACAGCGGCGTCCAGATGTACTGCGACGCGCCGCGTCCCGCGGAGATCGCGGCAGGCATGATGGTTCATGGACGCGCTTTCGTCGGAGTGGATCACTTCGCGTACTTCGAGCGCT
The DNA here is from genome assembly GCA_016182965.1 of Deltaproteobacteria bacterium. Taxonomy (GTDB): domain Bacteria; phylum Myxococcota_A; class Polyangia; order Polyangiales; family JADJMO01; genus JALHOE01. Next base: position 41,615 of record JACPFM010000080.1, on the reverse strand, counting down.
TTGCCAACCAGCCGTCGGTGCCCCCGCTCATCTACGCATGGCGTGTGAAGCGCGTTCTGCGCCAGACGGCGCCATTCGTCGAGATCGACGGCGTCCGGAGGCGCGCGCCCGAGGAGTCGGCGTGGCAGGAGATCGAGCGCACGGACGCCTGGGTCGACGACGGCGGCTACGCTGAGTATGTCCTCGAGTGCGAGCTGCTCGCCGAATCCCCGAAGCGATCGAGCGCGACGGCACTGTAGCGTGCGCGTACGGATGGATAAGATGCGCCCCCCATGGAGCGGCCGATCCTCGTCTTCCTGCACGTCCTCGGCGCGACGGTCTGGGTCGGTGGGCACCTCGTCCTCGCGCTGTCGGTGCTGCCGCGCGCGCTGCGGGAGGAGAGCCCTCGCCGCATCCAGGAGTACGAGGAGGCGTTCGAGCGCATCGGGCTGCCGGCCCTCGCGGTGCAGGTGCTGACCGGGCTGCGGCTCGCGTGGATCTACGCGCCGCCGTCCGCGTGGCTCGGGTTCGACGGGCACGTGCCGCGACACGTGACGCTGAAGCTGATCACGCTCGCAGGCACCATCGCGCTCGCGGTGCACGCGCGGCTGTCGCTCGTGCCCAAGCTGTCGACCGCCGACGGCGCGCGCGCGCTGCGCCCGCTCGGCTGGCACATCGTCGCGATCACCATCCTGGCGGTGTTCTTCGCCTTCGTCGGGGTGAGCCTCCGCGGCGGCGGCCTGCTCTGAAACGCGCGCACCGCTCTTTCGCGCAGTGATAGGCTCGCGGCCATGGGGGCACTCGACGATCTCGCGCGCAAGCTGTCCGACCCGAAGCGCATCGGCCTCGACGAAGACCTCGGAAACCAGCTGAGGCTCGCCGACGAGTCGGTGACCAAGATGCGCCTCGAGGCGCAGTCCGAGGAGGGCCGCGCCTTTCGCGCCATCCACCTCCTCGGGGCGTGGGTCGAGGACGACACCGATCTGCTCGGCAAGGGAGAGGTCTACTGGTGGGCCATCCCCGCGCTCGGCAACCGCGCGGGGAAGGTCGTGTGGACGCCGCTCTGCGGCCTGCCGACCGGCGCGCCGCCCGAGAAGGTCGGCGACAAGGAGTGGATGAAGGGCTTCTCGCTCGCCGATCCGCCGCTGCTCGCGGCCATCCCCCCGAGCGACGACTACGTCGCGGCGTTCGTGCACCTCGGCTTCTTCGACGACGACTGGGCGCCCGCGAAGCTCGCCCCCGCGATGAAGGCGGGGCTCGCGGCGCTCGCCGAGATCAAGACGCCGGCCGACTCGCCCGAGGCGTTCAGCGCGCCGATCCGGAAGGCGATCTTCGACTCGCTGAAGGCCCAGCAGGACGACCTGATGCTCGAGCGCACCATCCGGGTGCTGCGTGAAGAGGGCAAGGGCTTCGGGGCCGGCGCGATCGGGTCGGCGCTCACGCAGTTCATCCGCGTCTACTGGATCGTGCGCGATCTCGAGCGCACCGAGCAGCTCGGTCCGTGGTCGCTCGCGAAGGGTCAGGAGCAGCGCGTGCTGCCGCCCTCCGGGCTCGAGGGCAACGGCCTGCTCGCGATCTTCGCGCGCGGCGGACCGGTGCGCGCCGAGCCGTTCGGGACGCTCGACGTCGAGCGTCCGTTCGTCAACGCGGCGATCGAGCCGCGCCACGAGACCGCGCTCGCCGGCGGGTTCAACCTCGTCGCCGAGGGCGACGCCGACGTCGTCGCGTTCTACACGCCGCCGGGATGAGGACGGAGTCGTCAGCCATCCGTCTCAGTCGTCGGCCGAGACGACTTCGCGTGGCTGATGACTGACGACTGACGACTGACTCTGGGGCGGCGCAGCACGGCGCCGAAGAAGCCGTCGGTGCCGTGCACGTGCGGGAAGAGGCGGAGGTAGGTGCCGCTCGGGTCGGCGACGTCCGCCGCGCGGGCGTTGCCCCAGATCTCCGCGACGCGCATGACGACGAAGCCGGCGTCGCGCGCGATCGCCTCGGCGCTCGCCTCGTCCTCCTCTCGCAGGACGGTGCAGGTCGCGTAGATCAAGCGGCCGCCGGGCGCGACGAGCGGGGCGAAGCGGGCGCCGATCGCGCGCTGCTCGCGCGCGAGCCTCGACGTCGCCGCGCGATCGAGCCGCTGCCGGGCCTCCGGGTTGCGGCGGAAGGTGCCGACGCCGCTGCACGGCGCGTCGACCAGCACGCGATCGGCGCGAGACGCGAGGTTCGCGAGGCTCGACGGCAGGGGACCTTCGCGATCGATCGCGACCGTCTGCACGTTGGTGACGCCCGCGCGCGCGGCGCGGCGCTTGAGCGCCTCGAGCTTCTGCGGCGCGACGTCGCACGCGATGATGCGACCGCGCCCCCCGAGCTGCGCGGCGATCGCCAAGGTCTTGCCCCCCTCGCCCGCGCACGCGTCGACGACCAGCGCGCCGGGGTTCGGCGCGACGAGCTCGGCGACGAGCTGACTGCCCTCGTCCTGCAGCTCGAACGCCCCCTCGCGGAAGGCGCGGGTCGCGAAGAGATCGCGTGGCTCGTCGCGCAGGCGGGCGCCGAGCCGCGTGCGGGGGAGCGGATCGGCGCCGACGCCCTCGCCTTCGAGCGCGGCGATCAGCGCGTCGCGATCGCGGTTCGCGCGCACGTCGGTCGGCGGCGCCGAGGACAGCGCACGAGCGAGCCGCGAGGCCTCCTCGCGCCCGAAGTCGTCGATGAGGCGCTCCGCGAGCCACTCCGGGAAGGACCCCTCGACCGCCACCCGGAGCGACGGCGACAGCTCTGCGAGCGCCGGCTCGAGCTCCGACCACGCGTCGGGTGCGAGCGCGGGATCGTCGAGGCGCGCGCGCATGGCGAGCATCACGCGCCTGCGGTTCGGCGCGCCGGCGAGATCGGCGGCGAGCTCCAGGGTGCGCGCGCGACGGAGCAGCCCGTAGGAAATCTCCGCGATGTGCTTCTTGCGGGCGGCGTCGAGATCGCGCCGCCGGTGGAAGGTGTCGGCGAGGAGCTTCGCGGCGTAGGCCCCGCCGCGCGCTGCGCGCTCGGCCACGGTCCAGGCAAGGTCCTCGTCGGCGGGGGCGCTCTTCGTCACGACCGGTTCGTAGCATCGCCACACCGCGTCGCAGCTGGGAAGTTTCGTCGCCGACTGTCACGCGCACGCGTCAGGCTTCGCGGCGGTGTGTCGCCAGGAGCCGCGGCGGGTCCGTGCAAATCCGCGAGAATCGGCGAGGCACGTCCGTTGCTGGGCAAACCGGGCATGTCGGTGTTCGCGCTCGGCCATGACGCCCTCGACCTGTCGCAGCACGTCCACCTCATCGAGGCGGTGGTCGCCTACGCGATTCGCTGGGGCCGGCCGCCCCGCGTCGTGCTCGGCGTGTCCAACGACGACCTCCGCGTCGATCTCGGCGACGAGCTCCGCGCGCGCGGCTTCGACGTCGTCGAGGCGGCGCACGCGCAAACGCTGCATGGCGCGCTGCTGCGATCGATGGCCACGCCCGAGCTGCATGCGGTGGATCTTTTCGTCGTGGACGCGGCGCTCGACGGCTGCTCGCCGTTGCACGCGATGGGCTACGCGCGCCAGCACGGCGTGACCGCGCCGACGATCCTGCTCAGCGAGGAGAACGAGCACGCGCCCGACGAGGCCGCGCGGCTCGATCTCGAGAGGTGCGCCCGGAGCCGCGCGATCGAGTCGATCGACCGGGTGCTGCTCCGCGTGCTGCGCCGGCGTTGGTCGGAGCGCCCGGTGGCCGCCTGAAGCGCACGTCGTGGGCAAGCGGCGGGCGGCGGAGCGTGCATCGGGTCACCCGGTCATCTCGGCGGTCCGCCCGCGACACGCCACCACGTCAGCGGGTACAGGAAGAACGTCGGGCTCAGCTCGATGCCGACGACGGTCTCCCACGCGTCGAGGCCGATGCCGCGGCGGACCGTCAGGAAGAGTCGCGCGATCGAGGCCTCGGCGAGCGACTTGCCGGGGGTGGCTGGGTCGCACGGGCTGCGCCTCCCGTAGCGGGCGAGCACCGAGCGCACGCCGTAGGCGAACGTCGCGGTCGCGTGCGGCGCGCGGTCGACCGGGAAGGCTCCGTAGCCGGCGCCGCCGCGCAGCGTGAAGGTGCCCCACGAGGCGTGATAGAGCGCCGAGAGGTCGAGGACCGCGCCCCCTTCGACGAAGCCGCCGTAGACGCGCGTGCCGCCCGAGCCCCACAGGCCGGAGCGCAGCTCGGCGCGCCCGTTGCTGCCGCCGTACGACCCCGAAGGGAAGCCGGGCCAGGTCAGCATGCGCGCCGACCACTCGGTGCCGATGGCGAGCGCGGCCACGTCGCGCCGGCCTGACGACGACCAGCCGATCGACGTCCAGTACGCCGCCTCGAGGTCGATCGGGATCGACTCGTGGATCAGGATGGCCGGGCACCCCTTCAGCGGTCCGTTCAGCCGGATCTCCTGCGCGCCCGCGCGCCTCGGCGCTGCGACGGCAACGGCGACGGCGACGGCGACGGCGACGGCGGCGGCGACGAGCGAGCACGATCCGATCGCGAGACGGCGCACCCTCGATTCGTACGCGAACCTCGCGCGATCGGCTACGGGCCCGCCCCCCTCTTCGGACGCGGACGCGAACGCGATCGCTACCGATGGAGCGCGTCGAGCAGCATCTCGATCATCTGGTGGGTCAGCCCCCAGACCACGCTCTGCCCCACGCGGTGCCCGGGCAGCTCGAGGTGGCGACCCTCCCAGACGTACGGGTAGGTCGTGCGCCATTCGCCACGCGCGATCGGCCCGAGCGGCGCCCACACCACCTCGGCGACCTCGTGGTTCGGCCGCAGCACCGGCGCGCCGCGCAGCGCGAAGGCGTAGGGGCGGATGACCATGCCGACCGGACGTCCGCGCGCGATCGCGGGTAGATCGTGCAGGCGACCGAGCGGCTCGCCGTGGACGCCGAGATCGAGGCCGAGCTCCTCGGCGGTCTCGCGCGTCGCGGTGACGAGCAGGTCGCCGCCGTCGCCAGCGTCCTGTCGACCGCCGGGGAAGGCCATGTGCCCCGACCATGGATCACGCGGGTCCTCGGCGCGCCGGATGAAGAGGAGCTCGGCGCCCTCGGCGTGCCCTGCGTCGCGGAGGATCATCGCGACCGCTGCACGACGGCCCTGATCGCTCGCCGTGACAGGCTCGAGCCCGGACAAGCGTTGACGGACGAGGTCGACGTCGTACCGGTGCATCGCACACTGTTAGCACGGCCCGCCGGCCGCGCCGGCTGCCGCGGCCGGGCGACGGCTACGGTTGCGTGGCGGCGGCGGGCGTGCGGAGATGGGGGCGATGGAGGGGGAACTTTCGTACGACACGCTTCGCGCGATCGTCGAGCACGCTTCCGACGGGATTTTCATCACCGACGCGGGCTTCCGCATCGAGTGGGTGAACACGGCTGCTGGCAGGTTGCTCGGGCGTCCGCGCGAAGAGCTCATCGGTCATCGCATCTCGGACCTGCTCGATCCGCGAGAGCTCGAGGCGGCGCCGCTGCGCCGAGACGAGCTGCTCGCCGGCGCGTCGACGATCACCACGCGGACGTTTCGCATGCCCGACGGCGGCACGCGCGTCCTCGAGGTCAGCGCGAAGCTGATCGGCGGTGGTCGGTTGCTCGGCATCGCGCGCGACGTCACCGAGCGCCGCGAGACGCAGGAGAAGCTCGCGCGCTCCGAGGCGAGCTTCCGCGCGGTCATCGAGAACATCCCCGACGCGATCGCGGTCCACCGCGACGGCGCGATCGTCTACGCCAACGCCGCCGCTGGCAGGATGTTCGGCTCCGAAGACCTGTCCGATCTCCTGGGCCGGCCGATCGCCGAGGTCGTCCACCCCGACGATCGGCCGAAGATGGCCGTGCGCCTCCGCGAGCTGCAGCTCGGCGCGCCCGCGGTGCCGTTCATGGAGGAGCGCCTGGTGCGGCGCGACGGCTCGGTGGTGCTCGCGTCGGTCGGGGCGATGCGCGTCGTCTTCGAGGGGAAGCCCTCGATCGTGGCGATCGCGCGCGACATCACCGAGCAGCGCCGGCTGAACGCGCAGCTCGCGCAGGCCGATCGGCTGGCGTCGATCGGCACGCTGGCCGCCGGCGTGGCCCACGAGATCAACAACCCGCTCACCTACGTGATGCTGCACCTCGAGGCGATCTCCGCCCTCGCGCCGCAGCTCCGCGACGCGGCGCCGAGGCTGGCCGAGCACGCGGCCGCGGCCACCGAGGGGGCGCAGCGCGTCGCCCGCATCGTCCGCGATCTGCGCGCGTTCTCGCGCGCCGAGGAGGACGCCCGCGGGCCGATCGAGGTGCACCGCGCCGTCGAGCTCGCGATCAGCACCGCCGCCCATGAGCTGAAGCACCGCGCCCGCGTGGAGCGCGTCTTCACCGAGGTGCCGCGCGTGAACGCGAGCGAAGGACGCGTCGCGCAGATCGTCCTCAACCTCCTGCTCAACGCCGCGCAGGCCATCCCCGAGGGGCACCCCGACGAGAATCGGGTGACCGTCCGCACCGCGACGTACGACGGCGAGGTGCACATCGCCGTCGCCGACACCGGCGTCGGCATCGCCGAGGAGCACCTCGCGCACGTGTTCGAGCCGTTCTTCACGACCAAGCCCGTGGGCGAGGGCTCGGGGCTCGGGCTCTCCATCTGCCATGGGCTCGTCGCCGCGCTCGGAGGGCGGCTCCTCGTCGAGAGCGCGCCGTCCGTCGGCAGCACCTTCACCATCGTCCTGCCCGCGGCGATCGCCGACGAGCCCGTCCTCTCGCAGCCGCAGCAGCCGGCGCGCGCCGCGCGGGCGCGCACCCGCATCCTCTTCGTCGACGACGAGGCGCCGATCGGCAGGGCGGTCGCGCGCGGCATCGACGGAAAGCACGACATCGTGCTCGCGACGTCGGGGGCCGAGGCCGTGGAGCGGCTCGAGCGCGACGCCGAGTTCGACGTGGTGGTCTGCGATCTGGTCATGCCGGGCATGTCCGGCGCCGAGCTGTATGGGTGGATCCGCGAGCACCGTCCCGCGCTCGCCGCGCGCACCCTCTTCGTGAGCGGAGGCCGCATCGCCGAGTCCGCGCGCGCCCTGCAGGAGCTGGCGCGATTCCGCTGGCTCGAGAAGCCCTTCACCCTCGACGCCTTCGAAGAGGCCGTCGCCGAGATCGTGCGCCGATCCGAAACCTGACATGGCCACCCGCTGGGACTGCACGATCTGCGGCGCGTGCTGCATCAACCCGAACGAGAACCAGGCCGAGGGGTACCGCTGGTACCTCGAGGTGCGCGACACCAAGCTCCTGTCGAAGCCCGATCTGGCGAAGAAGCTGGTGGTCTACGACCCCGACGGCGTGCCGCACCTGCGGCTCGATCCGCAGTCGCAGCGGTGCGTCGCGCTGGCCGGGCGCATCGGCGATCAGGTGCGCTGCACGATCTACGCGCTCCGCCCGAAGGGGTGCCGCATGCTCGAACCGGGCGATCCGAAATGCCTTCTGGCCCGCAAGGAGCGCGGCGTCGATCCTTGAGGCGATTGCAGGCGTCGACGCGGCGGACGCTCGCGCGGACCGGGTCGAAGGTCGAAAGTCGAAGGTCGAAGCGGCCCCGGTGATTTCGGACTCGTTCGACCTTCGAGCCGGTCACCCTGCCGACGAGACGACGACGCTCTCGCGGCGGCGTATCCTCCTCGCGTGCGCCACCTCCTCCTCGCGATCGCGTTGCTCGTCGGCTGCGACGAGCCGAAGAAGTCTCCCCCCGCGCCCGCGCCGAGCCCCGCGCCGACCGTCGCCGCTCCGGCGCCCGCGCCGTCGCCCTCGCCGGCGGTCTCCGCGCCTGCGTCAGCCGGCGCGTCGGCCGGCGCGACGCAGACCGACGCGGTCCCGCCGCTCGTCGGTCCCGACGGCAAGCCGCTGCCGCAGACCGAGGACGAGCCCTCACTGCGCTCACCGAGCTACGAGAAGCGCGTGCAGCTGCTGTTCCGCGCGATCCAGACCGACGACCCGAAGGTGGCGACGCCGGCGTTCTTCCCGGAGATCGCCTACCAGCAGGTGAAGGCGATCCCGAACCCGTCGGCCGACTGGAAGAACCGGCTGATCAAGGCGTTCGAGCGCGACATCCACGAGGCGCACAAGCAGATGGGCAACGGCGCGATGTCCGCGACGCTGGCGGGCCTCGACCTCCCCGAAGACAAGGCGAAGTGGATGCCGCCCGGATCGGAGGGCAACAAGGTGGGCTACTTTCGCGTGCTCGGCTCGAAGCTGCGCTACCAGGATGCGAGCGGCGGCGCGCGCGCGATCGACATCACCTCGCTGATCTCGTGGCGCGGCGAGTGGTACGTCGTGCACGTGCACGGCTTCAAATGAAGAGCTGTCGAACAATGCCCCCGGACTGAAGTACTTCAGGTCGGGGGACAGCTCTCGAGCCGGCGCGACAGCACCCCGAGCGCGTGCGCGGCGCGGAGCGCGACGATGCGCAGGTGGCCGTCGAGCAGCTCGTCACGGTGATCGGCCACGCTGGCGAGCGGGATCCACGCGAGCGCGCGGCCCGCCGGTCCCTCGCGCGACACCTCGATCGCGAGCGGGTGGACGACCTCGGGCGAGAGCCCGCCCGACGGATGGTAGCGACCGCCGAGATCCCACACCGCGGACGCGGTGACGTCGAACTCCGCGGTCAGGCGCTCGAGGACGAAGCGCCGGGCGTCGAGCACGTCGCGAGCGTCGCGCGGCAGCCGCCACGCCGGCGCGACGAGCAGCTGGCTGTTGCCGAGGAAGCACTGCGCCGCCGGCAGATCATCGTCGTGCACCCCCAGGAGGATCTGGTCACCGCGACGCGCGAGCAGGGCGCACGCGACCGAGGCCGCGGCGCGCGTGGCGGGCACCACGTACTCGAGCGGCGCCGAGCACACGACCTCGCCGTGCGCGTCGAGCTCGTCGAAGCGCCGGCAGCGGAGCTCGAGGAAGCCCTTCGATTCGGCGAGGTCGACGCGCTCGAACACGCGACGCCGCGGCCGCGCGCGGAGCGCGCCGAGATCGACGATCGCGCCGATCGACTCGGCCTCGCGCAGCAGCAGCTCCTCGCCGAGCCACGGCCCGGGGGCGCGACCGCGATCGAGGAGCAGGTCGTAGACGGCGAGCTCGAGGCGCGCGTCGGGGAGTCCCCCGACCTGCGCCGCGCGCAGCACCTGCTCGGCCTCGATCGCGCGCACGCGGCCGGAGGTGCTGAAGCCCGAGACGTTGGGCACCGCCTCGCGCACCAGCACCGGATCGATCTCGACCAGCACCGAGCGGACCTCTTCCTGCGTGCCGCCCGGCGACGGGTAGTACGTCGCGCCGGCGAAGAAGCCGCGGATCTGGGCCGGCGCGATCGCGGCGTGGCTCTCGAGCATGCGCTCGACCGTCTCGCCGAGGCTGCGATCGGTCTGCAGCACGTTGAGCGGCTCGGTCACGTAGTGCGGCGGGCGGGCGCCGTCGATCGACACGCCCTCGGCGGCCAGGATCGGGCGCGGATAGCTCATGCGGGCGACCACGAACAGATCGCCAGAGGCCGCGAAGAAGGGCACGACGTCGATGGTCTGGTGCGGTCGTCGCACGAGATCGCGGACGTGGCCGTCGCGCCGATCGCGGTAGCAGGTCATCTCGAGGAACCCGAGCGACGGAGCGGTCTCGCCGGCTCGGCCTGCTCGCACCGGTCGCTCGCGGAAGCGCACGCCCTCGCCCGGGGCGACCTTCTCGCCGACGACGAGCGTGTTGGTGGCCGGCCAGGGCAGCGGGCGCCCCTCGAGATCCGACAGCGCGATGCGCCCCTCGAAGCGGTTCTTCACGATCCACGGGTTGACGATCGGCGTCGAGGCGAGCACGCGCATGCCGAGGCGCGCGAGGCACTCCTCGAACTCGCGCTGCGTGAAGTAGCAGTACTCCTCCTTGATCTCGCTCTCCCAGTCGGTGCGGTAGTCCTTGCGCAGCACGAACTCGACGGCGTCGCGGTGCGACAGGCGGTAGCGCGCGCGGGCGCCCGCGGCGCCGACCCGCTGGAGCGGGAAGCCGCGCTCGGTCGAGAGGACGCGGAGCTCGCGCGACACTCGCTCGAGGAGCCGCGCGGTAGAGCAACGGCGAGGATCGTCGGAGTCGTCGCCGTCGTCGGTGGGGACGTCGAGCAGCACCTCGCCGGGCTCGGGCGCCACGAAATCGCGCACCACCAGCGTGCCGTGGACGCGCAGCGCGCGCGTCTGCACCGCGAGCGCCCGCTCGGCGGCCTCGTAGCGGTAGCCGCCGTACGAGGTCACGTGGTGCAGCACCGACGAGTCGAGCACGCCGTCGAGCGAGCCCTCGCGGAAGACCTCCTGCGCGATGTCGCCGATCTCGAACGAGAGGTTGGGCAGGCGGTGCAGCTCGCGAGCCCGCGCGACCGAGGTCGGATCGAGGTCGACGCCGATCACCTGCAGATCGGGGTGCAGCTGCGCGAGCGCGAGGCTCCCCGTCCCCGAGCCCATGCCCATGTCGGCGACGCGCCCGACGCACAGGAGGTGCGCCGCGGTCAGCGCGACCTTCTGCCGCATGGAGGCGTCCATGCCCTGCAGGTAGCGCTCGTAGGCCTCACGCCCGCCACGGTGCTGACGCGGATCGAAGTCCTCGGCGCTCACCCGTGGTGCCTCCACAGGCTCCGCAGCGCGTCGTACTGATAGCTGCCCACCAGGACGAAGCCGTGCCCGGCGAAGACCGCGCGCACGTCGTCACGCGTGGACGGCGCCTGGCCGAGGGCGACCAGCACATCGCTCAGCTCGTCGTGCAGCGACTCCGGGAGCTTGCGCGACACGACGACGACATCGGGCGGGATCGGCCCGGCGGTGGCGAGGATGCGCACGTCCTCGTGACGGTACGCGCCGCCGCGCGACCAGCCGGCGGTCTCGATCTTGTCGCTCACCGGCTGAAACGAAACGTGCGTCGCGCCCGCGTCGGCGCGCCCCTCCATGACGGCACGGACGACCGCCTCGTGCGTGCCCTCGAACGTCTCCTTCTCGAAGCTGCGCACGCCGAGCGCGGCCAGCTTCGTCTTCGGGAGCAGGTACCCGGCGGCGCTCTCCTCGTCGACCCAAGCGATGCGCTTGCCGCGCAGCTCGGTCACGCGCGACACGGGCCCGGACGCCCGCGTGAAGATCGCGCTCGAGTAGGACGAGCCCCCCTCGCGCCAGATGCCCACGGCGATGGAGACGACGCCGGCGAGCTCCAGCTGCACGGCGGCGACGGGCGGCGACCACGCGAGCTCGAGCTCGGAGCGCGCGAGCTCCGCGCGCATCGCGCCGAAGGTGTCGAACACTCGGGGGACGACGCGACGACTCAGCTGTCGACCGAGCGCGTCGCACAGCCGCTGCACATCGCCGGCGTCGCCGGCGGTCACGATGCCGAAGCGGAGCTCGTCACCCACGCCGGCGATCTTGCCACCGATGCGCCGGCGGCGCGATCACGGTCGGGAGAGCACCTCGGTGCCGAGGGTCGTCCCGTCGAGGGTCGCCCACGTGCCGTCGAGCATGCCGCCCTGCACGCGATAGGCGACGACGCCGACGGAGGCCGAGCCCCAACCGACCGAGAGCACATCGCCCTGCAGGATGCCGACGCCGGCGTAGGTCTCGTTGGCGAGCGTCCACTGCAGTCGGTAGACCTGGCCCGCAGGCGTGATCTGCACGGTGCCCGAGTACGTGCCGCCGGTCGGCGTGCGCGCCTCGGTGATCGTGTACGTGCCGGCGAGCCCCGGCGGACCGGAGAGCCGCTCGACGCCGAGCGCGCCGGACTGCCCTTGCATCGCCCACACGCCGTCGAGCTGACCGCCCTGCACCCGATACGCGACGACGCCGAACGAGCCGCCCGACGGCGACCACCCGACCGCGAGCACGCTGCCCATGTCGACGCCGACGCCGGAGAAGCCGGAAGAGCCCGGGATCGACCAGGTGAGCTGGTAGGGCTCGCCGGTGCGGAGGATGGAGACCGTACCGGTGTACCCGCCGCCGCCTCCGGGGTTCGAGCTCGAGACGATGCTCCACGTGCCGCCGAGCGCGCCGCCCGAGGAGGCGACCGGAGCGGCGCCGCCGCCGATCGGCTGACAGAGGCTCGGGGTGATCGCCTCGCGATCGCCGTCGTCGTAGTCGATGAGCAGCCGACCGTCCTCGACGCCGGTGACCGTGCCCTCGTAGGTGGTCGAGCCGTTCTTCCAGTGGCAGCGCACGCGATGGCCGGCCGCGAAGCGGTTGGCGCCGTCGGGATCGGGATCACCGGTGATCGCTCGACCGCCGCCTCCGCCGCCGTACTGCGGCTGCGGCGGACAACCGAGGGCGAAGAGGGACGCGACGGCGACGAGCGTGATGACCGGAGATCGGTGCATGCCCGCATGCAACCACCGACGACCGGTCCTCCGCAACGCGCCCGAGGGAGCATGCATCGCCCGGGGCGACGCTCACTCCCCGTCCGCGCCGTCGTCGCCGCGCGGCGCCTCGGGCGGAACGCTCGGGCGGCCGCCGTCGGCCCGGTGCAGCCACGCGTGCAGCATCGCGAGGACCTCGCCAAGCGCGATCGGCTCGGCGTCCGTCGTCGGTGGGATCGACTTCCTCAACATCTGCGCTCATCTCCTGCTGACGCTCGCGGCACCGTGACGGCGCCCGCGACCCTCGACCGAGGACCTTGCAACCGCGGCGCCGCGCGAGCGCGGTCAACATCGTGTCAGGCGGCTACGGCAGCTCGGCGATCCAGCGCGCGAGGTCCTCCACGAGGGCGAGCTCGACGTGGCCGGGCCAGCGGTACTCGTCCGGGGTCGACGCGCCCTCGCCGCGGACGAACAGGTGGTTGGCCGCGCCGTACACGCGGAAGGTCGTCGCCTCCGGACGCGGTCCGAGGGCGGCCTTCCACCCGCCGAAGTCCTCCATGGTCACCTGGTAGTCGCGCGCGCCCTGCCCGACGAAAATCGGGATGGACAGCTCCTTGGCGACGTCGGCGCCTCGGTGCGAGAGCAGATCGCGGTAGTAGCGGCGCGGGGCCGCGATCCCGGCGATCGAGAGCTCCTCGGCGTCGTCGCCTTCGGAGCGGGCGCGCCGCAGCTGGTCGCGGATCGCCTCGAGCTTCGCGCTCGCCGTCGCGTCGTCGACGCCGGAGACCCCGAACAGGTAGCGGTGCTGATCGAGGAGCAGCCGGTCGAACGGTCGCGTGTCGCCGGCCAGGATGGCGATCGCGGCGATCTTCGGCTCGCCGCGCGCGATGCGCGGCGCCATCGAGCCGCCCTGGCTGTGGCCGATCACGACGACGTGCTTCGGGTCGACGCCGGCGCGCCCCGAGAGCAGCGCGACGGCGGCGCGCGCGTCGAAGGTCACCTCGTCGTCCTGATCGAACGCGCCCTTCAGCGTGTGCGGTGCGACCTTCGTCCGCTTCTCGTAGCGGAGCACCGCGACGCCGCGCGACGCGAGGCCCCACGCGAGGTCCTTGAACGGCTTGTTCGGACCGATGGTCTCGTCGCGATCGTGCGGACCCGAACCGTGCACCAGGACGACCGCCCGCGCTCCGGGTGCGCCCGCGCTCGCCCCGGGTATCGGGCGAGGCATCGAGAGGGTGGCCGGCAGCGGCGGCATCGTGCCGACCGTGAGCTCGACCTCGTCGAAGGCGTCGCGCTTCACGTACGAGGGCGGCGACCAGTCGAGCTTCGCGGGCGCGAACCACAGCCCCGAGACGCTCTCGTCACGGTCGTAGACGACGCGCACGTCCATCGGCACCTTCGCGTGGCGGGTGGTGACGACCATCGTGCGGAAGCCGTCCTTCGGCGGCTCTTCGCGCACGCCGAGCACGCGCTGAAACTCCCCGGCTCGGCCGAGCATCTCTCGCCACGCCGTGGCGAGCGCCTCTTCGTTCAACGCGTCGAGCATCACGGGAGCGAACGTCGCCCGCGCTTCGGTCCATTTGCTGCGCGCGAGCGCGGTGACCAACCGCTGTGCCCTCCCCGCGAGCCCCGTCGGTCGCACCGTCACGGTGCGATGGCGCCGCCGACATGCCGTCGTCGCTGCCGCGACGGGGACGGCGAGGGCGAAGCAGAGCGCCCAACGTAGCCATTGCATGACGCGATCATCGCATGCTCGCGCGCGGATGCAGCGGCCTTTGCCCTGGCACCGATCGACGCCAGGTTCTATGACGCCTGTCCCGTACCGTCCCCAGTCCCGTCAAGGGGCGCCGCTGCGCGTCGCCTGACTCCAACGAGAGGAGACCGTCGTGAAGTTCGAGCTCCCCCCCCTTCCCTATGCGAAGAACGCCCTCGCGCCACACATCAGCGAGGAGACCCTCGAGTTCCACTACGGCAAGCACCACCAGGCCTACATGACGAACCTGAAGGGCCTGCTCGAGGGCAAGCCCGAGGCGAACAAGTCGCTCGAGGAGATCGTCATGGACGCCAGCGGCGGCGTCTTCAACAACGCAGCCCAGGTGTGGAACCACTCGTTCTTCTGGAGCTGCGTGAAGCCGGGTGGCGGCGGCAAGCCCACCGGCGAGCTCGCGAGCATGATCGACCGCGACTTCGGCGGTTACGACAAGTTCCGCGAGGCGTTCACCAAGACGTGCGTCACGCAGTTCGGCTCCGGCTGGGGCTGGCTCGTGCTCGAGGGCGACAAGCTCGCGCTCATGCAGACCAGCAACGCCGATCTGCCGATGAAGCATGGTCGCAAGGCGCTGCTCACGATCGACGTGTGGGAGCACGCCTACTACATCGACTACCGCAACCTGCGCCCGAAGTTCGTCGAGACGGTGATCGACAACCTGCTCGACTGGGACTTCGCGCTGCAGAACCTCAAGGGCTGAGCGGCGCTTTCACGCGTCGGGCGTGTGCGAAGGAGGGCCTCGCCGCCCTCCTTCGTCGTCTCCATCACGTGCAGACGCAATCACTTGCAGACGGACTCGGGCGCGCAGACCAGCGGCAGCGCGCGCCACTCGCAGGCCGCGTCGCGCACCGCGGCCACGCAGGCCTCGAGGCTCGGGCGGTCGATCGCCGCACAACCCGGCCACCCAGCCAGATCGGCGCGCGCGCGCGCCGTGCACGCGTCGATGGTGTCGCCCGGCCGTGCGCCCGCGCCGCCCGCGCACGACGCGGCCATGGAGCAGCGCACCCGCGCGACGACCGCGCGCGCGTCCTCCGGCGTGACGTCCGACCCGGCAGGAGTGACGGCCGGCGCCGAAGGCGGGCCTCCGCCGCGCGCCTCGGGCGCACGACGAGCCTCCGGCGTGCGAGAGCACGCCGCCCCCTGCAACAGAAGCAGCGCCGCGGCGACGCCGGCGGCGCGGTTCACGGGCAGGCGCCCCCGGCGCGGATCGAGTCGAGCGTCTGTGTGCAGCTCTGCTCGTCGGTCGCGCTCGCGAGGCACATCGTCTGATCCGCCTCCGGCAGGGCGGTGCAGCACGTCCGCAGCTGCTCGCAGGCGCCGGACTGGACCGGGCGCGGATCGCTGTTGTCGGCGCCTTCGAAATCCTCGGGCGATCCGCCGCACCCGACGGCGAGCGCGGCGATGGCTGCGCCGATGGTCATGGACTGGACGGTGCTCATGCTCCTCGTACCAAGCATGCGCCGCGCCCGTCGAAGTCTTCAGTCGGCGAGGTCGTCGGTCGTCAGTCGTCGGGCAGAGCCAGCGGCTCGGCCATCGCTGACGACTGATGACTGACGACTGACGACTGGGTCAGAACGTCGCGAGGATCTGCCGCACGTGCTCTCGGCGGTCGCGATCGAGGTGCGGGCCGAGGTTGCGGAGGAAGTCGCTCTCGTGTCGAGCATGCTCCCCGTACTCGGCGTCGAACCGCGCGAAGAGCTGCGCGGCCAGCGCGCGCTGTTCACGGAGCGCGGCGTCGCCCTTCTCGGCGATGACCAGGATGCGACTGATGCCGCCGCAGATGCGATCGTGCGCGCCCTCGAGTCGCTCGATCGTCGGGCGCAGCTCGGGGAACGCCTCGCCCAGGTAGGGAAACAGCGCCTCTTCCTCCCGCGCGAAGTGCGCGAAGAGGTCGTCGCGCAGCGCGGCCAGCGTGGAGCAGACCTCCTCCTGCAGATCGCTGCGCGGGTCGTTGTGCGCGACGTCGGTCATCATCTGCCGAAGCTCGGCGACGAGGCGGCTGAGGTGCACGTGATCGTGCTCGAGGGCGAGGAGGGGATCGGGCGCGTCCATCGCTGCGATTCGATGATGAGATCGTCGAGGGGCGCCCGTCGAGGGTCACGGCCGCACGCGGCGCCAGGCGATGGTGCGGTCGCCGTCCTGCGAGGCGACCGCGTCGGGCGGCCGAGCGGCGGCGATCGCGGTCGCCGGGCCCGGAAGCACGGCGCTGGCGTCGGCCACGACGATCTCGCCCGGCGCGCCCGCGAACGTGCAGCGCAGCACGACGCCATCGGCGACGCCGTCGAGCCGCAGGCCGCGCCAGCCGGGAGCGAGCCCGCGGAGGAAGAACGAAGGCGGGGACACCGCGCCCTCGACGTCGACGTGGAGGAGGCCGGACGCAGGCGGTGAGAGCAAGAGCAGCGTCGGCGCGCCGCGCGGCGAGGTCACCCGCAGGCGCACCGAGCCGCCGTCGCGGTCGAGCACGACGACCTCCGGTGCCGGCAGGTCGATGGCCGCGACGTCGCGGAACGGGGCCGCGCTCGCGTGCCACGGCACCGGCGCGCCGTCGCGCGCTTCCGCGCCGGCCCCGAGCGCGGCGCGCATCTCGCGGGGCACGTCGCCCGACGACGCGCCGAACCACGTCGTGTCGGCGGCGACGACGCCGCGCGTCGCGTTCGCCTCCTGCGCGTGAAGGACGTTCACCCGGAGCGGGACGTCGCGCGAGAAGGGCTTCACCGCGCAGGCGAGCGCCGTCGCCGCGACGACCACCGCGAGCGCGAGCCTCGGCGACCACCGCCGCGCGCCGTCGGAGGCCTCGAACAGCGGCGCGAACAGCGGCAGGAACGGCAACGCGACGAGCGCGAACGCCACCGGCAGAGCCGGCGCGATCACGAGACCGAGCCCCGGGTACAGCGATCGCAAGACCACCATCCACACGAGCAGCCCCGCGAGCGCCGGCGCGGCGATCGCCGCGCCACGCGCCCGCGTCGAGAGGAACGGCGCCGCGACTCCCGCGACGAGCGTCGGCACCACGAGCAGATACGACGCGCCGGGGAGCGCCGCCGAGAGCACGGCCGCCATCAGACCGTGCGCGATCCAGACCGCCAGCGCCATCGCCTCCATGCCGATCGCCCGTCGCGCGAGCGCGACCATCGACAGGCCGACGAGCACCGGCGCGCCGAACAGCGCGACCAGGATCGGCGCGGGGCGCGCGATCCACGGCGCCGGCAGCCGCGCCGCCGCGTACGCCGCCGCGGTGATTCCGGCGCCGAGGAGCGCGGTCAGGAGCAGCGCGCCCACCCACCCCGCGAACGCGGTCACGAGCTCGCGCACGCGCGAGCGGGTGCGGACGACGCCGAGGGCGACCCCGAGCAGCCCGACGATCGAGAGCGGCAAAGACCACGGCGCGGGCCAGCGCACCAGAGACAGCCCGAGCACGTCGAACCAAACGTCCTCGCGCGACGGCACGGCGCGGAGATCGGCGTCGGCGGTCGCCCGCACGGCCGCCATCGCCGACTCGGTGAGGTGCGCGAGGCTGTGCGGGTCCTGGTGCGCGAGATCGTCGAGCGGCGTGTGGTAGCCCTCGACGCCGCCGCTGAAGGCGAAGTTGAGCCCGGCCTTGCCGTGCTTTAGGAACACCGTGAGGTCGGTGTCGTTGGGCATGCGCTCGTAGACCGTCGCGAACAGCGACGAGCCGACCGGACGCGCGAGCCCCCGCGTGGCGAGCGCGACCCACGCCCCTCCCGCGCGGCTGGTCTGGAACAGCGACGCGGGGCCTCGCGTGCCGCGTGCCTCGAGGTTGATCACCACGCGCACGTCGCCGGCATGCGGATCGGTGCGCACGAAGGCCTCGGCCCCGAGCAGGCCGAGCTCCTCGCCCTCGAGCACCGCGAGCAGCACGTCGTTGCGGGGCGAGGCGCCGCGGATCGCGCGCGCGACCTCGAGCAGCGCCGCGACGCCCGCGCCGTCGTCGGACGCGCCCGGCCCCGCGCCCACCGAGTCGGCGTGCGCGACGAGCAACACGCTGCCGGTGGAGTCACGCCCCGGCACGCGCGAGACGAGCTGGTGCACGCGCGCGCACGTCCCGTAGCGCCCACAGGCGAGCGCGACCCGCTCCTCCGGCGGCAACCCGAGCTCGCGGAGCACGTCGGCGATGCGGCCGCGCACCGCGGCGAGCTCGCGCGTGCCGGTCGGGTGCGGAGCGCCGTCGCCGAGCACGCGGGCGAGCGTCGCGCGCGGTGGCTCGGTCGGGAGCGACGCGCCCCGGTAGCGCCGCTCGGCGATCAGCACGATCGCGAGCGCCGCGACGAGCGTGGCGAGGACCGCCCGGAGCGACGCGCGCACGGCGCGCAGGATAGCCTCAGGCGACCGACTCGCGCTCGATCGGCGTGGAGAGATGGGGCTCTCGAGTCCTCGATGTCGAACCGGGTGCGAGCGTCAGTCGTCGACGAGCAGACGTCCGGCCGAGACGAGCGGTACGCCGTCGACCTCGACGGTCGAGCCGACCTGGCACGCGGCGAAGGAGGTGGGCGCCGACCACCGTGCGCCGGTCACCCGCGCCGCGGGATCGCCCACACCGACGTGCAAACCGGGGAGGTTCTGGTCGACCAGCGGGTAGCCCGCGGCGCCCTCGAGCGACTCGTTGACGCCGATGCAGACGAGCCCGATCCGCGCCGAGCTGGGCGCGACCTCGAGCAGCGACTCGAGGTCACGCTCGAGCTGCCGCGAGTGCGGCGCGAGCACGTCGACGATCCGACCGTCGGCGATGCGCAATCGCACGGGCTTGCCTTCGAGCACGCCCTCGCGGCGGCCGAACCACTCCCCGAGTGACGCGTTGACCACGAGCACGCCGTCGACGGACGAGGGCGTGGCGAAGATCGCGCCCGCGGGCAGGTTGCCCCAACGTCCGGGCTCGAGGACGCCGAGCTGCGCCCACCATCGCACGCGATCGCTGCCGGGCGATCGCCCGAGCGTCACGTGCAGATCGGTCCCGAGCGGGCTCGTCGAACGCAGCCGCCGCGCGCGTGAGAGGCGCTCGAGCACGCGCTGGCCTCGCGCGACCGCGTCGACGCGCGGCACGCGGATGCCGCGCACGAACACCTCGTGGGTGATCGCCGGCATGTGCGCGTGCCGGAGGCCCTGCGCGGAGACCAGGTGCAGGAGGTGCTGGCGCATCGGCAGCTCGTCCGGCGGCGAGCTCGCGACGAACACGCTGGCGTGCGCGAGGGCGAGGGCGAAGCTCCACGCGTGCGGCACGATCTTGTGCGGTCGCGCGCCGAGCTCGTCGAGATCGGCGACGATCGCGTCGGCCGAGATCGACCGCGCCGCTTCGACGAGCGCGGCGGCGATGTCGCGCGAGCCGCGATCGCAGATGAGGACGACCTTCTCGCCGGGGACGAGCCGCAGCGCGTGGCCGACGACGACGCTGGCCGGGCGCGCCAGCTCGGCGCGTGACTCGACCGCGTGGGTGGTGTTGGTCATGCGTGGTCGAATCGTAGAGAGCCGGTCAGGGCGGGCAAATCATCCCGCGGGGGTGGTCGTGCGCGAAATCAGCACGAAGGGTGCGACAGGCGGCGCGCGCCACGTGCACGCGCCCGGTGCGGGCTGTACGCTGGGCCCTTCCTTTCGGAGGTCTCATGCGCGTCGTCTCCCCGGTCGTCATCGCCTTCTTCGTGTCGGTCCTCTCGCCCCTGGCTTGCAGCTCCGCGAGCTCGGGCGGCAGCGCCGCCGACACCGGCGTCGTCGCGGACGCGTCGGCCGACACGAAGGGCGACGCGGCGAAGCCCGACGCCGCGAAGAGCGACGCCGCGAAGAGCGACGCCGCCGGCGACAGCAGCACCGCGGGCGTGAAGTGCGGCGACACGGTGTGCAGCGTCGGTCAGGTCTGCTGCGCGTCCGGCGACGCCGACGCCGGCTTCACCACGACGTGCGCCGCGACGTGCCCCTCCGGGTCGGTGACCCTCGCGTGCGACGGACCGGAGGACTGCAAGACCGACGCGCCGATCTGCTGCGCCGAGGTCGACACCGAAGGCACCTCGCCCGCCTGCACGTTCTCCAAGGGCATCTCCGAGTGCCGCACCGCCTGCGCGGGCAGCATCCCGGAGGGCGGCTGCCCCGGAAGGGCCACGGTGCGCCCGTGCCACAAGCCGGCCGACTGCACCGATCCGAAGTACCCCTACTGCTGCGAGTTCTCCCGCGGCGGCACCTCGGCGACCTTCTGCGCCAACGACCTGATGAAGTTCGTCGCCGACGGCTGCTTCTAGATAGAGCCTGTTGCAGAAGAATCCGATTTCGCCCGGGTCCGCCTTCGGCGGCCCCGGCAATTTGCCCTCACCCAACCCTCTCCCGGTGGGAGAGGGCTTGAGAATTGCCCGCGAGCGCAGCGAGCGGGCTGACTTCCGCAACAGGCTCTCGATAGAGGTCGCAGTCGCAAGACGTCGGCTCGTGGCCGGCCGCGCAGACCGGGTCGGGCTTGGTCGAAGGTCGAAGAGTCTCAATCCGGCGCGACCGCGTGCGCGGACGACCGCACGTTGCGCGACACCGCGTCGAGCAGCGCGTCGAGCTCGAGCGGCTTGCCGATCCAGCCCTTCGCGTGCACCTCCGACGCGCGCAGGGCCGGGTTCTCTGCCGCCGAGAACACCACCACCGGCACGTCGTCGGCGCACTCGGTGCGCAGCCGTCGGGCGAACTCCCAGCCGTCCATCACCGGCATCTTCATGTCGAGCAGGATGAGATCGGGCTTGCCGAGCGTCCGCAGGTTCTTCAGCGCCTCGGCGCCGTTGGCGGCGGTGCGCACGGCGTAGCCCTCGTCCTCGAGGATGGCCGCGACGAGCGAGCAGATGTCCTCGTCGTCGTCGACCACCAGGATGGTTCGGTCATGGGTGGAGGTCGGCATGCGCGGCCTCGAGCGGGATGCGGAAGCTGAAGGTGCTGCCCTCGCCCTCGGTGCTCTCGAAATCGATGGAGCCGCCGTGGCGCGCGAGGATGTCGCGGCAGATCGCCAGCGCCACGCCGATGCCTCCGGCGTCGTGGGGCGTGTCGGTGTGCGCGCGGTAGAACCGCTCGAAGATCCGCGCCTGCCGATCCTTGGGGATGCCGACGCCGTGATCGGTCACCGAGATCGTCGCCGCGCCGCCGTGCACGGCGATCTTCACGTCGATGTCTCCCCCGTCGGGCGAGTAACGGATCGCGTTGTCGAGGAGGTTGCCGACCACGTACTGCAGACGATAGGCGTCGCCACGCACCTTCGCCTGCCGATCGCCGGTCACGCGCACGCGGTGGCGCGGATCGGACCGCACGTGCCCGACCACGGTGCGCACCAGCGCGGCGAGATCGACGGGCTCGGCGGCGATCGCCAGCGTGCCGAGCGACAGCTGCGAGACGTCGACGAGCTCCTGCGTCACGCGATCGATGCGATCGGAGCCGCGCACGATGGCCTCGAGCGCGCCGCGCCGGGGTGACGGCAGCTCGGCGCGCGCACGGAGCAGCCGCTGGGCGTGGCCCTTCATCACGGTGACCGGCGTCTTCAGCTCGTGGGCGGCGACCCGGATGAACTGATCCTTCAGCCGATCGAACTCGGCGAGATCGCTGGCGCGCCTGGTCGCGTCCTCGGCCAGCTGCTCGATGCGCGCGCGCGCCTCGTTCGCCTCCTTCAAGAGGCGCTCGCGCTCCTGGTCCGCGAGCTTGCGCGCGGTGATGTCGCGGATGGCCGTGACGCGCACCATCCGGTCGCCGTAGCGGGCGTTCTTCGAGCGCAGCTCGGCGTGGAACCATGAGCCGTCCTGTCGCAGCGCCTTGATCTCGTACGGCTCCTCCGATCGCACCTGGACGTGACGGACGACCTCCTCGCGCGAGTCTCGGTGCGTGAAGTCGAGGATGCTCTTGCCGACGACGATCGACGGATCGCCGTAGCCGAACATCGTGGCGAAGGCGCGGTTCGACAGCAGGATGCGGCCCTGTGCATGGAGCACGATGCCCTCGAACGACGCCTCGGCGAGCTGCCGGAAGCGCTCGTTGCTCTCGGCGTGCGCGGCCTCGACGCGTCGGAGGTCCGTCACGTCCTGGGTGACGCCGAGCACGCCGATGATCTCGCCCGTGGCGTCGCGCAGCGGCTGCAGGTGCACCTGGAGCCTCCGGCCGAGCCACGCCGTGTCGAAGGAGAGCGACTCGCCCGCGAGCGCGCGACGGTGGCGCACGATCTCGGGGTTCTCGGGATCGTCGGTGTGGAGGAACTCGGCGAGCGTGACACCCGGCAGCTGCTGCGCGGACGTGCCGAGGCTCGCCAGCGCGGCGCCGGCGCCGGCCGTCAGCCGTAGCTGGCGATCGGTCGTGTACACCGCGGCCGGCAGCTGGGCGAGGACCAGCTCGCTGGGGTCGAGGTCGTGCAGCGTGTCTTCGCCGCGGCGCTGCTGGGTGATGTCGACGCTCAGACCGACCAGCCGTCGTATGCGGCCGTCGTCTTCGCGGATGGCCCTCACACGCGTTCGGACCCAGCGCTCGCCGCCGTCGGCCGTGCGCATGCGGTGGACGCCGCTCCGCTCGACGCCGTCACGCGCAGCGTTTCGCCACGACGAGAGCACGTGCGCGCGCTCGTCCGGGTGGAGCGCGTCGTTCCAGAAATTCTCGCCGCGCCAAGCCTCGGGCGTGTACCCGAGCTCAGCGACGTGACCGGCCACGGACGAGACACGGAGCGTGCGCGGCTCGGCGGCCCACACGACCGCGTCGAGCCCGGCGAGGAGGTCCGAGACCTCTTCGGCCCACGACGCTCCGGGCCTTGCCGCTTCGCTCACGCCTTCTCCTCTCGTGCTTGCACGGGCGCTCGCGACGGGCGAGCGATGCACGGAGGAGAAGCAATCGCAGGGCCAGGGAAACTCGCGCTAGTACGGCGCACCGGAGTTCGTACCTGGATCCTTCCCGACCGTTGGGGCGCCGTACGAGAGAAGTCGCGGAGCGACTCTTCGCAGGGGGTGAAGTGACGAGCTCCGGCGCGGCGTACTACGTACCTAGAGCCTGAAGTATCCGATTTCGCCCGGGTCCGCCTTCGGCGGCCCCGGTGATTTGCCCTCACCCAACCCTCTCCCGGTGGGAGAGGGCTCGAGAATTCCTGCTCTTCTGGGCCCCTCTACCTCTGGGAGAGGGGGCGGGGTGAGGGCAATTGCCCGCGAGCGCAGCGAGCGGGCTGACTTCCGCAACAGGCTCTAGACGGGCGTCAGCCACTCGTTCGCGCGCGGATCGTCGCCCGTCAGCAGACGCAGGAATCTCGTCTTCAAACGGGTCGTCACGGGCCCCGGCGCCTCGAATCGAAGCGCGCGACCGTCGATCGATGCGACGGGGGCGACCAGGTACGACGTTGCCGTGATGAACGCCTCGTCCGCGCCGCTGAGCTGCTCGTAGGTGAGCGCCTGTTCGCGGGTCGCGATCGACTCCTCGCGGGCGAGCACGAGCAAGGTGTCGCGGGTGATACCGTCGAGGATGGCGCCGAGCCGAGGCGTGACGAGCGCACCGTCGATCACGGCCATGACGTTCGCCGTCGGCGCCTCGGCGACGTGCCCGGTGTGATCGAGGAGGACGACCTCGTCGAAGCCGCTCTCGAGGGCGCGGCGGCGCGCGATCATCGGGCCGAGGTACGCGGCGGCCACCTTCGCCGTCGCCGGGATCGCGTCGGGCGCGGCCTTCCGCAGGTCGCGCGGCACCTGGATCCGCAGGCACGGCGGCGCGACGTGCCGCTTCGGGAACTCGGAGCGGGCGTACGCCGCGATGATCACGCTCGCCTCCGGCGAGCGCGGGACCACGTCGGCCTCGATCGTCGGCACGAACCCGGAGATGCGCACCAAGCCGTCGCGCAACCCCGTCGCGGCGATCGTCGCGCACGTCGCGGCGCAAAGGGTGCGTGCGTCCCAAGGCGACGAGAGCCCCACGATGGAGAGCGAACGGAGGAAGCGCGCCACGTGCGCGTCGAGCCGGAACGCGGCGACGCCGCGATCGGTGTCGTGGAACGACAGCACGTCGAACACGAGGCCGCCGCGCTGCATCGGGTGCGCGAGCGCGGAGACGGTGGCGTCGTCCCACGGGATGAACGCGCCGTCGCGCCAGACCTTGCGATCCATGGCCCGTCTTCGCAGGCAGGCGCGCCGCCGTCAAACAGCGCGGCTGAGGCGTAGGGCGCCTCGCGGCGCGTGCGGGAAAGTGCACCCCGCGCGGACGCGACGCGTCCAATATCGGCCGCCATGACGACCCCCCTCGTCGACGTCGCGTTCGACAAGATCGAGCAGGACCTCGCCTTCGTGATGCGCGCCTTCGCCGAGATGCTCGAGGAGGTCGGCGACGGTGACGCGGTGCGCTGTCTGCCGCAGGTCGGCAAGCAGGAGGAGGGTCCGAGCGATCTCCGCCTGCGCGACGTGCGCGCGCTGTCGATCTCGTTCCAGCTGCTGAACCTGGTCGAGGAGAACGCGGCCGCGCAGATGCGCCGCGTCCGCGAGGCCAACGAGGGTCCGCTCGCGGAACCCGGCTCGTGGGGGCAGAACCTGCGCCAGCTCGTGCAGCTCGGGTTCGAGGGCGAGGCGATCGCCCAGGCGATGCGCTGCGCGCGGGTGGAGCCGGTGCTCACCGCGCACCCCAGCGAGGCCAAGCGGCGCACGGTGCTCGAGACCTTGCGCCAGCTCTACCTCGTGCTGGTCCGGCGCGAGAACAAGATGTGGACCCCGGCCGAGCGCGACGAGATCCGCGACGATCTCAAGCTCACGCTCGAGCAGCTGTGGCGCACGGGTGAGGCGCGCGTGAAGCGGCTCGACGTCGCCTCCGAGCGCCGGCAGATCCTCCACTACATGACCGAGGTGTTCCCGGCGGTGCTCCCGCGGCTGCACCGGCGGCTGTCGACCGCCTGGCGGGCTGCCGGCCTCGATCCCAAGCTGATCGAAGACGTGGCCGTGGGGCCGAGGCTGTCGTTCGGCACCTGGGTCGGCGGCGATCGCGACGGCCACCCGCTGGTCACCGCCGACGTCACCGCGCGCACGCTGGCCGATCTGCGCCGCGCGGCGATCGTCCTCCACCGCGCGAGCCTGCGGCGGCTCGGGTCGAGCCTCAGTCTCTCGGAGCGGCTGCAGGCGCCGCCGCGATCGTTCCACGAGTCGATCGCCGCGCAGGCCGAGCACCTCGGGCCGTCGGCGCGCAAGATCCTCGACCGCAACCGCGGCGAGCCGTGGCGTCAGTACGTGACGCTTCTCCGCGCGCGCCTGCCCGATCCGCGCGCGTCCGCGCCGGAGAGGAGGCAGTACGCCGCGCCGCGCGAGCTCGCCGACGATCTCGCGGAGCTCCGGCGGTCGCTCGAGGGCGTCCGCGCGCACCGCATCGCCGACATGGCGGTGCTGCCGATCGAGCAGTCGGTGCGCACCTTCGGCTTCCACATGGCGGCGCTCGACATCCGCCAGAACAGCGCCTTCCACGATCGGGCGCTCTCGCAGCTGCTCACCGCCGCGGGCATCGAGGACGCGGGGTCGTTCCCCAGCTGGCCCGAGGAGCGTCGCCGCGCGCTGTTCGAGCGCGAGCTGCGCTCGGCGCGCCCCTTCGCGAGCCCGGGGTTCGAGCTCGGCGAGGAGGCGCGCGCGGTGCTCGACTGCTACGAGGTGCTCGTCGAGCACCGCGACACCTGGGGCCTCGACGGCATCGGCGCGTCGATCGTGAGCATGACCCGCAGCCCCTCGGACCTGCTCGCGGTCTACCTGCTCGCGCGCGAGGTGGGGCTCGCGCGCATGACCGGCGAGGGTCTGTGCTGCGACGTGCGCGTGGTGCCGCTGTTCGAGACGATCGACGACCTCGAGGCGGCCCCGCGGATCGTCGCCGCGTTCCTCGATCACCCGGTGACCCAGCGAAGCCTCCGCCGCGACGCCGGGCGCGCGAGCCTGCAGGTGATGATCGGCTACTCCGACTCGATGAAGGACGGCGGCATCTTCACCAGCCAGTGGTCGCTGCACCAGACGCAGGCCGCGCTCTCCAAGTTGGGCGAGGAGCGCGGCGTCGACATGCGCTTCTTCCACGGCCGTGGCGGGACGGTGAGCCGCGGCGCCGGACCGACGCACCGGTTCCTCGACGCGCTGCCGCACGGGTCGCTCACCGGCGACTTCCGCGTCACCGAGCAGGGCGAGACCATCGCGCAGAAGTACGCGAACCCGCTGACCGCGACCTACAACCTCGAGCTGCTCCTCGCCGGCGTCACCGCCAAGACGGTCAAGCACCGGAGCGCGCCCGACGCCGACGCCGAGGACCACGCGATCCTCGACGAGCTCTCGCGTCGCAGCCGCGAGTGCTACCAGGCGCTGGTCCGCGAGGAGGGGTTCATCGCCTACTTCAACCAGGCGACGCCGATCGACGCGTTCGAGCACGCGCAGCTCGGGTCGCGCCCCGCCCGCCGCACCGCGCGCCGCTCCCTCGACGATCTGCGGGCGATCCCGTGGGTGATGGCGTGGAACCAGTCCCGCCACTACGCGCCCGGCTGGTACGGGTTCGGTACCGCCTTCGAGGGCCTGCGCCGCGCCGATCCCGAGGCGTTCGAGCGCATCCGCAAGAGCCTCCGCGACTGGCGCTTCCTCCACTACGTGACCAACAACGTCGAGACCAACGTCGCCTCGTCCGACGCCGAGATGATCACCCTCTACGCGTCTCTGGTGGAGGACCGCGCCGTCCGCGAGCGCTTCAAGAAGCGCATCATCGACGAGCTCGAGCGGACCCGCCGGGTCCTCGACCTGCTGCACGACGCGCCGATCGAGGAGCGGCGGCCGCGAATGTGGCGCACGATCCAGCTCCGCGACTCGGGTTTGCGCGCCCTGCACGCGTTCCAGGTCGACGTGCTGCGCCAGTGGCGCGCGCACCGCGCCGAGGGCGACGAGGCCGCCGCGGGGGCGGTGCTGCCGCGAGTCTTGTTGTCGGTGAACGCGATCGCCAGCGGGCTGCGGACGACGGGGTGACCGTCCGTCGACGACCGTCACGCCTGCCCGACGCGGCGTGACGCATCGCTGCTCGCGTCCCGAGCTCCACCCGACGCGAGGACGACGCGTGCGCGGCCCGAGCATCATCGGTGTGCACGGCGCGCGTGACATCCGCTACGAGGGGGACATGGCGAAGATGAGAGCGATGCAGGTGTCGAAGGCCAACGGTCCCTTCGAGCGGGTCGAGCGCGACGTGCCGCAGCCTGCGGCGAATCAGGTGCGCGTGAAGGTCGAGGCCTGCGGGATGTGTCACAGCGACGTCTTCGTGAAGAGCGGCGGGTACCCCGGTCTCGTCCTCCCGCGCGTGCCGGGGCACGAGATCGCCGGGCGCGTCGATGCCGTCGGCGAGGGCGTCACCGCGTGGAAGGTCGGCGATCGCGTGGGCATCGGCTGGCACGGTGGCCACTGCTTCCAGTGCAACGCCTGCCGCAAAGGGCTCTTCATCAACTGCGAGCGGGGCCAGGTCACCGGCGTCACGTTCGACGGCGGCTACGCCGAGTTCGTCGTCGCCGCCGCGTCGGCGCTCGCGCGCATACCCGAGGCGATGGACGCGAGGGACGCGGCGCCGCTCCTCTGCGCCGGCATCACCACGTACAACGCGCTCCGCAACAGCGGCGCGCGCCCGGGGGACACCGTGGCGGTGCAGGGCATCGGCGGGCTCGGTCACCTCGCGCTCCAGTACGCGGCGAAGATGGGCTTCCGCACGATCGCGCTGTCGCACGGCGCCGCCAAGGCGGAGCTGGCGCGCAGCCTCGGCGCGCACGAGTACGTCGACACCGAGCGCGTCGCCGCCGCCGAGGGGCTGCAGAAGCTCGGCGGCGCGGATCTCGTCCTGGCGACGGCGCCCGTCGCGTCGGCGATTGCGAGCACGGTCGATGGCTTGAAGGCCCGCGGCAAGCTGCTGATCGTCGCGGCGCCCTTCGAGCCGGTGACGGTCTCGGCGTTCTCGCTCCTCAGCGGGAGGTCGGTCGCCGGCTGGCCGAGCGGCAGCGCGATCGACTCCGAGGAGACGATGGCCTTCAGCGCGCTCGCCGGGGTCAAGCCGCGCGTGGAGGTGTTCGAGCTCGAACGGGCCGAGGAGGCGTACGCGAAGATGATGGAGAACCGCGTGCGGTTCCGGGCCGTGCTCATGCCGTAGAGCACGCCCACGTTTTGCCGGCTGACGCCGCGGCGCCACCGTGGGTACTCTCTCGGCCCGATCGCGATGGCCGAGGACGTCACCTTCCGCGAGCTCAGAAGCCGCCTCGGGCGGGTCGCCGCGATCATCGTGACGACCGTCGCCGGCGGGGCGGCCGCGTACTGGGCGGTCGGCCGGCACCTCGGTGTGCCGTCGTCGTGGCTCGACTGCTTCTACATGTCCGTCCTGACGCTGATGACCGTCGGGTACGGCGAGATGATCCCGGTCGCCGCGACGCCCGCGGGGCGGCTCGTGAGCATCGGGTTGATGCTCGGCGGCGTGAGCGCCCTGATCTACGCGACGACCGCGCTGGCCGTCACGTTCATCGAGGGCACGCTGCAGGGCGCGTGGAGACGCTGGCGCATGGACACCACGATCGCTGCGTTGAAGGACCACATCGTGATCTGCGGCACGGGCCGCGTCGGCGACACCATCGCGCGCGAGCTCGCCGAGATGCGCACGCCGGCGGTCCTGGTCGACATGGACACCAAGCACGTGCGCGATCTGGGCGAGGAGCTCTCCATGCCCTTCGTCGCGGGCGACGCCACCGAGGAGGACGTCCTCCAGCGCGCCGGCCTGGCGACCGCGACCGGCCTGATCGCGGCGCTCGGCAGCGATCACGAGAACCTGTTCCTCGTCGTGACGGCGCGCTCGCTCCGCCCGGACCTGCGGATCGTCGCGCGCGGGTCCACGCCGTCGGTCGTCCCGAAGATGACCCGCGCCGGCGCCGACGAGATCATCCTCCCCGAGCGCATCGGCGGGCTACGGATGGCCTCGGTGATGCTCCGGCCGACGGTCGTGACCTTCCTCGACAAGATGATGCGCGATCGCGCGACGGCGATGCGTATCGAGGAGGTCCGCGTCGAGCCGGGCAGCGCGCTCGAGGGAAAGACCCTCGCCGAGGCCGATCTGCGCGCCAGACACCGCGCGCTGGTCCTCGCGGTCGAGCGCCCCGACGGGTCGATCTCCTACGCGCCCGACGCCGATCTCCGGCTCGCGGGCGGCTTCGTGCTCGTCATGCTGGTCGGGGTCGAGGGGCTGCTCTCGGTGCGCGAACGCGCCAAGGCGTGACGCTGCCTGCTCGGGGCACGGAGCGCTGCCGCACCCGAGCGCGGTCGCCACGAGGATCGCTGCCGCGGAGAACACGACTGGAGCTCCCGACGTGCGCCCGATGCGCTCAGCGCTGGTAGTGAGGACCTCTGGATCGTGTGCTCGCATCGACGCCGCGCGCGGCACGCGTCGTGTGCGGGCCGGTCCCGAAGTTGCCTGCGCACCGTGGCAGGAGGTCACCGTGCCTGAGCAGCAGACGTTCGAGCGTGCACGCCGGAGGAAGCGCGAAGGGAAGAGGCCGACGACGCAGGCCGGCGAGTTCGTGCGCGAAGAGGTTCACCACGTGCGGGAAGGCAAGCACGGCGCTCGATCGCCGAAGCAGGCGATCGCGATCGGACTGTCGAAGGCGCGGCGGGCCGGCGTGGAGCTGCCTCCTCCTCCACCGGGAAAGGCCAAGGCCAAGACGCGAAAGAGCGCGCAGCGCGACTACGAGAGGGGTCAGGGCACGGCCGCGAAACGGCCGTCGTCGCCACGGCGCTCTCGCGCGACGAAGACCGCGCTCCGGCGCGAGGGCAGCGACGCGGCCTCCCACGAGGCGCTCGCGAAGCAAGCGCGAAGCGCGGCCGGGCGGCGCAAGCCGTCCGAGCGCTCGTCCGCCGCGCGCAAGGCAGCGAGCACCAAGGGACCCGCGGCGCGATCGACAGCGGCGAAGAAGGCCGCACGCACGCGCGCCGCCGCGCGCTGACGTACTCCATAGGGACCTACCGGAACAGGAACCGCAGCGCCTTCGGCAGCCTTCGCCGCCAGTGCCGCTCCGCGTGCGTGCCCTTGCTGTCCGGCCGCCACATCACCGAGTCGCCCGGCCAGCCCTTCTTCGCGAGGAGATCGGCCATCTCGCGGCCGTGCTTGAGGAGCATGCCCCGCGCCTCGCGCGCGCCGCCGTCGAGATAGACGCGCGTCGTCCACGGCACCGGCTGCGACTCGACGAACTCGAAGATGCGGCGCTTGGCGAACCAGAACGACGGCGACATCGAGAGCGCGCCGCCGAACGCCTGCGGGAACCTCAGATGCGCGTAGAACGCCGCGAGCCCGCCGAGCGACGACCCGCCGACCACGTTCGACGCGACGTCTTCGCGCAGCCCCACGCTCCGCCGCACGAGCGGCATCAGCGTCTCGACCACCCAGCCGAGGAACTCGTCGGCGCGGCCGCCCTTCTTGGCGTCCTTCCACGGCGTGAGCTCGTCGATGCGCTGCTCGCCGCCGTGATCGATTCCGACGAGGACCGGCGCGGCGGCCTTCCGCAGCACCGCGAAGCGGTCGAGCACCTCGTGCGCGTGCCACCCGCCGGCGAACGAGCCCTCGTCTTCGAACACGTTCTGGCCGTCGAACAGCCAGAGGACCGGGCGCGGCGCGCTGTGCACGTGGCCGTGCGGCGCGTAGGCGCGCACGCGACGGCCGGCGCCGAAGCCGGGCGCCTCGAAGTACCCGAGATCGATGAACGAGCCGCGCGGGATGCGCTTGGGACGGGGCACGTTCCCTCAGCCGAGCGCGCGACGCGCGAGCGCCTCGAGCGCGTCGATCAGGCGCGGGTGATCGTTGAGCGACGCGGCGCGGTGGAGGACGAGCCCCTTCTGCTCGGCCAGGGCGCGCGCCTCGATGTCGAGGTCGAAGAGGATCTCGGTGTGATCGGCGAGGAAGCCGATGGCGCACACCAGCACGTCGCGGACGCCCGCGGCGCGCACATCGTCGAGCGCGGTGGGCAGATCGGGCCCGAGCCACTCGCCGCCGTCCATGCCGGTGCTCTGGAAGGCGACCGACCAGCGAGGCAACCCCAGCTTCGCGGCGACGAGCCGCGCGGTGGCGTGCACCTGCCCCTCGTAGGGATCGCCCATGGCGATGACCCGCTTGGGGAGCGAGTGCGCGGTGAACAGCACGTGCGCCTCGCTCTTGCCGAGGGAGGGGGCACCGAGGGACGGGCCGCCGAGCGCGGCGCCGGTCACCTCGGCGAAGGCGTCGATCAGCGCCGGCTCCTCGTTCCACGCGGGCACCGGCACGCACGTCGCTCCGGCGGCGGCGCACGCCTCCTCGCTGGCCGCGTTGTAGACGTGGACGCTGAACGGCGCGAGGGGCAGCGACACGACACGTCGTGCGCCGGCAGCCACGAGATCGCGAACGACGTCCTTCGCCCACGGCTTCCACAGGCGGGCCCCGTGCGCGACCGGGATGCCGAGCCGGGCGCCGAGCGCGCGCGCCTGCGCCTCGGTGATCGCCTTCAGCGGCGAGCCGCCGATCGCCTTCCAGCGGTGGGTGACCTCGTCGATCACCGACTGCGGCGTGGGCCGACCGCGGCGGATCGTGCGCACGAAGTCGGGGATCTCCGACGGGTCCTCGACGCTGCCGTGCTGGATGAGGAGGACGGCGTCGGTCACGGAGACGCGTCCACGTCGAGGCTCTCGAGGAGCTCGTTCGCTCGCTTGGCGTCGATGCCGAGGCCCTTGAACATCGCCTCGAGCACCGCGCTCTCCTCGGGCACGATGAGCGCGTCGGCCGCGGCGACCGCGGCGGCGAGCACGACCGTCGCCTCGGCGCGCATCGGATCGCCCTGCAGCTGGTCGACGACCTTGCGCAGGCGCGCCTCGCGCCCCTCGGTCGCGCAGCGGCGTGCGGCGGCGTCGAGCATCGCCTCCATGTGGATGGTGCGCACCCGACCGCCCGAGAGGACGTCGAGCGCGCCGCGGAGCACCTCGCGCTCGGCGTTCACCACGCGGTGATCGGCCGACATCATCAGGTACATCGCCTCGCAGATCGGGCCGTACTCCTCGACGAGCGACATGGCCTCGATGAGCTCCGCGGAGGTGCGCGGCCCCGTCATGACGATCGACGGGCGCTGGCCGCGGGCGCGCAGCTGATCGCGCAGGTGTTCGAGCCTGACGCGGGTGAGCTTCAGCCGGCTGGGCGGGGGGATCGAATCGGTCATTCGCGCGACTCGTAGACGTTGAGTGCCGGGAACTCGACGGCGGTGAGGAAGCCTCCCTTGCCGCAGCCCGTGTCGATGCCGATGACGTTCACGCCGGCCCAGAGGTCTTCAGGGTCGTCGGGCGTGAAGCTCGAGAGCTCGGGCGGCAGGCACGCGGTCGTCGTGTGCCCGAAGACGATGGTCTTGCCGCGGTAGTTCACGAAGAAGTCCTCGTCGCGGATCCACAGGAGCACGGTCGGATCCTCGAGCTCCGACGGGTGCACCCAGCGGTCGTTGCGCTTGGGGAGGCCGGCGTGGACGTAGATGGCGTGCTCGTCCTCGTACCAGTAGGGCAGATCGCTCAACCAGCGCAGCACTTCGTCGGGGAAGAACTGCCCGGACATCACGATGGCCTTCTCGTCTTGGCGCATCTCCTCGCCCTCGGAGGCGGGCGGTCCGCCGACGTAGGAGCGGTACGCGGCGAGGCAGCCGTTGATGGGCGGGAGGACGAAGCCGTCCCAACCGCGCTCGACGACGCGCAGCCAGGCATCCTCGTGGTTGCCGCGCAGCGCGACCACGCGCGCCTTCGTCTCCTTGGGCAGGCGGCGCACGTAGTCGATGACGTCTTTCGAGCGCGGTCCGCGATCGAGGTAGTCACCGAGGAAGACGATGGTGTCCTTCTCGTCGAGCTCGGGGAGCTTCGCCAAGAGGCGCCACAGCGCGTGGATGTCTCCGTGGATGTCGCCGATGGCGAAGGTCCGTCCGGCCATGTCCGAGCCGGGAGAATGCGCGGGCGCGCGCGCGAACGCAACGGGAGGCTCGGGAAAAGGGCTTTCCGCCGCGCCGCCACCAACGGGCGGGGTCGAGAGTCGATGGTCGACGGTCGCCAGAGGCCGTCCGGTCTCACCGTTCGCAGCGTCAAGCCGAAAGAGCCGTCTGACGCGACAAGCCGAAACCTTCGCGCGACCAACGACGCGCACGGTCACGGGAATGACACGACGCGCGACACGTTACCCACAGGAACACGGAGCGAAGTCCTGCATCGGACGCTGGTCCGAGAGCGCAGAGGCCCCCATGTACGATCTCGCCCACGTCTGTCAGAGCTGCCGCACGATGACGATCTTCTCCAAGGAGGCCGCGTACCCGCGTCGCTGCGGGTGCTGCGACGCCGTGCTGCGCCCGTCGCCGAGCGGAAGCGCCTTCGTGGCGCGGCCGGTGTGGGACGACGACGACGAGGTCGACGAGACCTTCGCGCTCGAGCTCGGCCCCGCCGCGGTGACCAGCGCCCCCTTCTGACGCACGGTCATGCTCTCCGAGCGGTACCGGGCCGTCCGCGCCGCCACCGAGGCGATCTGCGCGCCGCTGACGATCGAGGATCACGTCGTGCAGGCGTTCCCCGACGCCAGCCCCGCGCGGTGGCACCTCGCGCACACGACGTGGTTCTTCGAGCGGATGGTGCTCGCCTCCCAGCTGGGGGTGCCGGGGCACCGGCCGTTCCACCCGCAGTACGACTTCCTGTTCAACTCGTACTACGACGCCGTGGGCCCGCGCGTCGCGCGCGATCGCCGCGGTACGCTGTCGCGACCGACGGTCGCCGACATCCGCGCGTACCGGCGCCACGTCGACGCGGCGATGACGGCCCTCTTCGAGCGCGAAGAGGCCGCCCCGCTCGCCGCGACGATCGAGCTCGGGCTGCACCACGAGCAGCAGCACCAGGAGCTGCTGTTCACCGATGTGCTCGCTGCCTTCGCGTGCAACCCGCTGCGTCCGGTGTACCGCGAGCTGCCGGTGCCGCCCTCCGTCGATCCGGGCCCGCCGCGCTTCGTCGCGGGACCGAGCGGCGTGCATGCGATCGGCCATCCGATCGACGAAGGCGCGGACGAGTTCGCCTTCGACAACGAGCGCCCGCGCCACCGCGTCTTCCTCGAGCCGTTCGCGATCGCGAGCCGGCCCGCGACGAACGCGGAGCTGCTGTCGTTCGTGGAGGACGACGGCTATCGACGCTCCGGGCTCTGGCTCTCGGAGGGCTTCCGCGCGGTGCAGACGCGCGGCTGGGCGGCCCCTCGATACTGGGAGCGGCGCGACGGCGCGTGGTGGACGATGACGCTCGGCGGGATGCGACCGCTCGACCCCCACGCGCCGGCCTGTCACCTCTCGGAGGCGATCGCGCGAAGCCGCTCGATCGAGGGCAACTTCGCGGATCGCGACCTGCTGGTGCCGGCATCGACGTCGGTCTGCGCCGAGATCGAGCAGCTCTTCGGCGACGTGTGGGAGTGGACCGCGAGCGCGTACGCGCCCTACCCCGGCTTCCGTCCGCTCGCGGGCGCGCTCGGCGAGTACAACGGCAAGTTCATGTCGGGTCAGATGGTGCTGCGCGGGGGGTCGTGTCTCACCCCGCGCGATCACGTGCGCGCCACCTACCGCAACTTCTTCCCGCCGGACGCGCGCTGGCAGATGACCGGCGCGCGGCTCGCGCGCTCGGACGTCGGCGCCGCCGCAGACGGCGACGTGTTCGACGGTTGAGGCTGATCGCCCGCGCGCGGCTGGTATAGCCTCGGGCGCATGCGCTTCCCTGAGTACAACCGCTACGACGCCCTGGGCCTCGCCGATCTCGTCCGCCGTCGCGAGATCACCCCGCTCGAGCTCGTCGAAGCGTGCATCGAGCGCATGGAGCGGGTGCAGGGCCGCATCAACGCGATGGTCGCGCCCCTGTACGACCGCGCGCGCGACTACGCGAAGCGGCCGATCCCCGCCGAGCGGGGCTCCCGGCCTGACGAAGCGCCGTTCTTCGGCGTGCCGTTCCTCATCAAGGATCTGGTCCAGCCGGTCGCCGGCGCGCCGTTCACCCGCGGCAGCCGGTTCTTCGCGCACGCCGTCGCGACCGAGGACTCCGAGCTGATCCGGCGCTACCGGCGGGCGGGCCTGAACTTCGTCGCCAAGACCAACACGCCGGAGTTCGGCCTCACGCCGTTCACCGAGCCGCTCCTCCACGGTCCGGCGCGCAACCCGTGGAACACCGAGCACACGACCGGCGGGTCGAGCGGCGGCTCGGCGGCCGCGGTGGCCGCGGGCGTGGTCCCGATGGCCCACGGCGGCGACGGCGGCGGATCGATCCGCATCCCGGCGTCGTGCTGCGGCCTCTTCGGCCTCAAGCCGACGCGCGCGCGCACCCCGGCCACCATCGACGCGGGCGAAGGCTGGCTCGGCCTCGCGCTCGATCACGCGATCTCGCGCACGGTCCGCGACAGCGCGGCGCTGCTCGACGCGTCGCGCGGCTGGGGCCCGGGCGATCCATACGACGCGCCGCCGGTCGAGCGGCCATACATCGAGGAGGTCTCGCGCGAGCCGGGCAAGCTGCGCATCGCCCTGTGCAAGCGCCCGCTGCTGCCGGCCGAGCCGCACGCCGACGTGCTCGCCGCCGCCGACGACGCCGCGAAGCTCTGCGCCTCGCTCGGCCACGACGTCGCCGAGGCGACGCCGCCCATCGATCCGCAGGAGGTCGCGACCGATCTGGTGACCATCGTCGGCGTGGCGATGGCCTCCGACATCGCCGAGGCCGAGGCGGCCGTGGGCCGCGCCTCGACCAAGGACGACTTCGAGCTGACGAGCCGGGTGGTCGCGCTGCTCGGTCGCACGATCACCGGCGTGCGCCTCGAGCAGGCGCGCCGCCGCATGCAGCACCTCGGGCGCACCATGGCGAAGTTCTTCGAGCGCTACGACGTGCTGCTCACGCCGACGCTCGGTCTGCCGCCGCCGAAGATCGGCGCGCTCCAGCCGCACGGCATCGAGCGCAAGCTGCAGGAGATCGTCGCCGACGCCAGCTTGACCTCGGTGCTGCGCATCCCCGGCCTCGTCGAGAAGATCGCCGAGAAGACCTACGGCTTCATCCCGTGGACCGCGCCCGCCAACGTCACCGGCCTGCCCGCGATGAGCGTGCCGCTGTGGTGGAACGGCGCGGGCCTGCCGGTCGGCGCGATGTTCACCGGCCGCTTCGGCGACGAGGCGACGCTCTTCCGCCTCGCCGGCCAGCTCGAGAGGGCGCGGCCCTGGGCCGATCGCCGGCCGGCGGTGCACGCCGACGCGTGAGCTGCGCCGCGGTCTCGCGGGCTGTCGTCAGTGCAGGGTGTTCAGCGCGCCGAAGAGCTCTTCCTCGCGGCGCGCGTGATCGTCGAAGGCGCGCACGAACCGATCGACCACCTCCGCGGTGTCGATGGTGAGCACGTCGGCGGCCGCGGTCAGACCGGAGGCCTCGGCGCGCTTGGCGAGGAAGCGCAGGTTCTCGTGGTCGCGCTTGAGGAACTCGAGCGCCTCGGCCGGCAGCCCCATCGAGACGACGACGGGGAACAGCTCGGCCTCCTCGTGGTTCAGGTGCGGCAGCGCCACCTCGTGGATGAACCGGTAGACCTCACGCCAGCGGACCGGATCGAGGATCCCATCGTCGCGCACGGACCGCACGACCGCGCTCGTCTCTGCGAGCTTGTCGAGCAGACGGACGTGCTGGTGATGGATCGACTCGAGGAGCGATGCGGACATTGCGGGAACCACCATGCCGGAAGAGTGCACAAAGGCCTCTGACTTCCGTCATGGCATCATCGATCATGCCGGAGATCCACCTCAACCGACGCGGTCGGGGAACTCGTCCCACTCGTTCTCGTTCCACCACGCGCGCTCGACGCCGTCGCAGTGGACGCCGAAATTCGGGCATATCGGGCAACCCTCGCCGCGGATGATCCCGTCGTCGACGAGCGGCGGATAGCGGAGGAGCAGAGCCGTGGCGTCATCGCGCGCCGCCGCCTCGGCGTCGGTCGGGGCGCGCGTCGGCAGCTCGTGCGTGCCGGCGCGCGGCAGGCGGTGCTCGCTCTCGAGGAAGAGCACGGAGTTCTCGGAGTCGATGTGCAGCCAGAGCGCGCGCGTGTACTCGGTGGCGAGCTGTTCGAGCCGCGCGCCCGAGGCGGCGTCGAGCTCGGAGCCGAGCAGCGCCGCGAGCTGCGCGAACGTCGCGCGCATGCGGACGTGATCGCCGAGCACGGCGGCGATCGGCCCCGTCTCGCTCGGCACGTCGAGATCGCGCGCGAGCGCCGGCAGGAGCACGCCCTCCTCGCGCGCGTGGTGGAACGCGTCGGCGTAGAGGCGGAAGAACGCGAGGAACCGCGGAGCGTCGGCGGCGTCGGCCTGGCCGCGCACGCGACGCGCCACGTACGTGCGCAGCGCCCCGGCCATCGGGTCGATGATGTCGTGCTCGGCGCGGAGCTCGTCGATCAGCTTCATGCGGACCCCACTCTGACGCGAAGCGCCGCCGGCCGCCACGGCCTCCGTGCGATACTGCCGAGCCGCGGTGACGAACGGGCCGAAGAAAGCGCGCCGTGTCGTGGTGGGGGCGGTCGCGCTGCTGACGCTCGCGCACTTGCTCTACTACCTGCCGCGGGTCGTCGACGATCTCTTCATCTCGCTCCGCTACGCCGACAACCTCGTGC
Organism: Deltaproteobacteria bacterium; assembly: GCA_016182965.1. Classification (GTDB taxonomy): domain Bacteria; phylum Myxococcota_A; class Polyangia; order Polyangiales; family JADJMO01; genus JALHOE01. The sequence continues at coordinate 3,938 of JACPFM010000080.1, read as the reverse complement.
ACGGTCGAGGCCTCGTCTACAACTTCGGCGAGCGCGTCGAGGGGTTCTCGAGCCCGCTCTGGGTGCTGCTGCAGGCCGTCGGTCTCCGGCTTCACGCTTCACGTCGAGGGGCGTGCTGTGGAGGATCGAGCACCCTGATCAGTCGGGCTCGTCGCCCTCGGTGCGCTCCACCGTCACCGGCGCGGTGAGCACCAGGTTCAGCTGCGTGCGCGGTTCGACGACGATCGCCGGTCCCCGCGAGAGCTCGGCGGATGGACCGCCTCCGATCGCGCGGCGCTCGACGCGCAGCACGCCGCTGGCGTCCGCCTCGTCGGCGCGACGCGACGCGGACACCGCGAACGGCGTGTCGAACGTCGAGCGCGCGCTCGAACTGCGGGAGGAGGGCTCGAGACGGGCGTCGATGCGGGCGAGGCCTTCGTAGGTCTCGACGGCGTCGAACGACAGGGCGAGGCGAGGGCTTTGCCCACGCTGCGCCGAGACGACGTGCCCGAACACGGGCGCGCCCGCCGGGGCGATCACGTGCCCCGTCGGGGTGGTGAGCGGATCGACCAGGCTCGCCGAGAACGGCTTGCCGGGCACGGCGTCGTCCGTCGACAGACGGTCGCGGACCGCCACGCGCAGCGCCGTCCCCGCGGGTACCTGCGCGACGCCCACCACCTTGTTGTCCGGTGAGATGGCCAGCGGTCTCTCACGAGCGCACGCGGCCGTCACGAGCACGGCTGCGACTGCGATCTTGCCGAGGTGCATCGGATCCCTCCCCTCATGGCTCTGGCGCGGACGCGCCACGCCTTCATCCGTTGCGAGCCGGGTGCCGCGCGTCGTGCACGCGGGCTGCGTACATGCATGTCCCGGAGGGGAGGGATCCGAGCCGTGCTCCCGCCGATCCTCGTGTATGAGAAGCACTGCGTGTTCTGCCGGCGCGCCGTGCTGCGCTGGAAGGCGCGGACCGGCTCGCGCGTGCTCTACCTGCCACGCGAGACGCCGCTCCTCCCGCGCCTGCTCGGCGTGTCGTCGCGCGCGGCGCGTCGGGCGGTGCAGCTCGTCGAGACCGACGGCACCATCTACCAGGGCGCGGAGGCGGTGTTCCGCACACTCGGCCGTGCCCCCGGTCTCGCGCTGATCACCCGGATCGCCAGGCTGCCCGTCCTGCGCTGGGGCGCCGAGCTCGTGTACCGGTGGGTGGCGCGCCACAGGCCGCTCGTCGGCGCGATCGATCGCGCGCTCCTCGGCCGCGATCCGACCCCGCCGAGCAGCGCGCTCGTCCGCTCGTTGTTCGTGCGGGGCATGGGCGCGATGTACCTCGCCGCGTTCACCTCGCTCGGCGCGCAGGTCCGCGGCCTCTACGGCCGCCGCGGGCTCTTGCCCATCGCGGAGCTGCTCGATCGGGGCAAGGCGGTGCTCGGCGACGACGCCTGGAAGCAGTACCCGTCGATCTTCCTCGCCGGCGCCTCGGACGAGGCGCTGGTGCGCGCGTGCCGCGCCGGTCAGCTGCTGTCGATCGGCCTGATGCTCGGCCTCGCGCCGCGACCGACGTTGTTCGCGCTCTGGGGTCTGTACCTGTCGTTCGTGTCGACCGGGCGCGAGTTCCTTTCGTTCCAGTGGGACGTGCTGCTCCTCGAGACCGGCGTCGACGCCTTCGTCGTCGCGCCCTCCGGGTTGCGACCGACCTTCCGCGCGGAGGAGCCGCCGTGGCCGGCGGTGCTCCTCATGCGCTGGCACGCGCTCCGGTTCTTCTGCGAGGCGGGCATCGCGAAGGTCCGCTCCGGCGACGAGACGTGGCGCGCGCGCACCGCGTGTCGCTTCCACTACGGGACGCAGCCTTTGCCGACGCCGCTCGCGTGGACCGCGCACGCGCTGCCGCGCTGGTGTCACCGCGTGTCGACCGAGCTCGCGCTCGACATCGAGCGCTGGTCGCCGCTCCTCGCCTTCGCGCCGCGGCGCCTCCGCCGGCTCGGCTTCGCCGTCCTCGTGGGGCTGCAGACGCTCATCGCGGCGACCGGGAATTACGGCTTCTTCAACGCGCTGAGCGGGGTCATCTCGCTCTGGCTGCTCGACGACGCCGTGCTCGTTCGTACGCGGCCGCTCCCGCGACCTCCCCGCACGTCCGGCCTGAAGCGCGCCTTGATCGACGCGGGCGCGGCGGTCCTCTTCGCGGCCTCGCTCGGGGCGCACCTGCTCCGCTACGGAAGGCGCGCGGTGCCCGAGGCCCTGACGAAGCTGGTCGACTTCGGCCAGCGCGCGCGCTCGCTCGGCGCGTACGGCCTCTTCGCCTCGATGACCACCGAGCGCCCCGAGATCGTCATCGAGGCGTCGAACGATGACGTCGAGTGGGCGGAGTACTCGTTCCGCTACAAGCCCGGCGATCCGCGCCGCGGCGGGCGATGGGTCGCGCCGCATCAGCCGCGGCTCGACTGGCAGATGTGGTTCGCCGCGCTGAGCGTCCCGCCGCGCTGGTTCTACCGGCTCCTCCAGCGGCTGCTCGAGGCTTCGCCGGACGTGCTCGCGCTCCTCGAGCACGCGCCGTTCGGCGATCGCCCGCCGCGATTCGTGCGCGCCGTGCTCTACGACTACCGGATGAACGACCGCGCGACCCGGCGTCGCACCGGCGAGTACTGGCAGCGAACGCGGCTCGGCTTGTACGTGCCGCCGGTCACCCTGAACGAACGCACGAGTCGACGCTTCGTAGGGGCTCGCGTCTGAGCGCGTCTTGATACGCTCGCGCGCATGCGCACCACGGCCGCCGTCGCGCTCGTCGCGGCGCTGCTCCTGCCTTCACGCGCCGGCGCGAACATCGCCGCGGCGCACGAAGACGCAGCGCACGTCACCGGACCGCGCTTCGTCGCGGGCACCAACGTGCGCGTCCTCGACGAGGCGCTGACCATCGACTGCGCCGAGGCCGACGGCGCGCCGAAGTGCCGCTTCGAGGCGATCTACCGCGTGCAGAACCCGGAGCAGACGCGGCAGGAGGTGGCCGCGGCCTTCTACGGCGTGCACACGTCGGACGTCGCGATCGCCGTCGACGGCGCGGCGGTGCCGATCGAGACGCTGACTCCGGAGGCGATCGAGGCGCTCGACGACGCCGCGTTCCGCAAGGAGAGCGTCACCGATCCGCGCGAGCTCCTCTCGCGTCTGGACCGCGAGCGGCTGACCGAGCGCTTCCCGTTCCGCCTGTCGCTCGAGCCCGCCGCCACGCGCACGCTCCGCGTGACCGGGACGATCCAGCCCGGCCTGCGCTTCCAGCCGCGCGGCTACGTCATCCCAGGGTACGAGGCGCGCCACCTCGCGTTCTCCACCACGACGCGGGCCCGAATCTACGATCTGGTGTACCTGCTCGGCCCCATCCGCAGCTGGGCAGGCGCGCCGACCGTCAAGGTCACCATCCGCTTCCCCGCCTCGTGGGGCGCTGCCGAGCCGTTCATCGCGCACCGCACGCTGGCGGGCCCCGAGGTCGAGCTGTCGCGGTGGTCGCTCGCGCGCGACGGCGCGCAGGCGGTCGCGACGCGTACGCTCGGCGAGGGCGCGCCCGGCATGCTGCCGTTCGCGTTCCAGCTGCCCGCACCGACGGTGCGTGTCGGAGGACTCCTCTTCGGCATCGGCGGCACCACCGGCGATCGCCGCGGTCTGCGGCTGCGCCTCGGCGGCGAGCTCTCCGCGCCCGACTGGCTGCTCTGGTCCGCCGCGGTCGAGACCGGCGCGTTTCGCCGCGTGTTCTTCGTCCCGGCGATCCACGCGGTGACGCCGTGGGTGATCATGCTGCCGTCGGTCGGCCTCGGCGTGGGCGCGCCCGTGCAGCTGCTCCCCGATCTCCGCGCAGGCGTGCGTCTGCAGGGCGATCTGCACATGGGCCCGTTGGGCTTCTTCCTCGCCTTCGACCTGTACCCGGCGGCCGGCGTCCGCACGTCGATCACCGAGACGACGATGCTCTTCCAGCTGTCTTT